>NZ_JBHYCQ010000006.1:0-329131 GCF_051861465.1 Methyloversatilis sp. | reverse complement strand
CACAAGGTAGCCACCGCACGACCGCCTCACTGAGCGTGACTGCGCTCTCTGTGCGGCCTCACTCCGCCTGACCCGTCGACGCCCGGATGAGCGGGACGTAAGGCAGCCTGAACTCGACCGTGGTGCCGACGGCGAGCGCGCTGCGCACTTCGATGTGGCCGCGCATCAGCTCGGCCATGCGCTGGCAGATCGCCAGCCCCAGACCGCTGCCGCCGAAACGCCGGGTGGCCGAGCCATCGCCCTGCTGGAACGGATTGAACAGCTGCTCGAGCTGAGCCGCGCTCATGCCGATGCCGGTATCGGTCACCACGAATGTGAGCTGCCCGTCGTGCAGCGACGTCGACAGCGTGACGCAGCCGCGCTCAGTGTACTTGACCGCATTCGACAGCAGATTGAACAGCACCTGCCCGATGCGCATCGGGTCGCCTAGGCAGGTGCCGGGCAGGTCGGCCGCTGATTCGACCCGCAACTCGAGCCCCCTGGCCTGCGCGAGGACCTTCACCAGATCCACCGCGTGTTCGATGACCTCACGCAGGTCGACCGACGTCTGTTCCATCACCATCTTGCCGGCCTCGATCTTCGAAAAGTCGAGCACATCCTCGATGACGCCGAGCAACCGGATGCCCGAGGTCTGAATCCTTTCGAATGCCTCGCGTGCCTTGTCGCTGTTGCGGTGGTTGCGCAGGCCGATTTCGGCAAAGCCGAGCACACCGTTGAGCGGCGTGCGGATTTCATGGCTCATGTTGGCGAGGAATTCGCTGCGCGTGCGCGCCAGTTGCTCGGCGGCCGCCAGCGCGCGCTCGCTGGCGCGCGCGGCCGCATACTGCGCGCTCATGTCGACGAAACTGATGACGGCGCCGGTGATGTCGCCGCGCTGCACGATGGGGTGCACCTCATACATGACCGGAATGGCATAGCCATCGGCGTGCCAGTACACCTCGTCGTCGACACGCAGTTTGCTGCCTGACACCAGCGCGCCGTGGCTCGGGCAGTCCGCCAGCGGGTAAGGCGATCCGTCGGGTCGGCTGTGGTGGAACAAGGTGTGACCCGAGGTGCCGATCATCTTTTCGGCCGGGTAGCCCAGCATGCTGCAGGCTGCCGGGTTGACGAAGGTGATGGTGCCGTGTGTATCGACGCCGAACAGGCCGGCGGCGCTCGACTGCACGATGTGTGTGGCACGCGCTTCGGTGTCGAGCAGTTCGGCGGTGCGTTGCGCGACCAGGTCTTCCAGGTTTCGGCGATGCTGTTCCAGCTCGATTTCGCTGCGCTTGCGCTCGCTGATGTCACGCCCCACTTCGACCATGGCACGCCGCTGCTGCGCATCGTCGAACAGCGGCACACGGATCACCTCGCGCCAGGTCGGCTGACCATCGGCATCAACGCCGTGTTCTTCGGTGCGCGACGGCCCACCCGCCGTCCACGCGGCATCCTCGTACGCACGCACCACCGCCAGCCGATCGGCCAGTTCCGGGTGTCGGGCAAGCAGTTCCGCATCGGTGCGCCCCTGCCAGTCATCGCCCCCGAGCCCGAAATTCTGCTGGCATACGCTGTTGGCCATCAGCCAGCGGCCTTCGGCGTCCTTGAAGCGGATCGAATCGGGCACCACTTCAATCAAGGTCTGCAGTTGCGCCTTGCGCTCGGCGAGCGCCCGGCCGCTGCATTCCGCCTCGTCGATCTTGCGCAGCAGCCCGCCGCCAAGCAGCGCCGACAGAAGCGCAAAACCGAACACCATGCCGAAGACGACCCATACTTCGTTGTCCCAGGACGCCAGGTAATCGTCGCTCGCCGTGGCGGCGACAACCACCATCGGTACGCTTTCCATGCGCCGCAAGGTCACGATGCGTTCGTAACCGTCCGCGCCGACCGGTGTGTAGTAGGTCGTGACGCGCGCGCCGTCGCTATAAAGCTTCATCATTTCGGGCGATACACCCCGATTCCCTATCGCGCCCGCCGGCTTGTCCGGAATCGGCGGCTGACGGGCGATGAGGCCGAGCTCGGCATCGCGCAATATCAGCGAGCCATACTGACCAAGGTCATAGCGACCGAGCACCTGGGCAAAGTGGTCCACTGCGATGGGCGCCGCAATCACTCCGGCAAAGCGGCCGTCGGGATGGTTGTAGCGCAGCGTGAACGCCACGATGTACTTTTGCGCCACGCGGCCGACGATCGGTTTCGTCACCTGTATCGCGTCGTCCGCCTGTTCGCGGTGTCGAGCGAAGTAATCGCGGTCTGCCCAGCTGGTGCGAACGACATCGCTGACGCCCCTGCACAGAATGACGAATCCGTCGGCATCCGCCACGCGGAACGCGTCCAGCTCGGGCAGGCGCCCGGCATGACGCTCGAGCATCTCGTTCATCCGCGGTGTGTCGATGCGGCCGTCGGCCAGATCGCGCTCGAGCTCATCCGCGACGACGCGCAGCGCGAAATCGATCTTGCCGATGCTGTTCGACAGCGTCTGTTCGAGCGCGATCGCGACGTTCTGGGTCAGCGATTCCGCTTCCAGCTCGTGCTGCTTGCGGCTTTGCAGCACCGAATGAACGGACAGCGCGAGCACCAGCAGGTTGAAAACGATCAACGCACCGATCAACCGGAGGCGCAGGGCGCGTGACGGCGCTTCGGGACCGAGCGTGATGCCGCTCACCCTTCTGCGCCTTCCATCTTTCGAAGCCGAACGGCCGGGTTCGTCCAGCCACTGGAACCGCTACGCTCAAAGCCGAGCGTGAAACGATCGGTACGCCGCACCACATCAGAACCGGGAAATTGTCATCGGCGCGAAGAATACGCCCTTGTGCCTAGATTGGCACAGTAAGGGTGGGGTCTTTAACGATTGAGTTTCCGGCTGCATCGCCATCCTGAATGCGTATTCAACGTCGCCAGACGGCCCAGGCCAGCATCAGCCAGCCGCCGATGAATGCGAGCCCGCCCAGTGGCGTCACTGCGCCGAGGCCGCGCACACCGGTCAGCGCGAGCGCGTACAGACTGCCGCTGAACACCAGCAGTCCGAGCATCATCAGCCAGCCGGCGGTGCGCAGCGCGCGGCTGTCCGGCCGATGCAGCGTCAGCACGCCGATGAGGCCCAGCGCCAGCGCATGCCAGAAATGGTATTGCACGGCGGTTTGCCACACGACGAGAAGATCGGGCGTCAGCCTCGCCTTCAGCGCATGCGCGCCGAAGGCGCCGGTCATCACCGCCACTGCGCCAGCCAGCGCGGACAGCGTCAGCATGCGCCGTGCGGCGGGGTTCAAGTCGGGTTGCGTGTACATATATGCAGGGAGGGTGGAAAACGCGCCTTGTGGAGAGTGCGCCGAGGAGATACTCAGCGCACCTTGCGGAACACCACCACATGCTGCCACGGCAGACCGGTTTCGGTACGCACCCATTCCAGCGCGTGGGCCGACGCCTCGAGCCGGATCTGCGCCTCGCTCATCTTGTGCAGCGGCTTGATCGGTACGGCCGGATCTTCCGCCTTGTACTCGACGAACACCACTTCGCCGCCCGGCCTGAGTGCCTGCAGCACGCTGGCCAGCACCTCGTACGGGTAAGTCAGCTCGTGGTACACATCGACCATCACCGCCAGATCGACCGACTGCGGCGGCAGATTGACGCTGGTTTCGCTGCCCAGACGCGGTTCGATGTTCTTCAGCCCGTTGCGCCTGACCAGCCGATCCAGCACCTCGATCATCTGCGGCTGCACGTCCACCGCCAGTACCTTGCCGCCGGGCGCCACGAGCCCGGCCATGCGCCGCGACAGGTAGCCGGTACCGGCGCCGATGTCCGCCACCACCATGCCCGGCTTCAGCGCCAGCGCCCTCAGCAGCAGATCGGTGCGCTCTTCCTGCGCCCGCTCGCTGCGCTCCAGCCAGCCCGCGCCCTGCCAGCCCATCACGGCCGAAATCTCACGCCCCATGTACACCTTGCCGATGCCGTCACGGCTCGGCGAACGCTCGACATAGCGCTCCGACTGCGCCGCAACGGGCGCCACCGCGGCGCCGATCAGCACAGCGCAGGTGATGAACAGGGCAGGAAGACGTGTCATGGCACTCGCACCGATGAATGAACGCGTTCTGCAGAGTGAAAAACCATGGCAGAAGTTCGACGCCCGGGCGTGGCAATCGAGCCGGATGCAGGACGACGTGGTGCGCAGACGCGCAGCGGCAACACGATGGCTGTGCTTTGTGGACTGTCGACGCCCTTTACACCGATCCGACGTGCCGACCGGACTGTCCCGCGCATCGCCCGGCGCGGCAAGGCATAGCCCGGCATGGCATTTATTGGCACGTTGAATGCTTGTGCTCGTCCAGTTGCCTCAACCCGGAGCCCACCCATGTCTGTCCGCCACCTGCTTGCCGCCAGCGCCGCGGCGCTCGCACTGACCACCACCCCCGTTCAGGCCGAACTGCTGTCCGGCGATACCGGGCCGGTCGAGGAACCGACGCTGATCTACATCGGCATGGACAGCTTCTTCTTCGAATTCGAATGGAGCGTCAATGCATCTGACCGCGCCTATCTGTACGGTCGCGGAAACGACATTGCCGTGGCGCCCGGCGTGTCCACGGTCGAGCAGATCGGCGACGCCTCGCTGCTCGACTTCACGGCCACCTTCGTGGGTCCGCTGTGCGATGCCGCGTGCGCCGCCAACGGAGTCGGCGACTTCATCGTATTGCGGCGCGACGGCGCTTATGGCGCGTTCCGCATCGACGACATCATCTACAACGGCGGCGACCCCACCCTCGGCACGCTGAGCGGTACCTGGTGGATACAGCTCGACGGCACGTCGCAGTTCGCGCCGGCCGTTCCCGAGCCCGGAAGCTGGGCCATGCTGCTGGGCGGCATCGCCCTGATCGGTGCCGCCGTGCGCCGCCGGGCGTCCTGAAGCAATACATCCGACAGACCAACCGGCGCAAAGAGACCACGGCCAGCCCTCAAGCGCAGGGATGTGGGAGCGACGGCCCCGTCGCGATCAGTGCGGTGACCATCGCAGTGCGAAGTGCGTATCTCGGCGAGGGCGGAGCGGGGGTTTCGGCGAGCACTGCTCGCCGCCCGCACAGCCGGCTGGCCATGCACGGCCAACCGTGGATCGCCGCTCCCAAAAGGGCGGCGCCCCGCGAGACCACAGCGAGCCCTCAAGCGCAGGGACTGTGGGAGCGACGGCCCCGTCGCGATCAGTGCGGTGACCATCGCAGTGCGAACTGCTTATCGCGGCGAGGGCGGAGCGGGGGTTTCGGCGAGCACTGCTCGCCGCCCGCACAGCCGGCTGGCCATGCAGGGCCAGCAGTGGATCGCCGCTCCCACAAAACCGCCGCCGATCCCACAAACGCTTCGCATCTCGCAGCAGGGCGCAGCTCACACCATGCGTTCCGGCCTCACCCAGTCATCGAACTGTTCGGCGCTGACATCGCCGAGCGCCAGTGCCGCCTCGCGCAGGCTCAGTCCGTTTGCGTGGGCGTGGTGCGCCAGCGCAGCGGCGCGGTCGTATCCGATGTGCGGGCTGAGCGCGGTCACCAGCATCAGCGAACGCGACAGCAGGTCGGCGATGCGCGCCCGGTCCGGCTCGATGCCGCGGGCGCAGTGCGTGTCGAAACCGGCCATTGCATCGGCCAGCAGGCGCACGCTCTGCATGAAGTTGTGCGCGATCAGCGGCTTGAACACATTCAGTTCGAAATTCCCTGACGCCGCGCCGATACCCAGCGCGACGTCATTGCCCATGACCTGGCAGCACACCATGGTGAGCGCCTCGCACTGCGTGGGATTGACCTTGCCCGGCATGATGGAACTGCCCGGCTCGTTCTCCGGCAGTACCAGCTCGCCCAGCCCGCAGCGCGGTCCGGAGGCGAGCCAGCGCACGTCGTTGGCGACCTTCATCAACGCACCCGCGAGTGTTTTCAGCGCACCGTGCGCGGCCATCAGTGCCTCGTGCCCGGCCAGCGCCGCATACAGGTTGGCGGCGCGACGAAACGGCAGGCCGGTGTCGTGCGCGAGCCGGGTGACGACACGCTGACCGAACTCCGGATGGGTGTTGAGCCCGGTGCCGACGGCGGTGGCACCGACCGCCAGCTCGAGCAGGCCGGCCACGCTGCCCCGCACGCCCTGCTCCGCCAGCGCGAGCTGCGCCACCCAGCCCGACATTTCCTGCCCGAGCGTCAGCGGCGTGGCGTCCTGCAGATGGGTGCGGCCGATCTTCACGATGTCGGCGAACGCCGATGACTTGCCGTCCAGCGTGGCGCGCAGCGACGCCAGCGCCGGCAGGAGCGTGTGCGTCACGGCCAGCGCGGCAGCGACATGCATCGCAGTGGGAAAGATGTCGTTCGACGACTGACCGAGATTGACGTGGTCGTTGGGATGAACCCGGCGCGCGTCACCCCGGCCGCCGCCGAGTCGCTCCGACGCCAGATTGGCCAGTACCTCGTTCATGTTCATGTGGGTCTGCGTGCCCGAGCCGGTCTGCCACACCGACAGCGGAAACGCATCGGCCTGCGCGCCGGCCAGGATGTCGTCGGCCGCGCCGGCGATGGCCTGCGCGCGTTCGGCGTCGAGCAGGCCCAGTTCGCCATTGACCAGCGCCGCGCTGCGTTTCACCCGGGCCAGCGCGTGCAGCAGCGCATCGGGCATGCGTTCGATGGAAATGTGGAAGTGCGCCAGCGAACGCTGGGTCTGCGCGCCCCACAGCGCGTCGGCGGGTACCTCGATGTCGCCGAACGCGTCGCGTTCGGTCCGTGTGGCGGTGATCATGGCAGGTCCTCCCGGGCGATGACGGATCGCAAACCGATCCGGCTGCCCGTTCAGCCTAGCCCTTCGTGACCCGGTGCGCCGGAAATGCGCCGGACCACGCGCGTCGAACGCTTGTCATCTATGCTGAAACTGCGTGGATGCGGCGGTGATGTGATGCACATGCGCGCCGCGTCCGACGCTGACAACGATGGATCAGAAGAGGAGAAGAACCATGCTTATCGTTCATCACCTGAACAACTCGCGGTCGCACCGTATCGTGTGGCTGTGCGAGGAACTGGGCATCGACTACGAACTGGTCAAGCACCTGCGCGACCCGGACAGCCAGCGCTCGCCGGATTCGCTGAAGGCGGTGCACCCGCTGGGCAAGGCGCCGGTGATCCAGCACAACGGGCAGAAGATCGTCGAGTCCGAAGCGGTCATCGAATACATCTGCAATGTATGCGCCGACGGCCGGCTCAGCGTGAAGCCGACGTCGCCCGAGTACGGGCCGTACCAGCAGTGGCTGGCGTTTGCCGAAGGCACGCTGTTTCCGGGCCTGCTGGTCGATCTGGTCGATGCGTGGACCGGGCGCGGCAACCCCGACCTGATGGGTTTCTTCGACGTGGAAACCGCGAAGAACCACCAGTTCGCCGAAGACGCGCTGACCGGACGGGATTACCTGCTCGAATCCGGATTTTCAGCGGCCGACATCAATCTGGGATGGGCGCTCGAATTCAGCGAATGCCGCGGCTTGCTGCGCGACTATCCGGCGCTGCAGGCCTATGTCGAACGCCTGCGCGCCCGCCCCGCCTACCGCAGGGCGATCTCGAACGGCGGTCCGCAGGACCTGTCGGTGTTTTCTGCCGGCGCACGCTGACCTGACACCCGCCCGACGGCGTCCGGGGGTGGGTCCGGGGGTGGGTCATTTCGCCGCGGCGGGCGACTGCAGGAAGGCGTCGAAGGCGGCGCAGAACGCTTCCGGCACCTCGAAGTACGGCATCGCGCCGGTCTGGAACACGGTGACCGTCCAGTTGCCGCCGCCGGTCACCCTGTCCATTCCGGTGTAGTTGGTGAAGTCGCCGCGCACGCCGTGGCTCACCCACACGGGATGCGGGATGGCTTCATACACGGTGTGGATGTCGGCGCTGAACAGGCCGCCGGACAGGAAGTACAGCGGCGCAAAGCGCGCGCCGGGCTGCCGCGTGGTCAGCACGTCGTACGCCCACATGGTTTCGTCGATGTTCTTGCCGCCCCAGGTGCGTTCCAGAAAGTAGCGGATCACCCCCGGTCGCGTCAGCTGGCGGAACAGCCAGTTGCTCCACAGCGGTGCGCTCAGGGTGGCGTACAGCCCGGGGAGCGCCCGCGTGCTGCACGGCGCGCCGCGCCGCGGCGTGCGGCCATTCAGGCCGGTCGGGCTCACCAGCGCCACCGTGCGCCAGTCATCCGGCCGCTCGGCCGCCGCCCGGGCGAGGTACTCGCAGCCCAGCGAAACGGCTAGCCCATCCACCCTGGCCCCGCCGCTCAAGGCACGGATATGCTGCGCCGCCGTGTGCACCGCATCGGACATCAGTCGCGGCGAATACACTTGGTCTTCGCGCGGGCTGAAGCCGTAGCCCGGCAGATCGATGGCATAGACCGTATGCGTGGCGGCATAACGCTCGTAAAGCGGTCGCATTTCTGCCGCCGAAGCGGCCGCGTTGATGCTGTGAACAAGCAGCATCGGCGGGCCGTCACCGGCGCGGTAGCAGTTCAGTCCGTCGAAGGACAGTCGCTCACCCGGCAGTGCGGGCGGCAGGACAGGCATGGCATCCAATGGAATCCTTGTCGGGTCGGGAGATGGCTGGAAAGCAGGAGCACGGCGCAAAGGCAATTTCGTCGTGCTGCGCGACGGGCAGATCGCGCCGCGATGTACCCGGGGAATGCAACATGATGAACTGCGACAGGCGCCAATGTTCCTCAACGTAGGCGGAGCGTATCCGCAACCGGGCCGATCAGGGAATCGATGACGCTGCAAGCGTCATTCGGAACGCTTATCTCCATCTTCATGCCCGCCTTCAGACCGGCATTCGCTGCGACGGCCAAAAAAAAGCCCGCGTCGGGATGCGGGCTTGGTGCAGTGGTTCGAGGCGTATTCAGTCGCGTCGCCCACCCTTGCGACGACGGGCGACGACGGTCAGCACACCCAGGCCGGCCAGAAACATCGCATATTCAGCGGGCTCGGGCACTGCAGCCACCTGCCAGCCGATGTCACTGAGTACCGCCCAGTCCAGATCGGTCAGCTGGCGACGCTCACCGGCCGACAGGGTCATCGTCATCAACGCGGTCTGCGACAGCCCCCCCACCGTGCTGGAGACCGACGCACCGAGGAAACGATAGCTGTCGTCATCGAGTGCAACGGCCATCCCGCCGTTCGCCGCAACGGCATTCACACCGTTGAACAGCATGTTCGTGGTGTCGGCCTGTGCGGTGTAGCTCGCGGCCGTGTTGCTCACCAGACCGCCGCCGAAGCCCAGGATGCCGATCAAGCCCCGCAGCGCGGCGGTATAGAAGTCATGCCCCTCGAACGTTTCGGTGGAGGACAGATCGCTGTCGAAGTAATAGGCCATCGCGCTGTTGAAGGCCAGCGCACCGCCCCAGGGTCCGAAATCGGTCTGCGGGCTGGTCAGCACGCCGGCCTGCCCGCGACTCATCATCGCGGCACGGTAGGCGTTGTATGCATCGCCCGACCCACCCGTCGGCGATACAACAGTACCTGCCGACGTGTGTGTGACGCCCTCGCCCAGGCCACGGTTTCCGACATAGACGCGCAACTGGTTGGCGCCGATCACCGCACTCTGGTCGTTTGCCGACTGGCCGGTGGCCGGCGACGAGAAGAAGATGCGCGACCGGAAAGTGCCATCGGGGCCGATCGCGCCCAGTTCATCGGTGATGCGCGTTTCGAGAACGCTGGCCGCCTGTTCGAGTATCGCCCTGCGTTCCAGCGTCATGAAACCATCGTCGTAGCTGTAGTCGAACACGAATTCAATGGCTTGCGCACTGCCTGCCATCGAGATCGAAGCGACCGCCGCCGCCAGTACCTTTGTCTTCATGTTCATTTCAATCTCCTCGTCATCGTTGTCTGGCTCGCACGTGTTCGTCCGGGGTCGGGGCACGATGACCGCTGTCCTGCAGTTTCCGTGCCCGCCCCGGGAACGACGGCGCCGGTCGTGATGATCCGGCTGTCACAGCGGCGGGGACGGCGTCCCGAGCAGGGATCCATGACCGGGGGTACGGAAGGCTCCGAGGCAGCATCCGGAATACCGGGCTCACGTCCCGGCGGCTCATTTGCACCACAGCGGTTGATAACAACCACCATTGCCGGCCCCGGCCCGTAACCACTGCCGCTTCAAGTCGTGGGACGAATTCCGCTCGAAAGGACGACATCCCCCGTCAGGCACCCGTTCCGCCTTTCGCCGACCGGGGCTGCCGACACGCTGGCCTTCCAATTGCTTCCATGAGGCTCGGAAGTCAGGCACGCCCCTGGCGTTGACATCCGCATATGGACAAGCAGATCGAGGAAGCAGCGCCTGCGCATGCATTCCCGACAGTGCGCCGGCGCGCAATCACGGAGGGGGTCCAGTCTTGTCACGTGTCATATCCCGAACAGGCATGGTGGTCGTCATGTCCGCCGTGGCGATCGCCTCGGCTTACGCACAGGACACCGGCGCTGGCGCGGGCAGCCCGCGTGCGGCCCCTGCGACACCGGCTGCAACAAAGGAGTACGAGGTCGACACCGTCAATGTGCGCGGCCGGCGTCCTACAGAGGTCGGCCCCATGCCCGGGCTGGGTCTGACGGAAGACGAAATACCGGCCAATATCCAGAGCATCACCGCGAAGGAACTGCGGGAATCAGGCGCCCTGTCGCTCACTGACCTGATGAACAGCCAGATGCAGTCGGTCACCGTGAATGACTACCAGGGCAACCCGTTCCAGATGGACCTGCAGTATCGCGGCTTCACGGCAGGCCCTCAGATCGGCACGCCGCAGGGCCTGTCGGTATTCCTGGATGGCATAAGGGTCAACGAAGCCTTCGGCGACACGGTGAACTGGGATCTCATTCCGATGAATGCGATTTCGCGCCTCGACGTGTTTCCGGGCTCGAACCCGGTATTCGGCCTGAACACGCTGGGCGGCGCGCTGTCACTGCGCACCAAGACCGGCTTCAGCGATCCAGGCATCGAGGCGCGCGCGCTGGGCGGCGCCTGGGGCCGCAAGCAACTGCAACTGTCCGCCGGCGGGAACAACGGCACGATCGGCGGCTTCATCGCCATCCATGGTTTCGAGGAGGACGGCTGGCGCGACAACTCGCCGTCGAACGTGCGCCAGACCTTCGGCCGCTTCGATCTGATGGCCGGCATCGCGTCGTTTGGCCTGTCGGTGCTCAAGGTGGACAACGATCTGGTGGGTAACGGAACCGTGCCGATCGAGGATTTTCGCGCCCGGCCGGAAACCATCTTCACCTCACCCGATGAAACCAAAAACGAACTGCTGCAGTACCAGCTGAGTGCAGCCTTCGACTTCACGAACGAATTCAACGTGACGGCCATGACCTACCGGCGCCGCAGCGAACGCGGCGGCACCGGCGGCGATGCGTACGAAGACTTCGACGACATGGAACTGGGCCGCGACAGGGTGACCAAGAACTTCAACGTGCTGTGCAAGTATGCCGATGTCGATGACGACTTCTTTCCCGATGATCCGGGCGCACCGCTGAACGCGCCCTGTGGCGAGGCGAGCGGCCGGACGCCGAATTACAACGAGCCGCGGAACGGCGCCGATGCAGGCGGCTCCGGGGTCGTCGACGGCACACCGATCGGTCTGCGAAACAGGACCGAACTGAACCAGCTCACCCGCGGCGGCGCAGTCCAGTTCAACTGGAATCTGGAACGCCACAAGTTCATGGTGGGCGCATCGATCGATACCACGCACACGCGCTATCTGAACGCCCAGCAGCTGGGCTTGCTCGACAGCAACCGGAACTTCCATCTCGCCACCGAAGGGTGGGGCCCGGGGCAGATCGACCCGATGTACTACGCCGCGCAGAACGAAATCATCATGAATGACTTCGAGGGCAGTTCGCGCAACCGCAGCCTTTATTTCAGCGAAACCTGGTCGCCGCGCGACAACCTGCATCTGTCGCTGTCCGGACGGTTCAATCTGTACGAGGTCGCGAACAGCCTGAATGCACGGGCGTCGATGTCGGGGCTGCATGAGTTCCGCAATGCCATCGCCGGCAACGGCGTCTTCTACTCCGATCCGGTCAACGGCAGCTTCAGTCTCCCCGACGCCATCGAAGTGTGCTCCAGCGGCATGGACGACGAAACGTGCGAGCGCAAACGCTTCGACTACGATCCGGATCAGCTCTTTCGGGTCGCCACGAAAGAAAAGTACAAGTACCGCTCCTTCAATCCGTCGGTGGGCGTGAACTGGTTGCCGGACGAGAACACCAATATCTTCGCCAACTGGAGCCGCGGCGCCCGCGCCCCGTCAGCCATCGAACTGGGCTGTGCGGTCGACCGCACACTCGTTGGCGACACGATTGCATCCGCCACCTCGAGCTACCCGGTGTGCTACCTGCCGAACACGCTGTCCGCCGACCCCTACCTCCCGCAGGTGCGCTCCAAGTCGGGCGAGATCGGTGCCCGCGGCGTCCTGGCCAACGGCTTCAGGTGGAATGCGTCCGTCTTCCGGACGGACCTGAGCGACGACATCTACCTGGTCGGCATCACGGCGTCGAAAAGCTATTTCGACAGCATCGGCGACACCCGGCGCCAGGGTCTGGAGATGGGCTTGTCCGGCAAGGTGGGCAAGCTGGATTTCCGGGTGAACTACGCTTACACCGACGCAACCTTCCAGTCCGATTTCTATCTGCTGAGCCCGCACAACAGCAGCGCCAACTTCAATCGTGCATCCGGGCGGCGGTCAGCCCCGGCCGCCCTGCGGAACGCAGAAGCCCTGCTCAACAACGGCGAAGGCATCTATCACATGATCCAGGTGCAACCCGGCGACAAGATGCCGGGCGTGTCGCCGCACAACCTGAACGTGACGCTCGGCTACCCGGTCACCGACGCACTCAGCCTGCGTCTCACCGCGGTCGCGCATTCGAGCGCCTTCCTGCGGGGCAACGAGAACAACGAACACGAGGCCGGGGGAAGCGACCGCGAAATCCGCCTCTCGAACAGTGCATCGGCCTGTGGCGCGCAACCCAGACCGTGCTACGTCGAAGCCACTGCCGGCCGCCCCTTCCGCTACGGCGGCAAGTCGCCCGGCTATGCGGTGCTCAACCTGCTGATCAATTACAAGTTCGACAAGCACCTTACCGGCTTCGTGCAGATCAACAACCTGCTCGACAAGACCTACTACTCGGCCGGCCGGCTGGGCGTCACGCCCTTCGCCCCAGGCACCGTTGGCGCCATCGGCGACAGCGGCTGGAACTACAACTCCAGCGAATGGCTGAACACCACCTTCGTTGCACCCGGCGCACCCCGCGCGATCTGGTTCGGCCTGAGCCTCGCGCTGGACATCTGACGCACCTGCCGCATGGAGGGTGCAGGTGCACCGGCATCGACGATGCGCCATCCCGCTGGTCCGGTACGCCTGCCGGACGGGTTTGCATCCGGCACGCCCGCTCGTGACACAAAGCGCATGACCGGCCGTGCAGGCCCGCTGAAGGTCGCCCGCCACGACCGTCATCGAACCGAAACAAAAAGCGGCTTTCCGGGAAGTCTCCCCTGCCGTATTGGGCGTTTTCCCGCTGGGTAAGGCGCGCCCGCCCTCTACGTTTCAGATGTCGGTCGCGTATGTCATGCGCGTAGACAGTACTTAATGCACTACCCGATTTCCGGCGAGCGTTCGCGCTGGATCGGGGCTGTTCGTCCTTCCGATGGCTCGTCCAATAACGCAACAAAGGAGGAAAACATGCACCACGCCTCATTGAAGGTGGCGCTTGCGCTGTCCACCGCGCTCGTCGCCACATCCGTCCATGCCGGATGGGTCACCCCGAAGACATCCGGTCTCGGCTTGATGTACAACTGCAGCCCCGAAACGACCTGCCAGGTCCAGACCACCAACGGCGCGAATCCCGGCGGCTACCGGCTGTTGAACGCCCGCAGCACGCCGGTCGTGCTCGGCGGCGTCATGATCGGCCGGGTACTCGACCGCGTCTGGCGATCGCGCTCCGACAACACGCAGTATGTGTTCGGCACCCGCGTCGTGCTAAACCGGCGCGACTGGTCCGGCAGCGGTCTGCCCTATGCCATCGACGACATATTCCGCTACGGCTTCTCGGCCAGCTACCCGCTCGAGACCGGCTGGCGTCGTGCCCGCGCCTCCGACCTGCGCATCGAACAGGTCGGCCGCACTGCCATCGGCACCAACCAGGGCATCAAGACCTACGACCTCACGGTGGTCGACTTCGCCGTACCGCTCATCTTCCCTGACAACACGCCGCCGGACGATGACGACGACGAAGAAGAACTGACCATCGCCGAAGATCCGGACGAAGGCGTGGAACCGGAAGAAGAGGAAACCGAAGAGGAACCGCGCCGCCTGCGCTCCGCCTGGCTCTACATCCGCACGACCGCGACCGGATACGAGCTGGGCACCGATTCCATACGCCTGTGGAACGCCGGATCGGCCGAAGGCCAGCCGCAGGAATCGCTGTGGTTCAACGGATTCCGGCCCACTTTCTGAGCACGCGCTGCCTCTGACGGGGGCAGCTTCCAACCCCGTCCCAGTTGAACCAACTTGAGGAGAACCAGGCATGAAGCAATTGATCGCTCAAGCAGTACTTGGAACCGGTATCGCGATGCTGGCCGCACCATCATCGGCCGGATGGGTCACGCTGAACAACCCGCCGACAACGCCGGTCATGACAGCGTGCAGCAACGGCACGTCGACCAGCGATGCCTGCAATGTGGGCACCATTTCTGCCGCCACGTCCGGGTTCAGCCTGATTGCAAGCCAAAGTAGTTCCATCGTGGCCAACGCCGTGACGGTCGGTACGCTCTACGACAACGTCTACTACAACGGCTCAACGGGCGAGAGCCTCTTTGCGCTGCGTCTCGACATGAACGGCAACCAATGGGACCCGCCGTCCGACGAAACCTTTGAAGTCAACGATGTGTTCCGCAGCGGATTTTCGAGCGTGGGCAGCATCCAGGCCGGGTACGCGCGGGTCAACAGCGTCGATGAATACTCGTGGGCCATCGGCCGCACCGACGAAGGGCTCAACGAAGGCACCGGCTCCGGAGGGGCTTCCGTCTATGACACCAACTGGGTGCGCTGGTGGACCGATGTGAATGTCGACGACCCCGATGGCAGCAGCCCCGGCACTTCGGCCTGGTTCGTCATGAAGTTCACCGATGAGGACGTCGTGGACTTCACGGAAGCGTCGGGCGCCATCCGCATCTGGCAGGGCGGCGAAGAAGGTCAGGAAGAATACGAAATCTTCATGAGCGGTTACGTCCCCGTGTTCGCCTCCGCCCGCTCGGCCATGGCACTCGCGCCTGTTCCCGAACCGTCGGAGTACGCCATGCTGCTTGCCGGCCTCGGTCTGGTCGGCGCGATCGCCCGCCGTCGCATGAAGTAGCCACCCTCTGCAACGCAGCGTCGACCGGACGCGCCACATCGAGCATGCGGTGCGTCCGGTCTCGTCACGTCGGCACCGGAGATACCCGAACCATGTCCAGCACGTCCTTCATCCGCACCATCGGCACCCTCGCGCTGGCCTGCCTGCCGGTACTTCACAGCACGCCGGCGCACGCCTTGCGCGGTGGTGAAACAAGCAGCGACCACGACTGGGTAGGCACGCTCAGCAGCGGCGGCGACGGCGTGCTGATCGCGCCGAACTGGGTGCTCACCGCAGCCCATGTCGCCAGAATGGGCGGCAGCTTCCAGACCGCCGCCGGCAGCGCGCCGGTCGCCGCGGTATTCAAGGCCGGCACGCTGGGCTTTCCGGACGACGACATTGCGCTGCTGTACCTGGGTAGCGCACTGGATGTCGGTGTCCTCCCGAGGGTGTACGGCAACGTGCTGTACGCCCATGACGCCCTCGCATACGGGGCCGTCACGCTGGTGGCCGCGCAGGATTCGAACACGCAGCAGTACGTCCATTCGGCGCTGGTCACCGCCTACCCGCTTTTCACGACCGAGGACGGTGTGGTGCATACGACCTGGTACGTGGCGGCGGGCTCGCGCGCCGATACCTCGCCGCTGCTGCAGGGCGGAGACAGCGGCAGTGGTCTGTTTGCCGGCCACCTCGACGTGAATGACGAACCGGTACTGATCGGTATTGCATCCGCCAGCTGCGATACCCGCTACTCATGCTTCGTACAGCCCGCCGCGTATCGCGACTGGATGGACAGCACGATGCGCGCATCCGGTCAGGGCGTGCAGTGGGCGCTGGCGCCCGTACCGGAGCCGTCGACCTGGGCACTGTTCGGCGCCGGGCTGGTGATGATCGCCGCATGGTGCGGGCGCATCCGGACCCGCTTTGCCTGGCGGACCGGCAATCCGGCGCTGACTGGAGGCCCGGACGCGCGGATGCCGCACGGTGGCTGATTTCAACCAGCCGGCTGAAATCAGCCACCAGAACATGCGCATCACCTGTTGTTCTGCCTCGCCGGGAAATGCGATCCATAGAGGCGAAGCGCCCGACACTGGAATGAGAATTTCCCGACCTGGTTGGCGCGCAACTTGCGACGAGTGAACGGGGTAGTCCGAACCACAAAAATCAGGAGGGAAGTCATGCATCCATTCAAGCAGGCCGCGCTCGCCGGCATCGCGTCTTTCGCCCTGGCTGCGCCGGCGCACGCCTACATCGACATCGTGTTCGACTACCGTTTCGACACCAGCGGCTATTTCACCGCAGACAAACAGGAAGTACTCAATCAGGCCGCGTACGCCTTCGAATCACGCTTCACCGACGAGCTGACCGGTTTCACATCGAACCCGACCGGAGACAGGTTCAGCGCCGCCACCAAATGGGGCAGCGTGCCCAATCTGAGTGTCGGACAGAACCAGGTCGTCATTTTCGTGGGTATCGATTCGCCCAACTTTTCAAACGGCTGGGAAACCTCGGTCAGAGCCACTGGATCGAGTGGGGGCGGACAGTTTGGAGGCATCGCTACCTCTCAGGCTTTTCGCACCGCGGTACTCGATCGCGGGCAGGCGGGCGGAGATCTCGATGCGTCCAGCTGGGGCGGCTCGCTGGTATTCGACCCCAACGCCAATTGGTATGTGGATGCGGACACGACCACGATCGAGTCGTTCGCCGGCCAGTACGATCTTTACTCGACGGCGCTCAAGGGCATGCTCGATGTCTTTTCCGGGCGCGGCTCCGATCCGTCCTCCGCAGCCTGGTCCGGGCTCCTGGACAATCGACAACGCTTCATGGGCGCCAACGCGGTCGCCGAGAACGGCAATGTGCGGCTCAATACCCAGTTGAATGGCGGCAATCGCATTCAGCCGACTTACGAGAGCATTGTGGAAGGCTCCGGCCTTGAACAGCTTGCGGCGTTTTCCCATGGCCTGTCGACCGGCGAGCGCCGATACCTCACAGAACTCGACTACGCCATGCTGGAGGACCTCGGTTGGCAGGTCGGCAGTCTGGCCGACGCCCCGTCCTACCTGCCGGCCGTACCTGAACCCGGCACCTGGGCCATGATGCTGGCCGGCCTCGGTCTCGCGGGTTACGCCGCGCGCCGGCAACGCGGGAGGTAGATCGGGTCGCCCCCTCCGCCATGGAGAACTGACACGACAAGGCCCGCGCCGGAATCCATCCGGGCGGGCCTTGCTTTTTTTCCGGCCTCGCTTCACCCGCCCGGCTCGACGCCCGAGCGGGTGGCCGCCTACTCGTCGACCGCGCCCTTGAGTCCGTGCTTGTCGATGCGGTAGCGCAGCGTCATCCGGCTCACGCCGAGACGACGCGCGGCCTGGGACACATTGCCCCTCGCCTTTTCGAGCGCATGCTCGATCATCCAGCGCTCTGCTTCGTCCAGCGTCATGGATGCGATGGGCGAAGACGATTCGTTCGCGGCGGATGGAGTTTCTGCCTGAGTGCCCAGCCCCAGATCGGCCGGCCCGATGTCACGCCCCTGACACAGCAGCAGCGCGCGTTCGATCAGATGCTTCAGTTCGCGTACATTGCCGGGCCAGTGGTAGCGCAGCAGCGCCGTCCGGGCGTCCTTCTGGATCACCGGTTCGACCAGCGCATAGCGCCGCGCCGTCTGCGTCACGAAACGCTGCGCCAACAGCAGTACGTCGTCACCCCGTTCGCGCAACGGGGGCATCTTGAGCGTCACGACGTTGAGGCGGTAAAACAGGTCGGCGCGGAACTGGCCCGCGGCAATCATGGCCGGCAGGTCACGGTTGGTGCCGGCGACAAAACGTGCGCCGATCGGGCGCTCGCGGGTCGAACCCACCCTGCGCACGACACGCCGCTCGATCACGTTCAGCAGCTTGGCCTGCATGTCCAGCGGCAGCTCGCCGATCTCGTCGAGGAAGGCTGTGCCACCCTCGGCTGCTTCGAGCAGGCCGGCACGCGCACCCTGGGCACCGGTGTAGGCGCCCTTCTCGTGACCGAACAGTTCCGCCTCGATCAGCTCGCGCGGCAACGATGCGCAATCGACCTGCACGAAGGGGCGTTCGGCCAGCGGGCCGGCGCGGTGCAGGCAGCGCGCGGCCACGTCCTTGCCGGTGCCGGTTTCGCCAATGATGAGCACGGTCGGCGGCGGCGCGAGGCGGTTGCCGATCAGGCTGCCGAGCGCAGCGATCTGTTCGCGAACCGCATGCATGGCGGGACTTTCGCCAAGCAGCTGCGCGTCATCTCCGCTGTGACTTTCGCGGCTGCGCGAGTAATCGACCTTCTGCCGCAAGCCGGCGGTGCGCAGTGCCTTTTCGATCACCAATTGCAGTTCGTCCAGATCGACCGGCTTCTTCAGATAGTCGGCGGCCCCCAGCTTCATCGCACGAACCGCGTCCTCGACCTCACCATAGGCGGTCAGCACGATGACGGGCGCCGCGCGCGTGTCGCGTGCCAGTTCGGCCAGCAGGTCGACGCCCTGCCCGTCCGGCAGACGCAGGTCGAGAAGGATCACGTCCGGCCCGAAGCTGCTGAGCGATTCGCGGCCGGCGGCAAGCGTCACCGCGTGCTCGCAGGCATATCCGGCACCTCCCAGACGTTTCACCACGGCGCGCGCAAACAGCGCCTCGTCTTCGATCAGCAGCACCCTTGCCGCGTGGACCGGAGCGGAGGACTGGAACCCGGACAGATCATCCGTCAGCAGATTGGCCAACATTTTTCTCCTCCATCGGCATGATCATCACGACCTCGGTACCCGGGTCGTGATGCATGAATTCGAGGCGCCCGCCGTGCACGTCGCACACCTTGGCCGCAAAGGGAATGCCCAATCCGCTGCCTTCCACCTTGGTGGATACCAGCGGACTGAGTCCGCGCGGCACCGGGCTGCCCACCATGCCCGCACCGAAGTCGCGCACCGACAAGGTCGCGCACTCATTGGCATGCACCAGCCGGAACTCGATCACGCCATCGGCAGGCGATGCGTCGATTGCATTGTTGAGCAGCCCCAGCAACGCCTGCTCGACAAGATGAAGGTCGATATCGAGCGTACAGGTCTGCCCGAGGCCGATACGGCGCAACGACAGGCGCCGCGCGTCCAGCCGGTCACGCGCGAGCGCCGTGACCGTGTCGAACAGCGAGGCGGCATCGACCTCGGTGCGTTTGGGCTGCAGCGGGTTCAGATAGGACAGCAGCGAGTAGGTCCAGCGGTCGAGCCGATCGGTGGTGGCAATGATCCCGGCCAGCCCTTCCCTGACGTCGACCGGCAGGGACGGGGCGTCCATCACCTGAGCGGTCGCCCTGATGCTGGCCAGCGGATTGCGTATGTTGTGCGCCACCACCGGCACCAGCGCGCTCAATGTCGCCTGCTTCTCGGCCACGCGCAACGCCTCCTGGCTGGCCTGCAGGGCGCCGGCCATCGAATTGATGGCACATGCCAGCCGGATCAGCTCCGCCGCACCGGTTTCCGGCACACGGTGCTGCAGTCGCCCGAAACTGATATTGCGCGTCGCGTCCATGATGGCTGCCAGCGGTTCGGCCACCGCAACACGCAGGTAGCGTCTGAACACGATGAAGATCAGGGTCGCCAGCAGCAGCGGCAATGCCAGCAATACCGGCACCACGTTCTGCAGGATGCCGAGCCGATGATCGACGTCGCGCCGCCTCTGCAGCAGCACGCGCTCGAACTCGCTGAGCCTCTGCTCGAAGTCGTTGAACGCGCCACGTTCGAGTTGTGCATCGAGCGATCGACCGCCGGCCAGCGCCTCTTCCGAACTTACGCTCAGCATCGCTTCGCCTTGCTGACGCACACCGCGATAGGCCGCGTGCAACGCATCGACCACGTCCCGCTCGCGTTCGCTCTCGGCCCGCGCATACACCAGGTTGAACTGGCGATCGATCGCGCTCGCATACTCCGCGAATTCGGCTTGCGCCTGGACGTCGCCCAGAAAGGCATGATCGAACACCTCCTTGATCTGCCGGTACAGACTGCCGCGCATTTCGAGCGCGCCGGCACTCATGAACGCCAGGCGGTCACGCTCGGCCGACGCCAGATTCCACATGTGCAGCCCCCCGACTCCCATGGCACCGGAAAAGATCAGCAGCGCCAGATAAAGCACCGCATAGCGCAGCTGAAGCCGCTTCAGCGAATGCGCCTCTCCGATGAAATCCATGACCGATTGCCGAACCCTGCCCATTGCGGAATGCCTCCACGGGTGCAAGAACCGGGCCTCGCGGCCACGGACGAGCGGAAACGACGTTGTTGTGCGGAAACAATCCTTTACGTTCAGAGCGGACCCAGCCGGTGGGTCGGTTCAAATCAAACGAAATGCACCATATGAACCACCACAGCATTGCGCCTTCATGATGAAGGCGTAGCAGCCGAAGTGCATCGGGACAATCGCAGGACATGTCAGGGACATCGACCAGCATCTGTTCCACACGGAACGAGAGAGACTGTTACAACGCAGTACAGTCATGCGCCAGATGCCTGACAGCCATGAAAGCCGCGAACGGGACCGGCTGCGCGCATGAGTGACAGGGCAGCGGAACGGGTAAATGCGATCGAGCGCGGCGGCCAACCTGCGCTTTCGGCCATCAGCTTTCGTTCGCATCTGACAGCTTTGAACCGTCACCCTTTGCGGCAAGATGCATCGGTGCGCGCTTTAGCCAACAGGGTGAGGTGCATCCGGTGCGCACGTGCCTTGAACTGTTTGCTACCGCCGTCGTTTCAGCGCTCGATGTATCCGTTGTGCGTGCTTTCTGAAACCAAGCTTCCCGCTCAAGGCAGAACAACCACGGAAGGCAATGCACTGAACACCACCGCCGCCGTCGCAATCGCAACTGCCCCTCGCGCGATGCGGTAGCTCCAGCCCGAAAGGCGGCCATCGGCGTGTTGGGCTTTCAATCCAACGTAATGCACGCACACGGCCAGCAGCGCGATCGCAGTGACCGCCCACGCCACCGCGTTGGCGGCCCACTGTTTCGGCCAGACCTCGCCTGCAGCCCAGAGCACCATGAAGTGCACAAACCAGATCACAAAGGCCATAACGATCGGCCGCACGCTCGACCGCTTCATGGCGTTCACACGCTGCCCCAGGGCAGCAGGCGCGGCAACAGCAGGCCGGCCGCGCCCTCAAGCGCGGCATACATGAACAAGATGCGAAGCGCCTCCAGGGTCTTGTTGGCCGGGCCAGGTGCCAGACCGCGCATCCAGCGCGCCAGGTAGTAGAAGGCCGACAGCGTGACCGCCACGACGATGGAGCTGTGCCACGCCAACATGGCATAGATGGCAGCCCCTTGCCCGCTGACATTTCCGCGCAGCCCGGCGTGCCACCAGTCGACACCATCCACCGCCAGCGCAGCAACGAGGCACACCATGCTCAGCGTCATCAGTACGGCGCTGAGCCCGCTGCCGCGCTTGAGCTTTGCCATGGCAGGCAGCGCCGCGTAGGCCAGGCCACCGGATGCACCCAGCAGCAGCAGGCCAGGAACCAGCGCGTCGCGCGTCGCGGCCACCCGCCACCAGTCGGGATGGGCGCCGAACAGGTAGAGGTAGGCGAACAGCGCCATCAGGTAAATCATCCCCAACACGATCACCAGCAGCACCGCGGCCCACCAGCCGTGCGATTGCGGGCCGGTCACATAGGTCGGCAGCAGGATGCCGGCGCCTGCGTCGACCTGCTTCTGCGGCAAGTGGCGGTCGTTGCTCCAGACCCAGCGCATCAGGCAGAAGACCGTCAGCACGCCGCAGATCGCGCTCAACGTCAAAGCCTTCACCGTCAGCAGCAGGAAAAAGCCCGCGGTAAACAGCGCCGCCAGCAGCGGCCACCAGGAAGGCCCCGGCATGATCTGCACGTACTGCGGCTCGGCACGCGAGCTGCTCGTGATGAGCGTTTCGCGCGCACCGGTGGCGGTGCCGGGCAGGAAGTAGCGCCCGGCCTCGACATCCTCGCGCAGCCGTGCATCGGCCCAAACCGGTTCCAGGTCATTGACGACGGGTATCGAACGCACGGCGTAGTTGCCGGTGGCCAGCCATTCCAGCGTGCCGCCCTTGTACACGTTGCGGGCGTCGCCTCCGCTCCCACCCTTGCGGCCATAGCAGCGGATGGCGTCGATCAGGAACAGCAGCACCCCGACGGCCATGATGAAGGCGCCCACGGTCGAGACCAGGTTCGGCAGGTCCCAGGCCCGGCCCGGCAGGTAGGTGTCGACGCGCCTGGGCATGCCCATCAGCCCGCTCAGGTGCATCGGCAGGAAGCAGACGTGCACGCCCACGAAGCAGAGCCAGAAGACCCAGCGCCCGACGCGCTCCGAAAGCTGCCGGCCGTTGATCATCGGCGTCCAGTAGTAGAAGCCGGCGAACAGCGGAAACACCATGCTGCCGATCAGTACGTAGTGAAAGTGCGCGACGACGAAGTAGGTGTCGTGGGCCTGGCCATCGAAAGCGACCATGCCCACCATCACGCCCGTCAGGCCGCCCATCACGAAGATGAGGATGCCGCCGACGAGAAACAGCGAGGGCACGTTGCGCTGCACCTTGCCCGAGGCGAGCGTGGCGATCCAAGCGAACACCTGCGCGCCGGCCGGGATGGCCACCGCCATCGACGCGGCCGAGAAGTAGCCGGCCGACAGCCCGGGCAGGCCCACCGTGAACATGTGGTGGGCCCAGACGCCGAAGCTGATGAAGCCGGTGGCGATCATCGCCAGCACCACGATCTCGTGGCCCACCAGCGGCTTCTGCGCCACCGTGACGATCATCGTCGACACCATCGCCGACGCCGGGATGAAGATGATGTAGACGTCGGGGTGGCCGAAGAACCAGAACAGGTGCTGGTAGAGCAGCGGGTCGCCGCCGCGCGTGGCGTCGAACAGTGGCCAGTTGAAGGCGCGCTCGAGCTCCAGCAGGAAGGTCACCATGATCATCGCCGGGAAGGCCAGGATGATCATCACGCCGAAGATCAGCACCGCCCAGGCGTAGATGGGCATCTTGGCCAGCGTCATGCCCGGGGCGCGCGTGCGCAGCACGCCGACGATGAGTTCGATCGCGCCGGCTATTGCCGAGATCTCGATGAAGCCGATGCCCAGCAGCCAGAAGTCGGCGTTGATGCCCCTGGAATAGACCCCCGCACTCAAGGGCGGGTACATGAACCAGCCACCCGACGGCGCCAGGCTGAAGAAGATCGAGCAGAAGAAGACGACGCCGCCGATCAGGTAGGCCCAGTAGGAGTACGCCGACAAGCGCGGGAACGGCAGGTCGCGCGCCGCGATCATCTGCGGCAGCAGCATCACCGCGATGGCCTCGACGGCGGGCACGGCGAACAGGAACATCATCACCGAGCCGTGCATCGTGAACAGCTGGTTGTAGGTCTCCTGCGGCACGATGCCGGCCAGCGGTGCGGCCAACTGCACGCGCATCACCAGGGACAGGATGCCGGCGGCGACGAAGAAGCCGAAGGCCGTGACGATGAACAGGAAGCCGATGAAGTTGTTGTTCACCGCGCTGAACGCGCGCCAGCCCGTGGGCGTTTCCCAGACTTTCTTCAGCGCTTCCAGCTCCCCCGCCGGCCTCTCGTCTTGCGTTGGAAAGCGTCCGTAAAGCTGCGTGTCGAAACCGGTCTCGGAAGGCTCGGTCGCCGAATCGCGCAGCGCACCCGCCACGCCCGGGGTGGCGCTGCGCGTCACTTCAACGACTCCATGTAGGCCGCCAGCGCGTTGAGCTCGGTGGCCTGCAGCGAACGGTAGGCGGGCATGCGGTTGTTGGGCTTGATCGATTGGCTGTCGCCGATCCAGCCGATCAACGTGCCGCGGGTGTTCGGCAAGATGCCCGCGCCCAGTGACTGACGCGAACCGACGTGCGTGAGGTCAGGTCCCGACAGACCTTGTGCTGTGGTGCCGGCGACGCGGTGGCAGGCCGCGCAACCGACCTCGCCAAAGAGTTGGCGGCCGCGCAGCACCTCGTCGCTGACTGGCAAGGCCGGGGCCGGCTGTGGATGCAGGCGCGCAAGCCGGGTTTCGTTCCAGCGCAGCCAGTCGGCGGGCTCATGTGCCACGACGACGAACCCCATCAGCGAGTGCGCTCCGCCGCAGAACTCGGCACACTGCCCACCGTAAACGCCCGCCTTGTCGGCCTGCAACTTAAGTCTGTTGGTGCGGCCCGGAATCATGTCCATCTTGCCGCCCAGCTTGGGCACCCAGAAGCTGTGGATCACGTCCTCGGAAACCATGTCGACGACGACAGGGCGGCCGACCGGGATGTGCAGCTCGTTGGCATCGGCATGCATCTCTTCGCCTGACGCATCGAGGTAGGACACGCGCCACCAGTAGATGTTGCCGGACACGCGCATGCGCAGCTCGTCACCCTGGATCGTCGTCATGCCGGCGACCATCGTCGTACCCCAGGCCAACAGCAGGAAGAGCACCCCGGCCGGGATAATCAGCCCGAACCATTTGACGACTCCCTCGCCGCCAAGCTTGGCACGCAGTTCGTCGCTGCCGTACAGTGCCACCCAGAGGGCCGCGCAGACCACCACGAAGATCAGCGTGACGAGTGCGATCAGCACCCAGGTGAGCGAAGTGACTGTGTTCGAGAACGGGCCGTGCGGATCGAGCACCGGCGGTGGCCAGCCGCTCAAGGCCTCAGCGAGGTTTGAGCGTGAGGAGGTAGGCTGTGACATCGCGGGCTTCCTGGTCAGTCATCAAAATGGCCGGCATGGCCGTCCCGGGCACCAGCCCAGGGGCGTTCCTGACGAACTGCATCAACACGCCGGGTTGGTTCGGCAGGCGCCCGGCGATCAGGCCCTGTCGCCCGAAGTCTTCCAGTGACGGCCCGAGCCCGCCGCGCGGCCACGTCACGTCGGGAAAGGTGTGACAGGCCACGCATCCCTTTGCGGTGACGAGTTGACGACCCTCCGCGGCGTTGGCGTCGCCCAGCGCCGGCGTACGGTCTGGCGGGCCATCGCAGGCCGTCAGGCTGAGGCAGGCCGGTATCAGCCATCGGCCAAACGTGCGTGATTTGCTCCGGTGTGAACCATTGAGGTCTTGCATGAACGATGAGTCAGTCTCCATGCGTCACCAACCAACTCTGCAGGAGCACTGGCCCGCGAACTCCGGCCGCCTGTGGCTGGCCCTGTTCGCCATGGTGCTGACGACGGCATGCAGCGACCGCATGACCAGCAGCGACAACCGCTGGGGCCGCGGCGGCGAGCTGATCGCAATGAGCGGCGGCGAAGGTGGCGCGCGCTATGCCTGCATGACTTGCCATGGGGCCCGTGGCGAGGGCAATGGTTTCGACGCGCCGCGCCTGGCCGGGCTGCCGGCGGGCTATCTGCAAAAGCAGATGGAGGACTTCGCGGCCGGCTTGCGCCCGCACGAAGTGATGCGCGACGTGGCGCGTTTCCTCGACAGCCAAGAACGCGTGAGTGTGGCCAACCACTATGCCGCACTGCAGCCCCACGCCTTGCCGCCGTCCACCGAGCAAGCCATCGCCGCGGGAACCCCGGAACTGTACGCCGGCAAGTGTCAAACATGCCATGGGGTTGAAGGAATCGGTACCGCGAACGGGCCGCCATTGAAAGCCCAGCCGGCCTTCTATCTGACCCAGCAATTGCAGGATTGGCAGGTTTCGAAGAGGCGCAACGACGGCAGTCATGTGATGTTGAAGGTGGCGCAACAGCTCAAGTCCGAGGAGGTCCGGCAACTGAGCCTTTTTCTGGCGCAGATCCCACCACACCCGGCACCCGCGGACCGTTGAGGTCGAACATCGAAGGCAGGACGCGGTCCCGTTTGAACACGTAGTGCAGCACGGCCGCCCCGGCATGGCCGGGAATGACGAGCGTCGTGATCCAGACGATCCAGAAGTGTGTCGTCGCGGCCCACTGCATCAGGCGGTGCTGCAGGCCCTCGGACAACTGATCGAACGGCAGGTTGGGAAACGGGATCACGCCCGCGACAGACAACGGCAGGTCGCTGGGCAGCGTGGACCACATCACCCAGCCGCTGATCGGCAAAGCGAAAAAACTGACATAGAACCAGGTTTGCAGCAGGCGGCTCGCCTTGCCTGTCAACGAGGCCCCGTCAACGTTTCCCGGGCCGCTGAGCTGGCTGTGCCAGAACAGGCGCAGCGTGCCCAGCAGCATGATCGTGAGGCCGATCTGCGTGTGGGTCTGGTAGCCGACGTACTTGTTGCCTCCCACCGGTTGCCACTCCAGGTACCACCCATGGGCCAGCTGGAAGATCATCAGCGCCGCCATCACCCAGTGGAAGGCGACGCCCATCGGCGAGTACAGGCCGCGTCGGTGGTAGCCCTCGGCCCATTCAATGGCGGCAACGAGGTTCATGCAGGCTCGGCGCGCAAGCCACGCGCACGTTCCGCGTTCATCCAGCGCCAGCCGATCCACATCGCCGCAGCCAGATAGGCGATGCTGCCCGGCGCCCACATCGTGATGCCGGCGAGTTGCTGGTCTTCCAGCGGGGAAACACCCCAGCTCAGCGTGGACGCGAAGTGCGGGGCATACAGCGGCCGCCCGGCGAAGGTGATCAGCGCGCCCAGCAGCCCCATCGACACCGTCGTGGCCAGGATGGCACCCATCGCCGCGGCCGCGCCGGACCTCCGGACCGCGATCCAGAACGCCATCGCGCTGGTCAGCAGCGTGAGCTGCATCAGTGCGTAGATCGAGTCCGACGACAGAGCTGCTGCGTAGGGCGCCGGTGCATGCCAAGCCCAGAAGGTCACCGCGCCGATGGCCGTGACGCTCCCAAGCGGTGTCGGCAGGCGCCGCAGCCAGGGTTCACATCCAGACGCCAGCAGCGGCGCCATCACCAGAACGAGCGCGATGTGATGGATCACCCGTACCGTGAAGAATGCCGAGCTCAGGGCACACAGCGGCGAGACATAGAGCACGACTGTGAGGGCCAACGCGCAACGCAAGCTCAGGCGCCGCTTGGGCGTGATTTCATGAGCCACAGACACGCGCCACAGCGTCAGTGCAAGCAGCAGGAGGACAGCGCCGAGCACCGGATCCAGATTCCAGCGACTCAGCCAGATCTCTGGGCTGGGCGCCTCGCCGCAATACGGGACCCACCTCTTTACTTCGTCCATGGCATGTTCCTCCCATCTGGGCGCAAGCTCAACCCAAGGCGGCGACTCCCATTTGCATCACAACATGGACAGACATCGCTCACTGTTCGGTCTCGAACAGACGCCCGACCTGCAATCGCGATCATGGGTGTTCCCCTTCCGTGAACACCAAAATGCATGTCCTCTTTGCCTTGTCTTCCGTGCCGCTCTTCCTGGGCGCGCTGCTCAGCGACTGGGCCTACTCCAGCAACCAGGAGATCCAATGGGTCAACTTTGCCGCGTGGTTGATCGCGGGCGGCTTGCTGATGGCAGGCCCGGCCCTGCTGTGGGGTGCGGTGGATGTGCTGCGCTTTCCGACCAACCGCCATCGTCGAGGCCTGATCTATCTGACCTTGCTACTGACCACCTTCGTCGTCGGCTTCATCAACGCCCTGGTCCACGGCAAGGACGGTTGGGCGGCGATGCCCACTGGACTGATCCTCTCGGCCGTGGTGGTGGTTCTCGCCGCGGCGGCCAGCGCGATCGGGCTCGCGGGCTCCTTTCGGAGGACGGCATGACGACCCGGGCCCGGCGTAAAGCAGGCGCCATCGTTGCAGTCGCGATGCTCTGCACAACAACGACATTTTTTGTCGCAGCGGCCGGTGTGAGCGGCGCGGGACTCGGCAACCCGGAGTTACCGTCACCACAGCGGGGGCTGCTGCCGAGCATGCGCATCGCAGAACCCGCAGGCTGGGGCGACCGCCGTCCCGTGGTGCCACCAGGCTGGACGATCAAGGCCATCGCCACCGACCTGAAAGTCCCGCGGCAGACGCTGGTGCTGCCCAATGGAGACATTCTGGTGGCCGAGGGCAAGGGCGGGGGTGCACCCGTCCTGAGACCCAAGGACTACATCGCCGGCATCATCAAGTCCAAGGGCAACACGTCCGTCAAAGGCGGCGATCAACTGACCTTGTTGCGCGACGCCGATGGCGATGGCATCTACGAAGGCAGGTGGGTCTACGCGAAAGACCTCAATGCACCGTATGGCCTCGCGCTGGTCGGAAACAGTCTGTATGTCGCCAACCAGGATTCGCTGGTGCGGTTCGCGTACGCGGCCGGGCAGACCCAGGCCACGGCACCTCCCGTGACGGTGACCAAGTTGCCTTCAGCGATCAACCACCACTGGACGAAGTCTCTCGCGGCTGATGCCGACGGCCGCTATCTCTACGTCGGCATCGGCTCCAACAGCAACATCGGAGAGCGCGGCATGGCGGTGGAGGAGAACCGCGCCGTGGTCTGGCAGGTCGACGCAAGCAGTGGCGCAACGCGGACATTCGCAACCGGTCTGCGCAATCCCACAGCATTGGCGTTAGAGCCCGCGAGTCGGCAACTCTGGGCTGTGGTGAACGAGCGCGATGAACTCGGCCCCGAGCTCGTGCCGGACTACCTCACTTCGGTGCGAGAAGGTGCGTTCTATGGCTGGCCCTACGCGTACTGGGGCCCCAACGCCGACCGCCGCGTACAGCCCCAGAACGACAGACAAGTCCAGGCTGCAGTGCGCCCGGACTTCGCCCTGCCGTCGCACTCGGCGCCGCTGGGACTGTCCTTTGTGCAGCCGGGGTTCGCGGCGCCGTTTGCCGAAGGCGCTTTCATCGGTTTGCATGGCAGTTGGAACCGGGATGTGCCTGTCGGCTACAAGGTGATCTTCGTACCGTTCGCCAATGGCCGCCCCAGCGGGCCGCCGGTTGAGTTCGTCACCGGCTTCCAAAGCGACGGCAAGACCATGGGCCGCCCGGTCGGCGTGACCGTGGACCCCAAGGGCGCATTGATCGTGGCCGACGATCTGTCCAACACCGTCTGGCGCGTGACGCCACAGCCTTGATGTCCTCGCGACCCTGACTGCCAGGTGGCCCGCCAGAATTGCATGACCCCCAACGCCGCGGCGCTGGTATGTGCGCCCCCAGGCTACCCACAGACGGTGCTCTGTTGACGATTTTTCGCGGGTGGTGTCGATGCCGGCGATGGGGCAGGTCTGCAAGTGCAAAGACGCAGCGGGGAAAATGATGTTTTCTGACCCGCCGTGCGGTAAAAGCGCGCAGCAAGTCAACGTGCGACCGTCTCGCGGCGATGCCCCCGAAGGGTGGCGCGACGATGCGTGAGATCGGCAGTACCGGGATTTGAAGCCGCGAGAGCGCGCAGAAGCCGAGAATGATCCGCGCTTGCGCGAGATACGTGAAATCAACAGGCCGCTTGACGACCTTTCCGCTGAGCGAAGAACTCGTCGCTGCAGCGATCTTCGGCGTGATCTGGATGTTGCGGAATCGACTGTTCGAAACGGCGCGGTGCACTGGCAATCCAACAGTGCGAAGGCACGGATCCCCGCGCTACAGAATCAAATCAAGCGCGCATGCTGACTGTCCGAGTGATTCCGAATCGGTCCCAGCGCCTCCGCCAGTAATCTGCGCAGACTGCGCCATGACGTGGGGAAGGCATGTGGGGAACGATAAAAGACTTGAGCCCGCAACCCACGGATTTTTAAGGGATATCCGGGCTCAAAAATAAGTGGCGGAGAGGGCGGGATTCGAACCCGCGTTAGGTTTTCACCTAAACACGCTTTCCAGGCGTGCGACTTAAACCACTCATCCACCTCTCCGCGGAGCGCGCGACTATAGCAGAAAGCGCCGGGGCGCGGCCGTCAGGCGCCCGGGTTGCGCGCAGGCGGCGGGTCGATGCGATCGTGCGGCAGGCGCGGGTAGCGCAGGTGTTCGACCAGCTCCTGCGTGGCGGTGTCGGGCGCCGGGGTCAGCAGGCTGACGATGACCAGCACGGCGAAGCCGAACGGGATGCCGAAGAAGCCGCAGGAAATCGGCTCGATGCCCAGCCAGGCGTTGGCGATGCTGCCGCCGAAGAACGGATGGGTCAGCGATGCGTAGTAGAGGCACATGCCGAGGCCGGCCACCATGCCGCTGACCGCACCGGCCTTGTTGGCACGCTTCCAGAACACGCCGCACACCAGCGCCGGGAAGAAGGCGGACGACGCGATCGAGAATGCCAGGCCGACCATGAACAGGATGTTGTCCGGCTTCAGCGAGGCGGTGTAGGCGGCCACCAGTGCGACCACCAGCAGCAGCGCCTTGGAAATGACCAGACGGCGCTGAGTCGACGCGTTCGGGTCGATCACCTTGTAATAGACGTCGTGCGACATGGCGTTGGCGATGGTCAGCAGCAGGCCGTCGGCGGTGGACAGCGCAGCGGCCAGACCGCCGGCGGCGACCAGGCCGGAAATCACATAGGGCAGACCGGCGATTTCCGGCGTGGCGAGCACGATCACGTCGGTGTTCAGCGTCAGTTCGGCCAGCTGCAGGATGCCGTCGCCGTTGATGTCCTCGATCTTCACCAGCCCCACCTTGCCCCACGAGGCAACCCAGCCGGGCAGCGTCGAAATCGTGGAACCCACCAGATTGGTGTAGATCTCGAATTTGGCGAACACCGCATAGGCAGGCGCAGTGACGTACAGCAGGAAGATGAAGAACAGCGACCAGAACACCGATTCGCGCGCTTCCTTGACGCTGGGCGTCGTGTAGTAGCGCATCAGGATGTGCGGCAGCGAGGCGGTGCCTATCATCAGGCAGATCACCAGCGCGATGAAATTGAGGCGCTTGCGGCTCGATTCGGCATTGTCCCGACCGGCATGGGCTGCCGTGTGCGGCAACGGTGGCGCAGATTTCGCGGCCGCGGCGGCGCGTGCTTCGGTCCAGCGCTTGCGCGCCTCGGCTTCGTCCCTTGGCATGTACTTCAGCGCCTTTTCAGCGGACGAAATGTCCTTCGCCGAGGCATTTTCGTTCTTCAGGCCGTCGAGTCGGGCGGTCAGCGCGGCGCGTTCGGCTTCGAGCGAAGCCGGCAAGCCACGGATCTTTTCGTCGTAGGCCTCGGCGCGCGCCTTGTACATGGCGTTCACCTCGATTTCGCGCGGCGACGAAAACAGCGTCTGCTCGGTCGTCGTGAGCTTCTGCAGCACGCCGCCATACACCGCCTGCGGCACCGGCACGCCGGTCACCTTGGTGGACAGGATGACCACCGGCAGCAGATAGGCCACGATGAGAATGATGTACTGCGCCACCTGCGTCCACGTCACGGCGCGCATGCCGCCGAGAAAGGAACACACCAGGATGCCGGCCAACCCGACGAATACGCCGACCTCGAATTCCAGCCCGACGAAGCGGCTGGTGATCAGGCCGACGCCATAGATCTGCGCCACCACATAGGTGAACGACGCAAGAATGGTGGCGAACACGCCGATCATGCGTGCCGCGTTGCCGCCGTAGCGCGCGCCGAGGAAATCTGGAATGGTGTATTCGCCGAACTTGCGCAGATAGGGCGCGAGCAGCAATGCCACCAGGCAGTAGCCGCCGGTCCAGCCCATGACGAAGGCCAGACCCTGATAACCGCCGAAGTACAGCGTGCCGGCCAGCCCGATGAAGGACGCCGCCGACATCCAGTCCGCACCGGTCGCCATGCCGTTGAACATGGCCGGCACACGCCGGCCGGCGACGTAGTACTCGGACACGTCGGCGGTGCGGCTCATGACGCCGATACCGGCGTACAGCGCGATCGTGGCGAACATGAACACGTAGCCGATCCAGCGCGACGACATGCCCATGCCTTCGGCCAGTGACAGCAGCACGACGAACAGTGCGAAGCCGCCGGCGTACCAGGCGTACATCTTCTTGAGCTGGCGGTAGAACGCCGACTGCCGCTGCGGCATGGTCAGACGTCCTCGCTCACGCCGTACTCGCGGTCAAAGCGGTTCATCACCCGCGCGTAGTAGCCGATGATCAGTACGTAGACGATGAGCGAACCCTGGGCGCCCATGTAAAAGGCGAGCGGCCAGCCGAGGAAGGACCATTCGTTGAGTTCGCGGGCGAAAAACACCGGCACGAAGGTGACCGTGAACCAGATGAAGAGCAGCACCAGCGTGACGCGAAGATTCCTGCGCCAGTACTCGCGATGGCGTTCGGACAACTGCATCAGCGTGTGCTCGGCAGCATGTTCGGTGAAATCAGGCCGCGGTAATCGGGACAACGGGCTTCCGATGTTGCTGCAGACGCAGTCGCTCGATGCCTGCCCGTGTGGTTGTCGGGGTGATGCACGCCCGGCCAATCGTCACTCGCCGGGCGCCCGGCCACCGGGGGCCGGCGCATATGCGCCGCCCCCCGGCTTTCGATCAGAGGGCTTGCGCCAGCTGTTCGAGGATGGCCGGATTTTCCAGCGTCGAGGTGTCCTGCGTGATCTGCTCGCCCTTGGCGATCGAGCGCAGCAGGCGGCGCATGATCTTGCCCGAGCGGGTCTTCGGCAGGTTGTCACCGAAACGCAGATCCTTCGGCTTGGCGATCGGGCCGATCTCCTTGCCCACCCAGTTACGCAGTTCGGTGGCGATCTGCTTGGCTTCGTCGCCGGTCGGACGCGAACGCTTCAGCACGACGAAGGCGCAGATGGCTTCGCCGGTCAGATCGTCCGGCCGCCCGACCACGGCGGCTTCGGCCACCAGCGGGTGCGACACCAGCGCGGATTCGATTTCCATCGTGCCCATGCGGTGACCCGATACGTTCAGCACGTCGTCGATGCGGCCGGTGATCGTGAAGTAGCCGGTCTTGGCGTCGCGGATCGCACCGTCGCCCGCCAGGTAGTAACGCCCCTGGAAGTCGGCCGGGTAGTAGCTCTTCACGAAGCGGTCCGGATCGCCGTAGATCGTGCGGATCATCGACGGCCACGGCTTCTTGACCACCAGAATGCCGCCCTGCCCCCACGGAACGTCGTTGCCGGTTTCATCGACGACGGCGGCCTGGATGCCCGGGAAGGGCAGCGTGCACGAACCCGGCACCATCGGCGTGGCACCCGGCATCGGCGTGATCATGTGGCCGCCGGTTTCGGTCTGCCAGAAGGTATCGACAATCGGGCAGCGGCTGCCACCGACGTTCTCGTAGTACCACTCCCAGGCGGCCGGATTGATCGGCTCGCCGACCGAACCCAGGATGCGCAGGCTGCCAAGATCGTAGCTCTTCGGATGCACGGCCGCATTCGCGTCGGCAGACTTGATCAGCGAGCGGATGGCGGTCGGCGCGGTGTAGAACACACTCACCTTGTGGTCCTGGATCATCTTCCAGAAGCGGCCGGCGTCCGGGTAGGTGGGCACGCCTTCGAACACGATTTCGGTCGCACCGCACGCCAGCGGGCCGTAGGTGATGTAGGTGTGGCCGGTCACCCAGCCGATGTCGGCGGTGCACCAGAAGACATCGGACGGCTTGATGTCGAAGGTCCACTTCATCGTCAGGATGGCATGCAGCAGATAGCCGCCTGACGAATGCTGCACGCCCTTGGGCTTGCCGGTCGAACCGGAGGTGTAGAGCAGAAACAGCGGGTGTTCGGCATCGACCCACTCCGGCGCGCAGGTGGCAGCCTGGCCTTCGGTGATTTCGTGCAGCCACTCGTCGCGGCCGGCGACCATGTTGCAGGTGCCACCGGTGCGCTTGTAGACGATGACGGTCGAGCAGGCTTCGCAGCCACCCATGCCGAAAGCTTCGTCGACGATGGGCTTGAGCGGGATGTTCTTGCCGCCGCGGCACTGTTCGTCGGCGGTGATCAGCATGACCGCGCCGGCGTCGCTGATGCGGTCGCGCAGCGACTGCGCCGAAAAGCCGCCGAACACCACCGAGTGGGTGGCGCCGATGCGGGCGCAGGCCTGCATCGCCACGATGCCTTCGATCGACATCGGCATGTAGATGACGACCCGGTCACCCTTCTTCACGCCCTTGGCGCGCAGCGCATTGGCCAGCTTGCACACGCGCGCCAGCAGGTCGCTGTAGGTGACCCGGGTGACGGCGCCGCCGTCGGCTTCGAAAATGATGGCTGTCTTGTCGCCCAGACCGGCTTCGACGTTGCGGTCGAGACAGTTGTAGGACACGTTCAGCTTGCCGTCCTCGAACCACTTGAAGAACGGGCGGTTGTCCTCGTTCAGCGTGCGGGTAAAAGGCGTCTGCCAGCTCACGTGTTCGCGCGCCAGGCGCGCCCAGTAGCCTTCGTAGTCGCGTTCGGCTTCGGCACACAGCGCGCGATAGGCGTCCATGCCGGAGACGGCGGCGCCGTCGACCAGCGCCTGCGGGGGTTGATACACGTGAACTTCGGATGCTTCGGACATACGACCTCCTCCATCGAATCAAAAACTGCACGCTTGCGGGCTCACGCAGCAATGCAAGTACGGCCTTGTGGGCCGACGTCAGGCGCATGGATGCGCTCGAATACCTTTTATTACAGCCCGGAGGGCTTACAACGCCCTTACTGAACGCTGCCCGCCGGGACCGTCAGGTGCGGATGGTAATATCGCGCTCGATCTTTTGCCTGACTTGCCTCAAATATGCTGAATCTCGGACGCGTTCTAAAGAGCATGATCTTCGCCAGCCGCTGGTTGCAGGCGCCGCTCTACTTCGGTCTCATCGTGGCACAGGCCGTGTACGTCTACCTGTTCATGGTCGAGCTGTCGCACCTGATCCACAAGATCGGTGCGCTGAGCGAAAACGACATCATGCTCATCGTGCTGGGCCTGATCGACGTGGTGATGATCGCCAACCTGCTGATCATGGTCATCGTCGGCGGCTACGAAACCTTCGTGTCACGGCTCAATCTGGAAGACCACCCTGACCAGCCGGAATGGCTGTCGCACGTGAACGCCGGCGTGCTGAAGGTGAAGCTGGCCACTGCGCTGATCGGCATTTCGGCCATCCACCTGCTGAAAACCTTCATCAACGCCGACCAGCTGACCGACCGCGTCGTGCTGTGGCAGGTGGTGATCCACATGGTGTTCGTCGTGTCGGCACTCGCCATGGCCTACACCGACAAGCTGATGACGCAAACGCTGCTGCTGAACAAGCAGCATCACTGAGCGTCGTGACTGGCCGCCATCCGCGGCCGCTTCAAGAGGACCTTTTCCATGAGCCAGCCCATCCGTCAGGACGACTTCATCCAGTCAATCGCCGACGCCTTCCAGTTCATTTCCTGTTATCACCCGCTGGACTACATCCAGGCGCTGGGCGCAGCGTACGAACGGGAACAGTCGCCGGCGGCGAAGGACGCGATTGCGCAGATCCTGACCAATTCGCGCATGTGCGCCGAAGGTCGTCGCCCGATCTGCCAGGATACGGGGATCGCTGTCGTCTTCCTGAAGGTGGGCATGAACGTGCGCTGGGACGCCACGATGAACGTGACCGACATGGTCAACGAAGGCGTGCGCCGCGCCTATCTGCACCCGGACAACACGCTGCGCGCCTCGGTGCTGCTCGACCCGGCAGGCGCGCGCAAGAACACGAAGGACAACACGCCGGCGGTCATCCACTACGAAATCGTGCCGGGTGACCACGTCGAGGTGATCTGCGCCGCGAAGGGAGGCGGCTCGGAGAACAAGTCCAAGATGGTCATGCTGAACCCCTCCGATTCCATCGTGGACTGGGTACTCAAGACCGTGCCGACCATGGGCGCCGGCTGGTGCCCGCCGGGCATGCTGGGCATCGGCATCGGCGGCACGCCGGAGAAGGCCATGCTGCTGGCCAAGGAATCGCTGATGGAGCCGATCAATATCCAGTTCCTGGCAGAGAAGGCGGCGCGCGGCGAAAAGCTCACGCGGGTCGAAGAACTGCGGCTGGAACTGATGGAGAAGGTGAACGCGCTGGGCATCGGCGCCCAGGGCCTGGGCGGCCTGGCCACCGTGCTCGACGTAAAGATTCTCGACTATCCGACGCATGCCGCGTCGCTGCCGGTGGCGATGATTCCGAATTGTGCAGCCACCCGCCATGTGCATTTCCATCTCGATGGCTCCGGTCCGGCCGTGCTGGAAGCGCCGCGCCTGGAAGACTGGCCGGATGTGACCTGGCAGCCGGACACGAAGAATTCGAAGCGGGTCGACCTGAACACGCTGACGCCGGCGGAGGTCGCGTCGTGGAAGCCGGGCCAGACCCTGCTGCTGAACGGCAAAATGCTGACCGGCCGCGATGCCGCGCACAAGCGCATCGCCGACATGCTGGCGAAGGGCGAAAAGCTGCCGGTCGATTTCTCCAACCGCGTCATCTACTACGTTGGTCCGGTCGATCCGGTGCGCGACGAAGTGGTCGGCCCGGCCGGCCCGACGACGGCGACGCGCATGGACAAGTTCACCGAAATGATGCTTGCGCAGACCGGCCTGATCGCGATGGTCGGCAAGGCCGAGCGCGGTCCGGTCGCGATCGAGGCCATCCGCAAGCACAAGAGCGCCTACCTGATGGCGGTGGGCGGCGCCGCCTATCTGGTTTCGAAGGCGATCAAGGGTGCACGCGTGCTCGGTTTCGCGGACATGGGCATGGAAGCGATCTACGAGTTCGACGTGGTCGACATGCCGGTCACCGTGGCGGTGGATGCAGGCGGCACCTCGGTGCACGACACCGGGCCGAAGGAATGGCAGGCGCGGATCGGCAAGATTCCGGTCGCCACCGTGTGATACGGTTGCGCGTCCCGCAACGGATGTAACAGACCCTGTACCCCGGACCGGCGCTTGCCGGTACCGATAGACCAGAGGCCGCGCGCAGAGCGGCCCGACTCCCCCGAACACTCCGCCGCCGCACCTTGAAGGGTGCGGCTCCTTGCATGTGCGCGCATCACGCGCAATCAGGAGGGCGCGCCATGGTTTTTGAAGCCGGACGCATTTTCGAACTGGTCGGCTGGCCGGCGGTGCTGCTGATCGCGTGGCTGGCGGGCGAGCTGGCGCATCGCGGCCTGGGTGTGCCGCGGGTATGCGCCTACTCGCTGGCCGGCATCGTCAGCAGCGCACTGAACACCGTCCAGGCCGATGCGGAAACTACGGCCGCCTTGTCCTTCCTGGCCAATTTCGCGCTCGGCCTGTTCCTGTTCGAGCTGGGTCACCGCATCAATCTGCGCTGGCTGGTCAACAACCCGTGGCTGCTGGTCAGCGGTATTGCGGAATCGCTGCTGACCTTCTTCGTGGTGCGCGGCATCGCACTCGCCATGGGTCAGCCGGACGATATCGCCATGGTGCTGGGCGCGCTGTCGGTCGCGACTTCGCCCGCCGCGCTGGTGCGGGTGGTGAATGACCTGCGCTGTTCCGGTCAGGTGACCGAACGCGCGCTGCACCTGTGCGCGATCAACTGCCTGCTTTCGGTGCTGCTGATGAAAGGCGCCATCGGCTACTGGCAACTTCTGGCGTCGGGCAGCCTGGTCAATGCGCTGTGGAACAGTGCGGCCATCCTCGCGGTTTCGGTCGGCTGCGGCATCCTGATCGGCATTCCCCTGCCCTGGCTGCTGCGCCGGCTGCGCGCCGACGAACGCGGTGTGACGACGGTGTTCGCGCTGGCGGTCATGCTGGTGACGTTGCTGACCCAGGGCGTCAACGTGTCGCCGCTGCTCGCCGCATTGACGTTGGGTATCCTGATCCGCCGCCGCAAGCTGCTGCTGACGCCGGCGCAACGCAACTTCGGGGTGTTGGGCGATCTGCTGACGGTGTTCCTGTTCGTCTTCGTCGCAGGAATGGCAACCTGGCCCACCACGGCGACCGCGCTGGCGCTGGCGGTACTGATGTCCGCCGGGCGCATCGCCGCCAAGGTGGCGGCGACCGCTGCGTTCGCCCATGTCAGTGGCACCAGCACGCGCAAGGGGGCGCTGACCGGCTTCGCGCTGGCACCGTTGTCGACCTTTGCGCTGCTGCTGCTCGAATACAGTCGCAGTGCCGGCTTCGGTCTTGCCGAAGGTGCACTGTCGGCGATCGCCGGCATGGTCATCGTGATGGAGTTCGTCGGCCCGCTGTTTGCCCAGTGGGCGCTGATGCTGGCCGGCGAAACGCAGCATGAGGAGCGCGCCTGATGCCACTCGAAACCTTCCACGCCTCGTCGGCGCTCAGCATGGGCGTCGAACTGGAGCTGCAGCTGGTCGGCGAACATGATCGCGACCTCGCCTCGGCGGCCACCGACCTGCTCGAACTGGCGCAGCGGACCCGCTTTCCGGGTGACATCAAGCCGGAAATGACCGACTGCATGATCGAGGTGGCCACCGACATCCATGATCATCACGCCGGTCTGCTCAAGCAGCTCGAAGCGATGCGCGATGTGCTGCTTGCCGCGTCGGCCCGGCTGAATGTGTCGCTGTGCGGCGGTGGCACGCACCCCTTCCAGCACTGGACCGAGCGGCGCATCTTCTCGACGCCCCGCTTCCAGCACCTGTCGGGGCTGTACGGCTATCTGGCCAAGCAGTTCACCGTGTTCGGCCAGCATATACATATCGGCATGCCCGACGCCGACAGCGCGCTGCACGTGCTGCATGCGCTGAACCGCTATGTGCCGCACTTCATCGCGCTGTCGGCGTCGTCACCGTTCTCGCAGGGCAGCGACACGTTGTTCGATTCGGCCCGACTCAATTCCGTGTTCGCCTTCCCGCTCAGCGGCCGCGCACCCTTCGTGCTCGACTGGGCGCGCTTCGAGCGCGATTACTTCTCGAAGATGGAAGACACCGGCATCGTGCAAAGCATGAAGGATTTCTACTGGGACATCCGGCCCAAGCCGGAATACGGCACGATCGAGCTGCGCGTGTGCGACACGCCGCTGACCGTGGAGCGTGCCGCCGCGATTGCGGTCTATCTGCAGGCGCTGTGCTGCAGCATTCTGGCCGGCGACGAACCCGATCCACTGGAGGACGACTACCTCGTGTACACCTACAACCGCTTCCAGGCCTGCCGCTTCGGGCTGGATGGCCTGATGGTGCATCCGCGCAGCCACGCCGCGCTGCCGCTGCGGGACGACATCGCACAGACGCTCGAGCGCCTTGCCCCGGCAGCTGACGCCCTGGGCAGCCGCGCCGCGCTGGATTCCCTGCACCGCATGGTCAGGGGCGGCGGCAACGATGCCACCCGCCTGCGCGCAGTCCATGCCCGATCGCGCAACCTGCTGGCCGTGGTCGACGACGCCGTCGCGGCCTTCGCGCAATGAGCGCGACCGACGTGTTGTTGTGGCTGATTGCCGGCCTGCTGGTGCTGGTCGGGCTGGCCGGCGTCGTGCTGCCCGCCCTGCCCGGCATTCCGCTGGTGTTCGGCGGCCTGCTGATGGTGGCCTGGCTGGACGATTTCCAGCGCATCGGCGGCGTGACACTCGCCGTGCTCGGCGCCCTCGCCGCGCTGGCGTGGCTGATCGACTTCGCAGCCAGCGTGATCGGTGCCCAGCGGGTCGGCGCCAGTCCGCTGGCACTCGTCGGGGCAGCCATCGGGACCGTGGTCGGGTTGTTCGGCGGATTGATCGGACTGCTGTTTGCACCGCTGGCGGGCGCGGCGATCGGCGAATTCATCGCCCGTCGCGATGCACTTCAGGCGGCGCGCGTCGGGCTGGCCACCTGGCTGGGCATGTTGCTGGCCGCAGTCGCCAAGGTGGCCATCGCCTTCATGATGCTGGGCATCGCGCTGGCCGCCTGGCTGTTCTGATGCACCGAACGGGCGCCGGTCACTGGGGCCCGTCGCCGGCCGGTGCTGCGCCACCGCTGGTATAGATTTCCTGCAGCGAACGGCCGGGCGTGGCTGAGGGGCTGGCCGGGTCGGTCGGCGACCCTGCGTCGGACGAACCGCCTGCGGGCCCGCCCGTTCCGGTTCCACCCGCAGCGGCATTCGCCGCCGTGCCGCCGCTGGGCATCGGCACGAACAACCAGTCGGCATGGCGGCGCTCACCGGGCTTGCCACGCGCCACCGGCGCGGCGTTGAGCGCGGTGGGCGACACGACAGTACCCGGAGCCGGCGCGGCATTTTTCAGCGAGCTGGCGACCTTGTCGCCGGTGGCATCGACCCAGGCCGGCAGCAGCGTGATGCGGGCCGGTTGCTCCGACTTGCTGTACACCGCGCGGATCTGCCCGCCGCTGACGACCAGGCCCCAGTCCTGGCTGCGCGTCATCGGGTCGAAATAGAGCTTGCGCAGATGGCGCAGCGGCGTCGGCTGGCGCTTGTCTTCCAGCAGATCCTGCAGGGTGGCGGGATAGCTCTTGGGTTCGGCGGGCGACGCGTCGAAGTAGCGCTGCAACGCACGCGAAAATTCGCCGCCGATGAACAGCAGTTCGCGCTCGCGTTCGGTCTGCGCCAGCGTGCTCCACATCAGCGCGCTGCCGGCGCTGGCGATACCGAGGGCGGCGACGGCAAACAGCAGCAGCAGATAGGAAAACCCCCGCTGCGACGTCGACAGGCGCACGCGCCCGCTCATCGGCTCACAGCTCGGAAAAGGCCGTGCCGTCGCGCGACGTGCCTTCGGCCCCGCTCTTCAGGTCGGCCACGCCGCTGTCGGTCGCGGTGTCACGCGGCGGCACGACGATCCAGGTGTCGGCGCTGTCGGTCACCGGATCGAACGGCAACTTGCGCAGATACTGACGTTCGACCAGTTCCTGCAGGCTTTGCGGATATGCGCCGCGATCCCCGCGGAACTTGTCGATCGCATCGCGCGTGACCGCCAGCGTCTGCTTCAGCGTGGCTTCGCGCGAGCGGTCGAGATGTTCGAAGTAGCGCGGCGCGGCCAGCGTCAGCAGCACCGCGATGATGGCCATGACGACCAGCAGTTCGATCAGCGTGAAACCGCGTGAAAACAGGGGCTTGCGCATTCACCAGTTCCGGTAGGCAATGCCGTTCAGGCCGGTGCGGCCGGACAGCGAGAACACGTCGAAGACGTCGGCGCCCGGCGTCGGCTCGTCCGGCGGGCTGGCGTAGCTGCGCAGTCCCCAAGTCTGTTCCGCCGGCGTGCTCTTGTCGGTGTGAAAGGGGTCGCGCGGGATGCGGCGCAGGAAATAGATCTTGACGTCGTTCGGCTGCTTGACGTCCTTCACGCCGCTGACCAGCACATCGAGGCTGGGCGGGTAGCCGCTGGCACCGACCTTCTTTTCGATGCGGCCTTCGTCCCAGGCCTTGCGGTAGTCATCGAGCGCAGTACGGATCTGCCGCAGCGCGGTGCGCAGTTCGGATTCATCGGCACGCACGCGTGCCAGCTCCACCATCGGCATGGCCATGGTGGCGAGCACGCCGATGATGGCGATCACCACCATCAGCTCGATCAATGTGAAACCGCGGGAAAGACGTGAACAGCGAAGCATGAGCCGAGGTTAACACAGCCCCATCACGATGCCGTGACAGGTCCCGCGCAGGCAGGGCTCAACTCAGGTGGCTGCGCCAGGGCTGAGCGCCCTCGTGTTCGAGCATCCAGACGTAGCGCTGGGAACGCCACTCGCGCAGCGCATTGAGGGCGATGTCGAAGTCGCCGTACGAAAGCCGGTACAGCTGCTGCAGGTCGAAAGGTGCGTCGTGTTCGAGTGCGTCGAGCAACTGGCGGAAGATTTCCGCGCTGGATTCGTTGGCTGTGGCGTGGGCTTTTTCGAACACGGCTTGCAGGTGCATGAACGCTCTCCCGGGTCGATTGGGTGAATATGGCGAAACGGTTACAGCGCGATCTAACACGAAATTTCTGCGGACATCTATCGCGCCGCGACCCCGTTTTCGACCCGGATTCGGCAAAGCCTTGTCAGGCGTAGCCCTCCGGGTTGTTGCGCTGCCACTTCCAGGCATCGGCGCACATCTGCGCCAGATCCCGCGCTGCAACCCAGCCCAGAAGCCGGTTTGCAAGGCCGGGCTCGGCGTAGCACTGGGCGATGTCACCCGGCCTGCGCTCGACGATGTCGTACGGAACCGGCCGGCCACTGGCAACTTCGAAGGCATGCACCACGTCGAGCACGCTGTAGCCGCGTCCGGTACCCAGATTCACCGTCAGCAGGCCAGTCTGCTTCTTAAGGTAGTCAATGGCCCGCACATGGCCTTGCGCCAGATCAAGCACGTGGATGTAGTCGCGTACACCGGTGCCGTCGGGCGTCGGCCAGTCGCCGCCGAACACGCGCAACCGCGCCAGCTTGCCGACGGCCACCTGGCTCACGAAGGGCATCAGATTGTTGGGCAGGCCGTTCGGGTCTTCGCCGATCAGGCCGGATTCATGCGCGCCGACCGGGTTGAAGTAGCGCAGCAGCGCGATGCGCCACAAAGGATCGGCTGCACTGAGGTCGCGCAGCACGTGTTCGACCATCCACTTGGAACATCCGTAAGGGTTGGTCGGGCCGGTCGGAAAGTCCTCACGGATCGGCACCGATGCCGGATCGCCATAGACCGTGGCCGAGGACGAGAAGGCCAGCGTCTTCACGCCGGCTTCGGCCATCACCTCGCACAACGCCACGGTGCCGCTGACATTGTTGTCGTAGTACTCGAGCGGTTTGGCGACCGACTCGCCGACCGCCTTCAGGCCGGCGAAATGGATGACCGCGTCGATCGCGTGTGCCGAGAACACCGCCCGCAGCGCAGCGCGATCACGGACATCGGCCTGCACGAACGCCTCGACCGGGCGACCGGCAATCTGTCCGACGCGCCGCAGCGACTCGTACTTGCTGTTGCACAGGTTGTCGACCACGACCACATCGTGGCCGGCCGACATGAGTTCGATGCAGGTATGCGAGCCGATATAGCCCGCACCCCCGGTGACCAGCACGCGCGACATGAATGCTCCCGGAAAGGAAAACTGGAACTCCGTGACGGAGTCGGGGGGGAGACGGGCCGCGCAACGGCCGCCCGTCGGCGACGGATCAGTGCTGGTGACCGTGCTCGCCGTGCACGTGACCGTGCGTCAGCTCTTCCGCAGACGCCTTGCGGATTTCGGCCACGGTGCAGGAAAAAACCAGTGCGGTGCCGGCGAGCGGATGATTGCCGTCGATCACGATGCGGTCATCGGTGATGTCGGTGACGGTGTACAGACCTTCTTCTTCGCCATCCGGGCTGACGCGCTCGAACTGCATGCCGACTTCGATGTTTTCCGGGAAGTTCGAGCGCGACTCGATCTCCACCAGTTCTTCGTCGTATTCGCCGAATGCATCTTCCGGCTGCAGCTTGACGACCACTTCATAGCCGACGGCCTGGCCTTCGAGCGCTTCCTCGATCGGCTGGAAGATGCCGCCATAACCGCCATGCAGATAGGCGAGCGGCGCAGCACCCGAGTCGACCAGATTTCCGTCCGGATCGGTCACGCTGTATTTAAGAGTGACGACCGAGTCCTTGGTGATGAGCATTCCTGATTCCTTTCGTATGGAGTGCGCGCACGCATTCGAGGATTTCTCCTGCGTGCCCGCGCGGATTCACGCCGTATTGCGCGTAACGTATGACACCTTTCCGGTCGATGATGAAGGTCGAGCGGGTCATGCAGAAACGTGACCGGCCTTCGACCTCGCGTTCGCGCCACGCACCATAGCGCCGGCTGACCTCGGCGTCGACATCGGACAGCAACCTGAACGCCAGTCCGTGCTTGTCGCGGAATTCTGCATGAGTGAACAACTCATCGCGACTGATCCCCACGATGGTGCAGTCGCAGTTCCGGAAATGTTCTTCGAGATCGCTGAATTCGATCGCCTGGGCGGTGCATCCCGGCGTATCGTCCTTGATATAGAAATAGAGCACTGTCAGATGCCGCGCCATCTGTTCGCGCAGATCGAACAGTTCAAAATCGGCGTCCGGCAGCTCGAACAGCGGAGCGGGTTGTCCTGCATTCAGCATGCACACCTCCCAGCCGCGCACGGCGCGCATAACGGCTCCCGGATGATGCGGCGGATTCTACCAGCGCTATCCGCCGACAAGTCATGAAGGCGCTGTAAGAAAAGCCGACGCTGCTGTGCACAAAAAAGGGCATGAAGCACGGATCAAGCAAGGCACTGCACGATGGCCGATCCAGGAGCGAATGAGGAAAATAGTTTTATTTCATTAACTTGGGAAACAATCCCGGATACGGACTCTCGCCGGCCCCTGACGGCACGCCGCTTGCTTATCAACCTTCGGGATCGACCGCCTGTCACCCGAGGCAATCACAGAGAGTCCGGTTTCATGCAGTTGCAATTGAAAGCGGCTCAAATGGTTGTGTCAGACAGTCGTTCTTGCAAAAATTTACTTTGCGATCTGTCACTTTTTCGAAAGGCACGGAAATGAAGAAATCTCTACTGGCAGTAGCCGTAACTGGCCTGTTCGCCGTATCAGGCGCCCAGGCTGCAACAGACTGGGGTGTTCATGACACGCTGGAAGTTGCGATCCCGACCGTCGCATCAGGTCTTTTCTCGGAAATCTTCGAATTCTCGCTGACTTCGGTCAGTTCGCTGTCCACGTCTGCTTCCTCCATCGAATTCAGCCCGTTCCTGGGCATCACCGACGGTATCGTCTATCTGTACAAGGAAATGGGTGCCTCCGACACCTTCGTTTCCGCCTACGGCTTCAGCGAAACCTTCTTCACCGCCAACTCACTGGCTGCCGGCGACTACTACTACAAGGTGACCGGTATGGCTACGGGCTCCGGTGGTGGCGTGTTCTCGCTGGTGTCGACCACGGCACCGATCGCAGTCGTGCCGGAAGCCGATACCTACCTGATGATGCTTGCAGGCCTGGGCATGATCGGTCTGATGGCAAAGCGTCGCATGAGCTGATCGGCTTCAGCCGTTCAACAAGAAAGCACCTTCGGGTGCTTTTTTGTTGTCCGGGCAAGCCCCGAAAGTTCGCTGCAACGCAGCACTGTCAGAAACTTCGACGCGCGGGTGCATGACCTAAGTCGTAGGGCACAGACCGTCACAAAGTGCTGAAACCCTCCATATAAAATATAAAGTCTTTTTATTTCATTGACTTGAAACGAATTCTGTTTCGACAGAACCTCTTTCTGTGCCTCTGATCACAGATTTTGACGTGTAACAAATCTCGACATTCCGTTTTCCGCAGTGCAAAGCGCTTGCAGGTCGATCGATAACTGTATAAAAATACAGTCAACGAACACTCCTGTACCAAATCATGGTCTCAAGCGCCCTGACAGCCCGTCAGCAACAGATCCTGCAACTGATACGCGATGCCGTCAGCGAGCGCGGCAGCCCGCCCACCCGGGCGGAAATCGCGCAGGCCTTCGGCTTCCGTTCCCCCAATGCCGCAGAAAGCCATCTGCGTGCACTGGCACGCAAGGGTGTCATCAGTCTGGACGAAGGTCGTGCACGCGGCATCCGGCTGACCGAATCTCCCGGCATCCCGCTGATCGGCCGGGTGGCGGCAGGCAGTCCGATACTGGCCGATGCACATGTACAGGGTCGCTACCAGCTTGATCCGGCAATGTTTTCACCCCGCGCCGACTACCTGCTGCGGGTGCGTGGCCAGAGCATGCGTGACGCCGGCATCCTGGATGGCGACCTGCTCGCCATCCACGCCACGAACGAAGCGGTGAATGGCCAGATCATCGTTGCCCGCCTGAGCGAAGAAGTGACCGTGAAGCGTTTGAAACGGCTTGGCTCACGCGTTGAACTGCTGCCCGAAAACCCGGAGTTCCAGCCCATCGTGATCGATACGCAGCGCGATCCGCTGGTGATCGAGGGCGTGGTGGTGGGTCTGATCCGCAATGGCAGTCCGGTCTGACGCAATGACCACGCAAGCGTTCAGCCTCTTGCGGCACCCGTCCCTCTGGCGGGCCGGCGACGTGTCACCGAGTGTGCCGAACGGCATACCGACCGGTCACGCCATGCTGGATGCCGCTCTGCCCGGCCGAGGCTGGCCGATCGGCGAAATGACCGAACTGCTGACCGATTGCAGCGGCCACGGCGAACTGTCGCTGCTGATGCCTTTGCTGGCCGGAGCCGAAGCAGAGAGCCACTGGCGTATCTGGGTGGCGCCACCCCATCTGCCCGGCGTGTCTGCGCTGGCGGCAGCCGGCATACGGACCCGGCAATTGATCATGGTACGGGCAGACACGACGGGCGAGCGGGTGTGGGCAATCCGCCAGGCATTGCGTTCAGGCGTCTGTTCGGTGGTCGTCGGCTGGCTCGACCGTGTCGACAATGCATTGCTGCGACGGCTGCAGCTGGCGGTACGCGAAGCGGCGATTCCGCTGATCCTGTTCCGTCCGCTGCAGCAGGCACAGCACGCCTCGCCTGCGGTACTGCGACTGCAGTTGTCGGCTCGCGCAGCCGGCGTGCTGCGCATCGACATCCTGAAACGGCGAGGTGCGCCGGCGAACCAGCCGCTCTACCTGCAAGGCACACGTTTCGACGCGCCTCAGGCGGTGACAGTGGTGCGCCGTGCCACCCCACCCGCGCTGGCGCTGATCGCATGAAGCCCCTGACGCAAACGAACGTCGACAAATCATCCTGAAAACCCCGGTTGATCGGCGTCGTGGGCAGGGTTGGCGGGGAGTACGGCAAGGCGCGGGGACGCGACCGGGCGCCCCGCCAGCCGTGCACGCGGTGGCGAAGCGCTCCCATCTGCGGGGTGATGCTCCGGAATGCGACGGCAGTGTCGTTGGCGAAGACTTTCGATTCAATAACCTGGTGAGCGGTCAAATGAGGTTTTCAGGATCATGCGCTGGCTGGCACTCGTCTTTCCCGACTGGCCCCTGCAGGCCCTGTTCCGCAACCCTTCGCACACCCGTCCGCTGGCTGTGGTGCATCGGCAGCGCGTGTGTGCGCTGGACGCGACGGCACTGGCACAGGGCGTGCGCCCCGGACAGGGTGTGGCCGACGCACTGGCAATAGCCCCGGATCTGCTCGTACGACCGAAATCTCCCGAGGCCGAGCGCTCTGCACTGCGTGAAGCCGCGGGCTGTGCGCTGCGCTACACGCCGCGGGTCGTGCTGGAAGATGACGGCCTGCTGCTCGACATTGCCGGCAGCACGCGGCTGTTCGGCGGGCTGGACGCCCTGCTGCGCCATCTGCGCAGCGATCTGGCTGCGGCCGGCTTCCGGGCGCTGAGCGCCTGCGCCCCCACCCCACGCGCAGCCCGCTGGCTGGCGCGCGCCACGCCAGGTCAATGCGTCGCAGACGATGATCACGCCCTGGCCGAAGCACTGGCCGCCTTGCCACTGCGTGCGATGGAAGCCGATGCGTCCCTGCTCGCCCTGCTTGCCGGCAGCGGCCTGCGTACCGTGGGTGAAGTGATGAAGCTGCCGCGCGACGCCCTGGCGCGACGCGATGCCGCCGGACTGCGTCGCCTGCTCGACCAGGCGCTCGGTCAGCGACCTGATCCGCGGCCGTATTTCGAGGCACCACCGCAGATCGACAGCCGACTCGAACTGCCGGTGCCGCGACACGACAGCGACGTGCTGCTGTTCGCGGCCAACCGGCTGTTCAACGCCTGCTGCACGCAGCTGGCCGCCGTGCATGCCGGCATCGAAAGCTGTCGGCTCGAACTGGAACACGAACACCATCCGCCGACCGTGCTGACGCTGACACTGGGCACGCCGTCACGTGACGCCCATCGCATGGCACTGCTGACGCGCGAACACCTGGCACGGCTTGCCTTGCCCGAAGCCGTCGGCGCGCTGCGCCTGAAGGCTGCACACTGGATCGAACTGGCAGGGCGCAGCGAAGACCTGTTCGGTCCGCAGGCCCCCTCGCCCGCCCGGCGGCAGGAAGCCGGCAGGCTGCTGATCGAACACCTGCGCGCCCGGCTCGGACCGGACAGGGTGTACGCACTGTCCGCCTGCGCAGACCACCGGCCGGAACGGTCGCAGCAGCAGGTCGAGCCCGGTCCGGGCACGACCGTCGCTGCGCCAGGCGGCAGACGCCCGCTCTGGCTACTGCCCGAACCCCGGTTGCTGCAGACCCTCGGCAACCAGCCGTGGCGCGGCGGACCGCTCGAACTGGTCAGCGGCCCCGAACGCATCGAATCCGGCTGGTGGGACACCGATGGGGACGCCAGTCCGGGCGACGCGCTGCGCGACTATTTCGTCGCGCTGGGCACCGATCACGCTGAGTTGTGGATCTTCCGCGAACACCTGCCACCACACCGCTGGTATCTGCACGGGCTGTTCGCGTGAAGTAGCATCCGCCTGGATGACCGATATCGCGAGCGCACATGAATACCCTGGAATCATTGAAATCCACCTTCGCCCAGCCGGGCTGCGTGACCTGGATCGGGGTACGGCCGGCGCGGCTGAAGCCGCTCCAGCCGGTCGAATCGGTACAGGCCATCGAGGCACTCGGGCTGGAAGGCGACCATTACGCCAGCCCGGGCGGCAAGCGCCAGGTCACGCTGATACAGGCCGAACATCTGCAGACGGTGGCCGGCCTGCTCGGTACGGATGTCGTCAGCCCGGAACAAGTGCGACGCAACATCGTGGTCAGCGGCATCAATCTTCTGGCGCTGAAGGGCCGACGCTTCCAGCTGGGCGAAGCGCTGCTGGAATACACCGGAACCTGCGACCCCTGCTCGCGCATGGAAAGCAATCTGGGCCGTGGCGGCTACAACGCGATGCGCGGCCATGGCGGCATCACCGCGCGGGTGCTGCGCAGCGGTCGCGTCGGTCTGGGTGACGCTGTGCTTGCCGGCGACGAATGATCCTGAAAACCTCCGTTGATCGGCGCTGTGAGCGGGTTTGGCGGAGAGCACGGCAAGGCGCGAGGACGCGGCAGCATGGCGCCCTTCAAGGACGCGCAACGTCGTCGGGCGGCCCGCTGGCCGTGCCCGCGGCCCCGCAGATCTCATCCGAAAGGAGAAGCTCCGGAGAACCACAACCGACGCGACGGCCAGGGCTTTGAAGCGTATGGCAAGCGGTCAGCCGAGGTTTTCAGGATGAATGCGTCCGGCAGTCTGCCGCGCAGGCCATAATTCGCTCCAACACAACAGGGAGACAGCCGGATGGACAGACGACGCATGCTCACGCGCTTGCTGGTGGCCGGCAGTGCCGCCCCGCTGGCACTGGACACGCTGGTACGCGAGGCGCTGGCCCGCGACGACCGCCCCGGGCTGCGCGGCTTCCGTGGCAACGTGACGATCAACGGCGTGCCGGCGAAATTCGGCATGCCGGTACATCCGGGCGACACGGTGCGCACCGGCGCGGGGTCGGAAGCGATCTACGTGATAGGCCGCGACGCGTTCATGCAGCGTGGCAACTCGCATGTCGCCTTTGGCAGCGGCGTTGCCGCCGACCTGATGCGCGTCATCACCGGGCGCCTGCTGTCGGTGTTCGACCGCGGCCAGCGGCGCATCGCGACCCCGGCGGCCACGATCGGTATCCGGGGCACCGGCTGCTACATCGAAACGGCCGAGGACCAGACCTACTTCTGTCTGTGCTACGGCGAAGCGGTCATCGCGCGCAACGGTGATCCGGGGCAGACCGAAACCATCCAGACCCGCCATCACGACAAGCCGATGTGGCTGCGCGACAAGCCGGGTGGCGACATGATGTCGGCCGCCCGACTGATCAACCACACAGATGCGGAACTGACGCTGCTCGAAGGACTGGTCGGCCGCAAGCCGCCCTTCGTCGGGGTCGGCTGGCCACCGGGCGAAGGGTACTGAGCACGGCGGCGCGCAGCCGGCTTCAGGCCGGCGGCGCCACCTTCATGACTTCGCCCAGTGTGGTCACGCCCTGGGCGATCTTCAGGGCACCGGACACCCGAAGCGGATACATGCCTTCGCGATAAGCCTGTTCGCGCAGCGCGGCAATGTCGGCGCTGGCCGAAATCAGGTTCTTGATTTCCGGCGACATCAGCAGGATTTCGTAGATGCCGATGCGGCCCGCGTAGCCCGTCATGCGGCATTCCAGGCAGCCGACCGACTGCATGAAACGATCCGGACGGCTCGCCTTCCACGGCGACACCAGTTCGTTCCAGGCTTGCGGATCGGTTTCCTGCGGCGTGGCCGGCTTGCGGCAGTGCGGACACAGCGTGCGGACCAGCCGTTGCGCCATCACGCCCAGCACCGTAGCGTTCAGCAGATAGCTGGGTACGCCCAGATCCATCAGGCGGGTAATCGCCGACGGCGCATCGTTGGTATGCAGCGTCGACAGCACGAGGTGACCGGTCAGCGCCGCCTGGATCGCCATTTCGGCCGTTTCGAGGTCGCGTATCTCGCCCACCATGATGATGTCCGGGTCCTGCCGCATCAGCGATCGGATACCGGCCGAAAAGGTGACGCCGATGTCGGCCGACACCTGCACCTGATTGAACGACGGCTCGATCATTTCGATCGGGTCTTCGAGCGTGCATACATTGACCTCGGGCGTGGCGAGGTTCTTCAGTGTCGAGTACAGCGTGGTGGTCTTGCCCGAGCCGGTCGGACCGGTCACCAGCACGATGCCGTTCGGCTGTGTCGTCATGTTCTTCCAGCGCCGCGCGTCCTCGTCGGAAAAGCCCAGATCGCGGAAGTCGCGCACCAGCACTTCCGGGTCGAACACCCGCATCACCAGCTTTTCGCCAAAGGCGGTCGGCAGCGTGGACAGACGCAGCTCGATTTCCTGGCCGTCGGGTGCGCGCGTCTTGATCCGCCCGTCCTGCGGCCGGCGCTTTTCCACCACGTCCATGCGGCCCAGTATCTTGATGCGCGAAGTCATCGCCCCCAGTACCGGCATCGGAATCTGATAGACCTGATGCAGCACGCCATCGATGCGGAAGCGCACGACGCCGAAGTCGCGCCGCGGCTCGATGTGGATGTCGCTGGCACGCTGCTCGAAAGCGTATTGCCACAGCCAGTCGACGATGGTGACGATGTGCTGGTCATTGGCATCGAGCGGCCGGTTGCTGCGGCCCAGTTCGACCAGCTGTTCGAAATTCGACGCGCCGACACCGCTGACATCACCCCGCTTGGCCGCACCCTTGACCGATTTCGCCAGACTGTAGAACTCGACCACGTAGCGGGCGATATCGTCCGGGTTGGCGATGACGCGCCGGATCGGCCGGCGCAGGATGGGCGCCAGCTCCTTTTCCCATTCGTTCATGAAAGGCTCGGCGGTCGCGATCACCACCTCGCGCGCCGATGCCTGGACCGGCAGGATGCGGAACCGGTTGGCGTAGGCGCTCGACACCACCTCGGTCACGGCCGCAAAATCAACCTTCAGCGGGTCGATGTGGTAGTACTCGTGACCGCTCCAGCCGGCCATCCATTCCGTCAGCGCATCCAGATTGAGCGGGCGGTGCGGCGGATGCAGCGAGCGCCATTTCTGCTGTGCCAGCACGACGAGCGGATGCTCGCCGCCTCGCCAGTAGCGGCGGTCGTGCATGAAGGTACGCGCCACCGCATCGCCCAGCAGGCCGTCGGCCACCATGGCGTCAACGAGCTCCTGCAGGGTCAGTTTGTGTTCGCGTTGCTCGGTGCCGGATGCGGCTGCTGTCATCGATTCCTCCTGTTGCGTCCGACTATAGCCGAGCAGCAGATTGATCCCCGTCCGGTGCAATCAAAATTTCAAGCAAAAAATTCTCATGTTGTCGTAACATGCACTTACAGGGTCAGACTCTGTCTGGAATCGTGCACCAGACAGCAGGAATAAAAGGCAAATAAATGCCTCTCCAGTTCGCCTGATTGGCGACGTTTTTCAGCATGCTTTTTTGTCGGCTATTCCGACGGAGGCTGAAATGGATCTGTTGACCCCGTGCAATACGGTGCGCACGTCGTGCGCGTCGTCTGATGCTCCGATTCCGAACACCGCTGACCCAACCGCTACTCATGCTCTGCCTGTCTGCATCACCAAGGCAGAAACGTCTTTACAGTCGCATGAAAAACAGCGTGTGCATGTCGACAACGTCGTTCAGTTCGGTGCTGCCCCGCGCGGACCCCGACTGCTGTCGACACCGCTGATCACTTCGCGCTACGACGCCGACACCCGATCGCTGTGGATGTACGCGCATCCGGTCGGCCGCCCCTGCTTCACCCCGGAACTGCTGGCGGATGTCGTTGCCCAGCAGCAAGAGGTGGAACTGGCTCCGGGCACTGTGGATTTCTTCCTGAACTGCTCATCCGTTCCCGGCGTATACAACCTGGGCGGCGACCTCGACCTGTTCCGCCGGCTGGTCGAAGCCGGTGACCAGCAGGCGCTGATGCGTTACGCCCAGGCCTGCATCCGCGCCATTAACAACAATGTATCCGGTCTGCATGCCGATGCGGTGTCGATGGCGGTCATCCAGGGGGATGCGCTCGGCGGCGGTTTCGAGGCTGCGCTGTCCTGCCACGTGGTCATTGCCGAGCGCGGCAGCAAGCTGGGCTTTCCGGAAATGATGTTCAACCTGTTCCCGGGCATGGGCGCCTACAGTCTCGTGGCGCGCAAGGTCGGGCCGCGGATCGCCGAGGATCTCATCCTGAACGCCCGCATCATGAGTGCCGAAGAAATGCACGCGCTCGGTCTCGTCGATCACCTGGCCGAGCCCGGCACCGGAGAGCAGGTGGCGCGCGATGTCATGCGCTCCATGAGTTCCCAGCTCAAGGGCTTCCGTGCCTTCCAGCGCGCCAAGATGCACGCCTTCATCCGCCTGACCTACCAGGAACTGGAAGACGTGGTGCGCGAGTGGGTGCGTGGCGCAATGAAGCTCGACCGGCGCGACCTGCGTACGATGGAACGTCTGGTCAAGGCACAGAACCGGCTGCACGCGGGACAGGAAATCGTCAGCGCCTGACGATTGATCGCCAGGGCACCGACGTGCCCTGGTCGCTCTCCATTCGCGGTGCGTGGTAGGGCAGGCGCACCGGATCCCGCCCCGTGGAACCCTCAGTTCGCGTATTTCACCGAGCACCCATAGGCGCGCGTCACCGGCTTGGTGACCGGCTTCCCATCCAGCACCTGATTGATGGCCAGCCGCGCCAGCGGTTCGGCCTTCGGAATGTCGGCCGGGTCGGTCGATGCGATGCTGTCGATTCCCCCCATGTAGGCCAGCTTGCCGTCCGGTGCGATCACGTACATGTGCGGCGTGACCTGCGCACCGTAGGCACGCCCGATGACACCTTTGGGGTCGAGCACGAAATGGGTCGGTGACGCATTTCTGTCCGCCGTCTGCTTCAGCGCCGTTTCGCCGTCGACATGGCCCTGCTCGCCCGGCGCCGAACTGGCCACGGTCAGCCATACGGCGCCCTTTGTGGTCGCGTCGCGCTGCAGCTTCTGCATTTCGCCGCTCTTGTACCACTTGACGACATACGGGCAACCATCGTTCATCCATTCCAGCACCACGGTCTTGCCGGCGAGTCCGGACAGCGTGACGGTCTTGCCGTGGGCATCCACACCCGTAAAGGCAGGCGCAGGTTCGCCGACCTTCGGCGCGGCGAGCGCAGCCGCCGGCAGCAGTGCAACCGCCGCCGACATCAGCAGGCGGGACGTTCGGGAACTGAAGAGCATGGCCATTCCTCCGTGAAAGGATCAGGAACCGATCCGGTCGAGCACGATCTGCTCGGTCAGGATCTGCGGAAGCACCGCCGGCGGTGCGCCATCCGGCGGGAAATAGACGTAGAGCGGCACGCCGTCGCGGCCGTGCTGACGCAGAAAATCAGTGATCAGCGGATCGCTGCGCGTCCAGTCACCCTTCATGTAGGTGATGCCGCGCCGGGCGAATGCCTGCTGCACGCCGGTCGTCGACAGCGCCACCTTCTCGTTTACCAGGCAGGTGACGCACCAGGCCGCTGTCATGTTGATGAATACCGGCCTGCCGGCTGCGCGCAGTTCGCCCAGGCGCGCGGGCACATAAGGTTCCGCCCCGGCCGACGCAATGCCGACGGAGGGTGCGCCGCCGGCAGGCTCCGGCGCGCGCGCGATGCCGACGGCCGCAAGCAGTGCCACCAACAGTGCGCCGGTCCGCCACGTGCCCGCGTTTGGCGCGCCACCCTGCGCCACCCCGAGCAACCAGCCGGCGAGCGCCAGCAACAACAACACGACCAGTGCCATCAGCACGCCATCGGCGCCGGATTGCTGGCTCAGCACCCACACCAGCCAGGCGGCCGCTGCGTACATCGGAAAGGCCAGCGCCTGCTTCAGGCGGTCCATCCACGGACCGGGTCGGGGCATGCGGCGCGCCAGACCCGGCACGAAGGCGAGCAGCGCATAAGGCAATGCCAACCCGACACCCATGGCGACGAACACCGCAACGGTCTGTGCCGCCGGCGCTGCAAGCGCGAACGCCAGCGCCCCTCCCATGAAGGGCGCGGTGCACGGTGTGGCGACGACGACCGCCAGGGCGCCGGTGAAGAAGCTGCCGGACAGGCCCGGTCGTGATGCCAGCGCATCCCCGGCGGACGCGAATCCGCTGCCGAAGCCGAACACGCCGGACAGATTCAGGCCGATGACGAACAGCAGCGCCGCCATGGCGGTCACGAACACCGGTGACTGGAACTGGAAGCCCCAACCTGCCTGCAACCCTGCTGTGCGAAGTGCGAGCAGCACGCCGGCCAGCAGCAGGAAAGTGGTCACGACACCGGCGCAGTAGGCAAGCGACTGCGCACGCACCGTGCGCTGCGCGTGACCGCCCAGACGGGCGAACGACAGCGCCTTGATCGCCAGCACCGGGAATACACAGGGCATCAGGTTGAGCAGCAGACCACCGGCCAGCGCGAACAGCACAGCCCAGGCGAGGCCGAGGCCATCTGCCACCGGCGCTGCGGCGGACGCCAACCCGGCCGGCGCTGGCAAGGGCGCGTCGCCGGTCGCAAGCAGCACGGCGGGCGCGCGTTCGGTGGCGGCTCCGGGCGTCGCCACCCAGAGCACGCGGGTGATGCCGTCGCGGTCGCGCACATGGAGCACGCCGGACAGCGCGCGCGCCGGATCGAACGCGGCGCCCGCCTGGAATGCGAGTGCGGCGCGGCCGTCGGAAACTGTCAGCGTCTGCGCCGCACCATGTTCGACCTGGCCCCAGTCTGCCGGCAGAAAGTCAGCCGTGACGATGGCATCAGCGCCCGGCCCGCTCACTGTGAGCACGCCATCCGCGCTGACCGCCGCCTGCCAGTCGGACTTCACGGGAACCGCATCGCGTGCCGCATCGAACAGCAGCGCTTCGGCGCTGCGGGTCGCCTCACCCGCCGGCAACGTCAGCCTGAACACGCCCTCTTCCGGAATGCAGATGTCCTTGCACACCAGCCAGCCGGCTTTCGCCGTCAGCGTCTGCGGGCCTTCAAGGCCCGCCGGCAGTGTCACGCTGAAGGGCAACAGCACTTCACCTTCGTGAATGAAGGTGGTCACCGGCCCGTCGACGTGGCGCTTCGGCGCCGGCCAGCGGATGTCCGACACCGTGCTGCCGGCCGGCGCAAACAGTTCGATGCGCGGCGGCTGCCCGGCGTCGCCCGGATTCATCCAGTAGATATGCCAGCCTTCGGCCAGGCGCAGATGCAAGGCGAGATCGACCGTATCGCCGGCACGCGCAGCATCCTGTGCCGACACCATCGTGACGGTGGCGCGCGCGCTGACGACCGCTCCGCTCTCCAGTGCCGATGCAGGCGACTGGATGAGCACGGCGAGAAGCAGCAACAGACGGATGAAAGTGGCGCGCATGGTTAGGCAAGGGATCGTTTTCAGCGTCGTCGGTTCCTGAAGCGGTGTCCAGCCAAGTGGTGAAAGTCGTCACCGCGGCAGAAAAGCATGCATCCCGTCGCGGTGAAGGTTGTGTGAGGACTCGGTGACAAGGGCTGCCTAGCATCCGGACACCGGTCAGCAGTTCAGGGGCCGGCTCACCTCACATATCCCATATCCCGGAGAGTCCTCATGTTTCCCATTTCATTGCGCACGTCCCGTCTGGCCGCAGCCATGGTGCTGGTCGGCCTCGCTTCGTCGGCCCAGGCGGCCCTCGTCGACATCACGGTCACCGTGGAAAACCTCGTACCCGCCAACGGCATCAGCTTCGCGCCACTGCACTTCGGATTCAACAACGGCAGCTTCGACGCCTTCAATCTGGGCAGCGTCGCGACCGAGCCCATCATTTCGGTCGCCGAGGGCGGTGCGGGTGGCGCATGGCAGGCGGCCTTCGCCGCAGCCGACCCGACAGCAACCCGCGGCACGCTGGGCGGCTTGTTGCAGCCAGGTGGCACGAGCAGCGCCACCTTCACCGTTGACAGCGCGCTCAACCGGTTCTTCACGTTCGCGGCCATGGTCGTGCCGAGCAACGATTTCTTCATCGGCAACGATTCGCCGATGCGCTACCAGCTGTTCGACGCCGCAGGCAATCTGGTCATCAGTTCGATCAACCAGACCGCCCGGCAAATCTGGGATGCCGGCTCCGAGGTATTCGACCCCGCCGCGTCGGCGTTTGTCGGCAACAACGACCTGCGCGCGCCGCAGAATTCGGTGGTTGCGTTCAATTTTGCCGAGCTCGCTGCCTACAACGGCCTCACGACTGCGACCGGCTACACGCTCGACAGCACACTCGCAGCCGACACCAGCGTTTATCGCATTTCGTTTGCTGTCGCGCCGGTACCCGAGCCGGAAACCTACGCCATGATGCTGGCGGGCCTGCTCATGATCGGCAGCATCGCGCGCCGGCGACTGGGCTGAACGCGGTCGACAAGCTTCACGCCGGCGTGAAGTCAGTCGGCGGCAGACCTGCTAGTCTCGATTTTTCAGCCTGCCGGGCGCCAGACCGATGAACGAGCATGTGTTGCTTGTCGAGGACGACAACGCCATCGCGGGTACCTTGCGTCTCCATCTGGAAGGCGCAGGGTACCGCCTGCACCGCGAATCGGACGGTCTGCAGGCCATCGCCGCCATCGATCGCCGGCGCTGGGACCTGGTGCTGCTCGACCTGATGTTGCCGGGTGCGGACGGATGGGACGTCTGTCGCCACCTCAAGGCACGGCACGCGGATATTCCGGTCATCATGCTGAGTGCCCGTTCGGCGGAGGCTCACCGCGTGCTCGGGCTCGAACTCGGTGCCGACGACTACCTCGCCAAACCCTTCTCGATGCTCGAACTGGTGGCACGCGTACGTGCGCTGCTGCGCCGTGTCGAGCAGCTGCGCAGTGCACCTTCGGTCGCCGTTGACGTGCGCTTCGGATCGTTTCGACTTGACACGCAGCGACGCGAACTGGCGCGCGATGACGTGCCGATCCCGCTCACCTTGCGCGAATTCGATCTGCTGCACTTTCTGGCACGGCATCCCGGGCAGGCCTTCAGTCGCGGCAGTCTGTTGCAGCGCGTCTGGGGACCCGGCTTTGATGGGTACGAACACACGGTCAATTCGCACATCAACCGCTTGCGCAACAAGATCGAGGACGACCCGAGAAATCCGCAGCGCATCGTGACGGTCTGGGGCGTGGGCTACCGATTCGAGGACACCGTGCCGTGATGCGTTCGCCCTCCTTCGCGACACGTCTCATCGTCACCATGGCGTTGCTGCTGCTCGCCTATGGCGCATTTGTCGGCCTGCTCGGACGGCAGGTCGCGGCACAACACGAAAAGGAGTCGCTGCAACGCCTGTCGCACGGGCTGGCCCGGCACATCATCGAACACTGGCCGGACATTGCACGGACTGATGCGGACGCCGCCGACCGGTCGGCCCGCGAAACCCTGCTGTCGATGCTGATGGTCGTCAATCCAGGCGTTCAGGTCTATGTGCTGGACGCCGACGGACGCGTCGCCCACTACATCGGCGAGCCCGGCATGGTGCGGCAGCCGCAGGTCGATCTGGCTCCGGTTCAGCAGTTTCTCGACGGCGCGCCCTTGCCGCTGTTCGGCACCGATCCGATGGACGTCGGCGTGTCCCGCATTTTCAGCACTGCGATGTTTGCGCCGCGACCCGGCGACCCGAAGCCGCCCGGTTACCTCTACATCGTGCTCGACGGTCAGGCGCGCACGCTTGTGGCCGGTCAATCCAGCCTGCAGCGCGTCTGGCAGGGCGCTGCGGTCGCGGCCACGCTGGGGCTCCTGCTCGCGGTGGCGAGCGGGGTCATCGCATTCCATCGGCTGACGCGGCCCCTGCATCGCATCGCGCACCGCATGCGCCGCTTCGGCAAGGACGACGCCGGTACCGCGGGCATCAGCGACGTCGTCGCGATGCAGCAAGGTGACGAGGTGCAGGCGATAGAACGCGCTTTCGAGGACATGACCGAAAGGCTGCGGGCACAGGGCACGCGGGAACAGCAGCAAAGCGACGCACACCGGGAAATGATGGCGGGCGTGGCGCATGATCTGCGGTCGCCCCTGACAGCGCTTCACGGTCAGCTCGAAGCACTTGCCGGACACCGCTCGTCGCCGCCGGCAACGTTCGATCGCATCCTGTCGACTGCGCTGGCGCAAAGCGACAAGGTGCGCCGGCTGTCGCAACAGCTGTTCGAACTGTGCGCGTTGCAGTCGAGCGGTCAGTCGCTCAACCGGGAGCGGTTCCGGCTCGACGAGCTGGTGACCGACGCCGTGCAGAAATTCGATCTGACCGACAGCGCCCAGCCGCCCGTCATGCTTCAGGGACCGCCACCCGGAAGGCTTGAACTCGAGGGCGACCTGCAACTGATCGAGCGCGCCTTGACCAACCTGATCGACAACGCCATGCGTCACGCACCCGGCGCCGGGCCGGTGCACGTCAGCCTGAGTCGCAACGGCGTATTGGCGCAGATCGTCGTGGAAGATGCCGGCCCCGGGCTGCCTGAAGATCTGATCGAACGACTCGAACGCGGACAGTCCTTGCGTGATCCGCCGCTGCAAAGAAAGAGCGGCGGCATCGGCGGGCTCGGTCTGGCAATCGCCCAGCGCGTGGCCGATCTGCACGGAGGGAGCCTGCGGCCGTTGCCGGCCCGTAACGGGGGCACTCGCCTGTGTCTTGCGCTGCCGCTGAGTCTCTGAACAACCCTCAGGGACGCGGTTGCGCCACCACCGTCCCGACGAAAGCCGCCACGTCATCGACGACCGGGGCCAGTCCGCGCAGCGGGCGGCCGAAGGCGCCCACCAGGGTCAGGTGATTGACCCCGTCGTAGTAGCGCTCATCGACCGCGACACCCGAATCGCGCAAGGCCTGCGCGAGACCGCCGGTGTTGCGTTGCGGATTGACGAGAACGTCTTCCCGCGCGGCGATCAACAGGCTGCGCGGCGCCGCGGCCGACACGTGCCGGAGCGGTTGCGAGTCGGCGGGCGCCGGATCTTCGACACCCGGGCGGTTGAATACGGGTTTGACGTCCGGATTGACGATGGGCAGGAAATCGTAAGGCCCTGCCAGACCGACCAGTCCCGCCAGCCGGTCAGTCCCGCGACCGAGCCTGCCCAGCCAGCGCGCGTCCAGCGCCAGCATGGCGGCGTTGTAGGCGCCGGCGCTGTGTCCGGCCACATGCAGCCGACCGGGATCGGCGCCATGCGCCGCCGCGTTGTCCATCGCCCAGGCAACGGCTGCGGCACAATCGTCGAGAAAGGCCGGATACACCACTTCCGGGTACAGCCGGTAATCGGGAATCACCGTGACGATGCCGCGCTCGGCCAGCGCGGCGCCGACGAACAGGTAGTCCTCGCGCCGACCGGCGTTCCAGCTGCCGCCGTAGAAAAACACGACGACCGGCGCCGGGCCCGACGTGTCGAGCGGACGATAGACATCCAGCTTCATGCGCGGGTGCGTGCCGTAGGCGATGCCGGCTTCGCGCCGGTGCGCGGACGGCGCCAGCAGATTCAGCAGACCGGTGGCGGAACAGCCGGCGAGCAGCGGCAGGCCGGACAGCAGGCCCAGCAAGGCGCGTCTTTTCATGTGACGAAGGCGGTCGGTCGAATGATCCGGTTACCCACAACGACGCCTGGCGGATGCATCCGCATCAGGCGCCGAAGGCACCGCTGCGCAGCTTGAACAGCCGGTCGCGCGCCGCGGCAGCCTTCTCGAATTCGAGATTCTTCGCGTGTTCGATCATTTCCTTCTCCAGCTTCTTGATCTCGCGCGACAGATCCTTCTCGCTCATGGACTCGAAGCGGGCGTGCTCCTCGGCCACCTTCAGTTCGCGCGCGACTTCGTCCTGGTCGTATACGCCGTCGATGATGTCCTTGATGCGTTTGACCACCGAGCGCGGCGTGATGCCCTGCGCGAGGTTGTGTGCGATCTGACGGGTGCGGCGCCGCTCGGTTTCCCCGATGGCGCGCTTCATCGACTCGGTCATCTGATCGGCGTACAGGATGGCGGTGCCGTGCAGGTGGCGGGCCGCCCGGCCTATGGTCTGGATCAGGCTGCGCTCCGAGCGCAGGAAGCCTTCCTTGTCGGCATCCAGAATCGCCACCAGCGACACCTCGGGAATATCCAGCCCCTCGCGCAGCAGGTTGATACCGATCAGCACGTCGAATTCGCCCAGCCGCAGGTCGCGGATGATTTCCACCCGCTCCACCGTGTCGATGTCCGAATGCAGATAGCGCACGCGGATGCCGTTCTCGGCGAAGTAGTCGGTCAGGTCCTCGGCCAGCCGCTTGGTCAGCACGGTAACCAGAATGCGCTCCTGCACCGCCACCCGCTTGCGGATCTCGCCCAGCAGGTCATCGACCTGGGTGATGGCCGGTCGGATTTCTATCATCGGGTCGATCAGCCCGGTCGGCCGCACCAGCTGTTCCACCACCTGTCCCTGGTTCGCCGCCTCGTACGCCGACGGCGTGGCCGATACGAACACGGTCTGCGGCATCAGCTTTTCGAATTCGTCGAACTTCAGCGGCCGGTTGTCGAGCGCAGACGGCAGGCGGAAGCCGAAATCGACCAGATTGGTCTTGCGCGCCAGATCGCCCTTGAACATGCCGCCGATCTGCGGAATGGTCACATGCGACTCGTCGATGAACATCAGCGCATCCGGCGGCAGATAGTCGATCAGCGTCGGCGGCGCATCGCCCGGCTGGCGGCCCGACATGTGACGCGAATAGTTCTCGATGCCCTTGCAGAAACCCAGTTCGTTGAGCATTTCGAGATCGAAGCGGGTGCGCTGCTCGATCCGCTGCGCCTCGACCAGCTTGCCCTGGCTGACGAATTCCTTCGACCGCAGTTCCAGTTCGATCTTGATCGCGTCGATCGCACGCAGCACGGTGGCGCGTGGCGTCACGTAATGGCTCGACGGATAGACCGTGAAGCGGCCGATCTTCTGCTTCACCTGACCGGTCAGCGGATCGAACAGCGACAGTTCCTCGATCTGGTCGTCGAACAGCGACACGCGCAGTGCGTTTTCCGCCTGTTCGGCCGGAAAGATGTCGATCACGTCGCCGCGCACGCGGAACACACCGCGCCGGAAATCCATGTCGTTGCGCTGGTACTGCATCTGCACCAGGCGGGCGATGATGTCGCGCTGGTGCAGCGTGCCGCCCTCGCGCAGGTGCAGGATCATCGCGTGGTAATCGACCGGATCGCCGATGCCGTAGATCGCCGATACGGTTGCCACGATCACCACATCGCGCCGCTCGAGCAGACTTTTGGTCGCCGACAGCCGCATCTGTTCGATGTGCTCGTTGATCGCGCTGTCCTTTTCGATGAACAGGTCCTTCGACGGCACGTAGGCTTCCGGCTGGTAGTAGTCGTAGTAGCTGACGAAGTACTCGACCGCGTTTTCCGGGAAGAACTCGCGGAATTCCGAATACAGCTGGGCGGCCAGCGTCTTGTTCGGCGCCATGACCAGCGCCGGGCGGCCCAGTTGCGCGATGACATTGGCCATCGTGTAGGTCTTGCCCGAGCCGGTCACGCCGAGCAGCGTCTGGAACATCAGGCCGTCTTCGATGCCCTCGACCAGCTTGACGATGGCCGTCGGCTGATCGCCGGCGGGCGGAAAGGGCTGATGGAGCCTGTAGGGGCTGTTGTCAAACGTTAACAGCGCGGGTGCGACGGCGATTTCTGACATGTTAGAATTTTGCGTTGCACAAGACGTACTGACAAGGACTGCCGAAGCATCGCACGAGTTCGCATGCCTGCAGACAGCACGCCGTTTCACGCCTATCTTTCAAGCACATGACGCATCCGCCTCAGTTCGAGGCATCCACCTCACGCACTCCGGAGCACCACGCATGAACCCGTCTGTCTTCTCGTCCGTCGACATGGCACCGCGCGACCCCATCCTGGGTCTGACCGAAGCTTTCAACACCGACACCCGCACGACCAAGGTCAATCTGGGCGTCGGCGTGTATTACGACGACGCAGGCAAGCTGCCGCTGCTGCGCGCAGTGCGTACGGCCGAAGAAGCGCGCATGAAGAATGCGCCGCCACGCGGCTATCAGCCGATCGAAGGTTCGCCGGCCTACAACAAGGCGGTGCAGGACCTGCTGTTCGGCGCGGGCGCCGCGCTGACGGCCGACGGCCGCGTGGTCACGGCCCAGGCGCTGGGCGGTACAGGTGCGCTGAAGATCGGTGCCGACTTCCTGAAGCGCCTGCTGCCGCAGGCCAGGGTGTACATCAGCGATCCGAGCTGGGAAAACCATCGCGCGCTGTTCGAAGCCGCCGGGTTCGAGGTCGACACCTATCCGTATTTCGACGCCGACACGCGCGGCGTGCGGTTCGACGCGATGATCGCCCACCTGAAGGCGCTGCCGGCCCACGCCATCGTGCTGCTGCACGCCTGCTGCCACAACCCGACCGGCGCCGACCTGACCGATGCGCAGTGGGGCGAAGTGGTCGAGGTGTGCAAGTCGCGCAATCTTGTGCCCTTCCTCGACATGGCTTACCAGGGCTTCGCTGACGACATCGAGAAGGACGCCGTGGCGGTGCGCCTGTTCGTGCAGTCGGGTCTGAGCTTCGTCATTTCCAGTTCGTTCTCGAAGTCGTTCTCGCTGTACGGCGAGCGCGTCGGCGCGCTGTCCATCGTGACCGCGAGCAAGGACGAAGCCGGCCGCGTGCTGAGCCAGTTGAAGCGCACCATCCGCACCAACTACTCCAACCCGCCGACACACGGCGGCGCAGTGGTCGCGGCCGTGCTGTCGACGCCGGAACTGCGTGCCATGTGGGAACAGGAACTGGGTGAAATGCGCGACCGCATCCGCGCCATGCGCACCGGCCTGGTCGACAAGCTCGCCGCGCGCGGCGTGGCGCGCGACTTCTCCTTCGTCGTGCGTCAGCGCGGCATGTTCAGCTATACCGGCCTGAACGCTGCACAGGTCGATCGCCTGCGCGACGAATTCGGCATCTACGCCGTCGGTACCGGCCGCATCTGCCTGGCTGCGCTGAATTCGAAGAATATCGACTACGTGGCCGATTCGCTCGCAACCATCCTGAAGTAAGCGCTGCCGCCGGTCCGCAAGCGCGGATCAGCGCCCGCCGCGACGCGACCCCGGACGGGGTCCGTCGTCCTGTTCAGTCTCAGGCGGCGCGTTCGCCCGCAATGCGCAGGCTTTCCCGGCACTCCGCGACCATGCGTGCGATCAGCACGTCGCAGGTCGGAATGTCATGGATCAGCCCCACCACCTGCCCGGCCGTGATGATGCCGCCGTCGACGTCGCCATCGGCCAGCGCGGCGGCGCCGCGGGCGCCGCTGACCAGCGGCCGGATGTCTTCGAACTGGCAGCCGCCCGGCCGACTTTCCGCCGCTGCAACCTCTTCCGACACGGCATTGCGGAACACCCGCGCGGTGTTGTGCAGGCTGCGCAGGATGAGCCGGGTGTCGCGTTCAGTGGCATTCACCAGCGCCTGCTTGATGTTGTCGTGGATCGGCGCCTCCTGCGTGGCGCAGAAGCGCGTTCCCATATTGACGCCTTCGGCGCCGAGAGCGAGCGCGGCCGCCATGCCGCGACCGTCGCCAATGCCACCCGACGCGATGACCGGTACATCGAGCGCCTGCACCGCGAGCGGAATCAGCACCAGGCCGGGCACGTCGTCTTCCCCCGGATGGCCGGCGCATTCGAAGCCGTCGATGCTGATGATGTCCACGCCGTTGCGCTGCGCCGACAGTGCGTGGCGCACCGCCACACATTTGTGGATCAGCGTCACACCACGCGCCTTGGCCTTGTCGATGAAGGCTTTCGGATTGTTGCCGGCGGTTTCCAGAATGCGGATGCCGGCATCGAGAATCACGTCCAGATAGGCCTCGTAGGGTGGCGGCTTGATCGCCGGCAGGATCGTCAGATTGACGCCGAACGGTGCATCGGTCATGCCGCGGCAGCGTTCGATCTCCTTCGCCAGCGCCTCGGGCGTCGGCTGGGTCAGCGCGGTCAGGATGCCGAGGCCGCCGGCATTCGATACCGCCGACGACAGCTCTGCGGTGCCCACCCACATCATGCCGCCCTGCACGATGGGGTAGCGGATGCCCAGCATGTCGGTGATGCGTGTCTTCATGATTCAAGCTCCTGACGATCGTGGCCCACGAGCCCGGATGATGCCTGCGCGAACTGTGATCAGGGCGTTTGAAACGCTGTGGAGGCCTGGGTTGTTGGGCATCGCTGCGCTCTCCCCAACTTACCCACCGACCACGTGAAGAAACGTAGGTTGGGGTGAGCGCAGCGATGCCCAACAACGGACTCGATGCACTTACATCCCGTTGTAGATCGGTCCTTCGCCACCCTGCGGCGTCACCCAGTGGATGTTCTGCGTCGGATCCTTGATGTCGCAGCTCTTGCAGTGGACGCAGTTCTGCGCGTTGATCTGGAGCCGCGGCCCGCTGGATTCGCGGACGATTTCATACACGCCGGCCGGGCAATAGCGCTGCTCGGGTGACTCGTAGGCCGCCAGATTGACGGTGATGGCCACGCCTGCGTCCTTCAGCGTCAGATGACAGGGCTGGTCCTCTTCGTGGTTGGTGCTGGACAGGAAGACCGACGACAGGCGGTCGAAGGTCAACACGCCATCGGGTTTCGGGTAGTCGATCGGCGTGCGGGTCGCCGCTGGCGCCAGCGTGGTGTGGTCGGCTTCGTTGCGCAGCGTCCACGGCACATTGCCCTTGAACAGCAATTGCTCGGCACCGAACAGGAAGGACCCCAGCCACAGTCCCTTCTTCATGTACGGCTTGAAGTTGCGGGTCTGGTGCAGCTCTTCCCTCAGCCAGCTGATGCGGAATGCGGCCGGATAGGCGTCCAGCGCGTCCTGCGCACGCCCCGCCAAGAGCGCATCGACCGCGGCATCGGCGGCCAGCATGCCGCTCTTGATCGCCGCATGACTGCCCTTGATGCGTGCCGCGTTCAGGAAGCCGGCGTCGTCGCCGATCAGCGCGCCGCCCGGGAACACCAGCTTCGGCAGGCTCTGCAGGCCGCCCGCCGTGATGGCGCGCGCACCGTACGCCAGCCGCGTGCCGCCTTCTATGTGGCTGCGGATCGTCGGGTGGGTCTTGTAGCGCTGGAATTCCTCGTACGGCGACAGCCACGGGTTGCTGTAATTGAGGCCGACCACGTAACCGACGGCGACCAGATTGTCTTTCAGGTGGTAGATGAAGCCGCCGCCGTAGGTGTCGTTGTCGAGCGGCCAGCCGGCGGTATGGACGACCAGCCCGGGCTGACTCTGCGCCGCGGGCACTTCCCACAATTCCTTGATGCCCAGGCCGTAGGTCTGCGGGTCGACGCCGTCGCGCAGGTGGTAGCGCGCCTCCAGCTGCTTGCCCAGATGACCGCGACAGCCTTCGGCGAACAACGTGTACTTCGCGCGCAACGCCATGCCGGGCTGGTAGGCGCTGCCCGGCGTACCATCCCGCCCGACGCCCATGTCGCCGGTGATGACGCCGGCCACCCGGTTCTCGTCATCGAACAGCGGCGCGCTGCCGGCAAAGCCGGGGAAGATGTCCACGCCCAGCGCTTCGGCCTGTTCGCCCAGCCACTTCACGACATGACCCAGCCGCACGATGTAATTGCCATCGTTGTGGAAGCTTTGTGGCAGCAGTCCGCCCGGCACCGCGCGCGCGCCGGTTTCGGACAGGAAGTACATCCTGTCCTGTGTCACCGGCGTGTGCAGCGGCGCGCCGAGCGCCTTCCAATCCGGCAGCAGCTCGGTCAATGCACGCGGATCCATGACCGCGCCGGACAGAATGTGCGCGCCGACTTCAGCCGCCTTGTCGATGACGCAGACCGACAGCTCATGGCCGGCCGCGGTGGCTTTCTGCTTCGCGCGGATCGCCGCCGCCAGTCCGGCCGGACCCGCGCCGACGACCAGCAGGTCGAAGTCCATGGATTCGCGTTCGATGTCGGACATAGGTGAAGTCTTCCGGAAAGCTGAACCGTCGATAGAAGCGGATCAGTTAAATACTGTTGGCCCAGGCAGCCCGAGAAACCGGCGCTTAAAGCACCCCGTGCGATCTCACCCGCCGCGATCCGTTGCTCCAGTGTCCATCTGCGGCGACTACTATTTCCCCTGCGCCCGCGCAAAGATGCCGGCCACCGCATCCTGCAGGTCGGCCGGCAGCACGACGATCTTGGCATTCGGCGATTCGCCTAGCTTACCCAGCGCAGCCACGTATTTTTCGCCCAGCAGATACATCATCGGCAGTTGCTGTTCGCCGAGCGACACCGTGACGCGACGGATCGACTCGGCACTGGCCTCGGCGAGCGTGACCTGTGCGGCGGCATCCCGCTTGGCCGATTCAAGGCGCGCTTCGGCTTCCAGAATCATCGACTGCTTCTGCCCTTCCGAGCGGGTCACCATGGCCTTGCGTTCGCGCTCCGCGCTGGCTTGCTGTTCCATCGCGCGCTGCATCGAATCCGACGGATTGATGTCCTGAATCTCCACCGATTTCACGGTCAGGCCCCAGTCGATCGCCTCGTCGGCGATGCTTTCGCGCAGACGGATCTTGATCTTGTCGCGGCTCGACAGCGCCTGATCCAGATCCATTTCGCCGACGATGGAGCGCAGCGTGGTCATGATCAGGTTGCGGATGGCTTCGGAAAAGTCGGTCACGCCATAGACCGCCTTGACCGGGTCGGTCACCTTGATGAACGCCACGGCATTGGTGCGGATCACCGCGTTGTCGCGCGTGATCACCTCCTGCTCCTGCACGTCCAGAATGATGTCCTTGGTGATCACCTTGTAGGCCACGTCATCGAGGTAGGGAATGATGATGTTCAGGCCCGGCAACAGCGTGCTCTGGTACTTGCCGAGCCGCTGCACGATCCACTCCTCGCCCTGCGGCACGATGCGCAGGCCCTTGGCCAGCGTGACGAAAGCAAAAACCAGTATCGCGATGGCGACGACGATGCCCGAACTCATGCCGAAACTCCCTTGTTGATCAGCCCCACCTTGAGCAGCGACCCTTCCACCGACAGCACCTTCACCCGTTCGCCGGCCGCAATGGTGTCGTCGGCGATGCACTCCCACACATCGCTGCCGAGCAGCGGCTTCTGGAAGCGCACCTTGCCGCGACCATAAGGCGTCACCTCGCCGACCAGCAGACCGACCTCGCCGATCTGCTCGCCATCCGACATGCCGGCGTGCGTCTTGTGCTGATCGGTGCGGAACACCTTGAACCAGACAAACACCAGCAGGCAGGACAGTGCTGTCCACACTCCGAGCAGCAGGGTCAGCGACAGCGCCGGCAGGGCGGCCACCAGCAAGCCGATCGCCACCGCAGCCACGCCGAACCACACCAGCACCATGCCGGGCACCGCCAGTTCGAACAGGATCAGCGCCAGACCCGCGACCAGCCAGTGCCACCATTCGATATTCATGCCGTCAGTCCATCTCCGTTGCAACGGCCAGTGTAGCGGCTCAGCGGCTGCAATCGCCAAGCGCCATCAGGTGTGCGGCCACGGCCGCGCCGATATTGCCCAGGCCGTAGCCACCTTCCAGCGTCGAAATGATGCGGCCCTTGCCCGACGCTTCGGCGATGTCGCGCAACGCGTGCGTGAGCCAGCGGTAATCGGCCGCTTCGAGCTGGATGTTGGCCAGCGGATCGTCCCGATGCGCATCGAAGCCGGCCGAAATGAACACGATCTGCGGCTTGAAGGCGCGCAGCGCGGGCAGCGCAGTCTGTGTCCAGTGTCGGCGAAAAGCGTCACTGCCGTCACCTGCCGCCAGACGCATGGGCAGATAACCCGCCCGTTCCGGAAAATTGCCCTGCGGGTAATACGGATGCTGGAAGCTGTCGGCCATCAGCACGCGCGGCTCGCGCCGGAACATGCTCTCGGTGCCGTTGCCGCGATGCACGTCGAAGTCGGCCACCGCGACGCGCTCGATGCCGTGTGCCGCCAGCGCGTGCGCCATGCCGACCGCCACGTTGCCATAGAGGCAGAAACCCATCGCATCTCCCGCGCGGGCGTGATGGCCGGGCGGGCGCGTGGCGCAGAACACGCTGCGCGTGCGGCCACTCATCACAAGATCGACCGCATGCACCACGGCGCCGGCCGCGCGCGACGCGGCCGCAAGCGAACCGGGCGACATGACGGTATCGGGATCGAGTTTGTGCAGGCCGGACGCGGGCGCGACGTTCTCCACCTCATCCAGATAAGCCGGGTGATGCACGCGTTCGAGCTGCTCGCGGGTGACCCGGGGCGCATCGATGCGTTGCCAGGTGCGCAACAGGCCGGCGGCGGCGATGCCATCGAGCACCGCCGTCAGCCGCGCCGGTGCTTCCGGGTGACGCTCGCCGGGTTGGTGACCGAGACAATCGGCGTGGGTCAGCAGTACGCAGTCCATTCAGCAGGGGGCGGCGGGCAGTCCGTTCGAAGACCAGAGCCAGCGCGAATATGTGAACAGGCCGGATGATAGCGGCAAGCATCGTCCTCATGACCTACGACACGCTGTGCATCCGGTTTGCGGGTTTTCAAGGCGATTGCAAGCGCCTAGACTGCCGACGTCGCCCGAAAATCGACCCTGCACGGACATTCAGGATGCCGCGCGGGCCCCGTGGAGCACACCATGAGCAGCGTCGCCTCGTGCATCGGCATCAAGGACCGTTCCGTCAATGGCACGGCGCCTGGTAGTTGCCCGGACGCAGGCACCGTGAGGGTGCGCCGCATGGCCTTCATCCCCTGCATCGCGCACTGAGGCCATAACGCATGGCACGCCTTTTCATTTCGTATCGACGCAAGGACAGCAGCGGCTACGCACAGACGCTGCATGAGGACCTGCTGCAGGCCTTTCCGGGCATGGAGGTTTTCCGCGACCTCGAAAGCATCGCGGCCGGTGAGGACTTCGTCGACGCCATCGAGCGCGAGCTTGACCGCTGCAACGTCGTGCTCGTGCTGGTCGGTCCGCACTGGCTGTCGATGACCGACGCCCAGGGCAAGCGCCGGCTCGATAATCCGAATGACCCTGTACGCATGGAGATTGCCCGCGCACTGACCCGGCGCGGCGTGCGCGTCATACCCGTGCTGGTCGGTGGCGCCGTCATGCCCGACGCAGCCGAACTGCCGGAAGAGCTGTCGGCGCTCGGCCGACGCAACGCACACGAAATGACCGACAAGCGCTGGCAGTATGACTTCGGCGAGTTGTGCGGCGTGCTGGAAAAGCTGCCCGGCATGCCGATGCGCAGCGCGGCGACGGACAGCACGACCCAGTCCACCTCGAACCGGAGCGTCACCGGCGACGACGATCTGCCGCTCCCGGAAAGCTTCAAGAAGCCGGTCGGCCGCGTCATCGGTGCCGCGCGCAAGTTGGTCTGGGGGGTCGGGATTTTCTTCACCTTCATCCTCATCGTCGCGGTATTCGTCGGCGAGGAGGAGACCACACCCCAGCCCGCCCCGCCGCCCCCGCCGTTCGTCGCCGATGACCCGGCTCCGGCACCCGTCGCGCCGGTTGCGGTCGCCAGCCTGCCCACCCCCACTCCCGCTGCGCCCGCGCCGGAACCCGAGCGCGACCTGACCGGCAACTGGACCATGGTCGATGCACAGGGCGAGCGGATTCCGCTGACGCTGACCCGACAGGGCAACGACCTGACGTTGCGCAGCCCGCGCATCAACGTCACGCAGCACCCGGTGTGGCAGGTGTACAACGCTGTGCTGATCCAGACCTACGGCCAGGGCGTGACCGACATCCATTTCGAAGGGGCGGGCGAAGCGTACGAGCGCGACGTGAATTTCGCACTGAACATCTTTGCCAACGGCAACGTGATGATCAACACCGGCAGCCTCAGCCTGCGCGTCGCCAACAGCAGCACGATGACCGGCACGCTGCGCTACAACAGTGGTGAAACGTCGGTTGTCACCCTGTCCCGATCATCCGGGGCGTCCGTGAACTGAGCGCCTGGCGACGGCAGCGCGCGACACAAGAACAACAGCAGGAGGTCAGGACAATGAAACAGTCGAAGTACGAGCGTTTCAGCATCCGCGCGCGCAAGGGAGCGCCGGTCAGCACACCATCCGGATCGGAAGTCACGTTCACACCGCTGGGCTCGGTGCAACCCGGCGGAAGTCGTGCCGCCGGAGCGGCCGAACCGGCTGTCATACCGGCTGATGCAATTGCCCGGGTCACGCTCGACAACGGCTTCGAGCTCTGGATACGCGCCGACGACCTGATGCAGGAGGCGGGTTCGAAGGCCGAAACGCGCAGCGATGGCGAGGTGTTGTGGGACATCGGCGACCTGAACGCACACACTCCGGGCAGCCGCGGGCTGGGCAGTGCGCTCGGTCTGGCGACCCGCGTGATCGAATTCTTCGGCATCGACCTGAAGGACAAGGCGCAGGAATTCGTCGCCCGCCGGCTCGCGACGCGCTTCGAGCGGAAAATCCTCGGGCGCGAGCCGGGTCTGTATCGCTGCGACATCGAGAACGCTGCGCTCGGCGCGAAGATCGACCGGGTCGACGCGACGGACGACACGCCGCTGCTGGTGTTCCTGCATGGCACGGCATCGAGCTTCGACGGCAGTTTCGGCAAGCTGGCGGCTGACGACAACCCGCGCGGCAACGCCGCCTGCGCGCGACTGGCGAGTGTCTATGGCGAAGGCATCCATGCCTTCGAACACCGCACACTCACTGTCAGTCCGATCCAGAACGCGCTCGAACTGGCCGAATCGCTGCCGCAGGGCGCCACGCTGCATCTGGTCAGCCACTCGCGCGGTGGCCTGGTCGGCGAGTTGCTGTGTCTGGGGCAGCGTGTGCGCAGCAGCGACCCGCTTCGCGCCGAAGTACTGAAGCGGCTGTTCGTGGGCGACGTGTCGATCGCGCAACAGCTGAACATCGAACCGCTGGACGAAGCCGGCGAAAAGCGGCTGAAGGAAGACTACGCCGCCGACCGGGACGCGCTGCTGAAGCTGGCCGAAGTGCTCGATGCGAAGCAGTTCCGGATCACGCGCTTCGTGCGCGTCGCCTGCCCGGCCATGGGCACCACGCTCGCCTCCGGCCGGCTGGACCGCTGGTTTTCGCTGCTGCTCAACGCCAGCCGCATCGCCGGTCTGCAGCATGTGCCGCTGGCACCCGAGGCGCTCGACTTCATGGCGGCCGTGCTGCGCGAGCGTACCGACCCGCGCGTGCTGCCCGGCCTCGAAGCGATGATGCCCGGCTCGGCCGTCGTGCGACTGCTGAACCATCCGGAAACCCGCACCGAGTCCGATCTGACGGTGATCGCCGGCGACATCGAACGTGGCCACTCCATCCTGTCGGCGCTGAAGGTGTTCGTGACCGACTGGTTCTACAAGGGCGAACACGATCTGGTGGTGAATACCGGATCGATGTTCGGCGGCATCACGCGCCCGGAACACGGTGCCCGGCAGCAGATGGACCAGGGCGACGCGGTCGATCACTTCAGCTACTTCCACAATGCCCGCTCGGTCGACTGGCTGCTGCAGGGTCTGACCCGCGCAGACGGCTCCGACGCGGGCTTTCGCCCGATCAGCGAGCGGCCGCCGACGCCGCCGGCCTGGCGCAGCGCGATTGCGCGCAGCCGCGCCGGCGGGCTGCCGAAACCGCTGGCCGTCGTGCTGCCCGGCACGATGGGCAGTTCGCTGAAGGCCGATGGCGATCGCGTGTGGCTGGACTACAAATCGCTGGCATTCGGCGGACTGGAAAAGATCGGCATCGATGCGGCGCAGATCGAGGTCGATGGTCTGGTCGACAGTTTCTATGCGCCGCTGATGATGCATCTGGCGCAGACCCATCGGGTCGAGTTCTTCGCCTATGACTGGCGCAATTCGGTGCAGGCAGCCGCGGCGCAGCTGGCCGAACAGCTCACGCTCTGGCTGCCTGACCTGCAGGCGCAGCAGCAGGCGCTGCACATCGTGGCGCATTCGATGGGCGGTCTCGTGGTGCGCGCCATGATCGCCGACCGCAAGGGCGCGGAAGTGTGGCGGCGCGTCTGCGAGCTGCCGAACAGCCGCCTGTTGATGCTGGGCACGCCCAATCATGGCTCGCACGAAGCGGTGCGCTGGCTGACCGGACGCAACCCGACGCAGTTCAAGCTGATGCTGCTCGATCTGTTGAACAGCCGCGACGGCATCATCGACATCGTCCGGCGCTACCCCGGGCTGGTCGAACTGCTGCCCTTCCCTGCCGGCGGATCGGCGCCGGGTTATGACGATCCCGCACTGTGGGCCGGCATGCGTGACGGTCTGGGCGAGCGCTGGAAGCTGGCCGATGCGGGCGTGCTGCGCGGTGCGCGGCGCACCTGGGACGCGCTGGCCGGCGCGGTCGATGCGCAGCACATGATCTATGTCGCGGGCGTGCAGCCCGAAACCGTGTGCGGCCACGAACTGATCGACGATGACGGCGCCTTCCGCTTCAACCGTCGCAAGCTGGTGTTTCCGCACACGCCGGAAGGCGATGGCACGGTCACCTGGGCGTCCGGGCGACTGCCCGGCGTGCCGATGTATTTCGCCGAGGACACCGCGCACGACGCGCTGTGCTCGTACGACTTCGGCCGCAAGACCTTCGCCGGCTACACCGATCTGCTGCTCAAGGGCTCGACCACGCGGCTGCCGCGCAGCATCGGAACGGCGCGCGGTGCGCGTGCGGCGGTCGCCGGCGGCGCGCACGGCACATCGGCCCCCGTGCTCGACTCCATCCCGACGGCGGCCGAGGTCGAGCGTCTGGGCTTCGGTCCGGGCAGTCCGCAGCCCACCGAAGCGCCTGCACTGCCCGGACTCGAGGTGCAGCTCACCCATGGCGACCTGAGCTACGTCAAGCATCCGCTGATGGTGGGCCACTATCTGGGCGACAGCATCGTCAGCGCCGAACGCGCGCTCGACAAACAGCTGACTCGTCCCGGCGAGCAGGTGGGGCCGCTGACGCAACGCATGGATCTGGGCTTGTATCCAGGGCAGATCGGCAGCAGTGCCTTGTTCTACAACGACACGCCCGAAGCGCGTCCGGTCGCGGCCATCGTCGTCGGCCTGGGCGAACTGGGCACCTTGTCGCCCGGCCGACTCGAATCCACGGTGTCGGACGCACTGCTGACCTACTGTTTCGAACTGGTGCAGATGCCGGAGGCGAAACGTCCGATCCGTGCCGCCGACATGCGTTCGATGGGGCTGAGCACGGTGTTGATCGGCAGCGGTGCCGGCGGCATGACCTTGCGCGATTCGATCGAGGCGCTGCTGCGCGCGGTCGTGAACACCAATCGCCGGTTGATCGATGCCGGTCTGGGGGACCGCATCTACCTGTCGAAACTGCAACTGATCGAATTGTTCCAGGACGTGACCATCAATGCCGCCGATGCGCTGGATGACGTGCTGGCATCGGTCGATTTCGGCGCCGACGTGCGCTGGCCGGAACAGACCGTGCACGCGGGTGACGGCGGGCGCCGCCGGGTCAGCTTCGACAGCGACGGCGACTGGTGGCACCGGCTGGAAATCAGCACCGACCCGGAAGACACGCGGCTGCGCTTCGTGTCGTCGACCAACCGTGCGCGTGCCGAGGAAACCATAGGCCTGGGCCAGCTGTCGCTGGCCGCCAAGTTCATCGAGCGCGCGTGCACGCAACCCGGTCGCAATCGCGAAGCGGCGCGCACGCTGTTCGACATGCTGCTGCCCAACCGGCTCAAGGAGCTTGCACCGGAAAACCACAACCTGCTGCTGGTGCTCGACGAAAAATCGGCCGCCTACCCGTGGGAGTTGCTGGAAGATCGCTGGGCGACCAATCCGCTGCCGCCGGCCGCCCGCAGCGGCCTGCTGCGCACCCTCCGAACGCCGGAGTTCCGGGCGCAGCCGGTGCACGGCACCGAACTGTCGGCACTGGTCATCGGCCACCCGGATCTGGAAGGCTGGGACAAGTTCATCGACCTGCCGGGCGCGCGCGACGAAGCGCAGCACGTTGCCGAATGTCTGACCGAACTGGGCTACCAGACCGACGCCTGCATCGACGCGACCCATACCGACATTCTCGAAAGCCTGCACCGGCGCCGCTGGCGCATCCTGCATCTGGCCGGTCACGGCGAACACGACTATCGGGTCGAGGGGCACCACGGCGCACCGACGCCGGCCAGTGACAAGCCGCTATCGGGCATGGTGATCGGCCACGGCGTACTGCTCACGCCGGGGGATGTCGAACAGATGCGCTATGTACCCGAGCTGGTGTTCATCAACTGCTGTCACCTCGGCAAGACACGCTCGCTGGACAAGCAGGCCTTCCCCGCGCTGGCCGCCAATCTGGGGGTGCAGTTCATCCGCATGGGCGTGAAAGCGGTGGTGGCGGCCGGCTGGGCGGTCGATGACGATGCCGCCAAGACCTTTGCCGCCACGTTCTATCAGCGCATGCTGGCCGGCGACACCTTCGGCGAGTCCGTGCGGGCGGCGCGACGCGCCTGCGTGCAGCAGCATCCGCAGTCGAATACATTCGGCGCCTACCAGTGCTACGGCGACCCGGGCTTCCGCCTGCTGCGCGCGCAGGGCGACAGCGCGCGCTCGACCGCCCGACCGGCCGGACCGCTGCACTCGCATGCCGAGCTGGTCAGCCATCTCGACAACATGCGCGAGTCGGTGCGCATGCAGTCGTCCGCAACCGACGGCAGGTGGCTGCAGGGCAGCGTCGACGCACTGTTCGACCGCGTGCCCGACGCGAGCCGCGAAAGGTGGCTGGCCCGTGCCGATGTGCGGGCGGCGCTCGGCTTCCTTTGGGGCGAGATCGGTGACTACGCGCGGGCGATCGAACATCTCGACGCTGCGCTGTCGGCCAGCAAGGGCGATTGCCCGATCCGGGTGGTCGAACAGTGCGCGAATTTCCGCGTTCGCCTGGCGGGACGGCGCTGGCTGGACTCCCTCGCCAGCGGCGCGCCGGACGAAGCCCTGCGCGAATCGCTGCGCACCTCGATCATCGCCGCCATCATGGAGCTGGATCTGCTGATCCAGCGCGCCCGCACACCGGAACGCCTGAACATGATGGGTGCCGCATGCAAGCGGCTTGCGCTGGTGACCACGGGACAGGAGCGCCAGGAGTCGCTGGTCAACATGGCCACCTATTATCGCGACGCATTCGAAATGGAGGGGCACAGCAGCGCCTACCCGTTCGTCAACAGCGCACTGGCCGACCTGTTCGCCACGGCGGGTGATCCGGATTACACACCGCTGTGGGCACGTGACGCGTTGCTCAGCGAGGCGGAACGCATCCGCGTCGCGTGCGAGGCCGAGTATTGCGACGAGCCCGGCCTGTGGCTGGCGACCGGCATCGCCGATTGCCGGCTGCTGGCGATGATCACAGAAGCGCTGCCGGCACCGCCCGACAAGCCGGCCGGCAAACGTTCGCGCGCGCCGGCCCGCAAGCCGGCGAAGCGCGCGCCAGTCCGCACCGACGTCATCGATGAAAAATTCGACCGCGTGCTGAACGAATACCTGAACGCGTTTCGCCGCGGCGCCAGCCCGCGGGAGCGCGCATCGATCACCGAAAACTTCGATTTCATGGTCGCACTGCTCGATGGCGGAGATGCAGCACCATCGCGCAGTGAAGACGACGGACTGAAGCCGGTGATTTCGGCGCTGGTCGGCATGCGCAATCGCTTCCGGGAGCTGCCATGAGTGACCGCGATCTGGCAAAGGTGGCGCTCGGCGCGCTGCACATCGCCGGCTGCCAGCCGCGGGACAAGGTGTCGCCGCACTTCCGGCTGTACGAACTGACCCGCTCCGACATTGCATCGCGCCAGGGCATTCCGAACGCCTTTCCGTCGGATGCCGAGCTGCGCGCCGCGGTACATCTGGCGCGCGAGGTGCTCGAGCCGGTGCGCACGAAGTTCGGCAGCTTCTCGCCGAACAGCGTGTTCCGCAGCCAGGCCCTCGAACGCGCCCTGAAGCGCAAGCCGTCGAGCTGGGTCAGCAGCAGCCAGCATGCACGCGGTGAGGCATGCGACATCGAAATCGTCGGTGTCGCCACGATCACACTTGCCGAGTGGGTGGCGGCGCACATCAAGGTATTCGACCAGATCATCTGCGAGTGCTACGACCCGGCCAAGGGCCCGAATTCGGGTTGGGTGCACGTGTCGCTCCGCCCCCCGGGCGGCGCACCGAACCGTCGGCAACTGTTGAGCTACGTGCGTGATCCTCGCTCCGGCGCCTACTGTTATGTCCCGGGACTGCGCTGCGATACGGCATGATGCGGCGGATCGAACCTGCTTTCCTGACGCACCGCGCGCCATGACCACTTTCCTGTTCAGCGGCCACCTGATGGACCGTCCCGACCGCGCGACGCCACGCTTTCCGCCGGCCATGGAGCCCGCGGCGGCGGCGGCGATCGCCGCCGCGCTCGATCGGCACGGCGCCGGTGCCGGCGACATCGCGTTCAGTCAGGCCGCGTCGGGCGGTGACCTGCTGTTCCTGGAGGCGTGCCTCGACCGCGGGGTGAGACGCCACATCCTGCTGCCCTTCGACATCGCCACCTTCGAACAGACTTCGGTCAGGCCGTCTCTGCATGGCGAACGCTGGGTCGAACGCTATCGCCGGGCACTTGCAGCACCCGGCTCAACGGTGCTGGAAATGCCGACAGCGCTCGGCCCGCTGGCCGACGGCCGCGATCCCTACGAAGCCTGCAATCGGTGGCTGGTCGACGCAGCGCTCGCGCATGCCGGCGGCGCGCTGTGCTTCGTCTGCCTGTGGAATGGCGACGGTCCGGAGGGACCGGGCGGTACGGCTCACATGGTGGCCGAGGTCGGCGCGCACGGCGGCCTGATCGAGCACATCGACACGCGTCTGCTCACCTGACGCGGATCCCCGAATCCGGGCTGGCGCAAGGGAAACAAGCGGGAACATTTCCCGGCGACCTTCGCATTAGCATGCAAGCCCTGCCCCGACCGGATTACCCGCATGAGTCTGCGCATCAGACTCACCCTCATCATTGCGTCGCTGATGACCCTGCTGGTCGTTGCCGACAGCGTGCGCAGGCTGTACGACGCCCACGATGACGCAGTCGCCGAGATGGAATCGGTGGCCCGGCTGGCGCACGCGCTGCTGCCCAGCGCGCTGTCGCCGCCGCCGATCGGCGTCAGCGCCGAAGCGCTTCTCGCCAGCATCCAGCTCACCCGCGAACTGAGCAGCCTGCGCCACCTGACGGTGGAAGTGCGGGCAGCGGGCGGTCAGCTCATTTTGAGCTCGCGCAGCGGCCCGCAGCAATCGGCGCCCTTTGCGCTGGGCTGGATGGGTGAGCGGCTGCGCAGCCGCTCACCGCTGCGCAAGGACATACTGGTCGGCCAGCAGGTCATCGGGTACTACCTGCTGGTGCCCAACGCCGACGACGAGTTGCGCGAGATCTGGGACGACTACGTCAAGCAGACCTCGATGGTCGCCGCAATCGGGCTGATCGCCTGCCTGATGGTGTTCTGGGCGGTCGGACGGGCGCTGCATCCGCTGGGCAGCGTGATGCGTGCGCTGTCGGCGATCGGCGAAGGACGGCTCGACGCGCGGCTGGAAAACGTCGGGCCGGGCGACCTGGCACCGCTGTCGGAATCGTTCAACAGCATGGCGTCCACCCTTGAAGCGGCGGTCGACGAACGCGCGCGGCTGCTGCGCAAGCTGATCACGCACGAAGAAGAGATCCGCCATGCGCTGGCGCGCGACCTGCACGACGAGCTGAGTCCGTATCTGGTGGCGATCCACCCGCATGCACGGCTGCTGGCGGACGCCTGCGAAGGCCGGCCGGAACTGGCAGAACATCGCGAAGCGGCACGCTGGATGTCGGAACAGGTCGGCCACATGCTGCGTCTGGTGCGCAATCTGCTCGAACACCTGCGCCCGCCCGACATCGAAGAGTTGGGTCTGGGGCACGCGTTGCGCGAACTGGGCAAACAACGCAGCCGCTGTGCCGACGCGGCGCAGGTGAATTTCGATCTGCACGAGGATCTAGGCCAGTTGTCGGCGATGCATGACATCACGCTTTACCGCATCGTGCAGGAGTGCATGACCAACACCGTCAAGCATGCGCGCTGCACCCGCATCGACATCCGGCTCGACATCGATCCCTCCGCCGGTCGGGTGTCGCTGCGCGTGCGTGACGATGGCGAGCCGCGACCGCACGCCACACCGGAGAGCGGCTTCGGTCTGGTCGGTATGCGCGAACGCGCACTGGCGCTGGGCGGTGACTGCCGCGCCGGCCCGCGCCCCGAAGGTGGCTGGCAGGTTGATGCCTGGTTGCCGCTGAAAACTTCGCTACAGGAAAAAACATGAGCCTTCACAGCCCGATCCGCGTTCTGCTCGTCGACGACCATGCGGTCGTGCGCGCGGGCTACCGTCGCTTTCTCGAACACAACCGGGCCATGGAGGTGGTCGGCGAAGCCGGTACCTCGGACGAGGCCTATCAGCTGTTCCGCATGCTCAAGCCGGACGTCGTGGTGATGGACATTTCGCTGCCCGGTGCCAGCGGCATCGAAGCGACGCGGCGCATGCTGGCGCTGGATAACCGCGCCCGCGTGCTGATGTTCTCGATGCATGCGCAGCCTGCGTTTGCGCGCCAGGCACTGGAAGCCGGTGCGATCGGCTTCCTGACCAAGGACACCGAACCCGAAGCGCTGGTGCAGGCCGTGCTCGCCGCGGCGCAGGGGCGACGCACACTCAGCCCGCGCGTGGCCGAGCAACTGGCGCTGGACAACGTGATGCCGGACGAAAAGCGGCTCGACGTGCTGACGCCGCGCGAATTCGAAATCTGCCGTCTGCTGCTGGCCGGCATGTCGGTCGACGAAATCGCCGACGCACTCAAGCTCAGTCCGAAGACGATATCGAACCGCATGAGCGAAATCCGCCAGAAGCTCGACGTGCGCAGCGACGTCGAACTGGTGCGCCTGGCCACTGCCGCCGGACTGGTGCCGTGGGCGGCGCGACCGGACGCAGCCGGCGATTTCGGACAATGAGCGGACAATGAGCGGTCAGTGAGCGGTCAGCACGTCTGGCGCTGACGCACCTGTTCGAACAGGCAGACCGTTGCCGCCATGGCCACGTTCAGCGACTCGGCTGCGCCGGGCATCGGAATCCGTATCGCATCACTGGCCAGTGCGCTGATCGCCGGCGACAGCCCTGCGCCCTCATTGCCGAACAGCCAGGCGACCGGTCCGCGCAGGTCCAGGGCATAGGGCGAGGTCTGCGCATCCAGCCGCGTCGCGACGACCTTGCCTGTGAAGTCTTGCAGTAGCTCGGCCACGCCGCAGTGCTCCCGGATGCGCAGGCTGAAATGGGCGCCTTGCCCGGCGCGCAGCACTTTCGGACTCCAGGCCTGGGCGCAACCGGTGGTCAGCAGCACGTCTGCGACACCGGTCGCCCAGGCGGCGCGCAGCAGCGTGCCGAGGTTGCCGCTGTCCTGTACCGCGTCGAGCACCAGACAGTCCCCGCGCACCGGTCCGGACGCTGTGCCGGGAATATCGATCAGGCCGAGCAGACCGGTCGGCGTGTCGCTCGGACTCAGTTCGTCGAACAGGCCATCGGCCAGCAACAGCACGGCGTCGCCGTGCTCCGCCAGCAGCGCCGCCACGTCCGGATGATGCAGGGCGCGTTCGGCAACGATGGCGAGCGACGGCCGGTACCCGGCGTCCAGCGCACTGCGGAACAGGTGCAGGCCGTCGATCAGCGTGCTTGAGGTGTCGCGCCGTTCCTTCGACGACGTGGCGAGCTTGCGCAGCTGCTTGAACTGCGGATTGTCGCGTGACTGGATGTGCTTCATCCGGCCACCAGCCAGCGCCCCAGCGTCGCCGTCGCGATGGTGACGAAACCCAGCACGGTGTTGAAGCCGACCAGTTTGCGGATCTGCGCCAGCGCGGCGCCGCCGGCTGGCCAGTCGGATGCGTCGACCGCCTGCAAAAGTCGCCGGTACGGTGCGAAAAAGACGTGCGTGAAAACGGCCATCATGACCAAGCCCGCGGCCAGCATCAGATGCCAATGCAGCGGCGCATCCTTCATGCCGACCGCCAGCATCATGATCAATCCGCTGGCAAGGATGACCGCAACAGCCGACCAGACCCACGGGAAAAACCGGCCGAACACCGCGCGCCACAGGCGCAGCCGGGCCGGCGGTTCAAGCTGGACCGCCGCGACAGGACGCAGGCAGACATAGGCGAAAAACATGCCGCCGACCCAGATGGAGACGGCGGCAATATGGACGAACAACAAGAGCGGCGTGGATGACATGGCGGCGGATTCCGGTAACCGTCCGCCGCGGCGTGACGCCGTGGTCGGACGGACGACATCTTACCGCTGGCCGCTCCGTGCCGCCCGGGCCCTCAGGCCGCAGCGGCCTCTTCCGGCGCCGAATGGCGGATCAGGTAATCGAACGCGCTGATGGCTGCTTTCGACCCTTCACCCATGGCGATGATGATCTGCTTGTACGGCACGGTGGTCACGTCACCGGCCGCGAACACGCCCGGAATCGACGTTTCGCAGCGTGCATCGATGTCGATTTCACCGTACTTGGTCAGCGTCATCGAGGAGCCCTTCAACCATTCGGTATTCGGTACCAGACCGATCTGGATGAATACGCCTTCCAGATTGACATGGTTCAACTCGCCGCTCGTGCGATCGATGTAGTTCAGGCCATTGACCTTCTTGCCATCACCGACGATGTCCTTGGTCTGCGCGTGCGTGATGACCTTGACGTTCGGCAGGCTGTGCAGCTTGCGCTGCAGCACAGCGTCGGCGCGCAACTGCTTGTCGAACTCGATCAGCGTCACATGACCGACCACGCCGGCCAGGTCGATCGCCGCCTCGACGCCCGAATTGCCGCCGCCGATGACGGCCACATTCTTGCCCTTGAACAGCGGACCGTCGCAGTGCGGGCAGTAGGCCACGCCGTGATTGCGGTATTCGCGCTCGCCCGGCACGTTGATTTCGCGCCAGCGCGCACCGGTCGACAGGATGACCGAGCGACTCTTCAGCGTGGCGCCGCTGGCCAGCGTCAGATGAATGTATCCGTCGCCGGCATCGGCTGCCGGCACGAGCTTTTCGACCCGCTGCAGGTTCATCACGTCGATGTCGTAGGCCTTCACGTGCTCTTCCAGCGCGGCGACCAGCTTGGGCCCTTCGGTTTCCTTCACCGAAATGAAGTTCTCGATGCCCAGCGTGTCCATCACCTGACCGCCGAAGCGCTCGGCGACCAGCCCGGTGCGGATGCCCTTGCGCGCCGCGTAGATCGCAGCTGCCGTACCGGCCGGACCACCGCCGACGACCAGCACGTCGAAAGGTGCGCGGGCCGACACCTTTTCGGCTTCGCGTTCGGCGACCTTGGTGTCCAGCTTCGGCAGGATTTCCTCGATCGTCATGCGGCCCTGACCGAAGTGCTGACCGTTCAGGAAGATCATCGGAACCGCCATGATCTGGCGCTCTTCGACTTCCTTCTGGAACAGCGCGCCGTCGATGGTGACCGCGCTGACGCGCGGGTTCAGCACTGCCATCAGGTTGAGCGCCTGCACGACGTCCGGGCAGTTGTGGCAGGACAGGCTCATGAAGACTTCGAAGTGGAAGTCGGCGTCGAGCGCCTTGATCTGGTCGATCACCTCCTGTTCCACCTTGGGCGGATGCCCGCCCGCCTGCAGCAGCGCCAGCACCAGCGAGGTGAATTCATGGCCGAGCGGAATAGCGGCGAAGCGCAGCTTCATGTCGCCACCCTTGCGGTTGATCGAGAACGAGGGCTTGCGCTCGTCGTCGTCGCGCTTCTCGACCAGCGTGATCAGGTTCGACAGTTCGGCGATTTCCGCCAGCAGTGATTGCAGTTCGCGCGAAGCATCGCTGTCGTCCAGCGACGCCACCAGCTCTATCGGGTGGACAAGCTTCGTGAGGTAGGCCTGCAACTGGCCCTTGAGGGTGGCATCGAGCATGGTCTGTTCAGCTTCCTGTTTTCGGACTGACAAAATGAAACGCCCGGGCCAGGCGAATGAAACTCCTGGACCCGGGCGCGTGCAACGGTGAAGCTTTAGATCTTGCCGACCAGGTCAAGCGACGGGACCATCGACTGCGCGCCCGGCGTCCACTTGGCGGGGCAGACTTCGCCCGGGTGCGACGTCACGTACTGGGCAGCCTGCACCTTGCGCAGCAGTTCCTTCGCGTCACGACCGATGCCAAGTTCGACGATTTCGGCCATGCGGATCTTGCCTTCCGGGTCGATCACGAAGGTGCCACGCAGCGCCAGACCGGCTTCTTCGATCATGACGTCGAAGTTGCGGGTGATGGCACCGGTCGGGTCACCGATCATCGGGTACTTGATCTTGCGGATGGTGTCCGACGCATCGGCCCAGCCCTTGTGCACGAAGTGCGTATCGGTCGAAACCGAATAGATTTCGCAACCGATCTTCTGGAACTCGCCGTACATGTCGGCCAGGTCGCCCAGTTCGGTCGGGCACACGAATGTGAAGTCGGCCGGGTAGAACACGAATGCCGACCACTTGCCGTTCAGGTCTGCTTCGGTGATGTCTACAAACTTGCCGTTGTGGTAAGTGGTTGCCTTGAAGGGTTTAACGGTTGTTCCGACGAGGGACATCTGTATTCCTTTCTTTCTTCGTGGGTGGAGGAAAACATCTTATTTTCTAACCGAGCGGACTGGATTTTAGACTTAATCTAAAAGTTTTTCCACTCGTCACACACCGGCAGGATCAGCGCCTGCAGACACCCGGGATGCCATGCCGGTCGAACGGCGGATCACGTCCACAATTCGATTGTACCCAATATATAAACGCGTGCAGTAAAGCTTCATCCGCACATCGCCACGGTCGCACGTTGGGGCATGCCCGACACGAATCAAGACCTCCTCGAGAAAATCGGGTTCCGCAAAAGGTGACGATTCAACTCGGGAAGCGGTGCCTGTTCCGGTTGGTGAAGGCCACCAGCGACAGCATCACCGGCACTTCGACCAGAACGCCCACCACAGTGGCCAGCGCGGCGCCTGAGTGCAGACCGAACAGCGAAATCGCCACTGCAACGGCCAGTTCGAAGAAATTCGAGGTGCCGATCAGGCAGGCGGGCGCCGCCACGCCGTACGACAACTTCATGCGACGCGCTGCGATGAAGGCAATGGCGAAGATGCCGTAGGTCTGGATGATCAGCGGGATCGCGATCAGACCGATCACCAGCGGTTGTGCCCAGATCGTCTCCGCCTGGAAGCCGAAAAGAAGCACGACCGTGGCCAGCAGACCGACGATGGAAGCCGGTTTCAGACGGGCCACGAAACGCGCCAGCGCATCACCGTCGCGCAGCGCGCGTCGTGTCAGTACGCCGGCGACCAGCGGCAGCACCACATACAGCAGCGTCGACAGCAGCAGCGTTTCCCACGGCACCGCCACATCGGTCACGCCGAGCAGGAAGGCTGCGATGGGCGCGAATGCGAACACCATGACCAGATCATTCACCGATACCTGCACCAGCGTGTAGGCGGGGTCACCCTTCGTCAGCTGGCTCCACACGAACACCATCGCCGTGCAGGGCGCAACACCGAGCAGGATCATGCCGGCGATGTACTCGGTGGCCGATTGCGGATCGACCCAGGGCGCAAACAGGTAACGGAAGAACAGCACGCCGAGGGCCGCCATCGTGAACGGCTTGACCAGCCAGTTGATGACCAGCGTGAGCACCAGACCCTGCGGCCGGCGACCCACATCGCGCACCGCCGCGAAGTCGATCTGGATCATCATCGGGTAGATCATCACCCAGATGAGCACCGCGACCACCAGATTCACGTGTGCGAATTCCAGCGCCGCAACCGCCTCGAATGCACGGGGCGCCAGCAGACCGAGGCCCACACCCGCCGCGATGCACGCCGCCACCCAGACGCTCAGCCAACGTTCGAACAGTCCCATGGGATGGCCTCAGCGATCGGCCAGACTGCGCGCGGTGTGTTCAAGGCGAAGCGCATCCAGGCGTTCTGCCGGGAGCGCCACCAGTATTTCGAGCCGACGACGGATCAGTGCCATCGTGTCGCGGAAGGCCATCAGTCTTGCTGCGTCCGGACCGGTCGCTGCGGACGGGTCGGCGTAACCCCAGTGGGCGGTTGCCGGATGACCCGGCCAGACCGGGCACAGTTCGCCGGCTGCGCTGTCGCACACCGTGATGATGAGGTCCATCTGCGGCGCACCGGGTTCGGCGAAGCTGTCCCAACTCTTGCTGCGCACACCCGTCGTATCCACGCCCGCTTCGGCCAGCGCCTGCAGCGCAAACGGATTCACCCGTCCTGACGGCTGGCTGCCGGCCGAAAACGCGCGGAACCGTCCCGCACCCAGGTGGTTCAACAGGCATTCGGCCAGTATGCTGCGCGCCGAATTGTGGGTGCAGAGAAACAGCACGTTCAATGGCGCGCCCATGTCAGCAACAGCCCGAACCGGATGATTTAACGCCGATGGTCAGCGGCTTGCCGCGCGTGACGGGCGCCTTGGGCGCGCAGCAGGCGGCTGCCGCTTCAGCGGCCACCACCGCCGGTGCTTCGTTGAACACCGGGATGTCACCCAGCGTATGGAAGTGTTCCCACGCAATGCCCTGCGGATCAGTGATCCAGTGCTTTTCGCTGCGCGCATAGCAGCAGCTGGTGGCCCCTTCGTCCAGCAGCGACATGTCGGCCGCCTCGGCGCTCGCCTTCATCGCTGCGAGTTCGGTCGGGTCGTCGGTCTGGATGCCGAGATGGTCGATCCCGGGCTGGCTGCCGCGGGTTGAAATCGCGAAATTGACCGGCGGGTCTTCCAGCATCCATTTGGCGTAGTCCGCTTCGTGGCGAGCGGGTTGCGCGGAAAAGAGCTGGTTGTAGAAGGCAATGCTCCGATCGAGGTCGTCGACGTGCAGATGGACGTGAAAGCGCTTCATGGCGGACTCCGTTCAACAGGTTTTGCAGACAGGCGCTGCCGGTTCGGCACAGGACGCGCCGCGGCAGCAGTTTTCGGTCAGATAGCCAAGCAGCGCGTTCATCTGCGCGTAGTCGGCGCGGTAGATCAGGTGCCGGCCTTCGCGCGTCGGAACGATCAGACCGGCGTGGCTCAATTCCTTCAGGTGGAAGGACAGCGTGGTCGGCGCGACACCCAGTGCCTCGCCCAGCGCACCGGGCGTCATGCCGTCAGGACCGGCGACGACGAGGGCGCGAAAGACGCGCAGGCGGATTTCCTGCGCGAGCGCCGACAGCGAGCGGATGACCTTCTGTTCTTCCATAATTCAATACTACTTGAATTATTAAATCGAACAAGGTGCCGGCGCCGGTCGGACGCTGCGCCGGGTTGAATCAGGTCTCACCCTCGCGGTCGCACCATCGCAGTCGTACCCTCCTGCTCCGCCTGCATGCACACTGCACGCTGAAGCGCGACCACACCCGACACCGATGAAGATCCGATGAAGACCGCCCGCACCGACATTCTTGCCTACATCACCAAGGACGGCTCGCAGATCCGCGAACTGATGCACCCTTCGCTGCACGGCGGGCGCGCACAAAGCCTGGCCGAAGCGACCATACCTGCCGGAACACGCACCCTGCTGCATCGACACGGCGTGACCGAAGAGCTGTATCACGTGACCGCTGGCCAGGGCTGCATGACGCTGGGCGACGCGCGTTTCGACGTGGCGGCAGGCGACACCGTACTCATCGCCCCCGGCACACCGCATTGCATCGAAGCCACCGGCGCCGGGGCGCTGGTCATCCTGTGCTGCTGCAGTCCGGCGTACGCGCATGCCGACACCGAACTGCTGGAAGGCAGCTTGTCATGAACGGCAATCTGTTCGACCGCCTGCCGGCAGGCGTTCAGCAAACGGAGCGCATCGACACGCTGTGTGCCCGGCCCGGCGTGCGCGTCGAGCGCATCGTGTCGACCGGCCAGAGCAGCCCGCCCGGATTCTGGTACGACCAGCCGGACGATGAATGGGTGGCCTTGCTGAGTGGTTCCGCGACACTGCGTTTTGCCGACGAGGACGCGCCGCGGACACTTCAGCCGGGCGACTGGATATTCATCCCGGCACATCGTCGCCACCGAGTGGACCAGACCGATGCAGACGTCGCCTCGGTCTGGCTGGCCGTGCATGTGAACCCGCTGGGCTGAACGGCTTCAGTCGGCCTTGCCAAGCAGGTCGGCAACTTCCTGCACGGTCAGCACCTTGCCGACCGACATCAGCTTCCCGTCGATCACCAGCGCCGGCGTCGACATGACGCCGTGGGCGGCGATGTCGGCGAAGTCGGTCACCTTGACGATGTCCGCCTGCTGGCCGCGCGCATCGAGCGCCTTGCGCGTGTTGTCGGCAAGTTCGATGCACTTGCGGCACCCGCTGCCCAGTACCTTGATGATCATGTGCGTCTCCTCGTTGAAGCGTCAGACGAATGCGCCCGCGAAAGCATTGAACAGAAATCCGATCAGCATGATGCCGCTGGCCACAATGCCGACAAACACTGCCAGCAGCGGCGCACGGATGACGCGCTTGAGCATGATGATGGAGGGCAGCGAAAGCGCCGTGACCGACATCATGAATGCCAGCGCCGTACCCAACCCGACCCCGCGTGCCACCAGCGCCTCGGCGATCGGCAGCGTGCCGAAGATGTCGGCATACATCGGCACGCCGATCAGCGTGGCCAGCGGCACCGACCATGCCTTGTCCTGACCGAGCAATCCATTGATCAGGCTCCCGGGAATCCAGTTGTGGATCGCGGCGCCGATGCCGACGCCGATCAGGATGTACAACCAGACCCGGCGAACGATGTCGATGACCTGATCGCGCGCGAACAGCAGGCGCTCGCGTATGCCCGGCTCGCTCTCGTCAAGCTGGATGACCGGGCAGTTGAACACGAAAGGTTCTATGTGGCGCTCCATCCCGGCACGGCTGATCAGCGTACCGCCGATCACCGCAAGCACGACGCCGACGGTCACGTAAGCGATCGCGATCGGCCAGTTGAAAATGCTCGCCAGCAGGATCACCGACGCGAGATCGACCAGCGGCGAGGAAATCAGAAAGGAGAACGTGACACCGATTGGCAGGCCTGCGCTGGTGAAACCGATGAACAGCGGGATTGACGAACAGGAACAGAAAGGTGTCACCGTTCCCAGCAGCGCCGCCAGAACGTTCCCTCGCACACCGGTGAAGCGGCCCAGGATGCGCCGCGTGCGTTCCGGCGGAAAGTGGCTCTGCACGTATGAAATGGCAAAGATGAGCACGCCCAGCAGGATGAATATCTTCACCGTGTCGTAGATGAAGAAATGCACGCTGCCGCCGATGCGGCCACTGACCGGCAGGCCCATGACCTGCTCCACCAGTTGGCGAACCAGATCCGACAGCCACTGCATGCGCAGCAACTGGTCATTGAGCCAGCCGAAAACGGTCACGGGGCGTAAAGGCGGCGGAGCATGCACTGCATGCTAGTCCGATGCAGCACGCGCTTGTTGTGCGTGGTCAACAACCACGCCGGCTGAACCGGAAGGCCGGTCAGTCAGGCGGACCGAAGTCCAGCGCGCACTGCGCCACCGGCGCAAAGCTGCGGCGATGGATGGGCGACGGTCCGTGCTCGCGCAGCGCAGCCAGGTGTTCGCGCGTCGGGTAGCCCTTGTGGCGCGCGATGCCGTACTGCGGGTAGAGCAGCGCGAGCGCCTTCATTTCTTGATCACGGCCGGTCTTGGCGAGGATGGATGCAGCGGAAATCATCGGCTCGGAAGCGTCGCCGCCAACGATGGCGCGCGCAGGCACGACCAGCCCGGGCGGCACACGGTTGCCGTCGATCAGCACTTCGTCCGGCAGCACACCCAGCCCTTCGACGGCTCGCCGCATGGCCAGCATCGAAGCGTGCAGGATGTTCAGGCGGTCGATTTCCTCGACCGTCGCCACGCCCACTGCCCAGGCCAGCGCGCGCTCGCGGATCAGCGGCGCAAGCGCCTCGCGCTTTTTTTCGGACAGTTTCTTGGAGTCGTTCAGACCATCGATCGGCCGCGTCGGGTCGAGGATGACCGCCGCTGCATAGACCGGCCCGCACAGCGGTCCCCGGCCTGCTTCATCGACGCCGGCAGCCTTCCATCCGACGATGCCCGTCACGGTGCGGCCGCTGGCAGATGCGGCAGGATGGCCGCCGCTGCGCGCGCCGCCGTGCCCTGCCTCAGCACCGCATGGAGGCGTTCGAACTCTGCAATCTGCGCGTCGCGCGCCGCCTCGTCGTCCAGCAGGCTGTCGAGCGCATCCGCCAGTTCGCGTGGCGTGGCCGCGTCCTGCAAACGTTCCGGCACGACGAAGCGCCCGGCCATGATGTTGGGCAGGCTGCCCCAGGGCTGGTAGGCCATCCGCTTCATGATCTGCCAGCTCAGTGCGTGCATGCGGTAGGCCATCACGTGCGGCGCGCGACACAGTGCCGCTTCGAGCGTCGCGGTGCCGCTGGCCACCAGTGCGGCGTCGCAGGCCATCAGCGCGTCGCGCGCGTGACCGAACAGGATGGTGATCGGCAGCTCCTTCGCCTTGCAGGTCCACAGCGCCTGTTCGAACAGGGCACGCGTCTCGCGTGTGGCCAGCGGCACGAGGAAGCGCAGCTCCGGATGTCGCTCGTGCAGCAGCCGTGCAGTCTCGATCCAGACGGTCGCGTGATAGCGCAACTCCGACTGCCGGCTGCCCGGCAGCAACGCGACGACGCGGGCATCCTGAGGCAGCGCAAGCCGCTCGCGGGCGTCGAAACGCTGTGGCAGCGGAGATATTTCGTCGGCGAAGGGATGGCCGACATAACTCACCGGCACGCCCTCCTTTTCGTAAAGCGCCGGCTCGAACGGGAACAGGCACAGCATGCGCGACACGCTGCGCGCGATGCCCTTGATGCGTCCGCCTCGCCAGGCCCAGATCGAAGGGCTGACGTAATGGATCGCCGGCACCCCGGCATCGCGCAGGCGGCGCTCCAGCCACAGGTTGAAATCCGGTGCATCGACACCGATGAAAGCGGCCGGCCGCGTCTGAAGGAGGCGGGCGAGCAGCGCGCGGCGGATGCCCGACAATTCGCGATAGTGCCGCAGCACTTCGAAATAGCCGCGCACCGACAGCTTTTCGGCAGGCCACCAGGCATCGAAGCCGGCGGATCCCATGCGCGGGCCGCCGATGCCGACGAAATCGATATCCGGCCGGACGTCGCGCAGCGCCTTGATCAGGTGCGCAGCCAACTGGTCACCGGATGCCTCTCCAGCGACCATGGCCACCGTGATGCGGCCGGACATTATCGGATGATGCCGCGACCGCCCGAAGCGAGGAAGTCGGACAGCAAGGCGACTTCGGGCGTCACTTTCGCCGCCTCGGCGATGGCCGTCCTGGCGTCGTCCAGACTCAGACCTTCGCGGTACAGCGTCTTGTAGGCGCGCTTGATTGCCGAGATGGCCTCACTGCTGTAGCCGCGGCGGCGCAGGCCTTCGCTGTTGATGCCATGCGGCGTCGCCGGCACGCCGTTGGCCAGCACGAAGGGCGGCACGTCCTGCAGCACGCTGGAATGAACGCCGCAGAAGCTGTGTGCGCCCACGCGCACGAACTGGTGCACGCCGGTGAAGCCGCCGAGAATGACCCAGTCACCCACATGCACATGGCCGGCGAGCGCGGTGTTGTTGGCCATGATCGTGTGGCTGCCGACCTGACAGTCGTGCGCCACATGCACATAGGCCATGATCCAGTTGTCGTTGCCGACCCGGGTGACGCCGACATCCTGCGTGGTGCCGCAATTCATCGTCACGTACTCGCGCAGGGTGTTGCGGTCGCCGATTTCGAGGCGCGTCGGCTCGCCGGCGTACTTCTTGTCCTGCGGATCGCCACCGATCGAGCAGAACGGATGAATCTGGTTGTCGCGCCCGATCCTCGTATGGCCGGCAATCACGACGTGCGGATGCACCCGCGTGCCTGCGCCGATCTCGACATGCGGGCCGATCACACTGTAGGCGCCGATGTCGACGCCGTCAGCGAGTTGCGCTGCGGGATCGACGATGGCGGTCGGGTGTACGGTGACAGCCATCAGCTGGGCCGCACCGCACAGAGCAGATCGCATTCGGTCACGACCTGGCCGTCGACCTTGGCGCGGGCGTTGTACTTCCAGATACCGCGCGAGTGACGGATCAGGTCGACCTCGAGGATGAGCTGGTCGCCCGCCATGACTGGCTTCTTGAAGCGCGTGTTGTCGACGCCGCACAGGTAATAGACCGAGTCGGCGTCCGGCGTCGTGCCCAGCGTTTCGAAGGACAGGATGGCAGCGGCCTGGGCCAGCGCTTCGATGATCAGCACGCCCGGCATGACCGGATGGTTCGGAAAGTGCCCCGGGAAGAACGGCTCGTTGATGGTGACGTTCTTCAGCGCGTGGATGTACTTGTTCGCTTCGACGGCAAGCACCCGGTCCACCAGCAGGAACGGGAAACGGTGCGGCAGCGACTTCAGCACCGCGTGGATGTCCATGGATTTCAAGTCAGTCTTCCTTGCTGCTTTGCAGTGATTCGATCTGGCGCTCGAGCGCACGCAGCCGGTCGGCCATGGCGTCGAGCTGGCGGATGCGGACGAAGTTGCGCGACCATTCGGCATGTTCCATCGACGGCAACGAACCGGTGTAGACGCCCGGCTTGCCGATGGACTTGCTGGCGAAGCTGACCGCCGACACGACCACGTCGTCGACGATGTCGATGTGACCCATGATGTTCGACGAGCCGCCTATCATGCAGCGCTTGCCGATGTGCGTGCTGCCGGCCACGCCGGAACAGGCCGCCATGGCCGTGTGCTCGCCGATGTGTACGTTGTGTGCGATCTGGATGAGGTTGTCGAGCTTCACGCCGTCGCTGATCACCGTGTCGTCCAGCGCACCGCGATCGATGGTCGTATTGGCGCCGACTTCCACATCGTTGCCGATGAGCACACGCCCGATCTGCGGAATCTTCACCCAGCTCGCGTCGGTCTCGCGCGCGAAGCCGAAACCGTCGGCACCGATGACCGCACCGGAATGCAGGATGCAGCGCTCACCGATGACCGAACGCGGATAAAGCGTGACGCGGGCATGCAGCCGGCTTCCGGCGCCGATCGAACAGCCCTCGCCGACCACCGATCCTGCGCCAATGGACACGCCCGGACCGATGAATGCGCCTGCCCCGACCACCGCCCCGGCAGCGACCTCGGCGCTGTCATCGACGTGCGCGGTGACATCGACCGATGCATCGGCGTGGATGCCTGCGCACACGGCAGGCTCCGGGTTCAGCAGTTGCGCGACGCGCGCGAAATACAGCGCCGGATTGCGAACACGGATGTGGGGTCGATCGAGACTTTCACCGTCGGTCGGCGATACGATGAAGGCACCGCCGCGGCTTGAATCAAGCGCGCTGCGATACCTCGCACCGGCCATGAAGGCGATCTGCTGCGGCCCCGCGGTGTCGAGTGATGCCACCTGTTCGATCAACAGCTCGGGGTCACCGTGCAGCGTGCCGCCAAGTTGCTCGACCAGGGCGCCAAGTCGGGCTGGCATGGGCCGTTACTTGCCCGGAGGGGGATCTGCAAGCGCCTTCAACACCTTTTCGGTGATGTCGATACGCTGACTGCGATACACCACTTCCTGAAAGATGATGTCGTACTTTTCGGCTTCTGCAATGACCTTGATGGCCTTGTTCGCGCGATCCAGAACGCTGGCCAGTTCTTCGTTGCGCCGCTGATTCAGGTCTTCGCGATATTCGCGCTCGCGCCGCTGCATGTCGCGGGTGAGATCGTTGAATTCGCGTTCTTTCGCCCGCTTGTCGCTTTCGGACAAGGTGACCGCATTCTTTTCCATGGTCTGCTGCATCGACTGCAGCTGCTTGGCCAGCTTTTCAAGTTCCTGGCTGCGCTTCTCGAATTCCTTTTCCAGCTTCTTCTGCGAGCGGACGGCCGGTGCGGCTTCGCGCAGGATGCGTTCCGTATCCACGAAGCCGATCTTCACATCCGTTTCGGAATGTGCAGTCCGCGTCAAACCCATCATCGCCAATGAAATCAATGCGATAAAGGCGAAACGTGAGAAAGTGCTTGACCTGTTCATTCGTGGTATTCGAGGTTCAGAAAGTACTGCCGAGCTGGAACTGGAAGCGCTGGAGGCGATCCGTGGGTTCCTTGTTGAGAGGTTGCGCAATGCTGAACTTCAACGGCCCCATGGGCGAGCTCCATGCCACGGAAAGGCCCGCACTATAGCGCAAATCGCCCAGGCTCAGCGTGTCGCCGGACGCCCAGACCTGCCCTGCATCGATGAATGTACCCAGCCGCAGGGTCTTGTCCTGCGAGCCGGGCAACGGGAACAGCAGCTCGGCGTTGCCGACGATGCGTCGATTGCCACCCACCGTATTGAACAGGATGTTGCCGGCGGCGTCGCGATCCCGTTCGCCGAGTGACGAGGTCTGGAAACCGCGCACCGAGCCGATACCGCCCGCGAAGTAGTTCTTGTAGAAAGGCAGCGGCTTGTCGCTGTATCCATCGCCATAGCCCACATCACCGTTGAGCATCAGGACGAAATCCCAGAACAGCGGAAAGTAGCGCTGATGCTGGTAGGACGCCTTGTAATAGCGCAGCGATCCGGGCGGCAGCGACACTTCGACGTTCACCCGCTGCGTCGATCCCTTGGTCGGGTAGATCACGCTGTCGCGCGTATCGCGCGCCCAGCCAATCGTGCCCACCAGCGAGGTGTTGGAATCGCCGAACTCGTTGACGAAGTTCAGGTAGCGCTGCGGGCTGTTGCTGAAGGTGTCGATGCTGGTCTGATCGACTGCGAGGCCGAAATTGATGCGGTCGTCTTCGCGGATCGGGAACCCCCAGCGCAGGCCGGCGCCGACCGATGACGTGCGGTAATTGCCGATGCGCAGACGCGACGGATCGACGTTGCGCAGATACACGTCGAAACCGCGCGATATGCCGTCCGGCGTGTAATACGGATCTGTGAAGGACAGCGAATAGGTCTTGTTGATGCTGCCGCTGTTCAGGCCCAGCGACAGCGATTTGCCGCTGCCGAACAGGTTCTGCTGCGACACCGACGTGGACAGGATCAGGTTTTCCGAACTGGAGAAGCCGGCGCCGAACGCCAGATTGCCGGTCGGCTTTTCCTTCACCGTCAGATTGACGTCGACCTGGTCGGTGGTTCCCGGTACCGCAGGCGTTTCGACGGTGACACCGTCGAAGTAGCCCAGACGGTCAACCCGCGATTTCGACCGGTTGATCCGCTCGCCGTCGTACCACGCGCCTTCCATCTGGCGGAATTCCCGCCGCACCGCCTCGTCGCGCGTCTTGGTGTTGCCGGCAACGTTGATCCGCCGTACATAGACCCGGCGGCCCGGATCGACGAATACGTTGAACGACACGGTGCGCTTTTCGCGATCCGGTTCTGGCACCGCATTGACGTTGGCGAAGGCGTAGCCGTCATTGCCCAGGCGATCACTGATCGCCTTGGTCGTTTCGGTCAGCTTCTTGCGCGAGAAATCCTCTCCGGCATTCAGCTTGACCAGGCCCCGCAATTCTTCTTCGGGAATCAGCAACTCGCCCGAAAGCTTGACACCGCCGACGGTGTACTTCTCGCCTTCGGTGATCGAAATCGTGATGTAGATGTCCTGCTTGTCCGGCGTGATCGACACCTGCGTCGAGTCGACGTTGAACTCGAGATAACCGCGGTCGAGGTAGTGGCTGCGCAGCGTTTCGACGTCGGCGCTCAGCTTCTGGCGCGAGTACTGATTGTTCTTGTTGTACCAGCTCAGCCAGTCGCCGGTGCTCTGGCTCAGCAGCTTCAGCAGGTCCTTCTCCTTGAAGGACTTCGCACCGACGATGTTGATCTGCTTGATCTTGGCCGCAGCCCCCTCGTTGATTTCGAAGGTGACCGCGACGCGGTTGCGTTCCAGCGGCGTCGTCGTCGTCTTGACGTCAACCGAGTACAGCCCGCGCGTCAGGTACTGCCGCTTCATTTCCTGCTCGGACCGCTCGAGCACGCTGCGGTCGAGGATGCGTGATTCGGCGAGGCCGAAGTCCCGCATGGCCTTCTTGATCGTGTCCTTGTCGAATTCCTTCATGCCGACGAATTCGAGCGACGCAATAGCCGGCCGTTCGTCCACGACCACGACCAGCACATCGCCTTCGACTTCAACCCGCACGTCCTTGAAGAAGCCGGTCGCGAACAGTGCCTTGATGGCTTCTGCCGCCTTGTCTTCGGTGAATGTCTCGCCGACCTTCACCGGCAGGTAGCTGAATACCGTACCCGCTTCGGTGCGCTGGATGCCTTCGACCCGGATGTCCCGCACCACGAAGGGTTCGAAGGCGAACGCATGAGCCGACAACAATCCCGCGAGCAGGGCGGGAAGCAAAAACTTGCGCATGGGGAATTTCAGCGGGCAGTCAACCGAAAAGCCGATTGATATCGTTGTAGAAGGCGAACGCCATGAGCATCAGCAGCAAGGCCAGACCGATCTGCTGGCCGATTTCCATGACTCTTTCAGACACCGGGCCGCCCTTGATAAATTCGACCGTATAGTACATCAAGTGCCCACCGTCCAGCAGCGGCACGGGCAGCAGGTTCAGCACGCCCAGACTGATGCTGATGAGGGCGATGAACTTGATGTAATGCAGCGCGCCCATGGCGGCAGACTGGCCTGCATAGTCGGCAATCGTCACCGGTCCGCTGAGGTTTTTCCACGACAGGTCGCCGGTGATCATGCGGCCGAATGCCTTGAGGCTGAACAGCGCCGTATCCCAGGTCTGCGTGACCGCAAGACCGAACGATTCGATCACGCCGTGTTGCGCCCTGACGAACAGCCGCTCGCGCAGTCCTTCAGGTGTTTCGGGCGTCACGCCAAGTCGGCCGAAACGCTGGCCGCCCTCTTCCACCGCGACCACGTCGGCCTTCAGATCCATTGCGACGCCCTCGCGCAGCACCTGGATCTCCACCAGGCGGCCGCCCAGCTCGCGGACGATGCCGACCATGGAAGCCCAGTCATCGACCGGCTTGCCGTCGATCGCCACGATGCGGTCACCCGGGCGCATGCCGGCCTTGCCGGCAGCGCTGTCGTCAGCCACTGTTGCGACCACCGGATCGATGCGCGGCCGGAACAGCGTGAGGCCGGCGCGATCCATCAGACTGGCGTCCACCTCGGAACCGATGCCCGACAGGTCGATGCGCCGGCTGTTGATTTCGTTGCGCTCGCTGATCGTTTCCATCACCAGCGTGCCGCCATGCAGCGCCGCCTGTGCAACGCTCCAGCGCAGATCCTGGGCGGACACGACGTCCTTGCCGTTGATCGAGCGCACCAGTTCGCCCTCGGTCACGCCGGCCACCGCCGCCGGCGTGCCGGCCACCGGCGCAGCGAGCAGCGGGCGAAGCTCTTCCATGCCGTTGATGAACAGGCCCCAGTAGATCAGGATGGCCAGCAGGAAATTGGCGATCGGCCCGGCCGACACGATGGCGAAACGGCGTCCCACGCTCTGTCGGTTGAAGGCACGTGGAAGCTCCGATGCAGCGACCTCGCCTTCGCGTTCATCCAGCATCTTGACGTAACCACCGAGCGGAAACAGCGCCAGCACCCACTCGGTACGGTCCGGCCCGAAGCGACGCGACAACAGCGGCCGACCGAAGCCGATCGAAAAGCGCAGCACCTTGACGCCGCACAGCCGGGCGATGCTGTAGTGGCCCAGCTCGTGCACCGTGATGAGGATGCCCAGCGCCAGAACAAAGGCGCCGGCGTAGAAGAAGGGGCTCAAGTGCGCGCCCTGATGGCGCGCTGCGCCGTCTGACGGGCAGCGGCGTCGGCGGCAAATACGTCGTCGAGTGTGGTGGCAGGCATGTCGGGCAGCGTATCCAGTGTTTCGGCAATCACGTCTGCTATGGCACGGAAACCAAGCCGACGTTCCAGGAAAGCCGCGACCGCCACTTCATTGGCGGCATTCAGTACGGCCGGCGTGCCCTGTCCGGCGGCCAGCGCGGCAAACGCGAGCCGGAGACAGGGGAAGCGGTCCAGATCCGGGCGTTCGAACACGAGATTGGCCGACATGGCCAGATCGAGCGCACCGACCCCGGACTCGATGCGTTCCGGCCAGGCCAGTGCATGCGCGATCGGCGTGCGCATGTCCGGATTGCCCATCTGCGCCAGCACCGAGCCGTCGACGTATTCAACCATCGAATGCACGATGCTCTGCGGATGGATCACCACATCGATGCGTTCGGCCGGCGTGTCGAACAGCCAGTGCGCCTCGATCACCTCGAGACCCTTGTTCATCATGGTCGCCGAATCGACGGAAATCTTGCGCCCCATTTCCCAGTTCGGATGCGCGCATGCCTGATCCGGCGTCACGTGGTCAAGCTGATCGAGTGGCGTGCAGCGGAACGGACCGCCCGATGCGGTCAGCAGGATGCGGCGCACACCGGCCCTGCCCTGCGTCGGCATGCACTGGAAAACCGCGTTGTGCTCGCTGTCGATCGGCAGCAGCGTGGCGCCGTTCGATGCCACCTCGTGCATGAACACCGCACCGCACATGACGAGGCTTTCCTTGTTGGCCAGCAGGATGCGCTTGCCCGAGCGTGCGGCGGCCAGCGTCGGACGCAGACCGGCGGCACCGACGATGGCCGCCATGACGGTGTCGACCTCGGGCAGCGCGGCAATCATTTCGAGCGCTTCGCTGCCATGCATCACCTCGGTCGGCACTCGCCCCGCCAGCATGCCACGCAGGGTATCGGCGGCACCGGCGTCCGCCACCACGGCGACTTTCGGTGCAAAGGCGAGGCATTGCTCGGCCAGCTTGTCGATCTGGCGGTGGCCGGACAGCGCCACCACCTCGAAACGATCGGGGTGCCGCACCACGACATCCAGCGTGCTGACGCCGATCGATCCGGTGGCGCCGAGTATGGTCAGTCTGCGCATCACGTCTGCGCTCCGGGAAGTAGGTTGAGCAGGGCAAATCCGATCAGCGGCAGCGTTGCAGTCAGGCTGTCGACACGATCGAGTACGCCGCCATGACCGGGCAGTAGCTGACTGCTGTCCTTGATGCCGGCCTGGCGCTTCATCATCGACTCGAACAGGTCACCGACGATGCTGACCGCGGTCAGCAGCATCAGTATCACCGACCAGACCAGCCAGGCGGGCATGTCGGCCTCGGCGAACAGTAGCGGCTTTATCGCCAGACCATAGCATTGCACGGCGATCACCGCGCCGAAGGCACCTTCCCAGGTCTTGCCCGGGCTGATCGCCGGCGCAAGCTTGTGCCGGCCGAACGCTCGACCGGTGAAATATGCGGCGATGTCGGCGATCCACACCACGGCCATCAGCAACAGCAGCGGCACGAGACCCTGTGCGCGCAGCTGTATCAGCGCCAGCGCAGGCGGCAGCAACACGACCACACCGGTCAGCGCCATCCAGAAGGCCGACGGACGGCCGCCGCGCCACATCCATGCCGGGACGACCACCAGCCAGAATGCGATGGCGAGCGCGTGCAGGGCGGAGAGCGGACGCATGGCCTCCGGCAGCACGCCGGTCGGGCCGAAGGCGAACGCCGCGGCAGCCGCAACGAGCAGGAAGGTGATCACGCCGGAACCGATGGCACCGCCGGGGGCAAGACCGCTCAGACGTCCCCACTCCCAGCCGGCGAGACCGAGGATGACCGCCACCAGCCAGCCCCAGGCGGTCAGATCGAGCAGGGTCAGTGCAGCGTACAGACCTGCCAGCAATGCGATGGCGGTCAGTACCCGCTGCTTAAGCATGCCGGCCGACCGCGCCGAGCGCGGCTGCGGTGGCAGCCTGCACCTGTTCGCTGGTGCGTCCGAAACGGCGTTCGCGCTGCTGGAAGGACGCGATGGCTTCATCGACCGCCGACCCGTTGAATTCGGGCCACAGCTTGTCGGTGAAATACAGCTCGGTATAAGCCAGTTGCCAGAGCAGGAAGTTGCTGATGCGCTGTTCGCCGCCGGTGCGGATGAACAGGTCAGGTTCCGGCGCGTAGGCCATCGCCAGATGCGGGGTCAGATCACTCTCGACGAATCCTTCGCGCCGCGAGGGATTTGCCTTCAGCATGCATTCGGTCGCCTGCAGGATGTCCCAGCGGCCGCCGTAATTTGCGGCAACCGTGAGGTTGAGCCCGGTATTGCCGGCGGTCAGCGCTTCGGCGCTGCGGATCATGTCGATCAGTTTGGGTTCGAAGCGCGACAGGTCACCGATGACGCGCAGCCGTATCGAGTTCTCGTGCAGGCGGACGACCTCCTCTTCCAGTGCACGCATGAACAGCTGCATCAGGAAGCTCACCTCTTCCGGCGGACGACGCCAGTTTTCCGAGCTGAACGCGAACAACGTGAGGTAGCCGACGCCGCGCTCGGCGCAGCGCGACACCACGGCGCGCACGGCTTCGACCCCCTTGCGGTGCCCGGCCACCCGCGGCATGAAGCGGCGCCGCGCCCACCGGCCATTGCCGTCCATGATGATGGCGATGTGCTGCGGAACCGGCAGGTTGCCGCCGTCGACCGGCTTGCTGGAGCGCGAGGACACGATGCGGGTTCGGCCTCAGACCGCCATCAGGTCTTGTTCTTTCTGCGCGAGCAGCTTGTCGACCTCCGAAATGTAGCGGTCGGTCAGCTTCTGGATGTCGTCCTGCGTGCGCCGCTCGTCATCTTCCGAAATGGTTTTGGCCTTGACGGCGTCCTTCAGCACGCTGTTTGCGTCACGGCGCAGGTTGCGCACCGCGATGCGGCCGTTTTCGGCTTCGCCGCGCACCACCTTGATCAGTTCCTTGCGCCGCTCTTCGGTCAGCGCAGGCATCGGCACGCGCACCACATCGCCCATCGCCGACGGGTTCAGGCCCAGGTCGGAATCGCGGATGGCCTTCTCGACCACCGGCAACAGCTTCTTTTCCCACGGCTGTACGCCAATGGCGCGCGCGTCGATCAGCGTGACATTGGCCACCTGACTCAGCGGCACCATGGTGCCGTAGTAATCGATCTGGATGTGGTCGAGGATGCCGGTGTGGGCGCGACCGGTGCGCACCTTGCCGAAGTCGGCCTTGAGCGACTCCAGCGTCTTCTGCATCTTCTGTTCTGTGGTTTTCTTCAACTCGGGGATCATGAAGTCGCCTCTTGTTGGAAGTTGCGGCCGCTCGTCGGCAGCCTGTTGAGCCATGGCGAGCGCAAAACACGCACCACTATATATGGACCAGCGTGCCCTCGTCTTCGCCCATCACCACGCGCTTGAGTGCGCCCGGCTTGAAAATGCTGAACACCTTGATCGGCAGTTGCTGGTCGCGGCACAAGGCGAGCGCCGTGGCGTCCATCACCTTGAGGTCGCGGCTGATCGCCTCGTCGAAGCTGATGCGCTCGTAGCGGGTCGCATCGGGCACCTTCATCGGGTCGGCGCTGTACACGCCGTCGACCTTGGTCGCCTTGAGCACGATCTCCGCCTCGATTTCGCGTCCGCGCAGCGCAGCCGCCGTGTCGGTCGTGAAGAAGGGGTTGCCCGTACCGGCGGCGAAAATGACGACCTTGCCTTCTTCCAGATAGCGGATCGCCTTGCCTCGGATGTAGAACTCGACGACCGGCTCGATGCTCAGCGCCGACTGAACCCGTGCGGCAACACCGGCCTGACGCATTGCATCGCCCAGCGCGAGCGCGTTCATCACCGTCGCCAGCATGCCCATGTAGTCGGCTGTGGCGCGGTCCATGCCGGCCGCGCCGCCCGCCACACCGCGGAAAATGTTGCCCCCGCCGATCACCACACCCACTTCGACGCCCAGGGCGCGGATTTCGGCGATCTCCGCAACGATGCGGGCAAGCATGTCGCGGCTGATGCCGTAGTCGTCGTCGCCCATCAGGGCCTCACCCGACAGTTTCAGCAGTATCCGGCGGTAGGCAACAGTCATGCAGGCTCCTTCAGCGTGCTGCAGCGGCTGCAGCGGCCTGTGCGGCCACTTCGGCAGCGAAGTCGGTCGTCTTCTTCTCGATGCCTTCACCGACCAGGTAGAGCGTGAAGCCGGCGATCTTCGCCGACTTCGCCTTCAGCAGCTGCTCGATGGTCTGCTTGCCGTCTTCGGCCTTGACGAAAACCTGGCCGAGCAGCGTCACTTCCTTCAGGAACTTCTGCACCGAGCCTTCGGCGATCTTGGTGATCATCTCTTCCGCCTTGCCGGCTTCGCGCGCCTTTTCGATCGCGACGCGACGTTCGGCTTCGATCAAGTCGGCCGACACGCCACTCGAGTCGAGCGACTTCGGCTTCGACGCGGCAATGTGCATCGCCAGATCCTTGGCGAGCGCTTCGTCGCCCCCGACGACATCGACCAGCACACCGATCTTCGAGCCGCCATGAACGTAACTGGCGACCTTGCCTTCGGCGGCAATGCGCACGAAACGGCGGATCGACATGTTTTCACCGATCTTGCCGACCAGCGCAGCGCGCGTCGACTCGACCGTGCCTTCGCCCATCGGCAGCGCCGACAGCGCGGCGACGTCAGCCGGGTTGTGCTCGGCGATCAGCTTTGCGCTGCCATTGACCAGGGCGAGGAAATCGTCGTTCTTCGCCACGAAGTCGGTTTCGCAATTGACTTCGACCATCGCGGCAAGCTTGCCGTCGGCCGACAGATAGAGGCCGACAATGCCTTCGGCCGTCACACGGGCAGCGGCCTTGCTGGCCTTGTTACCCAGTTTCACGCGAAGGATTTCTTCTGCCTTCTGCAGGTCGCCACCGGCTTCGGTCAGCGCCTTCTTGCATTCCATCATCGGAGCGTCGGTCTTCTCACGCAGCTCCTTGACCATTCCTGCGGTGATTTCCGCCATGCTGAGTCCCGCCTTCCATCAACTGTTCTTGCAATTCGTCAAACACCCGGCAACCGCGCGAGCGGCCGCCGGGACGGTTCATCAGGCCTGCGGTTCCGCTTCGGCTTCGACCTCGACGAATTCGTCGTCGCCCTTGAGCTGTGCGACCAGATCCTGGGCGGCGCTGTTGCGACCTTCCAGGATGGCGTCAGCCACGCCCGATGCGTACAGGCGAATGGCACGACTCGAGTCGTCGTTGCCCGGAATCACGTAGTCCACGCCGAGCGGCGAGTGATTGGTATCGACCACCGCGATCACCGGAATGCCGAGCTTGTTGGCTTCCGTGATGGCGATCTTGTGGAAACCGACGTCGATCACGAACAGCGCATCCGGCAGGCCGTTCATGTTCTTGATGCCGCCGATGCTCTTCTGCAGCTTGATCAGCTCGCGCTGCAGTACCAGGGCTTCCTTCTTCGGCATGCGTTCCATGCTGCCGTCCTCGACCAGCTGCTCGAGGTCCTTCAGGCGCTTGACCGACAGCTTCAGCGTCTTGAAGTTGGTCAGCATGCCGCCGAGCCAGCGCTCATCGACGTACGGCACGCCTGCGCGCTGCGCTTCTTCTGCCACGATTTCACGGGCCTGGCGCTTGGTGCCGACCAGCAGGATGGTGCCCTTGTTGGAGGACATGCGGCGGATGAAGGCCATTGCCTCGTTGTAGCGGGCAACCGTCTTTTCCAGGTTGATGATGTGAATCTTGTTGCGATGGCCGAAAATGTACGGGGCCATCTTGGGGTTCCAGAAGCGGGTCTGATGTCCGAAATGGACACCCGCCTCCAGCATTTCACGCATGGATACGGACATTGAAGTCTCCGATCAGGGTTTAACCTCCGCCCGGCCGTGTTCGCAGCCGCAATGTCCGGCTACGCACCCTATCGGTCGAGCTGCCGTATCAACGGCAGCACCGGGCGTGTGGATTTGTCTGACGTACCTGATAGGTACTGGAATCAAACAGCCCACGATTCTAGCAGTCGCAGTGCAACAAACTCAAGCAGTCCGGCACGCAAGCGTTTGCCGCCGTCGGGCGCTTCGGCTAACCTGAGTGGTCCCCGAGCGTATTTGAAGAGCCGTTACCCCTATGAGCGTCACCATCAAGACTGCGGAAGAAATCGAGAGCATGCGCGTCGCGTGCAAGCTGGCGTCAGAGGTGCTCGATTTCATCGAACCGCATGTCCAGCCCGGCATCACGACCGAAGAACTTGACCGGTTGTGCCACGACTACATGGTGAATGAGCAGAAAACCATCCCGGCGCCGCTCAACTACGCGCCGCCGGGCTACAGCCCGTTCCCGAAGTCGATCTGCACGTCGGTCAATCATGTCGTGTGCCACGGCGTTCCGGCACCGCGTGCGCTGAAGAAGGGTGACATCGTCAACCTGGACATCACGGTGATCAAGGATGGCTTTCACGGCGACACCAGCCGCATGTTCATGGTCGGCAACGAAGTCAGCAAGCAGGCCAGCCGGCTGTGCCAGATCACCTTCGAATGTCTGTGGCTCGGCATCTCCCGCGTCAGACCGGGTGCGCGCCTGGGCGATATCGGTCACGTGATACAGCGGCATGCCGAAACGAACGGATTTTCGGTGGTGCGCGAATTCTGCGGTCACGGCATCGGTCGCAAGTTCCACGAGGATCCGCAGGTGCTCCACTACGGCAAGCCCGGCACCGGCATGGAACTGCAGCCCGGCATGATCTTCACCATCGAGCCGATGGTGAATGCCGGCCGCGCCGCGGTGTCCGAACTGGCGGATGGCTGGACCATCGTCACGCGCGACCGCACGCTGTCTGCGCAGTGGGAACATACGGTGGTCGTCACCGACGACGGTTACGAGGTGTTGACCGTGTCCGACGGCTGCCCACCCCCGCCAGCGCTGATCGGCGACATCCGCGGAGCGGCCTGACGGGTGGATGCCCCGGCCGGTACCGATGCGCTGCGCCTGCTGGCGGCCACGCTGCGTGCCGAGCTGTCGGCGGCCCAGCAACGGCTGCGTGAAACGTTCGAACGTGACGGCAACAGCCAGCGCCTGCTGCGCGACCGCGCCCGCGCGGTCGATGCCGCCCTGCGCCAGCTCTGGGCCGCTGCCGGCATGCCGCGCTCGGCGGCGCTGGTTGCCGTCGGTGGCTATGGTCGCGGCGAGCTGTATCCGGCGTCGGACGTCGACCTGCTGTTCCTGACCCCGCCGCAGCTGTCGCCGGACATCGAAGCGCGGCTGGAAATGCTGGTCGGCCTGTTGTGGGACATCGGTCTGGATATCGGCCACAGCGTCCGGTCGGTCGGCCAGTGCGTAGACGAGGCGTCGCGCGACATCACGGTCGAAACCACGCTGCTCGAAGCGCGCCTGCTGGCCGGCTCCCGCCGCATGTTCCGCGAACTGAGCCACGCGCTGGCGACCCAGCGCGATCCGGGCAGCTTTTTCAAGGCCAAGCGCCTGGAGCAGGACGAACGCCACCAGCGCTATCAGGAAACCCCTTACAGCCTGGAGCCGAACTGCAAGGAAAGTCCGGGCGGGCTGCGCGATCTGCAGGTGATCCAGTGGATCGCGCGCGCCAGCCGGTTCGGCTCGACCTGGGCCGAACTGGCTGCGCGCGGTTTGATCACGCCGACCGAATCGCGCCAGCTGCATCGGATCGAACGTTTCATGCGCGACACCCGGGTCCGGCTGCACCTGATCGCCCGCCGGCGCGAAGACCGGCTGATCTTCGACCACCAGGAAGCGCTGGCTGCGGCGTTCGGCATGCAGGCCACGCCGACCCGCCGCGCCTCCGAAGTGTTCATGCAGCGCTACTACCGCAGCGCGAAGATGATCACCCAGCTGAACACCATCCTGCTGCAGAACATCTCCGCCGCGCTGTTTCCGTCCGACGACACCGTCGTGCAGCCGATCAATGCGCGCTTTCAGTCCAGCCGGGAACTGCTCGACGTGGTGTCGGAGGACGTATTCGAGCGCACGCCGAGCGCACTGCTCGAATGTTTCACGCTGCTGCAGACGCACCGCGAACTCAAGGGCATGACGGCGCGCACGCTGCGCGGATTGTGGCGGGCGCGCCGCCTGATCGATGCGAAGTTCCGGCGCGACCCGCAGAACCGCATGCTGTTCCTGTCGCTGTTCCAGCAGACACGTGGCCTGGTGCATGAAATCCGCCGCATGAACCAGTACGGGATCCTCGGCCGCTATCTGCCTGCCTTCGGCCGCATCGTCGGCCAGATGCAGCACGACCTGTTTCATGTCTACACCGTCGACCAGCACATCCTGCAGGTGATGCGCAACGTGCGCCGTTTCACGATGGCCGAGCACGCGCACGAATATCCGCTGCTGTCGCGTCTGATCACCGCATTCGAACGACGCTGGCTGCTCTATCTGTCGGCGCTGTTCCACGATATCGCGAAGGGCCGCGGCGGCGACCATTCGCAGCTGGGCATGCGCGACGCACGCCTGTTCTGCATGCAGCACGGCATCGATGCCGAAGACGCCGAACTGGTGGTGTTCCTGGTCGAGCACCATCTGTCGATGTCATCGGTCGCACAGAAGCAGGATCTGTCCGACCCGGACACCATCCGCGCCTTCGCCGCGCTGGTGCGCACCGAACGTCGTCTGACGGCGCTGTACATCCTGACCCATGCCGACATCCGCGGCACCAGTCCCAAGGTGTGGAATGCCTGGCGCGGCAAACTGCTGGAGGACCTCTACTTCTCGACCCTGCGCGTCCTTCAGGGCGAAAGTCCGGGCGCATCCGGCACGCCCGACCGGCAGGAGGAAGCACGCCACCTGCTGCGCTACTTCGGCCTGCGCGAAGGCATCGAAAACGAGTTCTGGGCCAGACTCGACACCGTGTACTTCATGCGGCACGAGGCGGACGAAATCGCCTGGCACACGCGCATGCTCTACTTCCAGGCCAACGCCAGCACACCGGTCGTCAAGGCGCGACCCAATCAGGTCGGCGACGGCCTGCAGGTGATGGTCTATGCACCCGACCAGCCCGATCTGTTCATGCGCCTGTGCGGCTTCTTCGGCCGGCTCGGCTACAGCATCGCCGATGCGAAGATCCACACCACGACCGACCGGCACGCGCTGGACAGCTTCATCCTGCTCGATCCGAACCGGCACCTGAATTCGCGCGACATGATTGCGCTGATCGAAACCGGGCTGGCTGAACGACTGCAGAACCAGACGCTTGCAGAGCAACCGGTCACCGGCCGGCTGTCACGCGAGGTCAGGCACTTCCCGATCACGCCCGAAGTGCTGATCAAGCCGGACGAACGCAAGCAGCACCACATCATGCACGTCACGGCCGCCGACCGTCCCGGGCTGCTCTATTCGGTCGCCCGCGTGCTGGCCGCGCACCACATCAATCTGCACACCGCCAAGATCACCACGCTCGGCGACCGGGTGGAAGACGTGTTTCTCGTTTCCGGTGCCGAACTGGAAAAAAGCACGACGCTGATCAGACTCGAGCAGGAGCTGCTCGGAGAACTCGCTATCCTGTAGTGAAGCCGTTCGGCACGGCGTGAATCGGCGCTATGCTCCAGACACACCATCCATACACCCCATACCGACATCGCTTCCGGACACCCGAAAAAGATCGCTCACAGGCGCTCGATCACGCCCTGAAAACCTTGCGCACGAACCGGATCTGACCGTTGAGTTTCTCCACGTACAACCCACGTCGCCTGTCCCTGCTTGACCGGAGCAAGCCGCTGGCGGTCGCCCTGATCGCGCTGCTGTCGGGACTGGCGCTGACCGCCTACATCGCCGATGTCGAAGCGGACCAGATGCTGCAGCGCCAGCGCGGTGAAGTCGCCGCCCAGGCGGGCGTCGTGCGGGCGCGGCTGGAGAGCGAAATCAACAGTGCCGCGCATCTGTCACTCGGCCTGGTCAGTTACGTAGCCGCCAACCCCGCCATCACCGCCGATGCCTTCAACCGGGTAAGCGAACGCATGTTGGCCTACGGACGCCACGTACGCAGCATTGCGCTGGCGCCTGACAACGTGCTGCGCTTCGTCAATCCGCTCGCCGGCAACGAAGCTGCGCTCGGCCTGCGCTATCTGGACCATCCGACGCAACGCGATGCGGTGCTCAAGATGATGGAAAGCCGGCGCTTCGTGCTCGCCGGCCCGCTCGATCTGGTGCAGGGCGGCGTCGGTCTGATCAACCGCTTTCCGATCTATCTGCCTGCGGCGGATGGACGCCCGGAAAGGTATTGGGGACTGGCGTCCATCGTGCTGCGATTCGACACCCTGCTCAAGGCAAGCGGACTGCTGGATGCGAACCAGAGCGTCCGCTACGCCCTGCGCGGTCGTGACGGCATGGGCGCAGACGGCGAAGTCATCCATGGCGAACCGGACATCTTCAGCCTCGACCCGGTCAAGGTCGATGTCGTGCTGCCGGACAACGCGCGCTGGCAGCTGGCCGCGGTGCCGGTTGGCGGCTGGCGCGGCGCGCTGCAGGACACCCGCGTCATCAGCATATGGATGGCCGGCAGCCTGGTGTCTGTTGCGATCGCGGGCCTGCTCGGTCTCGGGCAGTTGCAGATCCGGCGCATCCGGCTGCGCGACGCCGATCTGTCGCTGGCCGCCAGCGTGATCCAGAGTTCGAACGAAGCCATCGTGGTGACCGACGAAGGGGATCGCATCGTGTCGGTCAACCCGGCATTTTTGAAACTCACCGGCCTGACGCGCGAAGCCGTGCTCGGCAAGCTTGCATCAACCGTGGTGTCGACGCCCTACGACGCGTCGAGTCACGCGTCCTTTGCGCAACGCATCGACGCCGGCGGCGACTGGTCGGGCGAACTGGACGACCGACGCGCCGACGGCGAAACCTATCCGAAGCGACTCAGCATCTACCCGGTCGGCGGGCAGGGCGGCGACGTCCATTACGTACACTCCTTCAGTGACATCAGCGAACGCAAGGCCGCCGAACGCAAGATCCATCATCTGGCTCACCACGACGCGCTGACCGGGCTTCCGAACCGGCTCAGCCTGCAGGGCCGCATGGAACAGGCGATGGCCGAAGCGCGCCGGCACGGCACGCTGATTGCCGTGATGATGATCGACATGGACCACTTCAAGGACATCAACGACACGCTCGGTCATCACGTGGGCGACGCGCTGCTGGTGGATGTCGCGCAGCGGCTGCTCTGCTGTGTGCGCTTGAGTGATGTGGTGGCGAGACTGGGCGGCGACGAATTCGTCGTGCTGGTGACCGACATGGCCTCGACGCTCACCGCTGCCGCCGTCGCGGAGAAGATCGTTTCGGCGCTGTCGGCGCCGTATCAGGTCGAGGCCTACCGGCTGCACTCGACGCCCAGCGTCGGCATCGGCGTGTTCCCGAATGACGGCACCTCGGTCGATACGCTGCTGCGCAACGTGGATACCGCGATGTATCACGCGAAGGCCGCAGGCCGGAACAACTACCAGTTCTTCGACCAGAGCATGTCGGCCAATGCCAGCGAGCGGCTGGCCCTGCAGGGCAGCCTGCACCATGCGATCGAATCCCGTCAGTTCGTGCTGCACTACCAGCCGCAGATAGAAGTCGCCAGTGGCCGGCTGGTCGGCGTAGAGGCACTGGTGCGCTGGCAGCATCCGGAGCGCGGTCTGGTACCGCCGAACAGCTTCATTCCGATCGCCGAAGAGAGCGACCTGATCATCAAGCTCGGCGAATGGATCCTGCAGGAGGCCTGCTGGCAGCTGAGCCGCTGGAAGGATCAGGGCCTGATGCTGCGGGTATCGGTCAATCTGTCGGCGCGCCAGCTGCGCTCGAAGAACCTGCTGTACCAGGTCGAGGACACGCTGAATCGGCACGGCCTGCGCCCGGGCGAGCTCGAACTTGAAATCACCGAAAGCGTGGCCATGGACAACCCGGAGGCCACGCTGCGCATGCTCGGCCAGTTGCGCGAGTTGGGCGTCGAACTGGCGATCGACGATTTCGGAACCGGCTATTCATCGCTGAGCCATCTGAAACTGATGCCGCTGCAGCGACTGAAGATCGACCGCTCGTTCGTGAAGGACATCGAAAGCGATCCGGACGACGCGGCCATCTGCGCGGCGACAATCAGTCTGGCGCAGAACCTGGGGCTCAGCGTGGTGGCCGAAGGTGTGGAAACGGACGCCCAGCTCGCCTTCCTCGACAATCTGGGCTGCGAATGCGTGCAGGGCTACCTGTTCAGCAAGCCGCTGCCGGCCGCCGAACTCGAAGCGTGGGCCGCGCAGCACGCGGCCGCTCAGTCGTCGCTGGCGTCCTGATCGGGAAACAGCACCTCGGTGTAGCCGAATCGGCTGAAGTCACGTACCCGCATCGGGTACAGCACGCCATCGAGATGGTCGCACTCATGCTGCACCACCCGGGCGTGAAAGCCATCGACCTCGCGCTCGATCGGCGTGCCCTGCGGATCGAAGCCGCTGTAGTGCAGCCGGGCATGGCGCGCCACGACGCCGCGCAGGCCGGGCACCGACAGGCAGCCTTCCCAGCCCTCTTCCATTTCCTTGCCGAGCGGTGTCAGCACCGGATTGACCAGCACGGTGAACGGCACGACCGGTGCCTCGGGATAGCGCACCGACGGTGAGCCGCCGAACACCACGACCCGCAGATCCACGCCGATCTGCGGCGCTGCAAGTCCGGCGCCATCGGCCGCCTGCATGGTGTCGATCAGGTCCTGCACCAGCGCATCGAGTTCCGGGCAGTTGAAGCGCGTGACCGGCTGCGCCACGCGCAGCAGCCGCGGGTCACCCATGCGCAGGATGTCGCGGATCATGCGCACTCCCCGTTCGCGCACAGGGCTTCGAGCAGGCGGCGCACGCGCGTCATCGCTTCCTGCAGCATGTCCTCGATGGCCGACATTTCGATGCCGTGCAGCGAATCGCCGCGCCCTGCTGCGTGATTGACCACGACATTGATCGCCGCATAGGCCAGACCTGCCTCGCGCGCCAGCACCGCTTCAGGCATGCCGGTCATGCCGACGAGATGTGCGCCGTCGCCCTCCAGCCGATTGATTTCCGCCGCCGTCTCCAGACGCGGTCCCTGGGTTGCGGCATAGACGGCTCCATCGACCACCTGCTCGCCGGCCCGCGCCGCGGCATCAAGCAGCGCCCGGCGCAGGGTGGCGTCGTAGGGCTCGGTGAAATCGATGTGCTTCACCTGCCCATCGTGGCCATCGAAGAAGGTGCTGTGACGGCCCCATGTGTAATCGATGATCTGGTCCGGCACCACCAGCGTGCCCGGCCCGAGATCGGCCCGGATGCCGCCGACCGAGGCGACGGACACGATGCGCGCCACGCCGACGCTGCGCAGCGCCGAAATGTTCGCGCGGTAGTTCACGCGGTGCGGCGCAATGGTATGACCGTAACCGTGGCGCGCGATGAATACCAGATCGCGTCCGGCCAGCCGGCCGAAGGTCAGCGGGCCGGATGGCTCGCCGTAGGGCGTACGCACCACTTCACGACGGGTGACGTCAAGATTGGCCAGCTGCGTCAGACCGCTGCCACCGATGATCGCCAGCATGGATGCACTCCTTTGTCCCGGGTCGCGCAGTCTATCAGGCGAAAAAAAGCCCGGCTTTCACCGGGCGATTCAGGGCGGCAAGACGCCTTAAGCGCGTGCGGTCTGGCGACGGCGCACGAGCACGCCACCAAGCATCAGCAGGCCTGCGATGAACATCACGCTGCTGTCTGCCTCGGGTACCGGCGCATAGATATAGGCGGCCGCGGTGGCGCTGAGGACGTACGATTTCTCGTCATCGCTCGCGTTGGCGACCGCCAGCACCAGCCGGCCCTGCCGGACACCGTTGTCGGCCGGAACCGAGCCACCGGCCTGCACCAGTGCCTGAAAGCTTTCACCATTGGCGTACCCGAACAGCGATGCGTACGTGTTCACGAACGAGGTCATCGGATCGAGCCCGGTCGTGTCGACCGCGAGCCGATAGTCGACCGAGAACAACACCAGGGTCTGCGCGCCGAGCGTGAAATCGACGGTTCTCTGGGTGTCGGCGCCTGCCGCCGTCGTGCCACGGACGTCGGCCCACAGCCTTTCCTGCGGATTCACGTCGAAGTTGCCCGTTTTCGGCGGCACCTCGGCCCCGGCAATCGTGGCCGTCGCCCCGGTCAATGACGCCGAAAGGTCGGTGCTCCAGTCATCGCTGTCCATCGCCGACTGCTGCGCACCATTGAACAGATTGACGTAGGCCGTACTCCCGAAAACGCTGCCGGGCGTGAAGACCGGGTCGATGTCAGCCAGCGCGATCACGCGCGTGTCGAAGCTGAACCATTCCAGCGTCGCGCTCGCCGATGCGGCGTGCGCCGGACCCGCCGACGCCAGTCCGAGTGCGATCGCTGCCGTTGCACATGCCGTGTGCCGCTTGAAATTCATTGCATACCCTTTCAGCCGGAAATGCAGGTCGCGCGGATGCGCAGACCTGTTGCTGCGACGACTTCAGCCTTGGCGGAGACGCTCGCTGACGCTGCTGCAGCGCAGAAAGGAAAGTGGGCTATGCAGATTCGCACGACTCCCTGAGCATGGTGTGTGCACGTCCGGTGCCCTTCCCGACTGCGCGACAGCGTTCGCTGTGGCAACGCGCGCGCGCCGATCGTGAGGCGGACAGGCAGGGAGCAATAAGCATGCCTCCGACACACCGCCGCGCACTGCGGGCAGATGACTCCCGCCCGGCCCTCCGGCTGTAATGAATTCCGACAGGTGCAACGCCCTTGAGCATCGCGCCGGCAGGCCCGTCTGGGAACGGACGTCCGGTGAGGCAACAGGCGGCGCCGGAAAAGGCTTGCGTGCTGTGCTATACTTGCGTGTTTTTCTTATTGCGCTGCACCATTCCTATGTCCCGCTCCATACGCAACATCGCCATCATCGCGCACGTCGATCATGGCAAGACCACGCTGGTCGACCAGCTGCTGCGCCAGTCCGGCACCTTCGCATCGCACCAGCAGGTTTCGGAGCGCGTGATGGATTCGAACGATCTCGAAAAGGAACGTGGCATCACGATCCTGTCGAAGAATTGCGCGATCGAGTTCGAAGGCACCCACATCAATATCGTTGACACCCCGGGCCACGCCGACTTCGGCGGCGAGGTCGAGCGCGTGCTGTCGATGGTCGATGGCGTGCTGCTGCTGGTCGATGCCGTCGAAGGCCCGATGCCGCAGACCCGCTTCGTGACCCGCAAGGCGCTCGCGCTCGGCCTCAAGCCCATCGTTGTGGTGAACAAGATCGACCGCCCGGGCGCACGTCCGGACTGGGTGATCAACCACACCTTCGACCTGTTCGACAAACTGGGCGCAACCGAAGAGCAGCTCGACTTCCCGGTCGTGTTCGCCTCGGCGCTGAATGGCTTCGCGATGCTCGATTCGAGCACGCCGGGCACCAATATGCGTCCGCTGTTCCAGGCCATCCTCGACAACGTGCCGCAGCCGGAAGTCAATGAAGACGGCCCGCTGCAGCTGCAGGTCTGTTCGCTCGATTACTCCACCTACATCGGCCAGCTCGGCATCGGTCGCATCACGCGCGGCCGCATCAAGCCGAACCAGGAAGTCGCCGTCTATTACGGCGAAGAACTGCGCGGCAAGGCCAAGGTCGGCCAGGTGCTGACCTTCAAGGGTCTGGAGCGCACGCAGGCCGAATCGGCCAGCGCCGGCGACATCGTGCTGGTGTCGGGCATCGATCAGGTGAATATCGGCGTCACCATCTGCGACCCGGAATCGCCGGCGCCGCTGAAGCCGATCGCGGTCGACGAGCCGACGCTGACGATGAATTTCATGGTGAATGCGTCGCCGCAGGCCGGTCGTGAAGGCAAGTACGTCACCAGCCGCCAGATCCGCGAGCGTCTCGAAAAGGAACTGCTGAAGAACGTCGCACTGCGCGTCGAATACACCGAAGATTCGGACGTGTTCCTCGTGTCGGGTCGCGGCGAACTTCACCTGACCATCCTGCTGGAAACGATGCGCCGCGAAGGCTACGAACTGGCGGTCGGTCGCCCGCGCGTGGTGTTCAAGGAAATCGACGGTGTCAAAAGCGAGCCCTACGAACTGCTGACTGTCGACGTCGAAGAAACCCATCAGGGCGGCGTGATGGAAGAACTCGGTCGGCGCCGCGGCGAACTGCAGGACATGCAGCCGGACGGCAAGGGCCGGGTGCGCATCGAGTACCGCATTCCGGCGCGCGGCCTGATCGGCTTCCAGGGCGAATTCCTGAACCTGACGCGCGGCACCGGTCTGGCCAGCCACGTGTTCGACGACTACGGTCCGGTCGCCGGCGCGATGTCGGAACGTCGCAACGGCGTGCTGATTTCGCAGAACGACGGCGAAGCCGTCGCCTACGCTCTGTGGAATCTGCAGGACCGCGGCCGCATGTTCGTCAGCCCCGGTGACGTGCTGTACGAAGGCATGATCATCGGCATCCACTCGCGCGACAACGATCTGGTGGTGAACCCGATCAAGGGCAAGCAGCTGACCAACGTACGCGCGTCGGGCACCGACGAAGCCGTGCGCCTGGTGCCGCCGATCTCGCTGACGCTGGAATCGGCAATCGAATTCATCGCCGACGACGAACTGGTCGAAATCACGCCGAAGACGATCCGCCTGCGCAAGCGTCACCTGAAGGAACACGAGCGCAAGCGCGCCTCGCGCGACGAAGCCTGATCTTCCGGGGCATGCAACGAAAAAAGGAGCGCTCAGGCGCTCCTTTTTTTATCCGCCGGCCGCGCAGCGCGTGCAGTCACTGCGGATCGCTGCACACCGGTGTCTGTTCGGCGCACAGTCGCGCATAGGCCGCCTGCAGCACCCGCGCGTCGTTGCTGGCGCGGTGCCGGGTGGTGTGCAGCGCTTCGCTGACTTCCTTCTTCACCTCGTGCCAGCGCGCCGCCTGCGCCTCGCTCAGCAGTTCCCGCAGGCTGCGCAGATGAAAGCGCGGCACGCGATCCACTTCGTCGTACAGACGGGACAACCAGGCGTAGTCGTTGCCCCAGGCGTCGCTGTAGACATCCTGGCCGCGCAGCGCCTCGTCGAGACGGCATACGACATCTTCGATCGGCAGGCCGTGCTGCATCAGCACTTCGCGCGTGATGTGGTGCACCGCTTCGGCGCTCTGGTCCCAGTGCTGCCAGCCGTCCGGCGGGCGAACCAGGCAGCAGAGGGTGCGGCCATCGGGCAGGATGCAGCCGACTTCGATCGGGTAGCTGCCGGCGCCGAAACCGGACGCTTCGACGTCAAGAAACACCGGCAGCGCTTCGGCCATCGCCTACTCCCTGAGTGCGTAAATGGCCGGGAGGTTGCGCCAGGCACCGCGCACGTCCATGCCGTATCCGAAAACGTAGCGGTCCGGCAATTCGAGTCCGGTGAAGTCGGCCTTGATCGGCTTGGTCCGCCCGATCATTTTGTCGGAAAACACGGCGGTCAGGCAGCGTTGCGCACCCGCGTCGAGCAGGTGGCGGCGAATCGCGGCCAGCGTGATGCCCTCGTCGAGGATATCGTCCAGAACCAGCACGGTGCGCCCGGCGACCGGGATGCGCGGCTCGCTGATCCAGCGCAGCGCTCCGCCCTGCGTGTCGTCGCCATAGCGCGTGACGTGCAGGTAATCGAAATCGAGCGGGAAGGCGAGCTGCGGCAGCAGATTGCCGGTGAACACCACAGCGCCGCCCATGACCGACAGCAGCAGCGGATAGCTGTCGCCCAGTGCGGCGGTGATTTCCTGCGCCAGCCGGGCAACCGTGGCGTCGACCTGCGCCGCGTCGCAGATCAGTTCGGCGCCGTCGAGCAGCGCCTGCGCATCGGCGAGACGGCTCACGCAGCGTCGGCGGCTGCGGCGTGCTGCGCGTCCAGCCAGGCCGAAAACGCGGCGCCGACTTCCGGATGCTTGCGCGCCAGTTCGACCGTTGCCTGCAGATAACCGAGCTTGGAGCCGCAGTCGTAACGCGTGCCCTTGAACGGGTAGGCCAGCACGGCTTCCTCGCCCAGCAGCGCGGCGATTGCGTCGGTCAGCTGCAGTTCGCCGCCGGCACCCGGCGTCAGGGCGCGCAGGTGATCGAAAATGCTCGGTGTCAGGATGTAGCGGCCGACCACCGCCAGCGTCGACGGCGCCACTTCGGGCTGCGGCTTCTCGACGATGCCGGTCACGCCATACAGCCCGCCTACGTCGGCGTCCGTGCTGACGATGCCGTAGCTCGCCGTCTGACTGCGCGGCACCTGCTGCACGCCGAGGATGGAGCGGCCGAAGCGGTCGAAAATGTCGGTCATCTGCTTCAGGATCGGCGGCTCGCCATCGATCAGGTCGTCGGCCAGCAGCACGGCAAACGGCTCGTCGTTCACCACCGGTGCGGCGCACAGCACCGCATGACCCAGACCGAGCGGTTCCGACTGGCGGATATAGATGCAATTGACGTGCTTGGGCACCGTGTTGCACAGCGCCAGCAGTGCGGTCTTCTGCTTCATTTCGAGCTCGTGTTCCAGCTCGTAGGCCTTGTCGAAATGGTCGGCGATCGAACGCTTGGTGCGGCCGGTGATGAAGATGAGGTCGGTGCAGCCTGCAGCAACCGCCTCTTCCACCGCGTACTGGATCAGCGGCTTGTCGACCACCGGCAGCATTTCCTTCGGATTCGCCTTGGTGGCGGGCAGGAAACGGCTGCCGAGGCCAGCCACCGGAAATACGGCTTTACGCACTGATTTCATCTACTTATGGCTCCCTGTTGCCGAGCAGCGACTGCAGCCCGGATTCATCGAGGATGGTAATCCCCAGTTCTTGCGCTTTGATGAGTTTGGAGCCGGCATCCGTGCCAGCCACCACAAAATCCGTCTTTTTCGAGACCGAACCGGCCACTTTCGCCCCTGCCGCCTCGAGCATATCTTTCGCCTCGTCGCGCGACAGCGTCGGCAGCGCGCCAGTCAGCACCACCGTCTTGCCGACCAGCGGGCCGCTGGCCACCTGCATTTCGCCCTCTTCCCACGCGATGCCGCAGGCACGAAGCTGTTCGACCACTTCGCGGTTGTGCGGCTGCGCGAAAAAGCGGTGGATGCTCGCTGCCACCACCGGCCCGACGTCCGGTACCTGCGCCAGTTCGGCTTCGCTGGCGTCCATGATGCGGTCCATGCTGCCCAGGTGACGCGCCAGATCCTTCGCAGTAGCCTCGCCGACATGGCGGATACCGAGCGCGAACAGGAAGCGGCCGAGCGTCGTCGTCTTCGACTTCTCCAGCGCGGCGACCAGATTTTCGGCCGACTTGTCCGCCATGCGGTCCAGTTCGGCCAGTTTCAGCACGCCCAGCCGGTACAGGTCGGGCAGGCTGCGGATCAGGCCGCCGTCGACCAGCTGCTCGACCAGCTTGTCGCCCAGCCCCTCGACATCCATCGCCCGCCGGCCGGCAAAATGCAGCAGGGCCTGCTTGCGCTGCGCTGCGCAGTACAGACCTCCGGTGCAGCGGTGGTCGATTTCGCCTTCTTCGCGCACCACGTCGGAGCCGCACACCGGGCAGTTCATCGGCATGGAGAATGCCCGCGCATGCAGCGGCCGTCTGTCCGACAACACCGACACGACTTCGGGAATGACGTCGCCGGCGCGGCGCACGACGACCGTGTCGCCGACATGAACATCCTTGCGGCGGATTTCGGATTCGTTGTGCAGCGTGGCCTTGGTGACCGTCACGCCGCCGACGAACACCGGCGCCAGCCGCGCCACCGGTGTCAGCTTGCCGGTGCGGCCGACCTGCACCTCGATGTCCTGCACCGTGGTCAGCGCTTCCTGCGCCGGATATTTATGCGCCACCGCCCAGCGCGGTTCGCGCGTGACGAAACCGAGCTTCTGCTGCAGCGCCAGGCTGTTCACCTTGTACACGACACCGTCGATGTCGAACGGCAGGCCCGGTCGCGCCTCGGCGATGCGCGCATGAAAGGCGGCCAGCGCGTCGGCGCCGCTGCAGACCGCGCGGTGTTCGCACACCGGCAGGCCGAAGGCCGCCAGCGCGTCGAGCACACCCGCGTGGGTGGCCGGCACGTTCCAGCCCTGCACCTCACCGAGGCCATAGGCGAAAAACGACAGCGGGCGCCGCGCCGCGATGGCCGGATCGAGCTGACGGATGCTGCCGGCCGCGGCATTGCGCGGATTGACCAGCGTCTTCTCGCCCGCCGCGTCGGCGCGCAGGTTGAAGGCATCGAAACGATCGCGCCGCATGTAGACCTCGCCGCGCACTTCAAGCACCTCGGGCAAGCCGGGCGCATCGAACAGCGAAGGCCGCTGTGAAGGCGGCTGCGGCACCAGGGTCAGCGGCACCTCGTGAATGGTGCGTACGTTCTGCGTCACGTCCTCACCGGTTTCGCCGTCGCCGCGCGTGGCGGCCAGCACCAGCACGCCGCGCTCGTAGCGCAGATTGATCGCCAGGCCGTCGAACTTCAGTTCGGCAGCGTACTCAACCGGCGGCTGCGTGTCGTCCAGCTTCAGTTCGCGCCGCACGCGCGCATCGAAATTCTGCGCACCGGTCGATTCGGTATCGGTTTCGGTACGGATGGACAGCATCGGCACGACATGGCGCACCGGTGCGAAGGCGGGCAGCGGCTTGCCGCCGACCCGCTGCGTCGGCGAGTCAGGCGTGCGCAATGCCGGGTGTTCGGCTTCGAGCGCCTGCAGTTCACGGAACAGCCTGTCGTATTCGGCGTCGGGAATCTCCGGCGCGTCGAGCTCGTAATACAGGCGGTCGTGCCGGGCGATCTGCGCGCGCAGCGCCGCTGCGCGCTCGGTGGCCGATGCTGCCGACGGCATCAGCTGAACAGCCGGCTCGCCGATTCGCTGCCCGGCTTGATGCCGAACTGGATCATGCGGCCCTGGAATTCGGCCACCTTGCCGCGGATCAGCGCGAGCGAAGCGGGCGACAGCGGCTGCCTGTTGTCGTCCACCACTTTGGCGCCCAGCGTGTGCGCGAACTGTTCAGCCACCATGACCATGCGGTCGAACTGACGCGCGCCGTCGGCCACGGTCGGCACGTCGAGCAGCAACGTGACGCCCTGGGTCTGCAGCGCCTTCATCGTGTCGGCGGAAAACTGTTCGGCATCGAGGCTGCACAGCGTGTAGAGCGTGTTGCCGACATCGTCGCGCGCGTGGAACTGGCCGCCGCTCAGCGTGAAGCCCTGCGCCTCGGCCAGACCGCGCAGCTTGGTGCCGGAAATGAGCGACTCGCCGGCGACCAGATTGAGACCGATCTGCACGTCGACCGACGCGGCGAAACTGTCCAGCTCGCGCGCCCGGCCGAGCAGTTCGCGCACGTCCGGAAAATGCACCACCGCCAGGAAGCGGTCGGCCACGCCCTGCAGCGCATGGGCCAGCGCTGACACCGACGCCTCCGACAGCGCACCGCGCCGATCCGCCAGCTGCACCGCCAGTTCGACCTTCGACAGCGCACCCGCGGTCTGTGCGGTCAGCGGCAACCAGCGGCCGGCGTGCTCGTCGCGCCCGCGCAGGCGCATCGTCACGGCGAGGGTCTGCGTGAGGTCATTCCACGTGCGCTGGAATTCGGTCGCCGCCACCGGCGCCTCGAATTCGATCGTGATCAGCTCTTCCACCTGCCGATCGGCCCAGCCGTCGGCCAGCGGCTCAGGCGGGGCATTGGTCGAAACATCGGTCGGAACATCCGTGGCCCACTGCGCCACCGTGCGGTCGGCGTCGGCCGGCGAGCCGGCGACCGACTTCAGCGGCTCGGTGATGTCGGTGACGGATTCATCGGCCAGCATCGGCTCCTGCATGTCGCGGCGCACCGGCTGCGTGGCCGACGGGTCTGACATCGGCGCGGCGTCGTCGCTCAGGTCGAAATCCAGCGTGGGTTCGAGGCGCCGGGGCGGCGCGTCGGGCGGGTCGATCAGCACGTCGGCATGGGTTTCGCCCAGTGCACGTTCGGCGGTCTGGCGGTGGCGCTTTTCCTGCCACATGTTGTAGCCGACCACTGCGCCGATGCCCGCCACGCCCAGTGCGATCAGTCCGATCTGCAGTTCAGTCAGTTGCATTGATGACCTTCCTCTTTATGTTTTTTCAGACGCTGAGCGCTTCGTCGCGCAGCTTCAGCGCCTGTTCCATGTCGACCTCGACCACGCGCGAACACCCGCGCTCCTGCATCGTGACGCCCACCAGTTGTTGCGCCATTTCCATCGTGATCTTGTTGTGGCTGATGAACACGAACTGCGTGGCCGCCGACATGCGCTTGACCATTTCGCAGAAGCGTTCGGTGTTGGTGTCGTCCAGCGGCGCATCGACTTCGTCCAGCATGCAGAACGGCGCCGGATTGAGCTGGAACAGCGCGAACACCAGCGCCGTCGCGGTCAGCGCCTTTTCACCGCCGGACAGCAGCTGGATCGACGCGTTGCGCTTGCCCGGCGGCTGCGCGAACACCTGCAGGCCGGCGTCCAGTATCTCGTCGCCGGTCATCACCAGCCGCGCCTCGCCGCCGCCGAACAACTCCGGGAAGATGCGGCCGAACTCGGTATTCACGCGATCATACGTGTCCTTGAGCAGGGCACGGGTTTCGCGGTCCATGCTGCGGATGGCATCTTCCAGCGTGCCGATCGCCTCGCGCAGGTCGGCCGACTGCATGTCAAGATAGCCCTTGCGCTCCGCCGCCTGCGTCAGTTCTTCCAGTGCCGCCAGATTCACCGCGCCGAGCGCCGCGATGTCGCGGTTCAGGCGGGCGATTTCACCATTCAGACTGCCTTCGCGCACGTTTTCGCGTTCGCCTTCGGCGACCAGCGCATCGAGCCGGCCTTCCGGCAGCGTGATTTCGGCCAGCCGCTGCGCGAACTGTTCGGCATTCAGCGCCGCCGCCTGCTGCTTCAGCCGGCATTCGGCCAGACGCTCGCGCGCCGGCGCCAGCCGCTGCTCGCTCTGCGCGCGCTGCGCATCGAGGTCGCGCAGCTGCGCCGCCAGTCCTTCCTGCGTGTCGCGGCAGGTCGCCAGCACCTGTTCGCGCGCGCGGCGGGCGTCCAGCGTCTGCTGCAGCGTGGCGTCGATGCTGCGCTCGTCGATCTGCGCAAATTCGTCGCGTCGCAGTGCGCATTCGAGTTCGGCGTTTTCGAGCTGGGTGCGCGCGACCGACAGGTTATTCGCCAGATCGGTCAGCCGGCTGGCGCATTCGCGCTGCGAAAAGCCGGCTTCCTGCACCTCACGCGCCGCCGCCTGATCGGCAAAGCGCGCCTCGCGCAACGTGCCGTCGGCGCTCTTGTGCGCCTCCAGCGCGGCGTCGAGCCGGTTGCGCTGCACATCGATCAGTTCGCGTGCGCGCTCGATCTCGATTTCGGCGCGCGCCAGATGCGCCTGTTCGGTCTGTTCCGCCTGATCCACTTCGGCGCGGTCGCGTTCCAGTGCGGCGCGCTGCTCGTCGAAGCGCGACACCGCCTGGCCGAGCTTGATCTGTTCCACCTGCGCGGTGTGCGCCGCCTGGGTCAGCGACTGCTGCTCGCGCCGCGCCGCCGCCTGTTCTTCGTGTGCCGCCGCCAGCGCCGCCTCGGCTTCGCGCAGCGCCTCGCGCGCCTCGGCCAGCGCGGCCTCGGCCCTGTCGATGTCGCGGCCCAGTTGTTCGATGTCGCGCGCGCGCTCCAGCACGCCATGCGTGCGCGCGTCCGGCGCATACAGCGTAAGCGACGCACCTTGGGCAACGCGGCCCTGGCGGTCGACCTCGGCCATACCGACCTGCGCCGGCAGCGCCAGCACCTCGACGGCCGCCACCGGCCCGAGCCACAGGTCGAGCAGCGCGTCCCAGCGCGCGTCGAGCGTCTGCACATGGTGGCGCAGGCTGTCGGCCGCCAGCGGCGTGCGCGGGTCGGCGCCCGGCAGCGCAAGGGTCAGCGTCTGCGGTGCGGCACCGGCCGCACCGGCGGCGGCCAGCGTGTCGGGCGAGACGGCGTCGAGCGCGCCCAGGCGCTCGCGCAGCACGGCTTCGACCGCCAGCTCCCAGCCGGCCTCCACCTTGATCGCCTGCCACAGCGGTTGCGCGTCCTGCAGGCCGAGCGCCGCCAGCCAGGGCGCGAGCTTGCCGTCGCTCTGCGTCTTGCGCTGCAGCTCGACCAGCGCGTCGCGACGGGCGCGGGTTTCGGTCAGCGTGCGGGTGGTGGCGCGCTCGCCGTCCTGCGCGTTGCGCACCGCCCCCTGCAGTTGCGGCACCGTGATCTGCGCCGCCTGCATGCGCTGCTGCGCGGCATCGACCGCCGCCTGCAGTTCTTCGAGCCGCGCCTGCGCCAGCGACAGCGCTGCGCGGTCCGGCTCGATCAACTGCGCTGCGTCGTGCGCGATGCGCTCGCGCCGGCCGGCCAGCGAATGCAGCATGCGGCCGGCGTTCGCGCGGTGGGTTTCTTCCACCTTGAGCTGTTGCTCGACCGCCGCCAGCTCACGCCGCGCCTCGGTCGCCAGTTGCTCGGCCTCCTGGAACGCGGCTTCGGCTTCAGGCAGCAGCGCGCGGGTCGTTTCGTGCCGCGCCTCGGCCTGTTCGATGCGGTGGGCGGCGTGCTCGGCCAGCGTGGTCCACCGCGCGGTGTCGCTTTCGATGCCTTCGATGCGCGCGCGCCAGTTCGCCACCTCGCCGTCAAGGTGCGCGATGCGCGCCGCGAGCTTCTGGCGGTTTTCCGCCGCGCGCCGCAGATCGTCTTCCAGCCGGCTGGCTTCGGCGTTGGCGGTCAGCAGTTCGGCCTGCGCCGCATGCACTGCTTCGGAACTGGCGAAGTGTTCGGTGCGGATGCGCTCCAGCGCCGCCTCGTGGTGGCGCAGCGCCGCGGTTTCGCGTTCGATGTCGTTTTCGATGCGACCGGCGTCGCCGGTCAGCGTATCGGCTTCGGCCGCTGCGGCGCGCTGCTTCATCGCCCACAGCAGCGCCTGGCGCTCGACCAGCCGCGTATTCAGTTCGGTGTGGCGGGCGGCGACTTCCGCCTGCTTCTGCAAGCGCTCGATGCGGCTGCCCAGTTCGCCGACGATGTCGTCGAGCCGCACCAGATTGTCGCGCGCGTCGTCTAGCCGGCCCTGCGTTTCGCGGCGCCGCTCGCGGTATTTGGTGATGCCGGCCGCCTCTTCGAGAAAGGCGCGCAGCTCCTCCGGCCGCGCCTCGATGATGCGCGTGATCATGCCCTGCTCGATGATGGCGTAGGCGCGTGGGCCCAGGCCGGTACCGAGGAACACGTCGATCACGTCGCGCCGGCGCACCCGGGTGTTGTTGATGAAGTAGTCCGACTGGCCGTCGCGCTCCAGCACCCGCTTGACCGCGATTTCGGCGTACTGCGACCACTGCCCGGCCGCCCTGCCCTGGTCATTGTCGAACACCAGTTCGACCGACGCCCGCCCGACCGGCTTGCGCGTGCCCGAGCCATTGAAGATGACGTCGGTCATCGCATCGCCGCGCAGCGCCGACGCCCGCGACTCGCCGAGCACCCAGCGCACCGCATCGATGATGTTGGACTTGCCGCAGCCATTCGGCCCCACCACGCCGACCAGCTGGCCGGGCATCAGGATGGTGGTCGGATCGACGAAAGTCTTGAAGCCGGCGAGTTTGAGTTTGGACAGTCGCACGGGACGGCGGCGGGGGGGCGGATGTAGGGCTAAAAACCGGCTGAATGATATCACTCGGGGCTTCACGGTCCGGCCGGCCTGCAGCGCGATGCGCTGTATCGAGCGTGAAAGTGCGCGCCGACAGGCGGTCACTGCAGGACTTTGACCTCAGGTACCGGCCCGCTTGCAACGGCGGGCCCCGTGGCGACGTCAGTCAGCGAGGCGCGGGCTTACGAACCCGAGATGGGCAGAGGAAGCCGCGTGGCCCTTGTTTGCTGCATGCAAAAGTATAAACTGCATGCACTCAATCCAGCGGTGCGACGAACATGGCCATGCTTACCGTACGCAACCTTCCCGACGCCGTGCACCGGGCACTGCGCATGCGCGCTGTCACCCACGGCCGCAGCATGGAGGCCGAGATACGGCACATTCTGGAATCTGCCGTGGCCCCGGAGGGCCGCGTAAAGCTGGGGTCGCTGCTGGCGGACATCGGTCGTGAAGCCGGTCTGACCGATGACGAGTTGGGCATCCTCAATCAGGTGCGCGACCCGACGCCGTCCCGTCCGGTCAGCTTCGAATGATCCTGCTCGACACCAACGTGGTGTCGGAGCCGCTGCGTCACACGCCTGACATCCGGGTGATCGCGTGGATCGACGCCCAAGCGCTGGAAACACTTTTCCTGTCCGCCATTACCGTGGCCGAGCTGCGCACCGGCGTCGCGCTGCTGCCGACAGGCAAACGGCGCTCTGTGTTGCAGGACAATCTTGAACAGCGCGTTCTGCCACTGTTCGCCGGCCGCGTCCTGCCTTTCGACCTGGGCAGCACAGGCGCCTATGCGGAACGGATCGCGCTGGCGCGGTCTGCCGGATATGCCATCGCCACGGCAGACGCCTGCATCGCCGCAATCGCATTCACGAACGGCCTTTCGGTCGCCACCCGCGATACCCGCCCTTTCGAAGCCGCCGGCGTAGCGGTCATCAACCCGTGGCAATAGAAAATAGGGGACAGACCACGTTTTCCGCCGAGTTCCCAAGCAGGACACGCGATCTGTCCCTATTGACGCTTGATTGACATTCACAAACATGCGAAAGAATGCCCAAACAGACGACGAGCAAGACGGAGACATTTCGGATGATCCCTGTCTAAGCGCCATCGACCGGGATCTGACGTCGGTCAGCAAGCGGAATGACAACCAGCTTCTGGTCATCCTGCTGGTGTTGGTCCCGCTGGCCTTTATGTACGAGCGGTCCGCATTCAAGGGTGTCTGGCTTGACGCGGCTTTTCTGGGGCTGCTTTTCGGGGCCATCGGCTACATGATTTTCCGGGTGGCGCGCCAGAAGCAAAGGGTTGCCGCAAGGTACGGCCTGGTATGCCGGGCGTGCGGGGAGAAGCCCAGGGCACACATGGTTCTTTCTGCTGCCATGACGCAGCATTGCGCACGATGCGGGGCGAAGTTGAGGGGCTGACTTGGCAGACGGATACGGACTTGCTTGCAGCGGGCTTCGAGTACTTTCAGCCAGTCCTTGCCCCGAAACGTCGGGCATGGCGACACAACGATCATTGCTTGAGCATGCTGCCGGAAAGCCGATATCCGCCGTCCAGCGCGAATGGCACGCCGAGCTTGGGGCGCCGGGCGCCGCCGCGAGCGAACATGTCATGCACGCCTTCCATGATCTGCTGAACGCCGCCAAAGACGGTTCATTGCACATGATGCTGCGCAACACCTGTATTTCTGATGTCATCGGCCGGGCGTGGACCGCGCAGCACCTGACCATGCAGCCCGCCATCGAAGCACTGGGGGAGCAGCTGAAGCGTGTCGCGGCGGGTGACGCATCGGCGCCGGCCGACGGCACCGATCGCGGCGGGTCAGCCCCCACAGGCCGGCGCCGTCCATATGAGTCTTGATCTCTACGTTGTTCTGAATCGACGAGACCTGCCGACCGCAGAAGACTGGGCGTCAACGGCGCGCAGCCATGGCTTTTCGGTGCATCTCGATACGTCCCTGAGCCCCGCCACGTCGGTCGGTTACTGGCCCTGCCCCGACGCCACGTCAGGTTTCGAGTATTCCATCGGCCCGCTGGATCAGGCGGAACTCGATCAGCTGGGGCTCTCGGCGGGGAACCGGAAACGCCTTCGGCACTTTGATTCGCTGGCCGTGCTGAGCTGTCGGTCTGACAAGGATTTTGCGATTGCGCAGTGCGCCTCGGCAGTGCTTGCCAAGCGCTGCAACGGCCTGGTGATCGACGGCGAATCTGCCGCCGTGATGACGCCGGATCACGCGATCGACTGGGTACAAGGCCGTTATGAACCACCGCCGGACAAGCGTCGCCCCGCCTTTCTCCCGAAGCGCCGGGTGTCGGCGATGACCTGGGCAAGGCTTGGTTTGCTGGTGCTCATTGCAAGCTTCTGGCTGATCAGATGGGCCACCGGAATCTGACGCCGCTGCCCCGCTTCATCCCCCACCCTTTACTTCAACAACGCCGCCTCCCGGTCGCGACCCGATGTGTCGCGCGCGGCCTGTGCCGGTTCCAGATGCCCCGAAAACAGGCTGGCCGCGATGATCATCGCGCCACCGGCCCACTCCTTCACGCCCATCGCCTCGCCCGCCAGCCACCACGACGACAGGGCGGCGACGACCAGTTCGAACAGGAACAGCGCGATGGCGGCGTTGGCGCTGACGAAGGTGATGCCGTACTGCACGACCAGATTCACCACCACCAGCACGCCGCCGAGGATGATGAGCACGGCCCAGGTTTCCGGGCCGATGGCGGCGATTTCGCTCAGCGGCGACTCGCCGCGCAGCCAGGCGGCGAACGGGGCGACGGCGATGACGCCGAGGAACACGGCCATCACCTTCTGCTCGATGGCGATGTGGGCGGTGCGCCGCACCATCACGTTCACGCCGGCAAAGCAGATGCCGGCGCCCAGCCCCATCCACTCGGCCGAGCCCTGCGGCCACGGCAGGCCCAGTTCGGGTCGCCACAGCATGACGACGGCGCCGGCCAGCGACAACGCGATCACGCCGGCGCCGATGCGGCTCAGGCGTTCGCCGAGCAGCAGGCGCGACAGCAGCACCGTCCAGAGTGGCGACAGGTAGAACAGCAGCAGCACGCGCATCACCTCGCCGTCGAGCGCGCCGAGCACGTAGCCGAGGTTGGTGCCGGCGGCGGCCAGCGCGAGCGCGACCAGCCACAGGCTGGGGCGCGTCGTGCGCAGCACCGGCCACAGCGGAATCAGGCCGAACAGGAAGGCCAGCGCGTAGGTGATGAAGGTCGCCGTGACGCCACCCATGCCGGCCGCCTCGATGACGCGGTAGGGATACCAGATGAGGCCCCAGACGATGCCGCCGCACAGCAGTGCGGCGGAAGGAAGGCGCCGCGAACGCGGCACGCGGGAAGCGAGCATGTTTACGTATACTTCTATGGTGTGGGAAAAAACCTGAAACGACGTCAAGCACGACGCCGGATGCTCGACGACCGGTGCGGATGCGCCCGGACCACCCCGCGAACCGATGGACCTTCACTCTGACTGACATGCCGAACGACACCCTGCCCGTCACGCCGCACCTGTCGCTGCTCCAGCCCTATCCCTTTGAAAGACTGAAGGGATTGACGGCCGGCGTCAGCGGCCCGGCGCATCTGCCGCTGGTGCGCCTGTCGATTGGCGAGCCGCAGCATGCCACGCCGCAGCTGATCAAGGATGCACTGACCGGCGCACTGGACGGCCTGTCGGTCTATCCGACGACGGCCGGGCTGGACGGGCTGCGCGAGTGTATCGCGGGCTGGATCGAGCGCCGCTATCGTTTGCCGGCGGTCAGCGCGGCGACCCAGGTGCTGCCGGTGAATGGCTCGCGCGAGGCGCTGTTTTCGTTCGCGCAGAGCGTGATCGACGCCCGCCGGCCGGACGCGGCGGTGCTGTCGCCCAACCCCTTCTATCAGATCTACGAAGGCGCGGCCCTGCTGGCCGGCGCGCAGATCCGCTTCTACAACCAGTTGCCGGACGATGACTTCGCCTGCAACTTCGACCGCATTCCGGACGCCGAGTGGAAAGGCGTGCAGCTGATCTACGTGTGCTCGCCGGCCAACCCGTGCGGCAAGGTGATGACGCTGGACGAATGGCGCACGCTGTTCGAGCTGGCCGACCGCCACGGTTTCGTCATCGCGTCGGACGAGTGCTATTCGGAAATCTATTTCGACGAAGACGCCCCGCCCCTCGGCGGCCTGCAGGCGGCGCACGCGCTCGGGCGCACCGGTTTCGAGCGGCTGGTGGTGTTTTCCAGCCTGTCGAAACGCTCCAACGTGCCCGGTCTACGCAGCGGTTTCGTGGCCGGCGATGCGCGGCTGATCAAGCGCTTCCTGCTGTATCGCACCTATCACGGCAGCGCGATGGGGCTGGCGGTACAGGCGGCCAGCGTCGCCGCGTGGTCGGACGAGGCGCACGTGCGCGACAACCGCGACCAGTACCGCGCCAAGTTCCACGCGGTGCAGCCGCGCATCGCGTCGGTGATGCATGCGCCGATGCCCGATGCGAGTTTCTACCTGTGGGCGCGCACGCCGGCCGCCCTGGACGACACCGTGTTCGCCCGCCGGCTGCTCGCCGAATATAATGTGGCGGTTTTGCCCGGCAGCTATCTGGCGCGCAGCGCCGGCGGCGTCAATCCGGGCGCCGGCTTCGTCCGCATCGCCCTGGTTGCACCGGGCAGCCCGTGCCTCGAAGCGGCCGAGCGCATCGTGCAGTTCTGCCACGCGCTCTGAGCGCCGGCCCGACTGTTCCGGTCCGACTGTTCCGGCCCATCGCTGCGGCAACCACTTCAGTTTCTTTTTCCATTTCAACGCTTTATTACGGGACACCCGACATGCAGGCTGCACAACAGATCATCGAAACCGCCTTTGAAACCCGCACCCAGTACTCGCCCGGCAATGCACCGGCCGAGCTGTGCGAAGCGGTCGAATTCGTTCTTTCGCAACTCGACAGCGGTGCACTGCGCGTCGCCGAGCGCATCGACGGCGACTGGGTGACCCACCAGTGGATCAAGAAGGCGGTGCTGCTGTCCTTCCGCCTGCAGGACAACACGGTCAGCGAAGGCGGCGAAACCCGCTATTACGACAAGGTGCCGATGAAGTTCGCCGGCTTCGACGAAGCGGCCTTCCGCGCCGGTGGCTTCCGCGTGGTGCCGCCGGCCAGCGTGCGCCGCGGCGCCTTCATTTCGAAGAATGTCGTGCTGATGCCGTCGTACGTGAACATCGGCGCCTATGTTGGCGAGGGCACCATGGTCGACACCTGGGCCACGGTCGGTTCGTGCGCCCAGATCGGCAAGAACGTGCACCTGTCGGGCGGCGTCGGCATCGGCGGCGTGCTGGAGCCGGTGCAGGCCAACCCGACCATCATCGGAGACAACTGCTTCATCGGTGCCCGTTCGGAAGTGGTCGAAGGCGTCATCGTCGAGGACAACAGCGTCATTTCGATGGGCGTCTATATCGGCCAGAGCACCAAGATCTACGACCGCGCGACCGGCGAGGTGACCTACGGCCGCGTGCCCGAAGGCTCAGTGGTGGTCAGCGGCAACCTGCCGTCGAGCGACGGCAAGTACAGCCTGTATTGCGCCGTCATCGTCAAGCGCGTCGATGCACAGACGCGCGCCAAGACCAGCATCAACGAACTTCTGCGGTCCTGATCACGGCCGCATGCACGATCGTCTCCCGCTGCGGCGGGAGACGCGCCAGAATCGTGGCGGATGACGTCATGACGCCGGGCAGCACCCGGCAGCGAAACACTGAGCAGTCGGAGGCACGATGATTCTGGACAAGCTGTTTCAAGTGATGGCGGACAAGAATGCCTCCGACATCTTCGTGTCGGCCGGCGCGCCGATCGCGATCAAGATCCAGGGCACGACGGTGCCGATCAACCAGCGCGTGATGGACCCGGAAACCATCCAGCGCATGGCGTACGAAATGCTCACGCCGGAGCAGCAGGCACGTTTCGAGAAGACGCGCGAGCTGAATCTGTCGTTCGGCCGGCGCGATCTCGGCAATTTCCGGGTCAACATGTTCTGGCAGCGCGGCAGCATCGCGATGGTGGTGCGCTACATCCTGGGCGACATTCCCCCGCTCGACACGCTCGGCCTGCCGCCGGTGCTGTCCGAAGTCATCATGGAAAAGCGCGGCCTGGTGCTGGTGGTCGGTTCGACCGGCTCCGGCAAGTCGACGACGATGGCGGCGATGATCGATCACCGCAACCAGCACAAGTCCGGCCACATCCTGACGGTCGAAGACCCGATCGAATACCTGTTCAAGCACAAGAAGTCGATCGTCAACCAGCGCGAGATCGGCATGGACACCGAGGGCTGGGCACCGGCGCTGAAGAACGCCATGCGCCAGGCGCCGGACTGCATCCTGATCGGCGAAATCCGCGATCTGGAAACGATGCAGGCCGCCCTCGCCTACGCCCAGACCGGCCACCTGTGCCTGGCGACGCTGCATGCCAACAATGCGCATCATGCGCTGAACCGCATCGTCAATTTCTTCCCGCTGGAAAGCCGGCAGCTGCTGTTCCTCGATCTGGCGGTCACCCTGAAGGCCATCGTGTCGCAGCGGCTGGTGCGCAAGCCGGATGGCCGGCGCATGCCGGCGGTGGAAATCCTGCTCAACACGCGCCACATTTCCGAGCTGATCGACCGCGGCGAGGTCAATAGCGTGAAGGAAGCGATGGAACGCAGCATGGCGCCCGGCTCGCAAACCTTCGAGCAGGACCTGTTCCGGCTGTACCGCGAAGGCGAAATCACGCTCGACGAGGCGCTGTCGAATTCCGACTCGCCGACCAACCTGTCGTGGCTGATCAACAATTCGCAGTTCGGCGTGAACGAAACCCCCAAGAACGACGCACCGAAAGCGGACGAACCCGATCTTGAAACCACGGTGCCCGGCGGCGCCTCGTTCGCCGAGTTTTCGCTCAATCTGGAAGATGGCGGTCGGTGAGCGGTCGCGGCGACCGGCCAGCCCGGGCGTCGCCGATGACTGAGGTTGCCGCTCTCGCCACCGACACCCTCGCGCTGACGAAGCAGCTGATCGTCCGGCCGTCCATCACGCCGGACGACGCCGGCTGTCTCGACCTGATCGGTGCGCGGCTTGCCGCCATGGGTTTCAGCCTCGAACGCATGGACGCGGGCGGCGTGTCAAATCTGTGGGCGCGCCGCGGCACGGAGGCGCCGGTGTTCTGCTTCGCCGGTCACACCGACGTCGTGCCGACCGGCCCGCTCGATCAGTGGCACAGCGATCCGTTCGTACCGCTTGTCCGTGACGGTCTGCTGATCGGGCGTGGTGCGGCGGACATGAAGGCTTCGCTGGCGGCATTCGTGACCGCGACCGAACACTTCGTCGCACGGCACCCGCAGCACGCCGGCTCGATCGCCTTCCTGCTCACGTCGGACGAAGAAGGCGAAGCGCTGCACGGGTCGGCGCATGTCGTGCGCACGCTGGCGGCACGTGGCGAACGGCTGGACTGGTGCGTGGTCGGCGAGCCGACCTCGGTCGACCGCCTGGGTGACATGGTGAAGAATGGCCGGCGCGGCTCGCTGTCGGGGGTGCTGACGGTGCGCGGCGTGCAGGGCCACATCGCCTACCCGCAACTGGCACGCAACCCGATCCACGAATTCGGCCCGGCACTGGCCGAACTGGCGGCCCTGCTCTGGGACGACGGCAACGCGCACTTTCCGCCCACGAGCTGGCAGGTGTCCAGTATCAGCGCCGGCACGGGGGCGGGCAACATGATTCCCGGCACGCTGGAAGCGCGCTTCAACTTCCGCTTTTCGACCGCCAGCACACCGGCGTCGCTGCAGGCGCGGCTGACCGGCGTGCTGGACCGCCACCTGAAGGATTACTCGCTGGACTGGACACTGGGCGGCCTGCCCTGGCTGACGCCGCCCGGCAGCCTGGTCGATGCGGCACTTGCCGCCATCCGCGATGTCACCGGTGTCGGGGCGACGCTATCGACCACCGGCGGCACGTCGGACGGACGATTCATCGCCGATATCTGTTCGCAGGTGCTTGAAATCGGCCCGTGCAATGCGACCATCCACAAACTGAATGAAGCCGTTGCAGTGGCCGACCTCGAACCGCTGTCACGCATCCATGCCACCCTGCTCGACCGACTGATCGGTCACTGAAAACTGCCATGACTGTCACCGCCCCCCCCGAACTGAACACCGTGCGCGACTGGCTGCGCTATGCGGTCAGCCGCATGCGCGCCGCCGACGTCGCCTTCGGCCAGGGCTTTGTCGATGCCTATGACGAAGCCGCCTATCTGGTGCTGCACACGCTGCATCTGCCGCTCGACCGGCTGGAGCCCTTCCTCGACGCGCATCTGAGCGGCGCCGAATGCCGGGCGATCGCGCAGGTGCTCGACCGCCGCGTCACCGACCGCGAACCGGCCGCCTACATCACCGGCGAAGCCTGGCTCGGCCCGCTGCGCTTCAAGGTCGATCCGCGGGTCATCATTCCGCGTTCGCACATCTTCGAACTGATGCAGGACGGCTTCGAGCCCTGGCTGGATGACATGGCCGACGGCCCCGGCCATGTGCTCGACCTGTGCACCGGCTCCGGCTGCCTGGCCATCGCCGCGGCGCATTATTTCCCGGAAGCGCAGGTCGACGCCGTCGATCTGTCGGCCGGGGCGCTCGAAGTGGCCGCATTGAATGTCGCGGCGCACGGTCTCGCGGACCGGGTGGAACTGCTGCACGGCGATCTGTTCGCCCCGCTCAAGGGGCGGCGCTACGACCTCATCCTGTCCAACCCGCCCTATGTGACCGACGCCGCGATGGCCGCACTGCCCGACGAATTCCTGCGCGAACCCGCGATGGCGCTCGGCGCTGGCGCAGACGGCATGGACATCGTTCGGCGCATCGTCGCCGACGCGCGCGCGCACCTGAATCCGGGCGGCCTGCTGCTGGTCGAGGTCGGTCGTAACCAGTCGGAGACCGAACAGGCGCTGCCCGACCTGCCGCTGGTCTGGCTCGACACGCCATCGGCCAGCGCGCCGGTGTTCCTGCTGCGGGCCGAAGACCTCGGCTGATGCCCGGCCTGCCGACGCCTCCGGTCAAGCCGCCCGGCCGCGCGCCGGGCGCACTGTGGCGCCTGGTCGCGCTGGCGGGCTTCGTCGTGCTGCTGGCACTCGGCCTGGCCGCACTGTCGTCGCGCAGCGACGTCGGCGCGCTGCACGGCGAACTCGCCCCCGAAATCGCCCGGCTGCTGGCGGCGCAACGCATCGGCGAGATCGAACAACTGCTGCGCGATCCGATCGAGCGGCGTGTCATCACTGACGCGACCATCAGCGATGATCAGGGTGGCATCGTCCTGCGCATCGGTCATTCGGGTTCCGCCGAAGAGGGCGTGCTGATCCGGGCCGACGGGCCGTTGCGGCACAAGAACGTCCAGCTCGGCTGGCTGTCGATCGGCGGGCAGCAGACCGGCGCGAACTCGCCGCTGCTGTCCTTCCTGCTGGCCGCGGTGGCATTGGGTGCGCTGTGCCTTCTGGTGACCCAGGGTGCGCGCCGGATGATGGAGCGCCGGCTGGCGCGTTCGGTGAGTGCCCTGACCGGGGCGACCCGTGCGCTGGCAGCCGGCACGCCGCGGGACGCCGCTGTCCTGCCTGCCGACGATGCGCTGGCACCGCTGGACGCTGCACTGGCGGCCGCCGGCGAGGCGCTGGAACAGGAGCGCGACCGCCTTGCCGCGCAACTGGCGCGGCTCGAACGGCTCGCGCTGTCGCACGACGAAGCGGAATGGGAGTGGCAGCTCGACACCGGCGACATCTGGTACAGCGCACGCTTTCCATCGCTGCTGGGTTACGAGGCAGACGATGGCTTCAGCCAGCAGTTCAACTGGACCGCCGCCACACATCCCGACGACGCAACCATTGTCCGGCGTGCGCGGGAGCGTCTGGTGGCGCGCGAGATCGAGCGCAGCGATGACCCGATCCGCCTGCGTGCCCGCGATGGCACCTACCGCTGGTTCCGCCTGCGCGCGGTGGCCAGCCACGACGCCGCAGGCACGGCGGTGCGCCTGTCCGGCACGCTCGAAGACGTGACGCGCGAGCGCATGACCCTCGATTCGCTGCGCGAAAGCGAGGCGCGACTGTTCCACGCAGTACGCGGTTCTTTCGACGGCGCCTGGGACTGGGACATCGGTGCCGGCCGCTACTACCTGTCGCCGCGGCTGAGCGAGCTGCTCGGCATGCAGCAGTCGCTGCAGCCGCAGACCCATGAACAGCTGCTGGAACGGGTGCATCCGGACGACCTGTCGCGGCTCGAACATGCGATCGACGAGCACTTCCTGCGGCGCGAGTCGTTCGACATCGAATACCGCATGCGACACGAGTCAGGTCACTACCTGTGGGTGCGCGACCGCGGTCTGGCGACGCGCAGCGACAAGGGGAAGGTGCTGCGCTTTTCCGGATCGATCACCGACATCACCGAACGCAAGCGTGCCGAACAGGCCACGCGCGCCCTGGCCGCCGAAAAGCAGGCGCTGCTCGACGACGTGCCGGTCGCCATCGTGTATGCGCGCAACGGTCGCATCGCCGACTGCAATCGCCGCTGCGAAGAGATTTTCGCCTACCGGCGCGATGAACTGATCGGCGAAACGGTCGGCCGCTTCTTCCACGACGAAGACGATCTCGACGCCCTGCTGCAGGGCGCTGCGTCGAGCGCACCGTCGCCGCACGCCCAGGAATCCGTCCTGCACCGCAGCGACGGCAGCGCACTGCATGCCTACATTTCGGTGCGGCAGCTTGAACACGATGTCCAGGCGGGCGGCGAGACGATCTGGATCTTTTCCGACGACACGGCCCGTCGGCGCGCCCTGGACGTTGCGCGGCGCGAAGAGAATTTCTCGGCCGCACTGGTGCGCAGCATGCCCGGCGTCTTTTTCCTGCTCGACGCAACGGGCGCGCTGCGCAGATGGAACGAAAACCTGCAGGCCATCACCGGAATGTCGGCGGCGGACCTGCTCGGCAAGGCAACGCTCGAGTTGTTTCCGCCTGAAACCCACCGCCTGCTGAAACGCCAGGCGCGCCGGGCATTGATCCAGCGCGACGCCAGTTTCGAAGCCGACCTGCGGGCGGTCGATGATGAGCCGCGCGCCCACGCCTTCAGCCTGTATCGCATCGACCTCGACGGCCTGCCGCACCTGCTCGGCTCCGGACTCGACATCCGCGCACAGAAGGAAGCCGAACGCAGCGTTGTCGCGCTGAACCAGCGCCTGGAAACCCGGGTGCGCGAACGCACGGCGGAACTGCTGACCGCCATGCGTGAGCTCGAAAGCTTCAGCTATTCGATCTCGCACGATCTGGCTGCACCATTACGGGGCATAGACGGCTTCTCGCGCATGATCGAGGAAGACTACGCCGACAAACTCGATGACCGTGGCCGCGACTACCTGCAGCGAATCCGCGCCGCCACCCAGCGCATGCACCGGCTGATCGACGACCTGCTGGGTCTGGCGCGCATCACCCGCAATGAAATGAACCGGCAGAGCGTCGACGTCAGTGCACTGGTGCACGACATTGCTGCAGAGCTGATGCGCGGCGAACCACAGCGGCGGGCAGAATTCCTCATCCAGCCGTCGATGCGCGTGTATGCTGATGCGAATCTGCTGCGTATCGCAATGGATAATTTGTTGCGTAACGCATGGAAATTCACCGGTCGCCACGAGACTGCACGCATAGAAGTCGGCAGCTTGCAACGCGATCGGGAGCTCGTGTATTTTGTGAAAGACGACGGCGCAGGATTCGACATGCGATACGCATCCAAGCTGTTCGGACCGTTCCAGCGTCTGCATTCGGTCGGCGACTTCACCGGCAGCGGAATCGGGCTTGCGATCGTGCACCGGATCGTCCATCGGCATGGAGGACGGATATGGGCTGAAGCGGAAGTCGAACGCGGCGCATGCTTTTATTTCACGCTCGAGTCCGTTCCTACCGGAAACGGATGACCTTGGACAGGTTCATATGGCAAGCGAACGCCCGATACTGCTGGTTGAAGACAATCCCGACGATGAAGCGCTGACGCTGCGGGCGTTCAACAAGAACCGCATCGCCAATGAAGTCATCGTGGCGCGCGACGGTGTCGAGGCGCTCGACTATCTGTTCGGCACCGGCAGCCACGCCGGCCGTGACCTCTCCGTCGCACCGGCGGTGGTGTTGCTGGACTTGAAACTGCCCCGCGTCGACGGTCTCGAAGTGCTGCGTCGCGTACGCGCCGACGCCCGCACCAATCTGCTGCCGGTGGTCATCCTGACCACCTCGCGCGAGCAGCAGGACATCTACGAGGCCTACCAGCTCGGCGCCAACAGCTACATCCGCAAGCCGGTGGACTTCGAAAAGTTCATCTATGCCGTCGGGCAGCTCGGCCTGTACTGGCTGGTGCTGAACGAACCGGTCGATCCGCCCGGAATCTGACCGGACAAGCCCCGCTGGCAGATCCATGACCGGGGGATGGCGAAATGCGGACAGCCTCCTGGCTGAGGCAGGAGCCGACCTCGCCTTGATGCGAACGTTGCACAACCATGGTCGCTGCACGATCGCGATTTCTGTGGGAGCGGCGGCCTCGCCGCGATCAGTGCCGAGATGGTCGTTGTGCAGCGTGCGTATCGCGGCGAGGCCGCCGCTCCCACAAGGCCGGTGCCAATCGCGGCGAGGGCGGAGCGGGGGTTTCGGCGAGCACTGCTCGCCGCCCGCAAAGCCGGCTGGCCACGCAGGGCCAGCCGTGGAACGGCGCGGGGGTTTCGGCGAGCATTGCTCGCCGCCCGCAGAGCCGGCCGGCCCTGCAGGGCCGGCAGTGGATTGCCGCTCCCACAGGTGACGCCGTTACACAGGTGACGCCACTTCCGCAGGGACCTCAGGTCCGGCGCGACCGCGCGATCTGGCGCGACAGCATGATCACCGGCAGCAATCCGACCGCGACGATCGTCAGCGCCGCCGTCGAGGCTTCCTGCAGCCGTTCGTCGCTGGCCAGCGTGTAGGCCTGGGTGGCCAGGGTGTCGAAGTTGAACGGACGCATGACCAGCGTGGCCGGCAGTTCCTTCATCACATCGACGAACACCAGCAGCGCGGCGGTCAGCAGGCTGCCGCGCAGCATCGGCCAATGCACGCGGCGTAGCGTGGCGCCGGCGCCCAGCCCCAGACTGCGCGCCGCTTCATCCATGCTGGGCGTGATGCGCGCCAGACCGGATTCGACCGACTGCAGCGATACCGTCAGAAAGCGCGCCAGATACGCATAGATCAGCGCGCCGATGCCGCCGGTCAGCAGCAGGCCCGGGTTGCTGCCGGTCCACTGCAGCCACAGCCCGGACAGCACATGATCGAGCCGGGTGACCGGAATCAGGATGCCGACCGCGATCACCGCACCCGGTACGGCGTAGCCGAGGCCGACCACCGAACGCGCCAGCGCGACCATGCGCGAGCGGCTGCTGCGCGCGGCATAGGCCAGCAGCAGCGCCAGCGCCACGGCCAGGACGCTGGCGACCGCGGCGAGCGTGAAACTGTTCGCCGCGAGACGGATGAAGCGCTGGCCGAACTGCGCATCCCCTTCGGACATCGCCCAGCTCAGCAGCACACCGGCAGGCACGATGAAACCGGCAGCCAGCGGCAGAAGGCACAACCCGGTGACCAGCCAGCCGGCACTCCGGCCCAGCGTGTGGCGACGCGCGCTGGCGCCGGCCCGACCGCTGTCATTGAAGCGCGCGGCGCCGCGCGTGAGCCGCTCCGCCAGCAACAGCGTGGCGACGAAACCCAACAGCAACGCGGCCAGCTGGGCCGCGGCAACACGATCGCCGAGCGAAAACCAGGCGCGATAGATGCCGGTGGTGAAGGTCTGCACGCCGAAGTAGCTCACCGCGCCGTAATCGGCCAGCGTTTCCATCAGGGCCAGCGACACGCCGGCCACGATGGCCGGGCGCGCCAGCGGCAGCGACACGCGGAAGAACGCCGCCCAGGCGCCCTGCCCCAGCATGCGCGCGGCTTCGGTCAGGCCGGCGGCCCGTTCGAGCAGCGATTGCCGGGTCAGCAGATAGACATAGGGGTAGAGCACGGCGATGAACATGCAGGCCGCGCCGCCGGTCGTGCGGACATCGGGAAACCAGTAGTCGCCGCGTTCCCAGCCGAAGGTGTCGCGCAGCGCGGTCTGCACCGGGCCGACGAACTGCAGCAGATCGGTATAGGTGTAGGCCATCACGTAGGCGGGGGTGGCCAGCGGCAGCACGAGCGCCCAATCCAGCACGCGCCGGCCCGGAAACTCCCACATCACGCTGGCCCAGGCGGTCGATACACCGATCAGCGCGGTACCCAGACCGACCCACAGGCACAGCCACAGGGTACTGGCGACGTACTCCGGCAGCACGGTCGAGGCCAGATGCGCCCAGGTATCCGAGGTGCCGCCGTGCAGCAGGTTGACCAGCACCGAAATGACCGGCGCCGCCACGAGCAGCGCAAGCAGCAGTGCGATCATCGACAGCAGAGAGAGGCGACGCAGGTGCAAGGGGCGGTGTGTGGTGCGTGCAGGGGGCACCCCCGGAACAGACGATGCGCCGGGAGCGGATTCGCGGCATTATAATTGAGAGCTATTATCGATATCGGCCGGCGGCGGGTTTTTCCGCGCAACGGCATTCAGACTGCGGTGCCATGCCACAACTTGTGCTTGATTCAGTCCGGATCGCGTACGGCCAGACCGGAGTGGTGCACGACCTTTCGCTGAGTCTGGCACGCGGCCGCATCGGTTGCCTGCTCGGCCCGTCCGGCTGCGGCAAGACTTCGGTGCTGCGGGCCATCGCCGGGTTCGAGCCGCTGCAGGGCGGCACCATCGCGATCAACGGCGAAATCGTGTCGTCGGCCACGACGCATCGCGCGCCCGAACGCAGGCGTGTCGGCATGGTGTTCCAGGACTTTGCGCTGTTCCCGCATCTGAGCGTGGCCGACAACGTCGCCTTCGGTCTGACCGAAGGTTCGCGTGCCGTGCGGCGCGCGCGCGCCGAAGAGATGCTTGCGGTGGTCGGACTGGCCGAACACGCGGACAAGTTTCCGCACCAGCTGTCGGGCGGCCAGCAGCAGCGCGTGGCGCTGGCGCGCGCACTGGCGCCCGACCCGGAACTGCTGCTGCTGGACGAGCCGTTCTCCAGCCTGGACGTCGAGCTGCGTTCCCGCCTGGCCATCGAACTGCGCGACATCCTGAAGGATCGCGGCATCACCGCGATTCTCGTCACGCACGACCAGCAGGAAGCGTTCGTGATCGCCGACGAAATCGGCGTGATGCAGGCCGGACGCCTGCAGCAATGGGACAGCGCCTACAACCTCTATCACCGGCCGGAAAGCCGTTTCGTGGCCGATTTCGTCGGCCAGGGCGTATTCCTGCCCGGCCGGCTGCGCAGTGACAACGAGGTGGAACTGGAACTGGGCATCCTGCGCAGCGAGTTTCCGTTCGCCTGCGAAGACGACTGTCCGCGCTGCATGGCCGACAGTCAGGTCGATGTGCTGCTGCGACCGGACGATCTGGTGCACGACGACGCGGCATTGCTGCGCGCCGAGGTGCTCGCAAAATCCTTCCGCGGGGCGGAGTTCCTGTACACCCTGCGGCTGGCGTCGGGCCGGCGGGTGCTGTCGCTGGTCCCGTCGCACCACAACCACGCGATCGGCGAGTTCATCGGCATCCGGCTCGACGCCGACCATGTGGTCGCCTTCCGTCACCCGGAATCGGCCACGGACCATCCGTGATCCCCTGGCTTGAACCCGGCACGCCGTTTCCGCCGGTCGACCGGGCGCTGCGCGAACCCGACGGTCTGCTCGCCGCCGGCCTGGAGCTGACGCCGGATCGCATCCTGGACGCCTACCGCCAGGGCATCTTCCCGTGGTTTTCCGACGGCCAGCCGGTGCTGTGGTGGAGTCCGGATCCGCGCATGGTGCTGGTGCCGTCCGAAATCCGCATCACGCGCTCGATGCACAAGGTGCTGCGCAACCGGCCGTACGAGGTGCGCTGCGACAGCGCGTTCGAGGCGGTCATGCGCGCCTGCGCCGCGCCACGCGACGGTCAGGCCGGCACCTGGATCAGCGACGAAATGATCGAGGCCTACAGCGCACTGCACGAGCGCGGCTACGCCCACAGCGTGGAAACCTGGATCGACGGCCGGCTGGTCGGCGGACTGTACGGCATGGCGATCGGCCGCATGTTCTACGGCGAGTCGATGTTCTCGACCGAGCGCGACGCGTCCAAGATTGCGCTCGTTCATCTGGCGCGCTATCTTGAAACGCGGGCGTTCGGGCTGATCGACTGCCAGATGAACACCGGCCACCTCGGCAGCATGGGCGGTCGTGAAATACCGCGGCGCGAATTCTGCCGCGTCATGGCACAGTGCATCGCTGACGGGCCGATGCCCGGACGCTGGCCGACTGATCTGATTCCACCTTACTTCCGCTTCTGAATCCGTTCGACGCGATGGCGCTTCTCAAGGACCTTCCATTCACTTCGCTGCAGTTCTACGCCACGGCGCCGTACGCCTGCTCGTACCTGCCGGGCCGCACCGCGCGTTCCCAGGTGGCAACGCCTTCGAACCTGATCGATGCCAACCTGTACAGCGATCTGGTCCGCACCGGCTTCCGGCGCAGCGGTGTGTTCACCTACCGGCCCTACTGCGACGCCTGCCGCGCCTGCACGCCGGTGCGCGTGCGGGTCGACGAATTCAGATCCACGCGCAGCCAGCGCCGCGCGCTGACCCACCACGCCAATCTGCAGACGCGCGAGGCGCCGCTTGCCTTCCGCGACGAACACTACGACCTGTACCAGCGTTACCAGTCGAGCCGGCACAGCGGCGGCGGCATGGACCAGGATTCGCGCGAGCAGTACTCGCATTTCCTGCTGCAGAGCCACGTCGATACGCGGCTGATCGAGTTCCGCGAAGGCCATGCCACCGACGGCCCGTTGCGCATCGTCAGCATCGTCGACATCCTCGATGACGGCCTGTCCTCGGTGTACACCTACTACGACCCCGACGTGCCGGGTGCCAGCTACGGCACCTACAACATCCTGTGGCAGATCGACCTGGCGCGCCTGCTCGGCCTGAGCTACCTCTATCTGGGCTACTGGATAGAAGACAGCCCGAAAATGGCCTACAAGGCGCGCTTCCAGCCGCTCGAAGGTCGCGTGAACGGCAACTGGCGCCTGCTCGACGACCTCACGCCCGAATGAGGGGGCGGCATGTTCGCCGCCCGCCTCCGTCTCCCGAACGCCTGTCTTCCGGATTTTCCCCATGCTCTATCCGCTGCTGCGGCCGCTGCTGTTTTCACTCGATGCCGAACGCGCCCACGACCTGACTCTGGGCACGCTGTCGCGCGCGCCCTCGCTGATTCCGGCACAGCACCTGCCAGACCGTCCGGTGCAGTGCATGGGCCTCAGCTTTCCGAATCCGGTCGGGCTGGCCGCCGGCCTGGACAAGAACGGCGCCGCGATCGACGGGCTGGCCCGGCTCGGCTTCGGCTTCATCGAAATCGGCACGATCACGCCGCGCCCGCAGCCGGGCAACCCCAAGCCGCGCATGTTCCGCCTGCCGGCCGCGCAGGGCATCATCAACCGCATGGGCTTCAACAACCTCGGGCTGGACGTGCTGCTCGCAAACGTCGAACGTTCGCATTTCGTGCGCGACGGCGGCATTCTGGGCATCAATATCGGCAAGAACGCCGACACGCCGATCGAGCGTGCCGTCGATGACTACCTGATCGGCCTGCGCGGCGCGCACGCACACGCGAGCTACATCACGGTCAACATTTCCAGCCCGAACACGAAGAATCTGCGTCAGCTGCAGGGCAGCGACGAGTTGAATGCGCTGCTCGGCGCGCTCGATGCGGCGCGCCAGACGCTGGATGCCGGCGCCGGCCGGCGCGTGCCGCTGGCGCTGAAAATCGCGCCCGATCTCGACGAGGCGCAGATCGATGCGATCGCCGAAGCGGCGGTGCGTCACCGCATCGACGCGCTGATCGCCACCAACACGACGCTGTCGCGCGACGGCGTCGAAACGCTGCCGCACGGTGCGGAAACCGGCGGCCTGTCGGGCGCGCCGGTACGCAGCCGTTCGACGGCCGTGCTGGCCGCGCTGTCGCGGCGGCTGGCCGGCCGCGTGGCGCTGATCGGTGTCGGCGGCATCACCGAAGGCCGCCACGCGCGCGAGAAGATCGACGCCGGCGCGCAGCTGGTGCAGCTCTACAGCGGCCTGATCTATCGCGGTCCGGCGCTGGTGGCCGAAGCGGCGGCAGCGCTGCGCTGACGTCCTTGCTTTCGGGAGTTTTTCCTGATCTCGGTCTTTGTGATCGCGTGCTCCCGGAGGCGTCAGCCCACATCCAGTCGCCGTCTGTCGCTCGCTGACGGTCCGGCGCAAGCGCATTCGACGGCATCACAAGCACCGCCAATTGAAGTAATGTCCGGCGCTGCCTCGCAGTTCGCCGCTTTCGACACGCCCGGGCCCTGTCTGCACGCAACAGATGAATCCAGACTCGCTTCTTCGCCCGTCCTATATCGCCTACTTCCGGGATTTCTCCGGCCTGCGCTCGCCGTTCTGGATTGCGGCGCTGGTGCTGTCCGTCCTGTTCCATGCGTATGTCGTGTGGCAGGCATCGCACTACACCCCCGAACCGCCCGACGCCGAGGAAGTCCGGGTCGACGTGCGCATGATCGAGCCACCGCCGCCTCCACCGCCCCCACCGCCGCCAGTCGTGGTCGTGCCGCCGCCCCCACCACCGCCACCGCCAAAGCCGATCCCCAAGCCGCCGAAGGAGCTTCCGCGCCAGGCGCCACTGCCAGTGCTCGCCGCGCCGAAGGCCCCGGCAGCGCCCGAGGAGCGCGTGGTGCCAGTGCAGCCAGAGCCTGCACCGCTGCCGCCGATCGACGCGCCACCCCCGCCCCCTGCACCCCCTGCACCGCCACCACCGGTTGCGGCGCCGCCCGTGCCGGCCGCTCCGGTCGAAAACCTGGATGCGCTGATCAGCGGATTCGGGCGTGATCTGTCGCGTTCCTTCGAAGCGAACAAGGTCTATCCGCGTGTTGCACAGATGCGCAACATTCAGGGCAAGCTGAAACTGAAGTTCGTTTTTGCGAACGGTGAGCTGACAGATGTCACCGTCGCGGAAAGCAGCGGACATACGCTGCTGGACGATGCTGCGATTGCGGCCGCGCGAAAGCTCAAGATGCCGGCTCTGGTCGGCCGGCTGTCGCGTGAGCCTTTCAGCATCGTATTGCCGGTCGACTACAGCCTGAAGTGACGCTGCACGCTCAAACCCGGTAGTAGTCGCGATACCAGCGCACGAAGCGCGCCACGCCTTCGCCGATCGGCGTACCCGGCATGAAGCCGGTCCATTCGGTCAGTTCCGACACGTCGGCATAGGTCGCCGGCACATCGCCCGGTTGCATCGGCAGCATGTTTTTCTGCGCCATGATGCCGACTGCGTCCTCAATGGCGGCAATGAAATCCATCAGCAGCACCGGCCCCTGATTGCCGATGTTGAATACCCGGTAGGGCGCGCGCGAATGGCCCGGATGCGGCGCCAGCGGATCGAATGCCGGATCGGCTTCGGCAGCGTGATCGAGTGTGCGGATGACCCCTTCGGCAATGTCGTCGACGTAGGTGAAATCGCGCTGCATCCGGCCGTGATTGAACACGTCGATCGGCCGCCCTTCCAGGATGGCCCGGGTGAACAGGAACAGCGCCATGTCGGGTCGGCCCCACGGGCCATATACGGTGAAGAAGCGCAGTCCGGTCGTCGGCAGGCCATACAGATGGCTGTAGGTGTGCGCCATCAGCTCGTTGGCCTTCTTGGTCGCGGCGTACAGGCTCACCGGATGATCGACGCTGTCGGCTTCCGAGAACGGCATCTTTTCATTGCCGCCATAGACGCTCGAACTGCTGGCATAGACCAGATGCCCGACGCCGGCGTGACGGCAGCCTTCGAGCACATTCATGAAGCCGACGATGTTGGCGTCGATGTAGGCATCCGGATTCTGCAGCGAGTAGCGCACGCCGGCCTGTGCCGCCAGATGCACGACGCGGTCGAAGCCTTCCGCCGCGAACAGTGCGGCCATGCCCGGGCGGTCCTCGACGCCCATCTTCACGAAGCGGAACGCCGGGTGCGGCGTCAGCCGTGCCAGCCGTGCTTCCTTCAGCCGCACGTCGTAGTAGTCATTCAGGTTGTCGAGCCCGACCACCACGTCGCCGCGTTCGAGCAGGCGCTGCGCCACATGCATGCCGATGAAACCGGCCGCGCCGGTCAGCAGGACTTTCATCGGTCGTTCCTCATGGCCTGCCGATCGCCGAATATTCAATGCCGAAGCTGCGCGGCAGCGCCGGCTCGTACAGGTTGCGGCCGTCGAAGATCACCGGCTGCTTCAGCGCCGTCTTGATCCGCTCGAAGTCCGGGCTGCGGAATTCCTTCCACTCGGTCACGATCACCAGCGCATCGGCGCCGTCCAGCGCGTCCATCGGCTTGTCGGCGTAGCTCAGCCGCGGCTCCTCGCCGTAGATGCGCTGCGTCTCCGCCATCGCCACCGGGTCGTACGCCGTGATCGTCGCACCGCGCCTGAACAGCTCGCCGATGACGATCCGGCTCGGGGCTTCGCGCATGTCGTCGGTGTTCGGCTTGAACGCCAGGCCCCACAGCGCGAAGCGGCGGCCCGACAGGTCTTCGCCGAAGCGGGCGACGATCTTGTCCACCAGCACCCTCTTCTGCGCGTCGTTGGCGTCTTCGACCGCCTGCAGCACCCTGAGCGCCTGCCCCTCGTCGCGCGCGGTGCGGATCAGCGCCTTCACGTCCTTCGGAAAGCAGCTGCCGCCGTAGCCGCAGCCGGCGTACAGGAAGTGGTAACCGATGCGCGGGTCCGAACCGATGCCCTGGCGCACCATTTCGATGTCCGCCCCCATGCGGTCGGCCAGCAGCGCCAATTCGTTCATGAAGCTGATGCGCGTGGCCAGCATCGCGTTGGCCGCGTACTTGGTCAGTTCGGCACTGCGCACGTCCATCACCACCAGCTTGTCGCGGTTGCGCTGGAACGGCGAATAGATGGCGCGCATCAGGTGGATGGCACGCTCGTCATCCGCGCCGATGACGATGCGGTCCGGCCGCATGAAGTCTTCGACCGCCGCACCTTCCTTCAAAAACTCGGGGTTGGACACCACCGCGTATTCCATCTCGAGGCCGCGTTTGCCCAGCTCGTCGGCGATCGCCGCCTTGACCTTGTCGGCCGTGCCCACCGGCACCGTGCTCTTGTCGACCACCACCTTGTAGTCGGTCATCAGCCGGCCGATGCTGCGCGCGGCTGCCAGCACGTACTGCAGGTCGGCCGAACCGTCCTCGTCCGGCGGCGTGCCCACGGCGATGAACTGGATCGTGCCAAAGCGCACCGCCTCGGCCACGTCGGTCGTGAAGTGCAGACGTCCAGCCTCGACGTTGCGCGCCACCACGGCCTCCAGCCCCGGCTCGTGGATCGGGATGCCGCCCTCTTTCAGGATGCGGATCTTCTCCGGGTCCAGGTCCAGGCACAGCACGTCGTTGCCCATCTCGGCCATGCAGGCCCCGGACACCAGGCCCACGTAGCCGGTGCCGATTACGGTGATTTTCATTCAGTCAGCCCAGCGAAGTTTCGGAAATCGGAGCGGTTCAAGGCCGGGTCAGTCCGCGTCGAGCGCAGCGAGCAGCGCCTGCAGCGTCGCTTCGCCGAGCCGCCTGCTGCGCGCCGCGGACCAGCCGAACAGGCCATCCGGCAGGTTGGCGTTGTCCTTGAACGGCATTTCGAGCGTCAGCGACAGGCAACCGAACTGGTGAAACACCCATTTGGATGCCAGCGTCAGCATGTCGTCGCTGAAGCGGTCCGGCGCATAGCCACGTTCGGTCTGGAAGTCCGGCGTCACGGCACGCAAGGTATCGGCAAAGCGCTGTTCGGTCCGGCCGTGCGCGTCGGTGAAGCCCGGCACCATGCTGTTGCCGTCGACGAAAACATAGGGCAGCGTTTCATCGCCGTGGATGTCGAGGAACACATCGACGCCGGTCGCCAGCATGCGCGCCCTGACCAGCGCCACTTCCGGGCTGTCGCTCATGTCCGGCTCGAGCCAGGCGCGGTTCAGGTTGATGCCGCGCGCGTTGGTGCGCAGGTTGCCGCGCACCGAGCCGTCCGGATTCATGTTGGGCACCACGAAGAAGCAGGCGCGCTCCAGCAGCCGTCGCGACACCGGGTCGGACGTGTCGTACAGCCTTTCCAGCAGCCCTTCGACGAAGAACTCGGCCATGGTTTCACCCGGATGCTGCCGGGCGATGACCCAGATCCTGCGTTTGCCGGGCGCCGCACGGCCGATCGTGATGAGGTTCAGGTCGCGCCCGTCCGGTGTGGCACCGAGGTCACTGACGGTGGCCACCGGCGAAGCGTCGGCCGTGCCGAGCAGGTCGAGATGGCGTTCCCACGGGAAAGGCTCGAAATAGGCGAAGTACACGCTGTCGAAATCGGGCGTCAGGCCGAACACATAGCGCTGGCCGTCGTACTGGCCCGACTGGAGGCGGAACCAGTTGCGCCGGTCGTACGACGCCACCACGCGGTAGCCCTCCCAACCCCCGGCAAAGGTCGCCTGCCCGGCATTCTCGAACACCAGCGTGCAGGCCTGCGCGCGCGCGCCCTGCAGGCGGAAATGAAACCACTGACGGACATCGGCGGCATTGTCGTCGCGCAGCCGGAGGCGGATATTCGAGGCGTCCGATGCATCGACGACTTCAATGGCGCCGCTGTCGAACTGGCTGCTGATTCTGATCAAGAGTGCGCTCCAAAGTGATCCGCTGGCGAGTATACCGGCCGACTCGCCGGCCCGGCTTGGTAGAATCCGCGCTCAGCTTCCGGACCCCGATATGAAACGCACCCGATTTTCACGCCGTGGCGGCCTTGGCCAGGACGCCGCCCAGCTCACCCGTCTCGCCGACGGACTGGCGTTGTCTGCCAGCCGTGTCGAAGACCGCTATTGGGAGTCGCGACTGACCGAGCTGGTGGCCCGCCTGCTGGCCGACCGCAACGAAGAAACGCTCAGCGGTGCGCTCGACCATCTGTGGAAGGACAATCCGGCCGCCTATGACGAACTGGCCGATGCAATCGAAGCCGGTGTCGAATGCGGCCTGCCAGGCAAGACTGCGCAGGACTGGGACGCGGTCGTGTTCACCGCCCCGCTGCTTGCCTGGTCGCGCTTTTCCATTCCCGCCGGCCCGATCGCCGCACCGCTGCTCGACACGCTGCGCATCCAGCTCGGTGCTCACGTGATGAGTGCACACGCGAAGATCGCGCTGGCCGACTACCTGTTCAGCCCCGATCAGCTGCCGCGCGGCTATGTCGAAGCGCGCGACCTGAGCGACGATCTGGGCGAAGCCGCGCTCGCCGGTACCGACCTGAAACTCGAAACCGAATCCATGGGTGAAACCAGCAGTTTCCTGTCGGACACGCGCTACCTGATCGGTATCGCGATTGCACCGCGCGGCGCGGCGTTGTTCCGCTGGCAGGAAGCCGACGGCGCGCGCGCGGATGCGATCAAGCAATGGCAGACCCAGGGCGCTGCGGCACTGGCACCGATGATGCAGGGCTGCGCCTTCGAACTGCTTGCGCCGAATGCCTTCCATACCGCCTGCCGCGACGCCGATCGCGCCTCGCGTGCCTATTCGCTGCACGCCTCGGTGTCTTTCCTCGAAGGTGCGCTGAACACGAAGGCCGTTGGATTGCGCGCCATCATCGCGCCCTTCCACGACCAGCAGCTGGAGGAGTACCGCATCAGTTTCACCGTCGGCGAGTCGAATGAAGTCGTGCACGGCGTGGTGTGGGCACTGCTCGGTGCAGAGGACGAGGAAAGCGACATCGTCGGCGAAATCGAAGGCGTGTTGCGCAGCTGCGGCGTGACCGACATCCTGGTGCTCGACCACCGCATGCCAATGGAGTACTGCGACGACTGCGGCGCCCCGATGTACGCCGATGCCGACGGCCAGCCGGTGCATGCCGGCCTGCCCGAAGACGGCGAACAGGCCCCTTCGCACCTGCATTGAACGCCCTTGCATTGAGGGCGATGCCCGCCCCGACGGGGCGGTCATCGCCGCCCCGGCCGTATCCTCTCTTTTCCGTCTGAAGCCATGTCGCTCGAAACCGAAGTCGCCCGCCGGCGCACCTTTGCCATCATTTCCCACCCGGACGCGGGCAAGACCACGCTGACCGAAAAGCTGCTGCTGTTCGCGGGTGCGATCCAGATCGCCGGCAGTGTGAAGGCGCGCAAGGCGGCGCGGCATGCCACGTCCGACTGGATGGAAATCGAGAAGCAGCGCGGCATTTCGGTCGCCAGCTCGGTGATGCAGATGGAGTACCGCGACTGCATCGTCAACCTGCTCGATACGCCGGGCCACCGCGACTTCTCGGAAGACACCTACCGTGTGCTGACCGCCGTGGATGCCGCGCTGATGGTGATCGACGCGGCCAACGGCGTCGAAGCGCAGACGCTGCGCCTGCTCGAGGTGTGCCGCGCACGCAACACGCCCATCATCACCTTCATCAACAAGATGGACCGCGAGGTGCGTGCGCCGCTCGACCTGATCGACGAGCTGGAACGCACGCTGGGCATGGACGTGGCGCCTTTCACGTGGCCGCTCGGCATGGGCAAGGAGTTTGCCGGCGTGTATGAAATGCACGGCGACCGCATGCGCGTATTCCGCGCTGGTGAAGACCGCATTTCCGGCAAGGAGGAAACGCTGCAGGGCCTGGACAATCCGGAGATCGCGAAGCGCTATCCGATGCAGTTCGACACCGCCAGGGCGGAAATCGATCTGGTGCGCGATGCCGCCCCGCCGTTCGACCGCGCGGAATTCCTGGCGGGCCGGCAGACGCCGGTGTTCTTCGGTTCGGCGATCAACAACTTCGGCGTCAAGGAGGTGCTGGACGCGCTGGTCGACATGGCACCGCCGCCGGGTGCGCGCCCGGCCATCCAGCGCCGGGTCGAACCGAACGAACCGAAGCTGTCGGGCGTGGTGTTCAAGATCCAGGCCAATATGGATCCGTCGCACCGCGACCGCATCGCCTTCGTGCGCGTGTGCTCCGGTCACTTCCAGCGTGGCATGAAACTCAAGGTGAGCCGCAACGGCAAGGAAATCCGACCGAACAATGTGGTGACCTTCCTGTCGCAGCGGCGCGAACTGCTGGAAGAAGCCTACGCCGGCGACATCATCGGCATTCCGAACCACGGCACGCTGCAACTGGGCGACACATTGACCGAGGGCGAAACGCTGCAATTCACCGGCCTGCCCTTCTTCGCACCCGAGTTATTCCAGGGTGTTGAAATTCGGGATCCTTTGCGAACCAAGCAGTTGCGATCAGGTCTTGAGCAATTAGGTGAAGAAGGCGCGATCCAGGTTTTCCGCCCGCTGGCCGGTGGCACGCTGCTGCTCGGCGCTGTCGGCCAACTGCAATTCGAGGTGGTGATCCACCGACTGAAGGCGGAATACGGGGTCGATGCACGGCTGGAAGGCACCCGCTACAGCATGGCGCGTTGGGTGACCTGCGACGACGAACGCGAGCTCAAGCGCTTCATCGACGCCAACGCGCATCGCATCGCCTACGACGCGGTCGACGCGCCGGCGTTTCTGGCGACGATGAATGCCGAGTTGCGCGTGGCGCAGGAAAAATGGACGAAGATCAAGTTCCACGCGATGCGCGAGCACGCGGGCCTGATGTTCGCCAGCCACTGAGCCGGTCACCCGGTCGTCCGCCGGCCCACCGCCTACGGTGCCGGCTGCGTGATGCCGTTGCCGACCATCACCTGCGTCACGGTACCGTCGGCACCGGTGGCGAAACTGACCGGCGTGTTCGCCGGGATGTCGGCCAGGCTGCGGCCTTTGGTCAGCCGGCCCTGTTTGTCGATGAGGAAGATTACTGTATTGGCGTTTCCCTTGTAGCGCTTGCCGCCTATCGTCATCGCGCCAGTGGCGGTATCGATGCTGTTGACATAGCCCTGCTGCTCGTACAGCGATGGATTCGACAAGGGGTGCAGCGGCTCGGCCGCATTCAGCGGCAGAGCCGCCGCGGCGCACAGCGATGCAGCGATCGCGTGACGGATGTACGGCTTCATATTCAGTCTCCGATGATTTCTTTCCAGGACACCCGGCCGGCGCGCAGGCCATCCGACACGACGCGCGAGCGTGCGGTGCCGTCCGAGCCACCGACGATCTGCTGCTTGCCGATCTGCAGCGGGCTGCCGGGCAGGCTGTCCGTGCTGTAGCCGCTGCCGACGACACGGCGGCTGGTGCTGCCTTCGGTGTGCGTCACCTGGTCGCTGGCATCGACGATGCCATTGCGGGTGAAATCGAACACATCGAAATCCTGCCGGCCGCCGGTGAAGGGATTCACCCCCAGCACCCAGCCGCGGCCACCCGGCTCGCACGGATTGCTGCTTGGAATCAGCGTACTGACGAACAGCGTCGTGGCGCCCAGTACCGGCGGGTTGATGATGCGCTCGCCTTCGGCACCGGCCGTCGGCGACTGCAGATCGATGTACCAGCCGCGCTTGCCACTCATGCTGGTGCCGCCGGTGGTGTCACCCGGCTTGGAAATCACGCGGTAATTGTCGCCCTGCCCGGTCGAGCCTTCCTGAAGAATGGCGCGCTGGGCCAGATTGCTGCGGCTGGCAATCGAGCTGCCGGTGTCATTCAGGCCATACCAGGTCTGCGCGGCGGTACTGCCCGGATCCGACGTCGCCAGGTAGCGACCGGTGCCGAAGTAGATCCACAGTTTCCGGTCCGCCGGATTGAAGCCGATGCTCACGCCACCGGTGATCGGCTGCACCGCGTTGGTCGAACTGCGCGCCGTGAACAGGGGCTGCGGGATCGCGACCGTGCCGTAACCGGTGCGCCACTGCGCCGGATCGCTGTTGCTCAGGTCGAACTTCCACAGATTGCCCAGCAGGTCGCCCGCATAGAAATAATCGAAATCGCCGTCGCGGTCGATGTCGACGCCTTCGGCAGCCGCCAGACCGTTGGGCGAGGTACTCGAGCCCTGCATCGTGTCGATGCGCTGCACCAGGGCGCCGTTGGCGATATTGAGCACCAGCAGTGCGGCGCGCTCGTTCGCGCTGTTGTAGCCATTGCTGATGACCACGGCCCAGTTGCCGTCATTCATGCGCGCGATGACCGGATTGCCGACGGTCTGTCCGAGATCCGCGTGGGTGTATTCCCAAAGCACCTTGTTCGCCGCAAAGCTGTCCGGGTTCGTCACGTCGAGCGCATAGACCGTCCTGCCGCCACGCCCCTGGGTGCCGATCAGCACGGTGCGCCAGGCCCCCGAGAAATACACCTCGGCCACGACCGGCGAACCGTCATTCATGAACTTGTGGGTGTACTCCGGGTTGGCCAGCAGCTTCATCGTGCTGAAGGCGCCGGTGGGTACGTAGGCGAAACGCTCTTCGCCGGTACGCGCGTCGAAGGCATGCAGCATGCCGTCATTGGCCGCCACGTAGACCATTTCGCGACGGCTGGCAACGGCCGTGCGATGCGCCTGATAGGTGCTGGCACCGGTCCAGGTGAAGCGCTCGAAACGCAGGTCGGTGACCGATCCGACATAGGCCGGCAGCGAATTGACGATGTCGCCGAGCACGCTGGTGCGGTTGCGGAAGCTGCCGCCATTGCGCGCCTCACCCGTGGTCACCCCGCGCAGGTAGTCCAGTGTGGCAGACGTCCCGATCGCGGTACGTTGTGCCGCACTCAGATTGGCCCACTGGAAGGCAATGCCGGCGGTACCCGACCAGGTGAAAATGCTGCGGCTGGCGGCGACGGGAATGAGTTCCGACGCCTTCCAGGATGCGGTCGTGGCGAGCGTGCCATCGGTGTTGATGCGCGTGGCGACGAGATCGCCGGTCCAGCTGCCGCCGACGAAGCGCGACTGGAACAGCAGCGTGTTGCTGGTCAGTGACGTACTGGTGGCCGTGACATTGCCGGTCGAGGCCACCCGTTCGCTGATGTCGGTCAGCACGGCCGACAGGCCATCGGTGAATTGCTGCGGATCGGACGCATTCACGAACGCGCCGCGACCGTTGAGCGTCGCGTGCCACAGGTCATCGAGCTTGGCGGGCGAACTGTCTGCCGGATCGGGCCAGCTCTTGGTGCCCGCGGTGAGCGCCGGCAGATCGGTGGCCGGATCCAGCGTGCCGCTGACGCCCAGCGACAGGCCGAAGGTCACCATGTGCTGCCAGTTGGCACTGTCGCGTGCGCTGGTCGGCACGTTGTTGGCAATGCCGGTGCGCAGGTCACGCTTGTAATAGTGCATTGCGACATCGGCCAGCGTATTGCGGTGGGTGTCGCGGTACGGCCGTTCTTCGGTGCCATCGGAGTTGCCGATCGCATTCAGTGCGAAGGCATCGCTCCAGTAGCCATCGGTGGTCAGGATGGTGAAGGACTGCCGGCACGTCAGCGGGTTGGCATAACCGGTCTGGCGCCAGGGGTCATCATTGCCGGTCTTGTTTTCGTAGTAGTTGCCGGCCCAGTTCAGCGCGGTACGCAGCGGCGTACCGTTGGTGTCGATGTCGGTTTCCAGCATTCGCTCGAACCAGGTTTCGCGGTTGGTGCCGGTAAAGCCGCCATTGGTCGGGATCAGGAATTCGCCCGCACCGTTGATCGTGCGGAAGCCGACGCGGAAGTTTTCGCCCAGCTGGCCGAAGGCAATCGACGCACCCGCCCGCGCCGTCAGCACCCGGCTGCGATAGTAGGTGAACCAGTTGGCGAAGTTCTGCGTCTCCTCCGCCACGGTGCGCGTTGCTCCGTTGGGCCAGGTGAAGCTCGTGATTTCGACTTCACCCGCGGTGATCGGGTCACGCTTGTAGGCGCGTGTGCCGCGGATCTGGTACTTGGTGTAGTTGCCCGCCGAGGCGCGTGAGCCATTGCCGCGATAGATATAGAAGGTGATCGGCCAGAAGCTCTGGTTGCATGTATTCAAGCAACTGTATGCAGCCGAATTCAGGTTGGTGTTCGTCGTGTTGGCAAACCAGCGTGCCGACTGTGTCTGTTCCGCCGTGAGGTCCAGCGTGCCACGCGTCGTATCCGCCGGATTGTAGGGCGCAGCCGTGGTGCTCGCGTTTCCGAACGATGTTCCGGTATGCGTCAGCCAGGGGCGATACGCAGTCTGCGGGTTATAGAAGACGGCGTTGTTGTCGGGCGAGCGGCCGAAGAAGTTGTGGATGTTGTTGTCCTGGAAGGTCGGCGACCGTCGCTCGTACATGTCCGCGCCATACAGACTGTTGGGCGGCGGAAACAGGTAGTAGGAGAAGTACAGGTTTTCGTCCGGCATGACCTCCCACTGCATCGAACCCGAATCGTCGAGCAGGAACATCAGGTTGGGCGCGACCGCACTGCCCACAACCAGCGGCGCATCCGCGATATCGACCAGAGCGCGGGCCGGCGTGCTGGCCATCAGTGCGGCGACCTGGACTGCCGCGACCAGCAGGCCGGTGAATGTTCGATGCATGGTGTTCATGGTCTGTACGTGGTCTGCAGCAGCACGGCGGGGCGACCGGCAACCGGCGCACTGCGGGCCGTGATGCGGTAGCGCGGTTTGAGGCAATCGGATGCGATCGTCGTGACCGTGTCGCAATCCGGCGTAGACGGCCAGAGGCCGAGATCTTCGATGAGGTATTGCGGTACGCCGGCCGCCTTGGCACGCGTGTCCGCGTCGGCCGCTTCCCACCACACCGTTGCACTCGCCCAGACGGCGGCCGGATCTTCCCAGCGGTTGCGGAAACCGCTGCCGTTGGGCACCGGCTTGCCGTACAGGCCGCCGAGCGAACCGTCGAACGGTCCCGCCGTGCCGCTCGCCAGCAGCGTTTCCGCCTCGCGCAGCGACGATTCGGCCGCCTGGAAGGCGATCGCACGGTCGTACAGGTTGGCGCTCATGCGCTCCTGCATGCCGGTACCGCGCATGCTGGCCAGGCCGAGCAGCGTCACGGCGAGCAGCAGCATCAGCGCGACGACCAGCGTCACGCCACGTTGCCGGGCAGGCAGCATCATATTCATGACATGCGGTTCCTCAGCGTGACCACGTGGGTCATCGTGCGGCGCACGCGGTCGGCCGCGGTCGACGGGCGATCGGGCTCGTCGATGATCAGCCGCAGGCGCACGCCGACCACGGCATTCCAGTCGGTCACGGCGGTCGCGGCGACCCAGGCGGTGGCGCCCTCGACCAGATAGTCGGCCTGCAGGTCGACCACACCGTCGATCACCTCTTCGGCGACCAGCGTCAGCGTGCCCGCGTCGTTCTGCGGTGCGACGCGGTAGAGCGAACGCGATGTGGTCGTGGTGCGTCCGTTGTTGCCGACGTACCAGGCGAGCGACTCCAGCCGCATCGCGACCGCGTTGGCCTCGAAGCGATAGGTCTGGCCGTTGGCGCTGCAGTCGGGCGGGTCGGCAAAGCCCAGTCCGCGTGTGCAGTTGCCCGGCGAACCTGCGTTGCCGTGCTCGACCTGGGTGCCATTGGCGTCGGTCACCTGGAACAGGGAGGCCTGGCTGAAATTGCATACGACGGCCAGATCGCCGGTCGCGAGCGCCCGGTTGGCCGGGCTGAAGGTGAGCATCTGCGTCGCGGTGTCATGCGCCGACACGGTCTGCGGCTGGCTGCCGGTGCGCATGACCTGCAGCGCCGACGTACCGGCCACGCGCTGGCCGGCGGCGCTGCCGAACGGTGCACCGGCAAAGGCTTCGCTGCCACCGTAACCGCGCAGACCGCCGTTCCATTGCGTCCACCACAGCGACGCCGGATTGTTCAGCACATTGACGAACTGCAGTGCGCCGCCGCAGGCGTTCAGGCCGGCATCGCGGATGTCGCGCGCCAGCAGTTCGAATCCGGTGCGGGCGGCCTCCTGGATGCGCGACAGCCCCTCCGTGGTGTTGTAGGTCTGGCGGTTCGACAGCACCAGGCCGATGGCGGTACCGGTGATGAACAGGCCGATGGCGAGCGCGATCATCAACTCGATCAGCGTTCGGCCCTGCTGTGCGTGCACGCGCATCACAGGCGCGCCTCGATGCGGAACACCTGATTGGTGGAGCCGCCCCGGGCCCGGCTGTCGTCCCAGCGCACGGTGATCATGCAGCTGCCGGTCGCACCGCCGGTACAGGTCACGCCGCCGCAGGCGGAACTGCCCATGCTCGTCTGCAGATCGGCGATCCAGTTGGCCAGCTGCGTGTCGGCAAAACTGCCGGCAGCCGGTGGCGTGCAGGCGTCGTCGGTCAGCGCCAGGTTGTAGCTGCCGCTGCGGGCTGCGGCGACATCGGCACGCAGCCGGTCGATCATGGTGTAGGCACCGAGCACGGCAGCGCTGCGTTCGTAGGCACTCTGGTTGGAGCGCAGCGAAGCCATCTGCAGGGCCGCCATGCCGAGCATGCCGACCGACAGCACGAACAGTGCAACTGCCACTTCGATCAGCGAAACACCCGCCTGCGCCTTCATCAGGTATCTCCCGGCGCCGCGCAGCTGGCCGATGTGCTGCGTGCCACACCGATGCGACTGCCGCCGCCCAGACGCACGTCGCGCGCGTTGTTCGTGACGCCATCGATCACGGTGCACAGCCGCAGGGTGCCGGACTGAAGCAGGGTCTGTCCCGGTGCCCGGGCAAGGCCGTCGGGCCGGTACACCACGCGATTGCCGCTGCCCGCCAGCGCGGGGCTCGCCCGCACCCGGACCTGGTCGCCCGCGAATACATGGGTGCGCACGACCACCTCGACCGGATTGGTGGCGGCATTCGGGTTGAAGGCGCCACTGCCGTCGGCGTCGATGAACACCATCCAGCCCGCCCAGGTGCCGTCGGCGTCGGTGACGCAGCCGCCTGCGGTATCGATCTGTCCGCCCGCCACGGCCGCCCGGCACAGCACGCTGCGCGCATTGCCGCGGATGGCTTCGGCGCGCGCACTGTTCATGCCTGCGATGAATTCATTGGCTTCGGCAGCCAGGCGATTCATCACGATCAGACTCTGGAACGAGGGCACGGCGAAAGTGGTCACCACCGCCAGGATGGCGATGGTGATCATCAGTTCGATCAGCGTGAAGCCCGAAGCGGGCGAACGGCGGTGCATCGGCGGACAGAGGGAAGGCGATCCCTCTGTTACGGCCGCCGGCCTTGAAGCTTGAGTACGCCCTGGACGGGTGGGCGAAAACTTCTGTGTCGGGTCAGCGCCAGCAGGCGGCTGCCCGCGTTGCGCACGTGTCGCCGGTTCCGGTGGCGGCTTTTGCGCCGGTCTGGTTCAGGCTCAGCGTGCAGCCGCACTTGGAATCGTTGGATGACTGGCCGGACTGCGGGACGGCCGTGATCGTGTAGGTGCGGGCTGCAAGCGTCGGGGCCGGGAAGGTGTAGAAGCCGGTCAGATCCGTCCTGCACTGCTGATTGTTCGGCAGGGTTGCGCCGACATAGGTGAGCGCGGTGGTGTATTGGCGCTCCAGCATCTGGGCCTGCTCCGACAGGCAGGCTGCCGCCGTCGCGCGCCGACTGTCGATGACGTACTGCGTGTAGTTCGGATACACGATGGCGGACAGGACGCCGATGATCGCCACGACGATCATCAGTTCGATCAGCGTGAAGCCGCGCTGGAGGCTGTGGTGGATGTTCATGCGCACGTTGTTGGTCCCGATGTCAGTCATTGATCAGTTCGCGCCACGACAACCGGCCGAAGATGTCCGGCAGGTTCAGGCTTTCGCACACCGTTTCGCCGTTGGCCAGACCGATCAGCACGCCGGCCTGCCCGCTGAGCGTCGTGCAAGGCGACCCGAGCGGCTGCCCGCCGGTGCCACCGGTGCTGCCGCCACCGCTGACCGAACCGTCGCCGGCGGGTGCGTCGTTGCGCACCAGGATGGGTCGCGACGGGATGGACAGCAGACCGACACCGCTGACGTTGTAATTGACCGACGGCTGACCTTCCACGCTGACGGTCACCGGTTCGCGGTTGATGAACACATTATCCTGCAGACGGCCGCCGGTGTAGGGGTCGAGCGTCAGCAACCAGCCGTTGCCGCCCGGGCTGCAGGGGTCATCGGCCGGGATGGCGGTGGTGGCGAACAACGCGGTACTGAACGCCTGCACGCCGTAGAACATGCGCTCGCCCTGCTGGGTGCCGGTCGGCGGCAGCAGGTCGAGGTACCAGCCCTGCTTGACGTAATTGCCGTCGGCATCGGTCATGGCCGCACCGCCCGACGTGTCGCCCGGCGCCGAAATGACCCGCACGCGATTCGGATTGATGTCGGTCGTCTCCGGCGTGAAGAGCGCGGTTTCGAACAGCACGACGCGCTGCGCGAAGTTGCTGCGGCCGCTCACCGGCGAAGTCAGCGTATCCCCAAGGTAGTTGTCGTACAGCCCGTACCAGGTCTGCGTCGAGGTGTCGGCACGGTCGGTGCCGGCCAGGAAGCGGCCGGTGCCGAAACTGATCCAGCGCACACCATCCGCCGGATTCAGCAGCACTTCGATGTTCGACGTGATGGCCTGCGGATTGCCCGATGCATCCAGCGCGCGATAAAGCGGCATCGGCGCCTCGCTCGTTCCGAAGGCGACCTTCCACTCGCTGGCCACGGTCGATGTCAGATCGAAGCGCCACACGTTGCCGCGCAAGTCACCGGCGTAGGCGTAATCCGCCGTGCCATCGCCGTCGTTGTCCCATTGCGTGATGTCGGCCAGGCCATTGCTGAGGCAGGGACTGTCGGTCGTCACGCAGTCGCCGGTATCGATCTTGCGGATCAGCGCGCCGGTCAGCGCATCGATCACGAACAGGAAGCCGCGGTTCTGGTCGCTGTTGTAACCGTTGCCGATCAGCACCGCCCAGCGGCCATTGTTGAGCCGGGTCAGCACCGGATTGCCGATGAACTGGCCGAGGTCCGAATCGGTGAATTCCCACAGGATGCTGCTGGTGCCGAAGGCATCCGGATTGGTGATGTCGAGCGCGAAGACCTGGCGACCGCCGCGACCTTGCGTGCCGACCAGCACGCTGCGCCACTGCCCGGTACCGCCCTCGCCGCTCTGATAGACATCACCGGCGCGCAGGAAACCGTCGACGATGAAGCGGTGCGTGTAGTTGGGCGACGTGAGCGTCCTCATGGCCGGCAACGCCGCACTGGGTACATAGGCGAAACGCTCGACACCGGTGACGGCGTCGAAAGCGTGCAGCATGCCGTCGTTCGCGCTGACGTACACCATTTCCCGGCGTGCAGCGACCGGCGGTTCCGCCGTGGAATCGGCGATCAGGCTCTGACGGAATGCCTGGTAGGTCGACGCACCTTCCCACGTGAACCGCTCGTATGAGAAGTTATCCGGCGCCGCGACGAACACCGGCGATGAATGCACGATGTCGCCGAGCACCGACAGGCGGTTGCGGAACGGCCCGCCCTGATCGACCTCCTGCGTCCGCACGCCGCGCAGGTAATCGAGCACCGCGCTGTCGTCGCCCAGTTGTGCCTTCTGCGTGTCGCTCAGGTTGTCCCACAGAAAGGTCACGCCCAGCGTCGCGTTGCGGGTGTAGATGTTGCGGCTGGCCGCTGCAGGCAGTTGTTCCGATGCCTTCCACTGCGGCGTCGTGCCCAGGCCGCCCGAGGACACCGTGTAGGCCCACAGGTCGCCGGTCCAGACCTCACTGGTGAAGCGTGCCTGGAACACCTTGCTGCCTTCGCGCAACTCGGTCGACGACACGCCGAGATTGGACGACGACGCGGTGCGCTGCACGATCGTGTCCAGCGCGCCCTTCAGACCATTCGCGAATTCTTCAGGTGTCGCCGCGCTGACGAACTTGCCGCGACCGTTCACCGTTGCGTGCCACAGATCGTCCAGCTTGCCGCTGTCGGTGGAGGTGCTGGGCCACGACAACTCGCCCGAAGTGAGACGCGGCAGGTCGGTGTCCGGATTCAGCGAGCCCTGCAGACCCAGCGCCACGCCGAAGGTGACCATGTGCTGCCAGTCCGCCGGGTCGGCATCCGTGGTCGGCACGCGGTTGGCGATGTCGCTGCGCAGATCGTTCTTGTAGTAATACATCGCCACGTCGGCCAGCGTACGCGAATAGGTGTCCGCGTAAGGCGCCCCTTCGGTTCCGTCGGCGTTGCCGATCGAATCGTTGACGTTGTTCAGACCCGTGTTCGTATCGTTGTAGTAGCCGTCGGTGGTCAGGATGGTGAAGCTCTGGCGGCAACTGAGCAGGCCGTCCGGTTCGGCCGGGCCCCACGGATCGTTTTCGCCCGTGGTCGTGCGGTAGTACTCACCGGCGCGGGCCAGTGCCACGCGCAGCGGTGTGGTACCCGAACCGCTGGACGCGAACATGTTCGTGAACCAGGTTTCGCGGTTGGTGCCGGCGAACCCGCCGGTCAGCGGGATATCCAGCTGACCCGTGGTGCCGTTCAACGGCCGGTACCCGATGCGGTAATTTTCGCCCAGCGTAGAAAATGCGGCACTGACCCCATTCTTGGCCGCATCGCGACGGCTGCGGCTGTAGGTGAACCAGTTGGCGAAGTTCTGCTTTTCCTCGGCGATGGTGCGTGTCACCCCGCCCGCCCAGTTGAACGTGGTGACGGCGGTCACCGAGCCATCGGCAAGATCGACGCGGTCGGCGTCATTGCCGCGGATCTGGTATCGGTAGTAATTGATGCGCTCCAGATCCGATCCGGTGCCCTTGTAGACGTACCAGGTCATGGGCCAGAAATTCTTCGCGCAATTGCGTGTGTCGACCGCATTGCTGCCGTCCTGGTCAAACAGGGTGCACGGTGCCGACGGGCTCCGTGGCACGTTGGCGGTGCTGAACGAAAACGTCGTGGCGGTCGTGTTGGTGGCCCAGCGGAAACGCCCCGACTGCTCCGCCGTGAGGTCGATGCCCGACGTGTCGGCCGGGGTGTACTTTGCATTGGTCGGATTGGACGCGGCGTACTGCGTGCCTTCCGGACCCGTCCAGCGGCGATAGGTCACGGCCGGGTTGTAATAGACCCGGTTGATCTGGCTGGTACGCATCGCCACATTCAGGATGTTGGCGTCGTCGTAGTCAGGCATGTAGGCAGAGGAGTTTCCGGTGCCTGTGCGGATCGAATACTCGAAATCCCACAGGCTGACGAAACTGTCGGGCAAGGCTTCCCACAGCATCGAACCGGAATTGTCGAGAATCATCAGCACATTGGGCGCCGCCGTCACATTCAGGATCAGCGGATTGCTTGAAATCGGCACCTGTGCCTGCGCGGGCGAACACGCCAGCCAGATCCCGACCACGCTTGCGCATGCAGCACGCAGGCCGGCCGTGGCGAAAGAACGAACAGCATTCATGATCGGAACTCCAGGTTCATTCTATGGGCGGTAGGTGGTCTGCAAGGCAACGTTCGGCCGCCCTTCGACCGGCGGCATGCGCGCGGTGATGCGGTAGCGCGGCCCGCGGCACGACGTGCTGCCGCGGCGACCGCAGCCGGTGCCGTCCTCGAATTCACCCATGTATTCGATGATGAATTCCGGCGGGGTGTTGCTGGTATCGCTGAGGCGAGCCTTCATGGCCGTATCGATCTGGCCCCACCAGGTGGTGGCCTGTCGCCACTGGGTCGCGGAATCGTTCCAGCGCTCTGCGTACGCGGGGGCAGCCGGTGTGCTTTCCGAACCGCCCCCACCGCCGCCACTCGGCGGCGTCGGTGCCGCGACCGCGCACAGCGGCGGCGTGCCACCGGGCAGGCAGTACAGCCCGTTGCTGTTGGTGACGGTCGTCGTGACGGTGATGCTCGCTTCGGCTTCGCGCAGCGCCGATTCGACCGCCTGGAAAGCCAGACTGCGGTCGTACATGTTCGCGCCCATCTTTTCCTGCATGCTGGTGCCGCGGATACTCGCCAGACCGAGCAAGGTCATGACGATCAGCATCACCAGCGCAACCAGCAGGGTGGCGCCGCGTTGCGAGCGCAGATTCGGTTGTCGCGCACTCATGACACGCGGTTCCTCAGATTCACGACATGGGAAATGCGCCGTGTGAGCCGGGCGCCCACGGCATTGGTCGCCGTGCCGGTGTCCGGTGCATCGATATCGAGCTGGATCTGGATGGCCACCACCTCGTTCCAGCGATTGAGCGCCGTGATGTCGGTGGCGCTCAGGTAATCGCCGCCCGGCAGCCGGTAAGTGATCTGCATGTCGCGCACACCTTCGACGATTTCCTCTGCCACCTGCTGCGCACTGCCAAGGTTGTTGCCGACGCTGACCCGGTACAGCGAGGTCGGGCTGTTCGTGTTGCCGCCGCGACCGTTGTTGCCGACGAACCAGGCGGCCGCCTGCAGCCGCATCAGCTGCGAGCCGGGCGGAAACACCTTGCGCACGCCGGTACCGGCGTCGCAGGTCAGCGGCGTCCGGAAAGCGAGGCCGCTGGAGCAATTGCCCGGCGAGCCCGCGCCGATGTCGTGAACAACCGAATTGGTCGACGCATCGACCGCACTGACCTGGAAGATCGCGCTGTTCTCGAAGTCGCACAGCACGACCAGATCGCCGCTGGCCAGCGTGTGCGGCGTGGCGAGCGTGAGGGTCGATGCTGCGTCGTTGTGCCCGCTGACCGACATCGCTGCCGTCCCGCCGTGGATCGTCTCGACCAGATCGGTACCGGTCAGCCGTTGCCCGACGCCGGTACCGATGACGGCGGCCAGAGACGCTTCCGTGTTGTTGAAACCCCGCAGGCCGCGCGTCGTGTCCGACCAGTTCGACCACCAGTTCGTGGTCGGATTGGCCAGCAGATTCAACACGCGGGAGCGGCCACCGTTGCAGGCATTGATGCCGACGGCACGCAGGTCGCGCGACATCAGCTCGAACGCCATGCGGGTCGATTCCTGGATGCGCGACAGCGCCTCGGTCGAGCGGTAGGCCTCGCGGTTGCTGATCACCATGGCAATGGCACCCGCCGACACCACCAGGCCGAGCACCAGGGTGACCAGCACCTCGACCAGCGACGTGCCGCGCTGGGAAGAACGGAAGATGTTCATATGCGGACGTCCACCTGGAATGTGTGATCACTCGCGCCGTTGGTCACCCGGCTGTCGTCCCAGCGCACGGTGATGCGGCAGGACACGGGCGTACCGGAGCAGGTGATGCCACCGCACGAGCCGGCGCCCAGATTGTTCGCCAGGCCGGTCAGCCACTGGTTGATGTCGATCGTGGCCGGCTCGGTACCGGTCGGTATCTCGCAGCCGGAAGTCGGCAGATCGCGGTTGTAGGTGCCGTTGCGGGCGAGCGTCTGGTTGCTGCGCATGCGGTCGGCCATCGAATAGGCGGCGATCACCGCCGCATTGCGCTCGAAGGCGCTCTGGTTCGCCTTCATCGCCATGGTCTGCATGCCGGCGATGCCCAGCATGCCGAAAGCCAGCACGAACAGCGCGACCAGCACTTCGATCAGCGACACGCCCTGCTGCATCGGTCTCGATTGATGCTTCATCAGCTTCCCTCCACCGGAGTACTTCCGCCACCGCCCTCTTCCACGGGCTGCACGACCACCCCGCAATTTGCGTCGTTGCCGCGTGCAATCGACATGCGACTGCCCGACACAAGCGACACCACCCGCATGTTGTTGCCACTGAGCACACCGCTGCGGTCGCACACGCGAACTTCCGCGGCCTGCAGCGCGAGTGAATTCTGGCCACGTGCCATGCCGTCCGGCCGGAACGCGATGCGGTTGCCCGCGGCAGAGAGCGCATCGTTCGAAATCAGTTCCAGTGCGTTGCCGGTGATGGCCTGCATGCGCAGGATGCGCTCGGTGCCATCGATCGCACCGTTGCTGTTCTCGTCCACGAACACCGCCCAGGCCTGCCAGGGCTGGCTGTCTGCCGTGGTCACGCAACCGTTGGTCGCACTGAACGTCACCGCACCGTCGGTCGCCGCCGCCCGGCACAACAAAACGCGCCGCTGGACCCGGACCGCCTCGGAGCGCGCCAGATTCATGCCCGACAGCAGCTCGTTCGACTCGGCCGTGAGGCGGCTCGACGCGATGAAGCTCTGGAATGCTGGAAATGCAAAAGCCGCCAGGATGGCCATCAGGGTGACCACGATCATCAGCTCGATCATCGTGAAGCCGGCGTGCGCAGGGCGAAGACGCGTCATGGACAGGCTGGACCGGAAAAGGAATGCTGATCTCAACTTACGTCATGACGACCGTCGGGCGCGAGCTGCCCATGACGAACGGCAGGAAGCGGCACCTGAACGGCGCCGCCGCAACCGTTTGCCGTGACATCCGTCACAGCGAGCCGGGCCCGCGCGCGGCCGATGCCGGTTGCCGGGTCGGCACGACACGCCGGGCGGCCATGCAGTGCTGCGGGCATTGCCCGCCTGCTGCGCCAACTTCTATCGCCATTCCTCATCGTGCTGCACAATCCGGTCGATCCAATCCGATCATGCCGCCCCTGTTCCTGCCCCATGCCCGATCAAGACAGCCCCGCCCGAACACTCGGCCATCTGCCCCAGCACCCGCTGCGCTACAAGCTGAACAACGAGGTCCATGCGCGGCCGCCGGTGTCGCTGACGCATCCGCAGCGCGTGTCCTACCTTGCGTTGATCCATGACGGGACGACGGAAGACAGCGAACTGAAGCAGCTGCGGGCCCTGGCGGACGCCTTTGCGCGGCCGTTGCCGGAGGCGGATGGCGGTCACCTGCAGCTTGATGTCGGCGACTTCCTGTTGAAGTGGGAGCGGCACAACGAGTTTTCCAGCTACGCCTTCTTCTGTACGCCGCGCGCCGACGAAACCGACGCGCGTCACGGCGCGCTGCCGCGCGTGCCGCCCGGCTGGCTCGAAGGGCTGCCCGGCTCGGTCATCGTCGCCACGCACATCGAGCTGCAATCCACCACGGCGCTCGGCCCGAAATCCGTCATGGACGGTCTGATCGCCAGCGGGCGCCAGGGCGTTGCCGCCCAGGTCGCCGACGGTGCGGCGTGGGTGTTCACCGATTTCATGCTGACCGACGGCTGGTCCCGCTATCTGGTGCTCGACGAGCGCCTGACGCCGCGCCAGGCAGGTCGCACCGTGCAGCGCCTGCTCGAGATCGAAACCTATCGCGTGATGGCCCTGCTCGCCTTTCCGGTCGCGAAGGACGTCGGGCGCCTGCTCGGTCGCGCCGAAGGCGAACTCGCCGACCTGATGGACAGCATGGGCACGGCCACGACACCGGAAGACGAGCGCAATGTGCTGTCGCACCTGACCCGGCTCGCCGCCGAGGTGGAACGTTCGGTGGCGCGCACCACCTTCCGCTTCGGCGCGGCGCAGGCTTACTACCGGCTGGTGACCAGTCGGATCGGCGAATTGCGCGAACAGCGGGTCGAAAGCTTTCCGACCATCGGCGAATTCATGGACCGCCGGCTGGCACCCGCGATCAACACCTGCGAAGCCATTGCACGGCGGCAGGAGGAGCTGTCGGGGCGGATCGCGCGAAACTCGCAATTGCTGCGCACCCGGGTGGACATCGAACTGGAGCGCCAGAACCAGGAGTTGCTGGTGCAGATGAACCGGCGCGCAAAACTGCAGATGCGGCTGCAGGAAACGGTGGAAGGCCTGTCCATCGTCGCCATCACGTATTACGCGTCGCAACTGGTGCAGTACCTCGCGAAGGGCCTGCATGTCTGGCTGCCGCTCAGCCCGGACACGATCACCGCGATTTCGATTCCGGTCATCGCCGGGCTGGCTGCGCTCGGGTTGCGGCGCATGCGGCGCAAGCTGGCGGCCGAAGAAGGCACGCACTGACCATGCACACGCTGCGTCACGCCACGTTCGCCGACATTCCCGACCTGTGCGCCCTGCTCGCGCAGCTGTTCGGGCAGGAAGTCGAATTCGTCGCCGACGCGGCAACGCAGGCGCGTGGTTTGCAGCGCATCCTCGAGGCGCCGGACAGCGGCGACATCCTGATGCTCGCAGAAGATGATCGTCCGGTCGGCATGGTGAGCCTGCTCTACCTGACCAGCACCGCGCTCGGCAGCCGCGTCGCGCTGCTGGAAGACATGGTGGTGGCGCCCGGGCAGCGCGGCCACGGCTGTGGCAGCCGGCTGCTCGAGGCCGCGATCGACTGCGCACGGCAACGCGGATGCCGCCGCATCACGCTGCTGACCGATGGTCACAACCTCGATGCGCAACGCTTCTACCGGCAGCATGGATTCGCAGGCTCGGACATGAAGGCGATGCGATTGATGCTCGACTGATGCGCAGGCCGCAACTGCATCCGCATTGCGATGCGCTGCGTAAGGGGTTCAACAGGGCAATCAGGAAAGGATCATGGGCCGCAGCGCACCGTTTGCGCAGACATTCCCGATCGTCGCCCTGTCGACATTCGTCCCCATGAACCCGATGTCATCCGACACCGCAGCGCCTGGCCCTTCGTCCGACGACGAGGCGCTGCTGTGCGCGCTCATCGGGCGTATGGCCGACGGCGACGAGGCGGCACTCGGCCGGCTGTACGACCACACGGTGCGCCGCGTGTACGGCCTCGCGCTGCGCATCACACGCAACCCGCAGATCGCCGAGGAGGTCGCCGAGGAGGTGTTCTGGCAGGCCTGGCGGCAGGCCTTGCGCTTTGACGCCGCGCGCGGCAACCCGATGGCCTGGCTGATGACGATGACGCGCAGTCGCGCACTTGACGCGCTGCGCCGCACCGACGACGCGGAGCTGCACCCGGAGCCCGAAACACTGATGGCCGTCGAAGCCGCCTGCGAAGGCGACCCGCAGAATCTGCTCGAAGCGGTGCAACGGCAGCACGCGCTGCACGCCGCGCTGGAATCGCTGGACGCGCTTCCGCGACAATTGCTGTCACTGGCCTTTTTCCGCGGACTGACGCACGAAGAGATTGCCGTTCAGTCCTCCCTGCCGCTCGGCACCGTCAAATCACACATCCGGCGTGCACTGACCGCGCTGGGAAAGGTACTTCCGCCGGACATGGCCGCACTGGATACCCACGCATGAGCACGCCGCCGCTTCCACCCGACGACGACACGGGCGATACGCTGCAGCAACTGCTGGCCGCGGCGCTCAAGCCGGTCGCACTCGAACCTGCGCGCAGCGACGCCTTGCGCAGCCGGCTGCTCGCACGCGCCCGCGACAGCGTGCAAGCCCAGACGCACCACACCCGGATACGTGCAGGCGAAGACGGCTGGGCGCGCGTGGTCGATGGCGTACGCGCCAAGCTGTTGAACGAAGGCGCGAGCACGCGCTCGGTGCTGGTCGAATTCGACCCGGGCGCCGCCTTGCCGATGCATCGTCATCACGAGCACGAACAATGTCTGGTGCTGCGCGGCGACCTGCAGATGGACGACCTCGACATCCGCGCCGGCGACTATCACGAAGCGCCGGCCGGCAGCCGGCACGGGCGCGTGCGCTCGACCGGCGGCGCACTGATCTATCTGCGCGGTGTGTCGCTCGGCCACACCGGCCGGGTGATCCGCGACATGGTCACCGCCTGGCTGCCCAGCCGCGGCAGCGCCCCGCACACGATCCGCGCCGGCGAAGGGCGGTGGTCGGACCTGTCACCCGGCGTGCAGGCCAAGCGCCTGTTCGACGGTGCAGACGAAGCATCGATGCTGCTGCGCGTCGCGCCCGGCGCGCAGGTGCCGAAGACGCTCGCCGCGGCCGAGGGCGAATATCTGGTGCTCGAGGGCGAAGCGTTTGTCGGCGACACCCTGCTGCGCGCCGGCGAGTACGACTACGCACACCCGGACGCCGACGATTTCGAGTTGAGCAGCGACGTCGGCGCGCTGTTCTACCTGCACGCCAAGGTGGCACAGGCGCCACGGACGAACTAAAACCGCGCCAGTGCTTGCCCCTTCGCATGAGCGGACCCTGTCCGCGATACGCACGTTGATCGAGCGGAGTCGCCATTTCGGAGACCGGAATCGCCTGCAGGGCAGGCTCCTACGAAGACCGCGGAGGCTTCACCACTGGCGACGTTCTTCGTAGGAGCGGACCCCGTCCGCGATACGCACATCCGGTCAGCGACCAGCCGATGCTCCGGGGCGCTTTCTGCCGCAGGGCCGCGACATGCGCAGGTGCGTCACTCCAGTTCGCGCAATTTTGCGAAGGCTTCTTCGATGCGCTCGACCGGAATGATGGTCAGGCCGTCGATCTTCTGTTTGGGCGCATTGGCTTTCGGGATCAGCGCATGCGTGAAACCCAGCTTGGCGGCTTCGCGCAAGCGCTCCTGTCCACGCGGCGCCGGGCGGATTTCGCCAGCCAGGCCGACCTCCCCGAAGGCGACCATTTTCTGCGGCAGCGGACGGTTCTTCAGCGATGACACGATGGCGAGCAGCACCGCGAGGTCGCCGGCCGGCTCGCCGATCTTCACGCCGCCCACCGCATTGACGAACACGTCCTGATCGGCGCACACCACACCGGCATGCCGATGCAGCACCGCCAGCAGCATGGCCAGCCGCGCCGCGTCCAGCCCGACGGTGAGCCGGCGCGGATTGCCGTGGGCGCTGTCCACCAGGGCCTGGATCTCGACCAGCAGCGGCCGCGTGCCTTCCTGCGTCACCATGACGCAGGAGCCTGACACCGGCTGGCCGTGCTGCGACAGGAACATCGCCGACGGATTGGACACGCCGCGCAGGCCGCGCTCGGTCATGGCGAAAACGCCCAGTTCGTTCACCGCGCCATACCGGTTCTTGAACGCCCGGATCAGGCGGAAGCTGGAGCTGGTCTCACCTTCGAAATACAGTACCGTGTCGACGATGTGCTCGAGCACGCGCGGCCCGGCCAGGGTGCCTTCCTTGGTCACATGACCGACCAGGATCAGGCTGTGCCCAGCCTGTTTCGCCGCCCGCGTGAGCTGCGCTGCGCATTCGCGCACCTGCGCCACCGAACCGGGGGCCGAGGTGAGCTGTTCGGAATAGACGGTCTGGATCGAATCGACCACCACGACGCGCGGCCGGGTGTCGTTCAGCACGGCGCCGATCTTTTCCAGATTGATTTCCGCCAGCAGCTGCAGCCCCGACGGATCGAGCGCCAGGCGTTGCGCGCGCAGCGCCACCTGTTCGCCCGACTCTTCACCCGTGATGTAGAGCGTGCTCACGCGCGAAGCCAACTGGGCCAGCGCCTGCAGCAGCAGGGTCGACTTGCCGATGCCCGGGTCGCCGCCGATCAGCACCACGCCACCGGGGACCAGGCCGCCGCCCAGCACGCGGTCGAATTCTTCCAGTCCGGTCGCCAGACGCGGTTCGTCACGCGGCCGGATGTCGGCCAGCGTCTGCACCTGCGCGGTACCGGCCAGCGAGGCGAAACGGTGTGCACCGGTGCCCTGCTCGGCAACGGTTTCGACCAGCGTGTTCCAGCCGGAGCACCCGGGGCACTGGCCGGCCCACTTCGGGCTGGTGGCGCCGCATTCGGTGCAGGAATAGACGCTCTTTGCCTTGGCCATCGCGGCTCAGCGCACCGCAGCCAGCGGCGGCGCCTTGCCGGGCTCGCTTCCGGCTTCGGACAGGTCGGCGACGCCGACCTCGACCGCCGGCACGCGCAGCGCGAGCGCGCACACCAGTTCGTAATTGACCGTACCGGCCGCGGCGGCCACTTCGTCCAGCGCCACGTGTTCGCCCCACAGTTCGACCACGCTGCCCAGCCCAGTGGCCGGCAGATCGGTCAGGTCGACCGCGATCATGTCCATCGACACCCGCCCGACCAGCCGGGAGCGCACCCCGTCCACCGCCACCGGCGTGCCGCTGGGCGCATGGCGCGGGTAACCGTCCGCATAGCCGCAGGCGATCGTGCCGATGCGCATCGCGCGCTCGGCGGCGAAGGTGCCGCCATAGCCGATGCGTTCGCCCGGCTGCAGGTGTTGCACGGAAATGATGCGCGCCTCGAAGCGCATCACCGGTTTGAGACCGATGTCCGCCGCGCTGGCATACGCCGTGGCCGGACTGGCGCCGTACAGCAGGATGCCGGGGCGCACCCAGGTGGCATGCGTTTGCGGAAAGCGCAGCAGCGCCGCCGAATTGGCCAGCGACACCGGCCCGTCGAAACCCCGCACCAGCGGTGCGAAGCGCGCCAGCTGTGCATCGACGCCGCGTTCGCCGTCGGCGTCGGCGAAGTGGGTCATCAGTCCGATGGAGCCGGCGTGCGGCCAGGCGCGCAGCCGATCCAGCGCGGCGAGCGTGCGCTCGGGCGTGATGCCGAGCCGGTTCATGCCGGTATTCACCTTCAGGAACAATGGAATGCGGGCATCTGCCGGCAGCGCGACCGCTTCCAGCCAGTCCAGCTGCTCCATCGTGTGCACCACGACCGACAGGCGCCGTGCGGCGATTTCGGGCAGGTCATTCGGGCTGAAGAAGCCCTCCAGCAGCAGGATGGGTTGCCGGATACCGGCTTCGCGCAGCCGCACGGCGTCTTCCAGATCAAGCAGCGCGAAGCCGTCGGCCAGCGTGCTCAACCCGCGCGCAATGCGCGTGATGCCGTGACCGTAGGCGTTGGCCTTGATGACGGCCCACATTTTCGCGCCGCCGGCCAGTTCGCGGGTGCGCAGATAGTTGTGGCGCAAGGCGTCGAAATCGATGCGCGCATGAATGGGACGGAACAGCGGGAAGGGGGCGGTGTGGGACGGGCGCGACATGAAGGGCAAGGAATGGCGGGAAGTCCGCGAAACCGCGAATTCTACTATCCGGCGCCGGCCGGCATGCGTTCCGACTGTACCGAACAGATGCCGCGCCGGGTTTCAGCGTCCGCTCTGCCTCGCCAGACGCGCCGACGCGAACTCGCCGAACTGCTTGGCCATATAGGTACGGAAGCGCTCCGACGGATAGAGCAAGGCCATGTGGCGCACCAGCCGCGGACGCAGCGGTACGGCCACCAGCAGGCCGAGGCTGGTTTCGTGACGGATGGCGGCGCGCGACAGGATGGCGTAGGCCAGCCCGCGCTCGAGCACGCCCTTCACCGATGACAGCCGGTCGAGTTCGAACGCCAGCGGAAGCTTGGCCGGATCGACGCCGCCACGTGACAGATAATCCTCGAGCAATGCACGGACACTGCCCGCATCGCGGCCCGCACACGGGTGCTGCAGCAGGTGCTCCGGCGTGACCGCGTCCAGTCTGGCCAGCGGGAAATCGGGGGCGCAGACGACGACCAGTTCATCTTCGGCGCACGGTTCAACCATCACCTGTGCGCCGCCGCGACCCAGGCCTTCGACGATGCCGATGTCGAGCACACGCTCGTCCACCATGTCCTCGATCACGCCCGGGTTGTCGACGGTGAGTCGCGGCACCACGTTCGGATGCGCAATGCGGAACTCCGCCAGCACCGGCGGCAGATGGTACTCGGCCACGGTCGGCGTGGCACCGATCAGCAAGTGGCCGCGCAGGTCACTCGCCATTTCCTGCAGTTCGTTTTCGAGCGTCGCGAACAGGTCGAGGATACGGTCGGCGTAATCCTTCACCTTCAGACCTTCCGGCGTCAGCGTCACCCGGCCGTGTGCGCGCTCGAACAGTCGGGTGCCGAAATGTTCCTCAAGCTGCTTGATCTGGAAGGTGACTGCGGGTTGCGTCATCTGCAGCAGTTCGGCGGCGCGGGTAAAGGACATCTGGCTCGCCGCTGCGTGAAACACCTCCAGCCTTCTATCAGGCATTTTTCCCTCTTTATAAGTGACGCTCGCCCTCGTGGTTATAGACCAAGTTGACGTTTGCAGGTCAACCAAAATGTAAGGTTGAGCGGCTTTTCAGGCCGGTCGATCCGGCCCTCCCGGGTGCTGCATCGCATCAGCGGAAAGCAGTGTAGCAGCGCCGTGTCACGTCATCTGGACAGTGCGGGCTTCGTGGTATAAAGGCGCACTTTTTGCGCAGGGCCGGCGTGCAGTTCCGGCACACAACGCCCGATGCCTCTCGGCTTCTACATGATCATGGCCGCGCAGTTCTTTTCTGCGCTTGCCGACAATGCTTTGCTCGTGGTTGCCATCTTCGTGCTGAAAGATGCGCTGGCACCCGACTGGCAGATCCCGCTTCTCAAGCTGTTCTTCACGATTTCGTACGTGCTTCTTGCCGCCTTCGTCGGTGCGCTCGCCGATTCGATGGCGAAGCGCCGCGTGATGCTGATCAGCAACGGCATCAAGGTGGTGGGCTGCGCGTTGATGTTCTGGCACGTGCATCCACTGCTTGCCTATGCCGTCGTCGGTCTGGGCGCCGCATCCTACTCGCCGGCCAAGTACGGCATCCTGACCGAGTATCTGCCGCACCGTCTGCTGGTGGTCGCCAACGGCTGGATCGAAGGCCTGACGGTCGGCGCCATCATTCTCGGCGTGCTGCTGGGCGGTCTGCTGATCGACCCGTCGCTGAGTGCCCGCCTGCTGGCGATCGATCTGCCCTTCGTCGATACCGGACTCGACACCACTGTTGAAATCAGCCTGATGCTGGTCGGCCTGCTCTATGTGCTGGCCGGCATCTTCAACCTGTTCATTCCGGATACCGGCGTGCCGCTGAAGCCGCTGAACAGCAGCCCGGCCGCATTGATCGCCGATTTCAGCCACAGTTTCAAGGGTTTGTGGCAGGACAAGCTGGGGCAGATTTCACTCGCGGTGACCACGTTGTTCTGGGGCGCCGGCGCAACGCTGCAGTTCATCGTGATCGACTGGGCTGACCGCGCACTCGGCATGGGCCTGTCGCAGGCGTCGAAACTGCAGGGCGTGGTGGCGGTGGGCATCGCCATCGGTGCGGTGATGGCGGCGCGGCGCATCACGCTGCGCGGCTCGGTCCGGGTCATTCCGCTGGGCATTGCGATGGGCCTGCTGGTGCCGCTGATGATTTTCGTCACGCAGCTCTGGGTGGCGGTGCCCATCCTGATCCTGATCGGTGCCTGTGCCGGCTTCTTCGTCGTCCCGATGAATGCGCTGCTGCAGCACAGGGGCCACATGCTGATGGGCGCGGGTCACTCGATCGCGGTGCAGAACTTCAACGAAAACCTGTCGATCCTGATCATGACCGGGCTGTACGCCGCGCTGCTGGCCGCCGGCCTGTCGGTGTTCGCGGTGATGGTCATGTTCGGCCTGTTCGTCGCCGCGACGATGTTCATGGTCGGCAAGTGGCACAAGGCCAATCAGCGCAAGCGCGACGACGTGTCGCTGCTCGACGACGGCTTCGGCCACTGACCGCCCTTCCCCCCACTCCTGCCCCACTCACGGCCCGACAGCTCAGCGCGGCGCCAGCGCGGCCCGCGCGAAACACAGGTCTTCCCAAGCCTTGGCCTTGTCCTGCGGGCTGCGCAGCAGGTAGGCCGGGTGATAGGTGACGACCACCGGAATGCCTGCGCGGTCGAACAGGCGACCCCGGGCCGCATTGATCTTCACTTCCCCCCCGAGCAGGGTCTGCGCGGCCGGCCGGCCCAGCGCCACGATGATGCGTGGCTGGATCAATGCGATCTGCCGGTCGAGATACGGCTGGCAGGTGGCCATTTCGGCCACTTCCGGTGTCCGGTTGCCCGGTGGCCGGCATTTCACCGCATTCGCGATGTATACATTCTGTCCGCGCGCCAGACCGATGGCGGCGAGCATCGCATCGAGCAGCTTGCCGGCCTGACCGACGAAGGGCTCGCCGCGCAGATCCTCTTCCGCACCGGGCCCCTCGCCGACGAACAGCCAGTCGGCTGCGCGGTCGCCGACACCCGGCACCGCCATCGTGCGGCGCTCATGCAGCGGGCAGGCGCGGCAGGCGCCAATGGCGGCTTCCAGTGCCGCCCAGTCCATGCCTTCGGCTGCCACGCTCGCGGGCGCCAAGAGTGGCGGGGCGGTCGGCAACACGGCGGACCGGGCAGGCAGGACTGCCGGCTCGCGGGCGGGTGCGGCCGCCACGGGCGCCACGTCGGCGGCGACCGCGGCGGATGCGGGTGCTTCCGCCGGCGGACTGTCCACGGTCGCGCCCGACGCATCGCGCAACCGCCAGACCGGCGCCAGACCCATTTCCCGCAACATGGACGCACGCCGGTTCATCGACGCCAAGCCTCATTCGATCGCGCGCGCCAGCGCTCGCCCAGTTCGGCACTCATCACGATGGCGTCCTCGCGCCCGTCGAGCGCGGGGTAATAGCGCGGACGACGGCCGATCGGCTGAAAGGCGGCGGCCGCGTACATCGCACGCGCCGCCTCATTGGACGGACGGACTTCGAGAAACATGCGCTCGGCCCCATACAGGGCCGCTTCGCGCGCCAGGTGGTCGAGCATCAGGCGGCCCAGGCCGCGCCGCTGCATGGTGCCCGCGACGCTCAGATTGAGCAGATGGGCTTCGTCGAGCACGCACATCATCACGGCATAGGCGACCAGCGCGCCGTCCTGGTACAACACGCGGCAGCAGTAGCCGGCGATCAGCGAATCGGCGAAATTCACCCGTGTCCATGGAAAGTCGTACAGCGTGCTTTCCAGTCGGGCCACTTCGTCCAGGTCGCTTTCACGCATCGGCGCGAACGCACGCTGTGCCTCGGCGGCGGGCTGTACGGAGGCGGCAGACATGTCCATCAGGCGCGGCCACCCGCAGCCAGACGTTCGGCGGTCGTCTGCGCCACCTTGTCGCGCACATAGATCGGTGACGCCAGCGCGGCGTCGATGCCCTCGCCGGCCGCCAGACGCAGGCAGCCGAGGCGGCCGATCTGCCGCGCGTGCGCAGTCAGGCCGCTGTCGATGGAACCCAGACCTGCGACCCACGGCAACTCGCCGACCCCCGCAAGCGCGAACCCGCTGCCGCAGCCCTGCCACGATGCCAGTTCGCCTTCGGGCCTGCTCAGGCCGGCCGGCGGGCTCACCCGGATGTTCGAACGCGCCGACACGACATCGCCGCGCACCTCATAGCACGCGCTGTAGACCTCGCTCATGCGTGCGTCGACACAGACATACTTGAATCCGTCACCTGCCGACAGCGCCAGTGCCTCGAGTGTCGGAACGGCCACCAGCCTGACGCCGCTGCCGACCGACAAACCCTGGGCCACCGACACGGCCAGCCGCAAGCCGGTGAAACTGCCCGGGCCGGCGCTGAAGGCGATGCCGTCGAGCTGCGCCAGCGACAGGCCGCTTTCGCCCAGCAGTTCGGTCACCCATGGCAACACGAAGCGCGCGTGCGTGCCGGGTGTACCGCCTTCGCGCGCACGCACCTTATCGTCCAGCAACAGGGCGACCGACGCGGTTTCCGACGATGTTTCAATCGCGAGCAGCTTCATTCCGTACGGCAATTCGATATCGAAGCGCATGATTGTAGGGTGTTCCGGCGTCTCCGGACCGCCCGGCCGCTTCAAGTAAAGCGCTTTCCGAGCCGTTCATTGCGGCGTTATCGTTAACCCCGAAAGGGGCTTTTCGTCATGTTCCTGCCGACCGAAGCACTGGACAAGATGCGCGTCGTCATCGCCGACGCGAATCAGGTCGTCCGTACCTGGCTGCGCACCCAGCTGTCGCAGGCCGGCGTCAAGCACGTCGCCATGGCCGGCACGGCCGGCGACCTGCTGCGCCAGTGCGCCGCCACGACGCCAGACGTCGTGCTGTGCGACCACAACTTCGGCGAGAAGCACGACGGCCTGCGCACTCTGGAAGAACTCCGGCTGAACAATATCCTGCCGCTGTCATCGGTGTTCATCATCGTCACCGGCGAGCGCATGCGCGCCCGCGTCGTGTCGGCCGCCGAATTCGCGCCGGACGATTACCTGCTCAAACCCTTCACCTCCGGCCAGCTGGCCGAACGTCTGGAGCGGGCGGTCGAAAAGAAGCTCGCGCTGAAGGCTGTATTTGCCGAAATGGCGCAGCGCAACCTGCCGGGTGTGATCCTCGAATGCGACCGGGTGGTCGAGCGTACGCCACGCTACGCACTGGATGCGCTGCGCATCCGCGCCGAAGCGCTGATCGCACTCGGCCGACTGGATGAAGCCAGCGAAATCTATGAAGCCATCATCGCCCGGAATTCCGTGCCCTGGGCGCGCATCGGCTATGCGATGGTGCTGCGCGAGCGCGGCGAGGCGCGCGAGGCCGCCGAGCTGGCGGCGCAGATCAGCGAGGAGTTCCCGGATTTCATGGGTGTCTATGATTTCCTCGGCGAACTGCACGAACGCAACGGCGAGCTGGACGAGGCGCGCACCTATTACGAACGTGCCGATTCGATCGCACCGGACAATCTGCGGCGACTGCGCAGCCTGGGCGAAATCTGTCTTGAACTGGGCGACGTCGGACAGGCTGCGGCCGTCATGCGGCGCGTCGTCGAGCGCACCGAAGGCACCTCCCTGAGCTGTACCGAAGACCACCTGACCCTGATCAAAAGCCTGGTCGGGCTTGACGATGCGGATGCGGAGATCAACCAGCGCATGCAGGAAATGCGCACCATGCTGGGCGACAGCGAACGCGCGGCCGTGCTGTCCGACGTCATCGAGGCACGCCGTCTGAGTCGCAATGGCGACGAGGAAGGCGCGCGTCGTGCGATCGACCAGGCACTCAAGACCCATGAACAACTGCGCACGCCGGACACGCTGGCGACGACGGAACTTGCCGAAGCCTGCCTGCAGAATGACCGCCAGGACGCCGCCGAAAAATTGATCAGCACGTTGCCCGACGCGCCCGGTGTGCTGCCGAACCGGCTGAAACGCCAGTCACAGTCGGCGCGTGATCGTGCCAGGGCGGCGGCAGCGCAGCTCGAAGTCGAGCGCGCCGGAGGCCCCGACCTCGAGCACATCGAGGCCGAACTGAAGCGACTGGAAACCTTGATCAAGCGGCTGGATGTGACCTGGGACGACGCGCTCGCCACGGATGCGCGCAACATCCTGATTGACGCCTTCACGTTGGCACCGCGCGAGCGCAGCGTCATCGATGCGCACATCCATTACAACAGGGTGGCGCAGAAACACGGCTTCGACCGGCACAAGCCGACCGCGCGGGTCAGCAATCCGGAGTGACGCGGAACGCTCTGGTCGATCGGCGCCGCGGGGAGGTTCGCGCGCTCATGCAACCGCAAAGCTTGCGTCGGGAATGAAGCGAGCCTGCGCACCGGACCACCACGCACCCACCCCGCGATTCAGCGCGCCGATGTCGACCTGCGGCGCCGGATTGGCACGGCGGTCGAGCAGATCGAGATCAGGCTGTGCGCCGAACACGCCGCCGTTCAGCCGCCCGCCCGCGATGAAGTGCACGCCGGCACCGCCGTGATCGGTTCCGGCACTGAGGTTCTCGGCTGCGCGACGCCCGAATTCCGAACGTGTCATCAGCAGCGCGTCAGGCCAGCGGCCCGACGCCTGCAACGACGCACGCAGCGCCGACATCGTTGCGGCCAGTCGCGCCAGCAGGCGGGCATGTTCGGCGGGCTGGTGCTCATGGGTGTCGAACCCGTGCAGCACAAGATGCAGCGCATGCAGCGGCGCGCCGGACGCGATCTGTGCAAGCGCCTGCGCCAGCGACAACGGAGCGGGTGAACACGCCGGCCAGCTTGCGGAGGCATCCACCGACGGAAAGTCAGGCAGGGCTGCCTGCATGAGTTCGGACGCGCGATGGTGCGACAGGCTCGCTTCCGCGCTGCCCACGCCATGCAGGATCGCCAGTTCGCCGGCTGACCACAGCGGCATCAGCGGCCGCAGCGCCGGATGCAGCGCGTTGCGGTCATCGAGCGGCAGCCCGCTCGGCCGGTCGATCGCAAGGGTCGGTCTGAGCGCGAAGTAACGCGGATCGGAAAAGGGAATGACGGTGTTGAGACCGTCGTTGCCGCCAACCAGATCGATGACGATCAGCAGCCGGCTGTGCGGGGACGCCCGGGCAATCTCGATACCACCGCCCGCCGCCAGCGGCGCTGCAGCGGTGCACTGCAGGAACTGGCGTCTGTCCATCGATCGTCGGGAAGCTCTGCGGGGGGAGTGACTAACGGTCAGGCGTGTCGCGATACAGCTCGCGCGATGCGTCGCGGATATCGCGCCGCAACTGCCGGCGCTCTTCCGGCGTCAGACCGGGGCCGCGCTGATCGCCGTAATTGGCACGGCGCGCCACGGACGGATCTTCGCCGTCGAAGCGGCGCATCGGCGGCAGTTCACCGCTGGCGGGCATGATGCGTTCCATGTACTGGCCACCGACGAAATCGCGTCGCCCGACCGGTTCCCCGCCCGCGGCCTCGACCGTCGTCGAAACAATGACCGCCACACCCATACAGGAGCACAGCACGGCACGGCGCCGTCGTACGCTGGTCAGGTCTGCACCCATCATCGTTGTTCGCTCCTTGCCGTCGCTACTGTTCAACTGCGGCACCGCCCGGCGCTCGCGCCACCGGCCCGATGCGACCCGGATTGTAGAGGTAGAGACTGGCGCGGTGAAGTGCATACTGCCGCGCCAGATGTGCCGCCTGATCATTGCCCTGCGCCACATCCGGCGATGCAGCACCTGCCCCATCGCGCTTCAGGGTATCCGATGACCGGGCCGTAATTGGGTCAAACGGTGTCTGCGCCTCGACTTTCGCCGCACCGCCCGCCTGCACCATGGGCAACACCGCACTGGCTGCCGACGCGGCAAACGATGCACTGCAGACACACGCCCCGACCATCCATCCGAACCCTTTCATCACTGCCTCCCTGTGGCGTTTCCCGCCTTGACTGGTTGATGTATGAAGCCTGAACATTTGCTGTTAGCCGGATGTGAGCAGACCCGCACGGTTTGTAAGCGCACGTTAACGCCTGCGGTGCCGCTTACATGCGCTCACCGGCGGATTGAATACTGCAGACCCGCTCGGGTAGCATCGCGCCATGGAAGAAAAAAAACGCAAGGTCCTCATCGTAGATGACGACGCCCGTCTGCGCGCCCTGCTCGAGCGCTACCTCGGCGAACAGGGGTTCGCGGTCAAGGCCGTGGCCGACAGCACGCAGATGGACCGCGCCCTGGCGCGCGAACTGTACGACCTCATGGTGCTCGACCTGATGCTGCCCGGCGAAGACGGCCTCGCCATCTGCCGCCGGCTGCGTGCGCAGGACAACACGATTCCGGTGGTCATGCTGACCGCCAAGGGTGACGAGGTCGACCGCATCGTCGGTCTCGAAATGGGTGCCGACGACTATCTGCCCAAACCCTTCAATCCGCGCGAGCTGGTCGCCCGCATCAATGCCGTGCTGCGCCGGCAGGCACCGAAGCCGCCGCCCGGTGCGCCGGCGCTCGACGAACGCGTCGTGCACTTCGGTCAGGTCGAGGTCAATCTCGCAGCACGCACGCTCACCCGCGACGAACAGGAGCAGGTGCTCACCACCGGCGAGTTCTCGCTGCTCAAGGTGCTGCTCGAATCACCGCGCGTTCCGCTGTCGCGCGACAAGCTGATGGAACTGGCGCGCGGCCGCGAATATGACGCCTTCGATCGCTCGATCGATGTGCAGATGTCGCGCCTGCGCAAGCTGGTTGAAGACGACCCCGCCAAGCCGCGCTACCTGCAGACCGTGTGGGGCTTCGGCTACGTGTTCGTACCCGACGGTACACGGCATGCCTGATCTCGCCGGTGCGGCGGCTGGTCAGACACCGACCGGCTGCGTGCCGGCGCTTTACCCGTGGTGAAGCGCGGGCGTCGCCGCGGCAGCATTGCCCGGCTGACGGGTCAGGCCCTGCGCGCGCCGCTGCGCCGCTTTCCGCTGTTGCCGCGCACGCTGCTCGCCCGCACCTTCCTGCTGCTGGCCGGGCTGCTGACCGCCTCGGTACTGGCGTGGTCGGGCATCTACGCCTGGCTGGAACGCGCGCCGCGCGCGCAGCAGGCGGCGCAGATCATCATCAGTGTCATCAACCTCACGCGTGCATCGCTGGTCAGCGCCGATCCACAGCGACGCGTCGAACTGCTGACCGACCTGTCGATGCGCGAAGGCCTGCGCATCTATCTCGACGGCGATATTCCGGGCTTCGACCCTATCCCCGGTGACCGCTCGTTGGCCGCCATCGAGGACGAGCTGCGCAAGCGGCTCGATCCGCGCACCCGCATCGTCGTGTCGCGCGGCATCCAGACCGGGCTGTTCGTCAGCTTCAGCATTTCCGATGGCGAAGGCCTCGACGATTACTGGCTCATGCTACCGCGCAACCGCATCGAACGTCCGCTGGCGCTCGAGGTGGTCGGCTGGGGGACGGCTGCGCTGCTGCTCGCGCTCGGCGGTGCCTTCCTGATCGTGCGCCGGGTGACCCGGCCCCTGTCGGCGATGAAGCGCGCGGCACGCGCGATCGGCCGCGGCGAGCGCCCGGCCCCGCTGCCCGAGCAGGGCGCCGAAGAACTCGCCGAGGTGGCGCACGCGTTCAACCAGATGGCCGACGATCTGGCGCGCATGGAGGACGAGCGCGCACTCATTCTGGCCGGCATTTCGCACGACCTGCGCACGCCGCTGACCCGGCTGCGGCTCGACATGGAAATGGCCGGACTCGACCCTGACACGGTGCGCGACATGAGCGCCGACATCGATGACATGGACAAGATCATCGGCCAGTTTCTCGACTTCGCCCGCATGACCACCGGCGAAGAACCGGTCGAAGGCGATCTCGCCAGCCTTGTGCTGGAAGCCGCGCAGGCCTATACGCGCCATGGCTTTGCGGTGAGCGCCGCCCGGCTCGATCCGGTGCCGGCCATGCGCTTCCGGCCGCTTGCCATCCGCCGCTGCCTGAACAATCTGGTCGACAACGCGTTGCGTCATGCCGGTGAAGACAAGCCGGTCGAACTGTCATGCGTGATCGACGGACCGGACGCCTGCATCGATGTGAGCGACCGCGGTCCGGGCATCCCGCCCGAGCAGATCGACCGCCTGAAGCGGCCCTTCACGCGGCTGGACAACGCGCGCACCGGCCAGAGCGGCGCCGGGCTGGGTCTGGCGATCGTCGAGCGCACCTTGCGTGCGCACGGCGGACGATTCGAACTGCTGCAGCGCGAGGGTGGCGGGCTGGTCGCCCGCCTGCGGCTGCCGCTCGCCCCACCGGCAGCGGCCAGCCGCGACAGACAGGGTCAGTGAACGCTGCCTGATTCGGCCGCTGCGGCGGTCGCGCCATCGGCCGGCACCGCCGGCGCCTCGCCGCTGCGCTGCGCCGTGCGGTCGAGCAGCACGCGCAGATGGCCGAGCGACAGCAGCTGCGCATACACCAGACCCATCCAGCCGCGGCGGAACAGATCGACCGCCGCCGCTGCCGACAGGGATTGCAGCTTCGCTTCGTCGATCACCCACAGGCCGTCCAGGCGGAACTTGCGGCCGTCCTTCAGTTCGGCCATCGCGCTCATTTCGTTCAGCAGACCGAGCTGTTCGACCTCGCGGCAGAATTCCGCCGTGCGCTGCGCCTCGTTCTGGTAACCCTGCACGAACGCCAGCGCATTCTTCAGGAACGGCGTCTCGGCGCCGTTCTCGTCGAACAGTCGCTCGCCCTCTTCCTTGTTGAAGCCCGGAAACTGTTCGTCCATGCACACCAGCAGCTTGTCGGGTGCGGTGTTGTCCTGCACCGCGACGAAGGGGTAGCGGCGCACGAAGGCGGGCACGTAGCGTGCGTCCCACTTGCCTTCGTCGTTCAGGTAGAGGTTTTCCGCGTCGCGCAGACCGAGCAGCGCCACCGGTACCAGGCCGCCCGGCAAGCGCGCGAACACGATCGGGTACTCGCGCGCCACGTCGCCGAATTCGACCAGCGCCAGCGGCACGCAATTGGTGCTCGCGGCGAAACGCAGGTTGTCCTGCGGCTTCAGGTGCAGGTCGCGGTGGGTGTCGCGGTTCAGAACGACCACACTGTCGTAGAAAAGCAGCGTTTTCATTGAAATCCTTCCGGTGGATGGGAATGCGCCGGGCCCGATTCTATGCCGCCCGCACCGGCCCCCGCGCGAAAAACGACCGCGCAATGCCCAAAGTCCGGCGGGCCGGGGCGATATAAAATCACGCTTTCAAGCAGACACCGGTAGCCACCGGCAGCCACCCGAACGCGTTCACCGTCATGACACAGACCCCTACCGCCAGCAGCACCTTCTACGACCACATCGGCGGCGCCCCTGCCGTGCGCACGCTGGTCGATCGCTTCTACGAACTGATGGACACGCTGCCCGAGGCCTACGGCATCCGCAAGCTGCACCCGGCCGACCTGTCCGGCTCGGCTGAAAAGCTCTACATGTATCTGTCCGGCTGGCTCGGCGGCCCGCAGCTGTATATCGAAGCCTACGGTCACCCGCGGCTGCGTGCCCGCCACCTGCCCTTCACCATCGGCGAGGCGGAACGCGACCAGTGGCTCATGTGCATGCGCATGGCGATGGAAGAAGTGCTGCCGCCGGACGATTCAAACACCCAGCTGTACGGCGCGCTGTCTGACCTCGCGGATCACATGCGGAATATGGCTGGATGAGTGGCTGGATGAGTGGCTGGACGCGGGGCGGGCTGAATAGCGTGGCGAGCGCCGTACGCGGGACAACTCGTCACGACTTCGCCGCGCGCCTGGCCCGTGTCACGCGTACGCCGCCCACGGATTCCATCCGGACGAAAAAGCGCTAGGCCGGATCCCGCGGTCCGGCCGCGTCGGCCACGACGATGCCGGTGCCCACCCCGCCCGCCCCGGCCGCGCCGCCGCCAGCGCCGCCCCCCCCGCCACGGGATTCGCTGCGCCCGCCGCCTTCACCGTCTGCGCGACCGTTCCGCGCCGCCCTGCCCGGCCCGGACGCGGGCAGCACGAGGCCGGGCGGAATCGCTTCCAGGCCGAGCTGGGTACGCAGTTCGGTACGCAGATCCTCCACCAGCGCCTGGTAGTCGGGCGACTGGGCCGCCTTGATCCGGTTGATGCATTGCGCTGCCAGTTCCACCTGACGCAGCGAACCGAACAGCACCACCTCGGACAGCGCCTCCTCCACCTGGGACGCATGCTCGCCGGTCCCCGGCGAAAACGAGCCTGCCAGCGATCGATAGACGGCAACGAGCGATTTCAGGCGTTCGGTTTCCTGCCGGTTCTCGCGCTGCCGGCGCTGCTGGATGCGCTGCATGACGAAGATGCGGATGACCAGCAGAAGAATCGCCAGCACGAGCGACGCGATCAGTGTCAGCGGCAAGGGGCCGAGATCAGTCAGGCGCATGAGTCGGTTCCGGGAAAGGCGGCGCGGTCGTCAGACCCGCGCGATCGCAAGAGGGCGCCCACGATGCGGCAGATCACCGGCAGCGTCAAATGCGCGCGCCAGCCAGATCGGGCAGACACGTACGTGACGCGGAACACGGCGATTCCGGCCCGCGGTGTCGGGCTGCTTTACACTCATCGTCGACACACTTTGCAAGCGAATGAATTGCAAACGAAATCCGAAAGCGGGCATCGATTTTGCTCGACGGCACACTCCGTTCATTCACCGGATTCATCGACATGAAGAAAAACATTGCCGTCGCATGTCTGCTTGGCCTTGCAGGGACTGCGCAGGCCGACACGTTAATTGACGACTACTACGTCTTCCCGTTCGGCCCGATCCCCGGCTTCGCCGCCGTCAGCGCCACCCATCTGGCGCCGCTGGCCAGCGCCTCGTCCAGCACCGGCACGATACTGGGCGGCGAGCGCGACATCGTCGCCGAAGTGCTCCAGGCGGTCGCCTTCCAGGGCGACAACGCCTTTGCCGCCGCCACCGCAAAGAACGGCTGGTTCGGCGGCTACAACATTCCACTGATGACCTTCCAGGTCGATCAGGGCGCAAACACCCGCTTCACGGTCGTGTATGACGGCGTCGACGGCTCGCCTGACGTTGCGCAGGGTTTGAACATTGACGCCGCTGCGCTGGGCAGCCAGTTGAGCCTGCGCTATTTCGGCAACTACGTGCTGCAGGGCAACGACTATGCCGCGGTCGACATCGACATCGAACTGCTCGACCTTGCCGGCCAGCGCGCCAGCGTCACCCGCACGATGGCCGTGGTCAATTACGGCGTCGTGCCCACGCTGAACTTCTCGTTCGCCGATTTCGAAGCCGCCAACAGCCAGTTCGACCTGACGCGCATCGGCGCCATCACGCTGTCGACCGAAATCCTTAACCAGACGACCTTGTCCGGCACGGTGAATCTGGTCGACTTCAAGGTGACAGGCGGCGCCTACGTGCCGACCAATGTCATTGCACCGCCGGTGCCCGAACCCGCCACCTGGGCGACCCTGCTTGCGGGCCTGGGCGTGCTCGGCGCACTGCGCCGCCGTCGCTGAATCGAGCCAGCAATAAACGAAGCCGCCCCCGGGCGGCTTCGTTTATTGCAACGAGGCGGGCCCAACAGGGCGGCAGGCCCTCGCGCGTGTCGGGCAGATTTCCGCGCCCGCCCTACCCCGCAAGATGACGCAGGATGCTGGCCAGTATCTGCGGCACCCGCTGCGGATCACGACCGATGTCCTGCAGCAGCGCGTCGACCGTCGCGGTACCCGGCAACCCGGCCCAGGCGGACATGTCCTGCGGCGTCGCACTGACGTAGGCCATGCGCCAGGTGCCGAAGGTCGGCGCCTCGACCTCCGCTTCGTGGAAGACGGTGACCGTATCGTGCCGCGTATCGCTCGCGATGCTCGCCATCAGCGCCCGCACGACGGCTTCCTCGCCTTCCAGAATCTGCAGGAATACCCCATCTACGAACACCAGCGCACCGGTCACGTTTCGCGCCTCGTTGCCGGCGCGCGCATCGACCAGTATCTGTTCCAGATCCGCCGCCGTCATCGGTCCGGTGGCCTGGGAGGAATACACGATCTGATAGGTCATGGCGACGCTCGCGGGTGAAGGGGGCGAACAATGGTACGACGGCCGCGACGCATTCGCCGCGGGCGCACCGTCACTGTTGGGGACATCCGCCTAGCGCGCCGCCGTTATCGACGGAATGTCGAGTCGCGTCCGGTCGATGGCCACTTGCCGCACCAACGCGTCTGCCGCATCGTTCAGATGGTGCGCCCGCAACAGCGCAAGCAGGCTTTCCAGACACCTTTCAAGGTCGACTGTGTGCGCGGCCGCCACCCGCGAGAACTCGGCCTTGCCCAGTGCTGTGGCTGCATGGCTTTCGAAGAACGTTTCCGGCATCAGCCTCGGAAACGTCGCCGAATGCCGATCGAACTGCAGCATGAAGGTGAATCGCTCCGCGTTTCGCGGAGTCCCGTCGGTCTAAGCCAGGCAACCACCGAGGAAACCCACAAAAAAAACGCCGCCCGAAGGCGGCGTTTTCCATCCGGAAACAACTATCAGAACAACCCCGACACCTTGCCGTTGTCGTCGATGTCGATCTTCTCCGCGCTCGGTACCTTGGGCAGGCCCGGCATGGTCATCATGTCGCCGCAGACGGCGACGACGAAACCCGCGCCGTTGGCCAGGCGCACTTCGCGCACGTTCAGGGTGTGGCCGCTCGGGGCACCCTTGGCGTTGGCGTCGGCCGAGAAGGACATCTGGGTCTTGGCCATGCATACCGGGAAGTGGCCGTAGTCGGCGTTCCAGCTTTCGAGCTGCTTGCGCGCGGCGTCGGCGAAGGTCACTGCACCGGCACCGTAGATCTTGGTGGCGATGGTGGTGATCTTGTCCTGCAGCGTGGCCTTGGCGTCGTACACGAAGGTGTGCTGGCCGGGCGCGTTGTCGCAGATGTCGGCGACCATGCGGGCCAGTTCTTCGGCGCCGGCACCGCCGCTCGCCCAGTGGCGCGCGATGACGAACTTGCCGCCGAGGGCTTCGATGCGGCTCTTCAGCAGCGCGATTTCGGCGTCGGTGTCGAAGGTGAAGTGATTGACCGACACGACGCACGGCAGGCCGTAGTGCTCCTTGATGTTCTTCAGGTGGCGCTCGATGTTGCAGATGCCCTTATCGAGCGCGGCCAGGTTTTCCTGGTTCAGCTCTTCCTTCTTCACGCCGCCGTGGAACTTGAGCGCGCGGATGGTGGCGACCAGCACGACGGCGGCGGGGTTGAGCCCGGCCATGCGGCACTTGATGTCGATGAACTTCTCGGCACCCAGGTCGGCGCCGAAGCCGGCTTCGGTCACGACGTAGTCGGCCATCTTCAGGCCGGCCTTGGTCGCGGTGACCGAGTTGCAGCCGTGCGCGATGTTGGCGAACGGGCCGCCGTGGATGATGGCCGGGTTGTTTTCCAGCGTCTGCACGATGTTCGGCTTGATCGCGTCCTTCAGCAGCGTCGCCATGGCGCCCTGCGCCTTCAGGTCGCTCGCATACACCGGCTTCTTGTCGCCCATCGTGTAGCCGATGATGATGCGGCCGAGGCGTTCCTTCAGGTCGGACAGCGAACCGGCCAGACACAGGATGGCCATCACTTCGGACGCCACGACGATGTCGTAGCCGTCTTCGCGCACGAAGCCGTTGGCGGTGCCGCCCAGGCCGATGGTGATCTTGCGCAGTGCGCGGTCATTCATGTCGACCACACGCTTCCACTGGATCAGGCGCGGATCGATGCGCAGCTCGTTGCCGTGGTTGATGTGGTTGTCGATCAGCGCCGACAGCAGGTTGTGCGCGGCGCCGATGGCGTGGAAGTCACCGGTGAAGTGCAGGTTGATGTCTTCCATCGGCACGATCTGGGCGTAGCCGCCACCGGCCGCCCCGCCCTTCACGCCGAACACCGGCCCGAGCGAGGGCTCGCGCAGGCAGATCATGGTTTTCTTGCCGATGCGGTTCAGCGCGTCGCCCAGACCGACCGTGGTCGTGGTCTTGCCTTCGCCGGCCGGCGTCGGGCTGATCGCGGTGACCAGGATGAGCTTGCCGTCCGGGCGGTCCTTCAGCGTGTTCAGGTATTCGAGCGACACCTTGGCCTTGTAGTGGCCGTACGGCTCGATCGCGTCTTCCGGGATGCCCAGCTTGGACACGACCTCGCTGATGCGCAACATCTTGGCCTGCTGTGCAATTTCAATATCGGATGCCATATCGGTTTTTTCCGTGTAGTCGAGATGTGGTCATGAATCGGATGCGGGCGCGACCGGCGAGTGCCGATGCGCGCCCCCTCTATATATATGCAGCGATCAGGTCGCCGCGGCGATGCTGTTGGCCTTGGCGATCAGCGCTTCGGCCATGCGGATGCTGGCGATGTCGATCAGGCGCCCGTCGAGCGACACCGCACCGCGACCTTCCTTCGCCGCCTGCGCCATCGCTTCGAGAATGCGGCGGGCCTTGGTCACTTCGGCGGCCGACGGGGTGTACACCGTGTTCGCCAGTTCGATCTGCGACGGGTGAATGGCCCACTTGCCTTCGTAGCCCAGCACCGCGGCGCGATTCGCGGCTGAAATATAGCCGTCCGGATCGTTGAAGTCACCAAACGGGCCGTCGATCGGGCGCAGACCGTAGGCGCGGCAGGCCACCATCATGCGCGTCTGCGCAGCGTGCCACGGGTCGGTCCAGAAGGCCTGGCGGTTGCCCTGCTCGTCCTTGTCGCTCAGCACGACGCTGTCCTTGTTCACGCCGCCGATCACGGTCGTGCGGGCACGCGTCGAGGCGGCGTAGTCGGCGACGCCGAAGCTCATCGCTTCCAGGCGCTTCGACGACTGGGCGATCGCTTCCACATTGGCCATGCCAAGCGCGGTTTCGATCAGCACTTCGAAGCCGATGCGCTTGGTGCGCTTCTTCGCCGCTTCGATCTGCGTGACCATCATGTCGACCGCGTACACGTCCGCCGCGACACCGGCCTTCGGGATCAGGATCATGTCCAAGCGCGGGCAGGCTTCGACGATGTCGACCACGTCACGGTACATGTAGTGGGTGTCGAGACCGTTGATGCGCACCATCATCGTCTTGGTGCCCCAGTCGATCTCGTTCAGGCCCTGGATGATGTTCTTGCGGGCCTGTTCCTTGTCATCCGGTGCGACCGCGTCTTCGCAGTCCAGAAAAATGATGTCGGCGGCCGACTTGGCGGCCTTTTCGAACATGCCCGGGTTGGAACCCGGGACGGCGAGTTCGGAACGGTGCAGGCGCGGTGTGGCTTGTTCGATGATCGTGAAGCTCATGGATGTCTCCTCCGGTGATGGTGCGAATGTTGAATGAATGATTGGAAAACGATGGATGGCGGTCCGTCGGTCAGCCGGTGGCGCCGAAACCGGCAGCCACGCAATTGATCGACAGCAGCAGCGCCTTGCGGAATTCCTCCTTGCGGGCCGCATCGTCGGTCTGGCGGTAGGCGCGCAGCAGACCGATCTGCTGCCGGCTGACCTGATTGACGACCGGCAGGCGGTGCGCCAGCTTCTGGCGGTAGTCCGGGAAGCGTTCGGCCAGCGTGCGCGAACCGGACAGCCGCAGGATCTGGCTGCAGGTGATTTCATGCTCGCGCACGATCATGCCGAACACCTCTTCGCGCACGCCGGCGTCGGCCACGAGCAGGCTGTATTCGCGCGCCAGTTCGAGATCGACCACGGCGAGCGTCTTTTCGACCTCGTCGACGATCAGCCGGAACAGCGGCGATTCGCTGAACATGCGCGCCAGCAGCGCCTCGCCGCTGGCCCCGCGCACGCGGGTGAAATTGGCCAGACTGGAGCCGACTCCGAACCAGCCGGTGATCAGGTGGCGGTTCTGCGCCCACGCGAACACCCACGGAATGGCCCGCAGCTCGGCCAGCGAACGCGCGCCGAAGCGGCGTGCCGGGCGCGAACCGATGTTCAGCAGCGAAATTTCGTCGAGCGGGCTCGCTTCCTGGAAGTAGCTCACCAGACCGGGATGACCGATCAGGTTGGCGTAGGCGGCGTGCGCCGCGCCCGACAGCGCTTCGAGTGCGTCGTCGAATTCGGCCACCAGCGTGATGCCGTCGCTGCGGCCGGACTTCAGCGCATGGTCGAACACGCTGGCGGCCAGCAGTTCGAGATTGAACGCGGCCGTACCCTTGTTCGCATATTTGGACGAAATGACCTCGCCCTGTTCGGTCAGGCGGAAAATGCCCTGGATCGAGCCGGCCGGTTGCGCCGCAATCGCGCGCCCCGCCGGCACGCCGCCGCGGCTGACCGAACCGCCGCGGCCGTGGAAGAAGGCGATCTTCACGCCCGCTTCCGCGCCGACCGACGTCAGCTTCATCTGCGCCTTATACAGTTCCCAGTTCGACGACAGAAAGCCGCCGTCCTTGTTTGAATCCGAGTAGCCGATCATCACTTCCTGCACGCCGCCGAGCGCGCGCACCGAGCGCTTGATCAGCGGCATGGCCAGCAGTTCGCGCATGATGGCCGGCGCGCGGCGCAGGTCGTCGATGGTTTCGAACAGCGGCATGATGGGCAGCGCGCAGCGCTCAACGCCGCCCGGGTCGGCATACAGCCCGGCTTCCTTGGCCAGCAGATAGACACCGAGCACGTCCGACACATTGCGCGTCATGCTCAATATGAAGCTGCCGAAGGCGTCGCGACCCAGGCGCGGCCGCAGTTCGGCGATCAGGCGGAACAGGCCCAACGTTTCGCTGGCCACCGCCGGCAGTTCGTCAAAGTCACGCGGGCCGCTGCGCGGCTGCGCCAGTTCGGCGAGCAGCCAGTCGCGCCACTCGGCGCCGGTTTGCTCCGGTGCCGGCGCATCGGCCGGCTCGCCGCGGCTGGCGCGCCACAGCGCTTCCAGCGTCTGGGTGACGCGGGTGGAGTTTTCGCGCAGGTCGAGCCGCACGGTGCTGAAGCGGAACACTTCGACCTGGCGGCGCACCGGACGCACTTCGCTGCCGGCCAGCTCGGCCAGACCGCAGTCCGCCAGGCCGGTTTCCAGCGTGCGCAGATCGGCGATCAGGCGCTCGGCCGATTCATAGCCGTGGCGCGCGCCGGCGTCGTTCGGCTCGCCCAGCGCATCGGCGATGCTGTCGTCGAGCCGCGCCAGCATGCACACCAGGAACTGGCGGAACGGCTCACCCGGATTGCGCGCGGCGATCGCGTTGCCGTCGCTGCGCTCTTCCAGCGCCAGCGTCAGCGCGTCGCGGAAGTCGTCCGGCAGCGCAAGTGCCGCCTCGGTCACCGACAGGCTGCGCACCAGATCGAACACGCTCTGCCGGTGACGGCGCAGCGCGGCCAGCCGGCATTCGGTCAGCGCGCCGCGCGTGATGGCGTTGGTGACGAAGGGATTGCCGTCGCGATCACCGCCGATCCACGAACCGAATTCGAGAAAGCCGGGCAGCCCGGCTTCGTCGGCGCCGAAGTGTTCGGCAATCGCCTCGTCGGCGCGCGCCAGCACATCGGGGGCGACGTCGAACAGGGTTTCGTTGAAGAAGTGCAGGCCCCAGGCGATCTCCTGCGACACATTGGGTTTTTCGAGCCGCAGTTCGCCGGTCAGCCACAGCAGCTCGATTTCATTGCGCAGTGTGCTTTCGAGCGCGGTGCGCTCGCGCGGCGTCCAGCGCGGCGATTCGAGATCGATCAGCAGGCGGTAGATGCGGCGATGCCGTTCCAGCACGGTCACCCGCTTGGCTTCGGTCGGATGGGCGGTGAGTACCGGCCGCACCTTGAGGCCGGCGAACGCAGCACGCACCGCATCGGCACTCAGGCCGGCCTTGCGGGCGGCGGCGAACACATGGGCAAAGGTGCCGGGCAGGCATTCCCGCCCCTGCAGACGTTCGACTTCGCGTCGCTTGCGCATGCCGCCATTCTGTTCGGCGATCGACAGCAGCTGGAACAGGATGCCCTGCGCCTGGATGGCGCGGCCGAGCATCTGCGGCGACAGCCCGGCGCCCGAGGTGCCGCCGGACAGCACGTTCAGCAATTCGGGATGATGGCGCTGGACCACCTCGCGCAGCAGCGCGAACAGCAGGTCGACGGCCTTCTCTGAAAAATCGTGCCCCGGTGCATCGGACGACGCCGGGACGGAAACGGGATCACTCACCACGATGGACTTTCGCTGGTCGAGGTTGGGCGCCGCCCGCCGGACCGGAGCGGCCCGACGGACAGTGCAGCGCAGCGGATGGCGCCGGGATCAGACGTCGTTCGATCAGAGCTTCGCCATCATGGCGGCGACGGTGGTGCCCAGTTCGCCCGCACTCGGGGCGACCGACAGACCGTAGGAGCGCATGATTTCCGACTTTTCCGCAGCCGAATCACCGGCGGCCGAAATGATGGCGCCGGCGTGGCCCATGCGACGGCCCTTCGGCGCCGTCAGGCCGGCGACGTAGCCGACCACCGGCTTGGTCATGTTTTCCTTCACCCAGGCCGACGCTTCCGCTTCCTGCGGGCCGCCGATTTCGCCAATCATCACGACTGCCGTCGTTTCCGGATCTTCTTCGAACTTCATCAGGTGATCGAGGAAGGATGAGCCGTTGATCGGGTCGCCGCCGATGCCGACCGAGGTCGACACGCCGATGCCCAGTGCCTTCATCTGCGCCGCCGCTTCGTAGCCCAGCGTGCCCGAGCGCGACACGATGCCGACCGTGCCCTGCTTGTAGATATGGCCGGGCATGATGCCCAGCATGGCCTTGCCCGGGCTGATGATGCCGGCGCAGTTCGGGCCGACCATCAGGGTGCGGCGCTCTTTCGGGTAGCGCATCAGGTAGCGCTTGACGCGCATCATGTCCTGCGCCGGGATGCCGTCGGTGATCGAGCACACCAGCTGGATGCCGGCATCCGCCGCCTCCATGATGGCGTCGGCGCAGAAGGCCGGTGCCACGAAGGTGATGCTGGCTTCCGCTCCGGTCGCTTCGACCGCTTCCGCCACCGTGTTGAACACCGGCTTGCCCAGATGGGTCGAGCCGCCCTTGCCCGGCGTGACGCCGCCGACCACGTTGGTGCCGTACTCGATCATTTCCTTGGCGTGGAAGCTGCCTTTGTCGCCGGTGAAACCCTGGACGATGATCTTGGTTTTTTCGTTGATCAGAATGCTCATGTCTAAATCCTCTTGTGCATCGGTTATCCGCTACGCGCCGCCCGCCGGGCCGCCCCGAGGGCGGGTGCCGCCCTCGGTGGCAGCGAACGAAGTGAGCGTGGGTATCCTTTGACTCAGCTCGCCGCGTGGGCGCGCGCCGCTTCGACCGCCTTCTTCGCCGCCTCGGTGAGCGAGCTGGCGCTGATGATGGGCAGACCGCTTTCGCGGATGATGCGCTGCCCTTCCTCTTCGTTCGTGCCGGCCAGGCGGACGATCAGCGGCACCGTGATATCGATGTCGTTGCACGCCTGCACGACGCCCTGGGCGACCCAGTCGCAGCGGTTGATACCGGCAAAGATGTTCACCAGGATGGCCTTGACGTTCTTGTCCGACAGCACGAGGCGGAAGGAATTGGCCACGCGCTCGGGCGAAGCGCCGCCGCCGACGTCGAGGAAGTTGGCGGGTGCGCCGCCGGCGTACTTGATGGTGTCCATCGTGGCCATGGCCAGACCGGCGCCATTGATGATGCAGCCGATGTCGCCGTCCAGACCCACGTAGTTCAGGTTGTGCTCGGCCGCCTGCACTTCGCGCGGATCTTCCTGCGACGGGTCGCGCATGTCGGCCACGGCACGCTGACGGAACATCGCGTTGTCGTCGAACGACATCTTGGCGTCGAGCGCCAGCACGCGGTCGTCCTTGGTGACGACCAGCGGATTGATCTCGACCATGGTCGCGTCGAGATCGCGGAAGGCGCGGTAGGCGCCCATGATCGCGGTGACCGCACGCGACACCTGCTTGATGTTGAGCTTCAGGCCGAAGGCGATCTGCCGGGCCTGGAAGGCCTGCAGGCCGACCGCCGGCTCGACCACGACCTGCATGATTTTTTCCGGTGCGGTGTTGGCCAGTTCCTCGATGTCCATGCCGCCTTCGGCCGAGGCGATCACGCGCACCCGCTCGGCCTTACGGTCGAGCACGATGCCCAGATACAATTCGCGTTCGAAGGGCTCGGCGACTTCGACGTAGACACGCTGCACCGGCTTGCCTTCCGGACCGGTCTGCACCGTCACCAGACGCTTGCCGAGCAGTTCGCGCGCCGCCGCATCGACCTCGTGATAGGTCTTGCACAGCTTGATGCCGCCTGCCTTGCCGCGCGCGCCGGAGTGCACCTGCGCCTTCACCGCCCAGTGCCAGCCGCCCAGTTCGGTCGCCGTGTAGACAGCCTGATCCGGGCTGTAGGCCACGCTGCCGCGCGGCACCGGAACTCCGAAACCGGCCAGCAACTCTTTCGCTTGGTATTCGTGAATGTCCATGCTCCACCTTCTGTCAGATTGAATTCAGAGGACTGTTTGTCGCCGCATCACCGGAGCCCCCACATCGGGCGGCACGGAGGTCCGAAACGCAAACCTATAGATTTGATTATGGGTGAGGCTGTTTGAATTAAGCTTCACTTATACTTATCTCGGCGATAAGAAAGTCCGATACGAGGGCTTGCGTTCGTACGATATAGTTGATTTGTCTTGTTTTAGTTCACGCGCCAACGCCCGAAACCGGGCCAGACGCTCACTTCCCCGAAAGGCATCCCATGTTTGACCCGAAACAGACCATCGCCCATTCCGATCCCGAACTGTGGGCCGCCATGGAAGCGGAGTACGCACGTCAGGAACACCACATCGAGCTGATCGCGTCGGAAAACTACGCCAGCCCTGCGGTCATGGAAGCGCAGGGTTCGGTACTGACGAACAAGTACGCAGAGGGTTATCCGGGCAAGCGCTACTACGGTGGCTGTGAGTTTGTCGACGTCGCGGAACAGCTCGCCATCGATCGCCTGAAGTCGCTGTTCGGCGCCGAATTCGCCAATGTGCAGCCGCACTCGGGTTCGCAGGCCAATGCCGCTGTGTACATGTCGATGCTGCAGCCGGGCGACACCATCCTGGGCATGTCGCTGGCCCATGGCGGTCACCTGACGCACGGTTCGTCAGTGAATTTCTCGGGCAAGATCTACAAGGGCGTCGCCTACGGTCTGGACCCGGAAACCGAAGCCATCGACTACAAGCAGGTCGAAATGCTGGCGCACGAATACAAGCCGAAGATGATCGTCGCCGGCGCGTCGGCCTATTCGCTGCACATCGACTTCCAGCGCTTCCGCGAAATCGCCGATTCGGTCGGCGCCTACCTGCTGGTCGACATGGCCCACTACTCCGGCCTGATCGCTGCCGGCCTGTACCCGAGCCCGATCGGCATCGCCGACTTCGTCACCTCGACCACGCACAAGACGCTGCGCGGCCCGCGCGGTGGCGTGATCATGGGCAAGGCCGAGTTCGAGAAGCCGATCAATTCGATGATTTTCCCGGGCATCCAGGGCGGACCGCTGATGCACGTGATCGCCGCCAAGGCCGTCGCGTTCAAGGAAGCCTCGACGCCGGAATTCAAGAACTATCAGCAACAGGTACTGAACAACGCACAGGTGATGGCGGAAACGCTGGTCGAGCGCGGCGTGCGCATCGTGTCCGGCCGCACCCAGTCGCACCTGTTCCTGGTCGACCTGCGCGCCAAGAACGTGACCGGCAAGGAAGCGGAAGCCGCGCTGGGCCGCGCCCACATCACGGTGAACAAGAACGCCATCCCGAACGATCCGCAGAAGCCGTTCGTCACCAGCGGCATCCGCATCGGCAGCCCGGCGATGACGACCCGCGGTTTCAAGGAAGCCGAAGCGAAGCAGGTGGCCAACCTGATCGTCGACGTACTCGAAGCACCCAACGACGACGCCGTGATCGCGCGTGTCGTCGCTGACGTCACCCGGTTGTGCACCGCACTGCCGGTCTACGGACGCAAATAAGGCCTGAGCGTGAGCGCCATGAACGCCGCCAGGGAATTTCAGATTTCAGAACCTTCAAGACTTAGAAGCATTCATTTCAGGAGATTGACATATGCGTATCGCAGGCCGTAACCATCTGTACGTGCCGGGCCCCACCAACACGCCGGACCGTATCCTGCGTGCCATGGTGGTGGCACAGGAAGATCACCGTTCGCCCAAGTTCCCGGAACTGACGCTGTCGGTTCTGGCCGACCTGAAGAAGGTGTTCAAGACCACAGAAGGCACCATCGTCACGTTCCCGGCGTCGGGCACCGGCATGTGGGAAGCCGCGCTGACCAACACGCTGTCGCCGGGCGACAAGGTGCTGTGCTCGCGCTTCGGCCAGTTCAGCCACCTGTGGGCAGACATGGCGCAGCGCCTCGGCTTCGAGGTGCAGGTCATCGACACCGAATGGGGCACCGGCGTGCCGTACGACAAGTACGAAGAAGTCCTGCGCGCCGACAAGGAGCACAAGATCAAGGCCGTGCTGGCCTGCCAGAACGAAACCGCCACCGGCGTCTCGAGCGACATCGGCAAGGTGCGCAAGGCCATGGACAACGCCGGTCACCCGGCGCTGCTGATGGTCGATACGGTCAGTTCGCTGGTCAGCATCGACTTCCGCATGGAAGAGTGGGGCGTCGACTGCGCCGTGTCCGGCTCGCAGAAGGGTTTCATGCTGCCGGCCGGCATGGGCATCCTGGGCATGAGCTCGAAGGCGATCAAGGCGATGGAAGGTGCGACCTCGCGCCGCTGTTACTTCGACATCGGCGACATGCTGAAGAACAACGCGACCGGCTACTTCCCCTACACGCCGTCGATCCCGATGCTGTATGGCATGCGTGAATCGCTGGACACGATTTTCGAGGAAGGCCTGGAGAACATCTTCGCCCGCCACGAATATCTGGCCAGTGGCGTGCGCGCCGCGATCCACGAAGGCTGGAAGCTGAATCTGTGCGCCAAGGCGCCGGAGTGGTATTCGAACACCGTCAGCGCCATCCTGGTGCCGGAAGGTTTCGACGCCGCCAAGGTGATCAGCAACGCCTACGCACGCTACAACCTGTCGCTGGGCGCCGGCCTGTCGAAGGTCGCGGGCAAGGTGTTCCGCATCGGCCACGTCGGCGACCTGAACCTGCTGTCGCTGATGAGCGCGATCGCCGGCGCAGAAATGTCGATGCTCGACAACGGCATCAACGTGACCCCGGGTTCCGGTGTCGCGGCCGCCTCGACCTACTGGCGTACCCATACGCAGCAGGTAAAGTAAGGGCCCGGCGTCCGTTTTACCCCTCTTGAACGGCCGGGTTCGCCCGGCCTTTTTTGCATTTACAAACACTGCGAGGAAAAAGCATGTCGCAACACGTCGTGTTTCTGGATCGTTCGACGCTGAAAGCCACCGTGCGTCGGCCGTCGTTCGAGCACACCTGGGAAGAATACGAGACCACCTCCCCCGCCCAGGTGGTCGAGCGCCTCAAGAATGCGACCGTGGCCATCACCAACAAGGTTGCGTTGCGCGGCGACGTGCTGGCCCAGCTGCCGAACCTGAAGATGATCGGCGTCGCCGCCACCGGCTATGACGTCATCGACGTACCGGCCTGCCGCGAGCGTGGCATCACGGTGTCGAACATCCGCAACTACGCGGTGCATACCGTGCCGGAACACGCGTTCGCGCTGATCCTCGCACTGCGCCGCAGCATCCTGGCCTATCGGCAGGACGTGGAGCGCGGCCGCTGGCAGGAAGTGGATCAGTTCTGCTTCTTCGATCACCCGATCCATGACCTGTTCGACAGCACCATCGGCATTTTCGGCGAAGGCGCGCTCGGCCAGGGCACGGCGAAGATCGCGCGCGGCTTCGGCATGAAGGTGCTGTTCGCCGACCATGAAGGTCCGAAGGCGCCGGGGGTGGAATTCACGCCGGTCGAACAGGTATTGGCCGAGTCCGACATCATTTCGCTGCACTGCCCGCTGACCGCGGACAGCCGCAACATGTTCAGCATGGCGCAGTTCAGGAAGATGAAGCGCAGCGCCATCCTGATCAACACGGCCCGTGGCGGCCTGGTGCATGAGGAAGATCTGGTGACCGCGCTGAAGGAAGGCGTCATCGGCGGTGCCGGTTTCGACGTGCTGACCAAGGAGCCACCGAAGGAAGGCAACCCGCTGCTTGACTTGCGCCTGCCCAACTTCATCCTGACGCCGCACGTCGCGTGGGCGTCCGACGGCGCCATGCAGTTCCTGGCCGACCAGTTGATCGACAATGTGGACGCCTACGTCAAGGGCAGCCCGGTCAACACCGTGACCTGAAAACCGTTCGCCGCGCCCCCCCGCCGGCGGCGCGGCGTTCATCGAGACAGCGAGAGACGACAATGAAAAAACTGCTTTATCAATTCGATACCGATGAACATCCGTCGGTGTTCGACAACGTCGTGTGCAACGACGGCGGCGCCGACCACGTGATCGGCTACGGTGGCGTGCATCCGCACAACGTGGGGGCCATGGTCGATGGCGCCATCTTCACGCGCGCGCCGAAGGACAAGAAGAACACCGCGATCTTCATCGGCGGCAGCAACATGGCCGAAGGCGAAGCCCTGTTCAAGGCGGTGAAGAAGAAGTTCTTCAGCAATTTCCGCGTGTCGGTCATGCTCGACAGCAACGGTTCGAACACCACCGCGGCCGCCTGCGTCGCGTGGCTGGGTCACCGCGGTCCGCTCAAGGGCAAGAAGGTCGTCATCCTCGGCGGTACCGGCCCGGTCGGCACGCGCGCTGCGGTGATGCTGGCCAGCGAAGGGGCGACGGTCACGCTGGTGTCGCGCAAGCTGGCCACCGCGGAAGACGCGGCGAAGCAGCTGAAGGCCACCTTCAACCTCGACGTCGGCGTGGCCGAAGCGGCCGACAACGATGCGCGCGGCCGTGCGATCGAAGGCGCGAACATCGTCATCGCGACCGGCGCCGGCGGCATCCAGCTGCTGGAAGAGCGTCACTGGAAGGACAACCCGACGCTGGAAATGATGGCTGACGCCAACGCCACACCGCCGCTGGGCATCGAAGGCATCGACATGATGGACAAGGGCGCGGTGAAGCACGGCAAGATCGTGTTCGGCGCCATCGGTTTCGGTGCGTTGAAGATCGCGCTGCAGCGCGCCTGCGTGGCCAAGCTGTTCGAAAGCAACGACATCACGCTGGATGCGCCGGAAATCTACGCGATGGCCAAGACGATGGTGGGCTGAGCGATGACCATGATCAAGGACAAGCCGGTCACCACCTTTCTCGACGAACTGGCCAGCAGCGCGCCCACGCCCGGCGGCGGCAGTGCCGCGGCCATCATGGGCGGCATGGGTGCAGCGCTGGTCAGCATGGTGTGCAACCTGACCATCGGCAAGAAGGCGTACGCCGAAGTCGAGGGCGACATGAAGGACCTGCTGGCGCAAGCCGAAGGCCTGCGCGCCACGCTGACCGATTTCATCCGCGCCGACGTCGAAGCCTTTGACGGCCTGATGGCCGCCTACGGTCTGCCCAAGGACACGGAGGAGCAGAAGGCTGCACGCTCGGCCGCGATCCAGGACGGCCTGAAGATGGCCACCGACGCACCGCTGGCCTGCGCCCGCGCCTGCGCCGACGTGATCGCCCTGAGCCTGATCGCGGCGGAAAAGGGCAACAAGAACGTCGTGTCCGATGCCGGTGTCGCCGCGCTGGCTGCCCAGGCCGCGCTGCGTTCGGCCGCGCTGAACGTCGACATCAACGTGCCGAGCATCAAGGACGCCGATTTCGCCGCCTCGCGCCGCGCCGAAACCGACGCCCTGCTCGCCAAGTGGGTGGCGGAAGCCGACCGCGTGGTCGAGGTGGTGAAGAGCAAGCTCTGACGCTTCAGTTTGCTCATAAAAGGGCGCCCGCGGGCGCCCTTTTTTTCGCGCGCGGGCAACAGTCGTCGGCGCTCGATCACGATCAGATGTTGGGCATCGCTGCGCTCACCCCAACCTACGCCGGTGATCCGGCTGCCAAACCACAAGCTCCATTTTTTGCCGAGCAGCCGCAGGTTGGGTGAGCGAAGCGATGCCAACGACAACACCCGGCCCCCGCCTCACTGCTGCGCCTGCACCTGAACCTGGGCCCGCGCAAGCCATTCACGCATCGTTGCAAGCAGTTCGCTGCGGCTGAACGAGCAGCTGTCCTGCGAAAACAACCGGGCGGATTCGAGCCGCATCAGCAGGCCGTCGAGCACTTCGCGCCACTTTGCCGGCAGGTTCGCGTCCTCGACACCGTGGAGGCGCCAGGTGGCGATCAGGGCATCCATGTCGATGCGCCCGGCTTCGAAATCGTCCAGCGACCTGCCCAGTATTTCGTTCATCTGCATTCTCCGGCACGGCGGTAAAACTACCCCTGCTTGCAAGACCCTGTGCGCTTGCGCTTACAATCGCGCCCTGTTTGCATTGCAACAAGAGTGTAATGCGCAAACAGCGTTCGGACCGCCACGGCGTATCCGCTCGTCCAGGGTGTCCTGATTCACCGCCTGCACAGGCAAACGGAAGCAAGCATGAGCATCTACAGCATCGACGACCAGCAGCCCGACATCCATCCTTCCGCGTGGATCGCATCAAGCGCGACCGTGATCGGCGAGGTGGTGCTGAAGGCGGACAGCAGCGTCTGGTACGGCGCCGTCATCCGGGCCGACAACGACCGCATCGTCGTCGGCGAACGCAGCAATGTGCAGGACGGTGCGGTGCTCCACATCGACGAGGGCGTGCCGCTGACCATCGGCGACGACGTCACGGTCGGACATCAGGCCATGCTGCACGGCTGCACCATCGGTGACGGGTCGCTGATCGGCATCAAGGCGGTGGTGATGAATCGCGCCGTCGTCGGACGCAACTGCCTGATCGGCGCCAATGCGCTGATTCCCGAGGGCCGCGTCATTCCCGACCGCTCGCTGGTGGTCGGCTCGCCGGGTCGCATCGTGCGCGAACTGAGCGACGAAGAAGTCGCGGCACTGATGTCCGGCTCGGCGCAGTACGTCGAGAAGGCGCGCCACTACCGGACCGGGTTGAAGGTCGTGCCGCGCGACCAGGGTCGCGCCGACACGGAATGACACTTCAGTTCTGCCGACCGGCGTCGATATTCCCCTGAGAACGTCACTCGCGGAGATCGACATGGCCGAACGCACCACCTTCTATTTCACCGGCGCGCACGCCCTGCCCGCCATCATGGTCGCCTTCAACAGCGAAGCGGCCGGACTGGCCGTGCTGGCCTACCTCGCACTGATCGGCGCCGCACTGCTGTCGGCCATGGGCGACGAACGTCACCAACCCGGTAACGGCGAAAATCTCGGCGAGCCGATCCGCATCGACACCGAAGAAGACCGGCCGGTACGTCGCAAGCGCTGACAGACGCCTGCAGCGCGCTGGTTATACTCCCGCATTGATCACATTGCGGGAGTCCCCCATGAAACATCCGTTCTGGCTGCTGCTTGCCGCCACGCTCTCGGTCGCCCAGGCCGCCGACCACACCGCCGTCGAACGCGCCGGCATCGTGGTTGACCTGAATGCCGAAGCGTCCCGCCTCGCCCCGAATGACCTCGCCCGCGCCCAGGCCTACATCGAAATGGGTGACGCCACGCCGAGCGCGCTGGCGAAGAAGGTCAATGCGGTGATGCAGTCGGCCATCGTCACCACCAAGCCCTACCCGAGTGTGAAGGTGCGCAGCGGCAACACCTCGACCTATCCGGTCTATGGCAAGAACGGCCGCAGCATCGAAAGCTGGCGCATGCGGTCGGAGCTACTGCTCGAATCGAAGGACCAGGCCGCGATTTCAGAGCTGCTGGGCAAGCTGCAGACCCAGCTTGCGGTCGGCCAGCTGACGCTGGAACCGAGCGAAGAAGCGTCGCGGCAGGCCGAGAACGACGCGATCGCCGACGGCATCGCCGCCTTCAATGCACGTGCAAAGATCGTCGCCGAATCGCTCGGCAAGTCCTGGCGCATCCTGCACATGAACGTGAATCACACCGGCGGGATGCCGACACCGCGCCCGATGATGATGCGCAGCAAGGCGGTCATGGCCGAAGCGATGGCCGACATGCCGGTCGAAGCGGGCGAATCGCGCGTCGCGGTATCGATCAGCGGACAGATCGAGATTGAGCGCCGGTAGTCGCAGGCGCACCGCCCTTGTTCCGGCCCTCTCGCTGGCGCTGTGGCTCTCCGCCTGCAGCAGCCTGCCGGAACAGGCCGCGTTGCCGCCAGCCGAAGCACCGGCTGGCGCACCGACGGAACAACCCGTCGCACCGCCTCGCCCGTCGGGCCGGATCCAGCTCGCCGATGACACGCACGCGCAGGATGCGGTGATCTACGCGCTCGGCCTGATCGGCAATCATTACCGGTTCGGCGGTCGCAACCCGGACAGCGGACTGGACTGCAGCGGCATGGTGAGCTGGATCTACGAACAGGTGGCCGGCGTGCGGCTCCCGCACAATGCCGCGCAGATCGCGAAAGTCGCGCGTCCGATCGAGCGCAGCGCGCTGGCGCCCGGCGATCTGGTGTTCTTCAATACGAACGGCACGCCGCATTCGCACATGGGCATCTACGCCGGCGAAGGGCGCTTCATCCATGCGCCGAGCACGCGCGGCAAATACGTACGGACGGACAGGCTGGACCGCGGCTGGTTCGCCGCGCGCATCAGCGGCCTGCGCACACTCCGGCGCGAAGGGTGATGACGGTCAGGGCTTGTCGTTCGGAATCTGCACGAACACCTCGCCCGGCTTGATCAGCCCGAGTTCGGCGCGCGCCCGCTCCTCGACTGCGTCGAAGCCGGTTTTCAGATCCTTCACATCAGCGTCCAGCGCGGCATTGCGCGCTTCCAGCCGGGTATTGAGATCGCGCTGGGCGTCCAGCGCGCGGCCGGCGTCCCAGGCCTGCAGCCATCCGCCCTTGCCGAGCCAGAGCGGATACTGCAGCCCCGCAATCAGCGCCACCAGCAGCAAGGCAGGCCAATGGCGCGTCATGGTTACTTGCGCAGGTTGTAGAACGCGGAAGCGCCGGGGTACCACGCCGTGTCACCGAGATCTTCCTCGATGCGCAGCAGCTGGTTGTACTTGGCGATGCGGTCCGAGCGGCTCAGCGAACCGGTCTTGATCTGCATCGCGTTCAGCCCGACCGCGATGTCGGCGATCGTGCTGTCTTCGGTTTCGCCGGAACGGTGCGAAATGACCGCGGTGTAGCTGGCGCGCTTGGCCATTTCGACCGCCGCGAAGGTTTCGGTCAGCGTGCCGATCTGGTTGATCTTGATCAGGATGGAATTGGCGATGCCGCGCGAAATGCCTTCCTTCAGGATCTTGGTGTTGGTGACGAACAGGTCGTCGCCGACGATCTGCACGCGGCTGCCCAGACGTTCGGTCAGCAACTTCCAGCCGTCCCAGTCGTTTTCCGCCATGCCGTCTTCGATGCTGACGATGGGGTACTTGTCGGCCAGCGTCGCCAGGTAATCGACCAGCTGGGCCGATTCCATCGTCAGGCCGGCGCCTTCGAGATGGTACTTGCCGTTCTTGTAGAACTCGGACGCCGCGCAGTCGAGCGCCAGCACGATGTCGGTGCCCGGCTCGTAGCCGGCCGCGCTGACCGCGTCGAGAATCATGTTCAGCGCCTCTTCGGCACTGCCGACGTTGGGCGCGAAGCCGCCCTCGTCACCGACCGTGGTCGGAAAACCCTTCTTGTCGGTCAGCTTCTTCAGCGCATGGAAGATTTCCGCGCCGGCGCGCAGCGCCTCGCGGAAGCTCGACGCGCCGACCGGCATGATCATGCATTCCTGGAAATCGAGGCTGTTGTTGGCGTGCGCGCCACCGTTGATGACATTCATCATCGGCACCGGCATCGCCATGCCGCCCGAGCCGCCGAAGTAGCGGTACAGCGGGAGTCCGGCCTCTTCGGCGGCCGCCTTGGCCACCGCCATCGACACCGCCAGCATGGCGTTCGCGCCGAGGCGGCCCTTGTTTTCGGTGCCGTCGAGTTCGATCAGCGTGCGGTCGATGAAGGCCTGCTCTTCCGCGTCGAGGCCGATGATGGCTTCGGAGATTTCGGTATTGACGTTTTCGACTGCAGCCAGCACGCCCTTGCCGAGGTAGCGGTCCTTGTCGCCGTCGCGCAGCTCGATCGCCTCGCGCGAACCGGTCGATGCACCGGACGGCACGGCGGCGCGACCCATGATGCCGGACTCCAGCAGCACGTCCGCTTCAACGGTGGGATTGCCGCGCGAATCGAGAATTTCGCGCGCGACGACATCGACAATTGCACTCATGGTCGCTGGGTTCCTGGGTAAGAAGACAAATTATGAATAATCGGCGCGCACTCAGGCGAATGCGGACTCGAGAAAGCCGTGGCGCTTCGTGACCGCGTCGAGGTCGCGCAGCTGCTCGAGCAGCGCGGCCATCATCGGCAGCGGCCAGGCGTTCGGCCCGTCGGACATGGCCTTGGCTGGATCAGGATGGCTTTCCATGAACAGCCCGGCGATGCCCACCGCCACGGCGGCGCGCGCCAGCACCGGCACGAATTCGCGCTGACCGCCGGACGACGCACCCTGCCCGCCCGGCAGCTGCACCGAATGGGTGGCGTCGAACACGACCGGGCATGCGGTTTCGCGCATGATGGCCAGCGAACGCATGTCGGACACCAGATTGTTGTAGCCGAACGACGCACCGCGCTCGCACACCATGATGGTGTCTGCGCCGCCGTTGGCTTCCTTCGCCTTGGCCACGACGTGCTTCATGTCACCCGGCGCGAGGAACTGGCCCTTCTTGATGTTCACCGGCTTGCCGGTGGCGGCGCAGGCGTGGATGAAGTCGGTCTGGCGGCACAGGAAGGCCGGCGTCTGCAGCACGTCGACGTACTGCGCGACGATGGGCGCCTCTTCCGCGGTATGCACGTCGGTCAGCACCGGCACCCCCAGCTCGCGCTTCACGTCCGCCAGGATTTCCAGCCCCTTCTGCATGCCCGGACCGCGGAAGCTGGTGCCCGAACTGCGGTTGGCCTTGTCGAACGACGACTTGTAGATGAAGGGGATGCCCAGACGTGCGGTGATTTCCTTCAGCTGGCCGGCGGTGTCGAACGCCATGTCGCGCGATTCGATGACGCACGGCCCGGCGATCAGGAAAAACGGCTTGTCGAGGCCGACATCGAATCCGCACAGTTTCATGAGGTCACCTTGTGCGACGAGCGTTTGACCATGCCGCGCGCGTCCTGACGGGCGAGCGCGGCACGGGCGAAAGCGGTGAACAGCGGATGTCCGGCACGCGGCGTGGACGTGAATTCGGGGTGGAACTGACAGGCGACGAACCACGGATGGTCAGGCAGCTCGATCATTTCGCACAGCGGATCAACCGTATCGAGGGAACGGCCGGATACGCGCAGGCCGACCTTTTCCAGCTGCGCCAGATACTGGTTGTTCACTTCGTAGCGGTGGCGGTGACGCTCGACGATCTGCGCCTTGCCGTAGATTTCGCGCGCCAGGCTGTCTTCGCCCAGCTGGCAGTTCTGGCCACCCAGTCGCATCGTGCCGCCGATGTCGGACGACTCGTCGCGCCGCTCGAGCTTGCCTTCGGCACTCATCCACTCGGTGATCAGGCCGATCACCGGATGCGGCGTGTCGCGCTCGAATTCGGTGCTGTGCGCGCCGGTCAGACCGGCCACATTGCGGGCGTATTCGACCACCGCGAGCTGCATGCCCAGACAGATGCCCAGATAGGGCACACCGTTTTCGCGCGCGTAGCGGATGGCGCCAATCTTGCCCTCGACGCCGCGCCGGCCGAAGCCGCCGGGCACCAGGATGGCGTCCATCGGGTCGAGCAGTGCGCGCCCGCCGTCGGTCGAACGCTCAACGGCTTCAGAATCGATGTAGTGGATGTTGATGCGCGAGCGCGTCTGGATGCCCGCGTGAATCAGCGCCTCGGACAGCGACTTGTAGGACTCGGTCAGGTCGACGTACTTGCCGACGAACGCGATGTCGACATCGCGCTCGGGGTTTTCCAGCGCGTCGATCATGCGCTTCCAGGTGCTCAGGTCGGCTGCGCGGGCCAGGATGTTCAGCTTGTGGCAGACGATCTCGTCCAGCATCTGGTCATGCAGCATGGCCGGAATCTTGTAGATGCTGTCGGCGTCCACCACCGAAATGACCGCCTCGGGCAGCACATTGGTGAACAGCGCGATCTTGCGGCGCTCGTCGTCCGGCACCACGCGGTCGGAGCGGCACAGCAGCACGTCGGGCTGGATGCCGATCTCGCGCAACTCCTTCACCGAGTGCTGCGTCGGCTTGGTTTTCAGTTCGCCCGCGGTGGCGATGTAGGGCACCAGCGTCAGGTGGATGAAGCAGGTGTTGGCGCGGCCTTCTTCGATCCCCATCTGGCGGATGGCTTCGAGAAAGGGCAGCGATTCGATGTCGCCGACCGTGCCGCCGACCTCGACGATGGCGACATCGGCCCCTTCGGCGCCGCGCTTGATGTACAGCTTGATCTCGTCGGTGATGTGCGGGATGACCTGCACGGTCTTGCCCAGATACTCGCCCCGGCGCTCCTTCTTGATCACCGCCTCGTAGATCTGGCCGGTGGTGAAGTTGTTGCGCTTGCCCATGCGGGCGTGCGTGAAGCGTTCGTAGTGACCCAGATCGAGGTCGGTTTCGGCACCGTCTTCGGTGACGAACACCTCGCCGTGCTGAAACGGGCTCATCGTGCCCGGATCGACGTTGATGTAGGGGTCAAGCTTCAGATGGGTGACACGGATGGAACGCGATTCGAGAATCGCGCCCAGTGACGCGGCTGCGATGCCCTTGCCTAGCGAGGACACCACACCGCCGGTGACGAACACGTACTTTGTCATTTATTGCACTGCAGCGGGAAATTCCTAGTTTACCGGAAAAGTCCCGGAGCTTGAAGCCGACCGGCAGGCAAATACGACCCTGGCCGACCTCACGGACGGCCGCGACGACGATCAGTCCGCGTCGATTCAGTCCGCCTCGTCGATCCAGGCCAGCTGGATGGCTTCGAGGATCTTTTCGCCGCAGCGCTTCGGGTCGTCATCGAAGCCCGGCAGATCGAGCACCCACTGCATCAGGTCGGTGAAGCGGACCTTGCCCGGATCGACGTCGGGGTGTGCTTCGGTCAGCGCAATCGCGATGTCCAGTGTATCGGTCCATTTCATGATGCTCACCTCTTTCCTTCACTGACCATATTGATCGTGTAACGGGGGATATCGATCACCAGCGCCTCGCCGGCCACCCCTGCCTGACAGGACAGGCGCGAATTCGGCTCCAGCCCCCAGGCCTTGTCCAGCAGGTCCTCTTCCAGGTCTTCGGCCGGCACGAGACTGCGGAAACCTTCGCGAACGACCACGTGACAGGTCGTGCAGGCGCACGACTTCTCGCACGCATGTTCGATTTCGATGCCGTTGGCCAGCAGCGCGTCGCAGATGGTGGTGCCGGGCTCGGCATCGAACACCGCACCGTCCGGGCACAGCTCGACATGGGGCAATACGACGATCTGGGTCATTGCAGGGTGTTCCGTCGATCAGAGTGATTCGATGCTGCGCCCGGCCAGCGCACGCTGGATGCCGCGATTCATGCGGCGGGCTGCGAACTCGTCGGTGGCGCGACCGAGCACGTCGACGGCGGCGCGCAGCGCCGCTGTATCGTCGCCTTCGACGACCTCGGCCAGCGCGCGGACGGCCGCATCGACCGCGGCGCGCTCGGCGCCATCGAGCAGATCGCCGTCGGCAGCCAGCGCAGTCTGCGTGGCGTCGATCAGGCGGGTGGCGTCCACCTTCTGTTCGGCCAGCGCACGCGCCGCGATGTCGTCCTGCACGTGGTCGAAGCCATCGCGCAGCATGCGGGCGACTTCGTCATCACCCAGCCCGTAACTCGGCTTGACCTCGATGCGCGCCTCGATGCCGGTGCCCAGTTCGCGCGCGGACACGGCCAGCAGGCCGTCGGCGTCCACCTGGAACGACACGCGGATGCGTGCCGCACCCGCCACCATCGGCGGAATGCCGCGCAATTCGAAGCGGGCGAGCGAGCGGCAGTCGGTGACGCGTTCGCGTTCGCCCTGCAGCACATGGATGGCCATCGCCGTCTGGCCGTCGCGGTAGGTGGTGAATTCCTGCGCGCGCGCGGTCGGTATCGTCGAATTGCGCGGAATGATCTTCTCGACCAGGCCGCCCATCGTTTCCAGACCGAGCGACAGCGGAATGACGTCGAGCAGCAGCCAGTCTTCACCGGCCGCGCGGTTGCCGGCCAGCACATTGGCCTGGATCGCGGCGCCGATGGCGACCACCTTGTCCGGATCGAGATTGGTCAGCGGCACCTGGCCGAAGAACTCACCGACAGCGCGCTGCACCTGCGGCATGCGCGTCGCGCCGCCCACCATGACCACGCCCTTGACGTCCTCGACCGACAAGCCGGCGTCGCGCAGCGCCTTGCGCGTCGGCACCAGGGTCTTGTCGACCAGCGTCTTCGTCATGGCGGCAAACACCTCGCGCGTCAGGCGCACGTCGATTTCGTCACCCGACGACAGCTTGAGCCCGACATGCACGTCGTCGGCAGCGCTGAGCGCCTCCTTCGCGCGCCGGGCTTCCATGTACAGCGTGCGCATGTCTTCCAGGCTGGGCGGACCGATGCGCGACGCCTCGATGAGCCAGCAATAGACGCGATGGTCGAAATCATCGCCGCCCAGTGCGGCGTCGCCGCTGGTGGCCAGTACCTCGAACACGCCGCGCGACAGCTTCAGGACGGAAATATCGAAAGTGCCACCGCCCAGGTCGTACACCGCGTAGATGCCTTCGGACGCATTGTCCAGGCCATAGGCGATCGCGGCGGCAGTCGGTTCGTTCAGCAGGCGCAGCACGTCGAGACCGGCCAGCCGCGCGGCATCCTTCGTGGCCTGACGCTGCGCATCGTCGAAATACGCCGGTACGGTGATGACGGCGCCGGTTAAGGGCCCGCCGAGGCTGGCTTCGGCCCGCTCACGCAGCGCGCGCAGGATGTCGGCCGACACCTCGACCGGGCTTTTCACGCCCTGTGCGGTGCGCAGCCGCACCATGCCGGGCGCGTCCTCGAATACATAGGGCATCGATTCGACATGCGCCACGTCGGCGATGCCACGTCCCATGAAGCGCTTGACCGACGCGATGGTATTGCGCGGATCAAGCGCCTGCGCGGCGCGGGCGGCGTGGCCGATGACGGTCGAGCCGTCCGCGAGATAGCGCACCACCGACGGCAACAGCGCGCGGCCGTGCTCGTCGTTCAGCACGACCGGCACGCCATTGCGTACGCTCGCCACCAGTGAATTGGTCGTTCCGAGATCGATGCCTGCGGCCAGCCTGTGCTGGTGCGGCGCGGTGGATTCGCCGGGTTCGGCGATCTGCAGCAAGGCCATCAGTTGTCCAGTGTTTCGTGTGCTTCGGCGACATCCTCGTCCAGACGGGCGATGAACATCATGCGGCGCACCGTCGCGGCTGCGCCGGCGGTGTCGTGTTCTGCATCCAGCTGCCGCACCAGGATTTCTTCCGCTTCGCGCCGGGCGTGCCGCAGCATGCGTGCCAGTGCGTCGAGCGCACCGGCGTCGCGCGCATCGCGCGCCTCGTCGAGTGCTTCGCGCCATTCCATCTGCTGCATCAGGAAATCGGACGGCATCGCGGTGTTGTTTTCCGCTGCCACGTCGACGCCATCGAGCTCGAGCAGGTAGCGTGCGCGGCTCAGCGGCGTGCGCAGCAGCCGGTAGGCTTCGTTGATGCGCGTCGACCACTGCATCGACAGCCGCCGCTCGGCTTCCGGACGGCTGGCGTGGCGGTCGGGGTGCACCGACGACTGCAGCTCGTGGTAACGCGATTCGAGCGAGCGATCGTCGATGACGAAGCGACGCGGCAACGCGAACAGTTCGAAGTGGTCGCGACTGAACAGTTCGACGTCCGGCAGGCCGGAGGCGGTGGCGTCAGGAGTCATCGTTCAGTGATGTCGGTGGCGATCGCCACTCAGACATTGAAGCTTTCGCCGCAACCGCACTCGTCCTTGACGTTCGGGTTGTTGAACTTGAAGCCTTCGTTCAGGCCTTCGCGCACGAAGTCGAGTTCGGTGCCTTCGAGATAGGCCAGGCTTTTCGGGTCGATCAGCACCTTCACGCCGTGGCTTTCGAAAATCAGGTCTTCCGGCGTCGTGTCGTCGGCAAATTCGAGCTTGTACGCCATGCCGGAACAGCCGCTGGTGCGTACGCCCAGGCGCAGGCCGACGCCGCGGCCGCGCTTGGCGATGTAGTTGCTCACGTGTGTGGCTGCTTTTTCGGTCAGTGTCACGCCCATATCGCTCTCCTTACGCGGCTTCGGCCGGCGCGGCTGCGCCGCCGTGCTTCTTGCGGTAGTCGTCGATCGCCGCCTTGATGGCGTCTTCCGCGAGGATGGAGCAGTGGATCTTGACCGGCGGCAGAGCCAGTTCTTCGGCGATTGCGGTGTTCTTGATGGTCATCGCCTCGTCGAGCGTCTTGCCCTTGACCCATTCGGTCACCAGCGAGCTCGACGCGATGGCCGAGCCGCAGCCGTAGGTCTTGAATTTCGCATCTTCGATGATGCCGTCCGCACCCACCTTGATCTGCAGCTTCATCACGTCGCCGCAGGCCGGCGCACCGACCATGCCGGTGCCGACATCGTCGTCGTCCTTGCCGAATGCGCCGACATTGCGCGGGTTTTCGTAGTGATCCAGCAGTTTTTCGCTATAGGCCATAACAGTTCTCCTTCAGTCGCCGTGCACGCGCAATCAGTGGTGGGCCCACTGGACGCTATTCAAATCAACACCTTCCTGCACCATTTCCCACAGCGGCGACAGCTCGCGCAGCTTGCCGATCTTGCGGTGCAGCAGGTCTATCGTGAAATCGATTTCCTCTTCGGTCGTGAAGCGGCCGATCGAGAAGCGGATCGAGCTGTGTGCCAGTTCGTCTTCGCGGCCCAGCGCGCGCAGCACGTAGGACGGTTCAAGACTGGCCGAGGTACAGGCCGAACCGGACGACACCGCGACATCCTTGATCGCCATGATCAATGATTCGCCTTCGACGTAGGCGAAGCTGATGTTCAGGTTGTGCGGCACGCGCGCTTCGAGGTCGCCGTTGACGAAAGTCGCCTCGATGTCCGACAGGCCCTTCAGCAGGCGGTCGCGAAGCATGCGCACGCGCTCGTTCTCGGCCCCCATCTCTTCGCGCGCGATGCGGAAGGCTTCGCCCATGCCGACGATCTGGTGCGTCGCCAGCGTACCCGAGCGCATGCCGCGCTCGTGCCCGCCGCCGTGCATCTGCGCCTCGAGGCGGATGCGCGGCTTGCGGCGCACGTACAGCGCGCCGATGCCTTTCGGCCCGTAGGTCTTGTGTGCGCAGAACGACATCAGGTCGACCTTCAGCTTGTCGAGATCGATGACCACCTTGCCGGTCGCCTGCGCGGCATCGACGTGGAAGATGATGCCCTTGTCGCGGCAGATTTCGCCCAGTTCGGCGATCGGCTGGATGACGCCGATCTCGTTGTTCACGAACATGATGGACACCAGCACGGTGTCCGGACGCAGCGCCGCCTTGAACGCATCCATGTCGATCAGGCCATTGGGCAGCGGATCGAGATAGGTCGCCTCGAAGCCTTCGCGCTCCAGTTCGCGGAAGGTATCCAGCACCGCCTTGTGTTCGGTGCGCAGCGTGATGATGTGCTTGCCCTTGCCGGAATAGAAATGCGCCGCACCCTTGATGGCAAGGTTGTTCGATTCCGTGGCACCCGAGGTCCAGACGATTTCCTTCGGATCCGCATTCACCAGACGGGCAACCTGATCGCGCGCCTCTTCCACGGCCGCTTCGGTTTCCCAGCCATAGGCGTGGCTGCGCGACGCCGGATTGCCGAAGTGCTCGGTCAGGTAGGGAATCATCTTGGCCGCGACGCGCGGGTCGACCGGGGTGGTCGCCGAGTAGTCGAGATAGATCGGGAATTTCAGCATACGGGTTGCTCCTTCGAGTTCTTCATTACGCTTCAGCCATCGCCCGCAGACCGCGGAGTTGATCCGCGACCTGCGCGAGCGCGCTGCAAAAATCATCGACATCCTGCATCTTCGTCATCGCGCCGGTGCTCACGCGCACCGCTCCGCGCGCCCGTTCGGGCGTCACGCCCATTGCGGTCAGCGTCCGCGACGGCTCCGGCGAGGCACTCGAGCAGGCCGAACCACTGGCCACTGCGAAACCTGCGCGGTCGAGCTTGCCGACCAGCGTTTCGCCATCGATGTGATCGAGTGCGAAGTAGCAAGTGTTCGGCAGGCGCGGCGCCTGCGCGCCGAATACGGTGCCGCCGAGCGCCAGCACGCAGCGTTCGATGCGTTCACGCTGCGCTTCGAGCTGTTCGCGGCGCGCCGCCGACTGCGACATGGCCAGCGCGCAGGCAACGCCGAAACCGACGATGGCCGCGATGTTTTCGGTGCCCGAACGCAGCCCATGTTCGTGCCCGCCGCCTGCAATCAGCGGCTCGACATCGACCCGCTTGTCCAGAATCAGTGCGCCCGCACCCTGCGGACCACCGATCTTGTGCGCCGACAGCGTCATCGCCGATACACCCAACGCACGGAAATCGACGGCGATCTTGCCCAGCGCCTGCACCGCGTCGGTGTGCAGCCAGCCTCCGGCGCGGCGTACCTGCAACGCCAGCGTCGAAACGTCCTGCAGCACGCCGGTTTCGTTATTGGCGAGCATGACCGACACCAGGGACGCCTGCCCATCGAAGCCGTCGACCTGCACCCTGCCCTGCGCGTCGACCGGCAGTTCCTTCAGCGCCCAGCCGCGGCGCACCAGCTGGCGTGCCGGCTCGCGCACGCAGGGGTGCTCGATCGCCGAAATCGCGATCACACCGGGCTTGAGTCGCGCGGCGGCACCCTTGACGAACAGATTGTTTGCTTCCGAGCCGCCGCTGGTAAACACCACTTCGGTCGGATGCGCATTCACTGCGGCAGCCACCTGTGCCCGTGCCTCGTCGATCGCCCGGCGCGCCGCGCGCCCGTACTCGTGCCGGCTCGACGCATTGCCGAAGCGTGCGCCCAGCCAGGGCAGCATCGCTTCGCGCACCGCATCGGCGAGCGGCGTACTGGCGTTGTGATCGAGATAGACCGGCGCGAACATGATCAGAGCTGCACCCGCACCAGTTCGGACACACCCGGTCGCGCCGCATGGTCGTGCACGACCACACGATGGGTCGTCTTGTCGCGCTGCTGCACCATCAGTTCGTGCAGATTCACCGAATCAAGGTAGTCATACATGCGCCGACTCAGGCTCGACCACAGGTCGTGCGTCATGCAGCGATGTTCATCCAGACAGTTTTCCTTGCCGCCGCACTGTGTGGCGTCCAGCGGTTCATCGACCGCGGTGATGATCTGGGCGACCGAAATCTTGCGCGCGTCGCGCGCCAGGCAGTAACCGCCGCCCGGCCCGCGCACGCTGGCCACCAGTTCCTGGCGACGCAGCTTGCCGAACAGCTGTTCGAGATAGGACAGGCTGATGCGCTGGCGCTCGGCCACGCCGGCCAGCGTCACCGGACCGTTGTCCTGGCGCAATGCAAGATCCAGCATCGCGGTGACGGCGAAGCGGCCTTTGGTAGTCAGTCTCATGAAGCGATCTCCTCGATGGAGTGGCTCGGGGAATCCACGATTGGGTCCACGCTTGAGCACACAGTCCAATTCCCGATCAATTCAGTCGACTTTATAATTCCCGACAAGTTCAGTCAACAATTAGGCCGGATCTTGTCCAGATCCACCCGCGAGTGATCGGCCATTTCCTCGCGTGCCTCGTCGTCGAGCCTGACGCCTGCCCGTTCCAGCTTTTCCATCAGGCAGGCGATGCGCCGGTCGTTTTCCAGCGCATGATCCACCAGCGCGGTGAGCGCCTTGGCCATCGGGTCTTCCATGTCGCGGGTGACGCCATAGGCGGTGAAACCGGCCTGTTCGGCCCGCCGCTTCTTCTCGTCGTCGGCGCCCGGCTCGCTGGCGTCGATGATGCGCGCCGGATTGCCGACCGCCGTGGCGCCGGCCGGAACGGGCTTCACGACGACTGCGCAGGAACCGATCTTGGCGCCGTCACCCACGTCGAACCCCCCCAGCACCTGGGCACCGGCGCCGATCACGACGCCGCGACCCAGCGTGGGATGGCGCTTGGCGCCACGGTACAGCGAGGTGCCGCCCAGCGTCACCCCCTGATAGATCGTGCAGTCGTCGCCGATGACCGCGGTTTCGCCGACCACCACGCCCATGCCGTGATCGATGAACACGCGCCGTCCGATCGACGCACCCGGGTGGATTTCGATGCCGGTCAGCACCCGGCCGATGTGCGAAATGAAGCGCCCCAGCCAGTGCAGGCCCGCGCCCCAGCAGGCGTGCGCCATGCGGTGCAGGATCAGGGCGTGGATGCCCGGGTAGCAGGTGAGGACTTCGAACGACGAACGTGCGGCGGGGTCGCGTGCGAGCACGCTGGCAATGTCTTCGCGCAGGTGTTGGAACATCCTTTTTCCCTATGAGACGCCGGTGGCGTTCGCGGCCCGTTGAAACCCGACGATTTTAGTCGGTTTATGTGCACCTGCGTCAGGGTCTGTTCATCGTCCATCGCGGCCGCGCGCGGAAGCGCCGGCGCGCATGCAACCGCGCGGACGGCTGCCGAGCTTACCTGTTCGATCCCGGGCGCTTCTTCGGAATGCCGCCGATCGCCTTCAGCGCACCCATCAGCAGGTGAAGTTCTTCCGCTTCGACCCGGGTGCGGCCGAACAGGCGGCGCAGGCGCGGCAGGGCGCGGCCCGGATTGACCCGGTCGAGAAAGCCCGCGTCGAGCATCAGCTGTTCAAGCAGCGCGTACAGGCTTTCCAGCCCCTCGTGGCTGGCCAGTGCCGGCGCTTCACTGACGAAAGTCGGTGTGGCGGCGACGGCCACGCGCAGTTCGTGACACATGATCTGGGCGGCTGCCGCCACATTCAGCGAGCGATAGGTATCGCTGGTCGAAATGGTGACCGGCAGCGAGCACATCGCCACTTCTTCATTGGTGAGCCCCGAACTTTCGGTGCCGAACACCAGCGCCACCTCGGCGTCGCCGGCGGCCAGCAAGGTCGCCAGTTCGGTCGCCGCCGACCTGACATCGCGCACCGGCAGCGCCATTTCACGCCGGCGAGCGGTGAGCGCTGCCTGCGCCACGGTGCCGGCCAGCGCGGCTTCGATCGTATCGACCACCACCGCGCTGTCCAGCACATCGGTCGCGCCGGAACTCATCGCGACCGCTTCGTCGTGCGGAAAGTGCTTCGGATTGACCAGATAGAGGCGCGACAGCCCCATCACCTTCATCGCCCGTGCGCAGGCGCCGATATTGCCCGGATGGGTGGTGTGCGACATGACCACACGCACCCGGTCCAGGGCGGCGTGACGATCGGAAGGGGGAGAAAGGGCGTCCATCGAATGTGCGGTCCGAGGTCAATTCAGGTGCGGGCCTCGAATTAAATCGCAACAGCCCCTAAAATGCTCGGCTTTCCCGCCGACTTGCGGACCGCACGGTCCGCGCACAGACACTTCCCATGCATCCGACGCTCACCACCGCCGTCAAGGCCGCCCGCCGCGCAGGCCAGATCATCACCCGCGCCAGCCAGGATGTAGACCTGCTGAAAGTCAGCAGCAAGCGCCAGAACGACTTCGTCACCGAAGTCGACCGCGCAGCCGAGGACGCCATCATCGGCATCCTGCGCGAAGCCTACCCGGACCACGCCATCCTGGCCGAAGAGAGCGGCGCATCGGGTGAATCCGAATACCGCTGGATCATCGATCCGCTCGACGGCACGACCAACTTCATCCACGGCATGCCGCAGTACGCGGTGTCGATCGCGCTCGAACACCGCGGCCTGATGCAGTCGGCCGTCGTATTCGATCCGGTGCGCAACGAGCTGTTCACCGCCAGCCGCGGCCGCGGCGCCTTCCTGAACGACCGCCGCATCCGCGTATCGCGTCGCGCCAAGCTGGGCGAAGCACTCATCGGCACCGGCTTTCCGTACCGTGTGTGGGACCACGTCGATGCCTATCTGGGCATGTTCAAGGACCTGATGGAGAAGACGTCCGGCCTGCGCCGCCCGGGCGCTGCCGCGCTCGACCTCGCCTATGTGGCCTGCGGCCGTTTCGACGGCTTCTTCGAAATCGGCCTTTCGCCGTGGGACATCGCCGCCGGCGCCCTGCTGGTCACCGAAGCCGGCGGTCTGGTCGGCAATCTGACCGGTGAAACCGGCTATCTGGACAGCGGCAATCTGGTCGCCTCCACGCCGCGCATCTTCCCGGCCCTGCTGGCCGCAATCGAACCGCACCTGACCGACGCGCTGCGCGCGTGATCCGCGCCGGACAACGTTGACCAGGATGGCGAACACCGACCTGTCTGCGCACACGCCGATGATGGCCCAATACCTGGGCTTCAAGCGGCAGCACCCCGATCTGCTGGTGTTCTACCGGATGGGGGATTTCTACGAGCTGTTCTTAGAGGACGCGATCCGCGCCGCGCGGCTGCTCGACATCACGCAGACGCACCGCGGCCAGTCGGCCGGCCAGCCGATCCCGATGGCGGGCGTGCCCTTCCACGCAGTCGAGCAGTATCTGGCGCGGCTGGTGAAGCTGGGCGAGTCGGTGGTCATCGTCGAACAGATCGGCGACCCCGCGACGTCCAAGGGGCCGGTCGAGCGCGCGATTGCGCGCATCGTCACGCCGGGCACGCTGACCGACGCCAGCCTGCTCGACGAGCGCGCCGATGCGCTGCTGATGGCGCTGCATGTCGAGCGCGCCCGGGCCGGTGTCGCCTGGCTGAATCTGGCCAGCGGCGAACTGAAACTGACCGAAGTCGCCGCCAATGTGCTGCCTTCGCTGCTCGACCGGCTGCGCCCGGCCGAACTGCTGGTGGCCGACAGCGGCACAGCACCGGACGGCAGCTGGGCCGTCACGTCGCGCAGCGCCTGGCAGTTCGACGCGGGCGAAGCCACGCGCCTGCTGTGCGAACACTTCGGCAGTCGCGATCTCGCCGCCTTCGACGTGGCCGACGTGCCGATCGCGCTGGCCGCCTGCGGCGCGCTGTTCAGCTACGCCCAGGCGACTCAGCAGCGCGCGCTGTCGCATGTGACGACGCTCGCCGTCGAACACGATTCCGCCTGGCTGCGCATGGACGCCGCCACCCGGCGCAATCTCGAACTGACCGAAACGCTGCGCGGCGAAGCGTCGCCGACGCTGCTGTCGCTGCTCGACACCTGCGCCACGTCGATGGGATCACGCTGGCTGCGCCGCTGCCTGCACCACCCGCTGCGCGAACGCGCGCAGGCCGAGGCCAGGCATCAGGCGGTCGAGGCCCTGCGTACCGACACCACCGCCGATTCGTTGCACGACGCGCTGCGCGGGCTGGCCGACATCGAGCGCATCGGCGCCCGCATCGCGCTGCGCACCGCGCGGCCGCGCGATCTGTCGAGCCTGCGCGACAGTCTGGCGCGGCTGGGCGACATCGCTGCCGCCGTGCCGCCGGACGGTGGACTGCTCGATGACGCGCGGGCCACGCTGATGCAGCAACTGGACGCGAGCGCCCTGCTCGCCCGCGCCATCGCGGACGAGCCCGCCGCAATGCTGCGCGACGGCCGCGTGATGCGCGCCGGTTTCGACGCCGAACTGGACGAACTGCGCGGCCTGCAGGACAACTGCGGCGAATTCCTGCTCGCACTGGAAGCGCGCGAGCGCAGCCGCACCGGCATCGCCAACCTGAAGGTCGAATACAACCGCGTGCACGGCTTCTATATAGAGGTGACGAACGCCCACGTCGAACGCATTCCGGACGACTATCGCCGCCGGCAGACGCTGAAGAACGCCGAGCGCTACATCACGCCGGAACTTAAAACCTTCGAGGACCGCGCACTGTCGGCCGCCGAACGCGCCACCTCACGCGAAAAGCACCTGTACGAAAAACTGCTGGATGCGCTCGCCCCGGATCTGCCGGCACTCGGCGACATCGCCCGTGCGCTGGCGCAGCTCGACGGTCTGCTCGCCTTCGCGCGCGCCGCGCAGCGCCACGACTATTGCCGGCCGCAGTTCGTTGACGAACCCGAAATCACGATCGTGCGCGGGCGCCATCCGGTGGTCGAACAGCAGGTCGACAGCTTCATCGCCAACGACACCGCCCTGCATGACGCGCGGCGCATGCTGCTGATCACCGGCCCGAACATGGGCGGCAAGTCGACCTATATGCGACAGGTCGCACTGATCGCGCTGATGGCGCACTGCGGCTGCCCGGTGCCGGCGCAGTCGGCGCGGCTCGGCCCGCTGGATGCCATCCACACGCGCATCGGCGCGTCCGACGATCTGGCTTCCGGCCGCTCGACCTTCATGGTCGAAATGACCGAAGCCGCCGGCATCCTGCACGGCGCGACCGAGCGCAGCCTGGTGCTGATGGACGAAATCGGTCGCGGCACTTCGACCTTCGACGGTGTGGCGCTGGCCCAGTCCATCGCCCGCCATCTGCTGACGCGCAACCGCAGCTGGACGCTGTTCGCCACCCACTACTTCGAACTGACGCAGCTGGCGCAGAGCCATCCGACCTGCGCCAACATGCACCTGGACGCGGTCGAGCATGGCAGGCGCATCGTGTTCCTGCACGCCATCGAAGAGGGCCCGGCATCGCAGTCCTACGGCATCGAGGTGGCGGCGCTCGCCGGCGTGCCCGGCACGGTGATCCGCGACGCGCGGCGCGCGCTGCAGCAGCTCGAAGCCAGCCGCATCAGCGCCGGTCCGCAGGCCGACCTGTTCGCGCCCGCCGCCCCACCGCCGGAACCGCCGGTGCACGCCGCGGTCGATGCGCTGGCCGCGCTCGACCCCGACAGCCTGAGCCCGCGCGAAGCCCTCGATGCGCTGTATGCGCTGAAGAAGCTGGTGCAGGAAAATTGAGCTCGGCGCCGCTCCCACAGACCCACACCCTCTGACGAAACTGCCCACAGAAGCACCGAGGACCCCATGACTTACGCAATCATCTGGATCATCACCGCGCTTCTCCTCGGCTTCTGGACCTTGCTGACCTGGACGGCCGACGCCGTGCTCACGTGGCCGGGCTGGAATGCCGACGCACTGGCAACCTGGCCGGGCTGGGTGGTGAGCCTGCAGCCGCCGGTGTGGCTGGCGCCCTGGCTGCCTGAAGGCTGGCTCGACATGGCGCGGCACACCCTGCTCGACTGGGGACCGACGATACAGGCGTCGCTGCAGCAGATTCCCGACCTGACCGGCTGGCTGAGCGCCATCGTATGGGCGGTGTGGCTGATCGGTGCCATCGGCTTCCTGCTGATGGGGCTGGCGGCGAGCGCGATCGCGCGCATGCTGCTGCCGCGCAAGCCCGAGCCGACCCCCTGACCGGCCCGGCCGGCTGCAATCGACTACTGCTCCGCCACTTGAGGCGGACGCGGATGCAGCGGCATCACGTGCACCAGCGCGGGATCCAGACGCACGGCCAGCCGGTCGCCGTTGCCGATGCGCTGGCGCTGCGGGCCGGCCAGCGTGATGCGCAGACTGATCTGCGGATTGCGCTCCAGCGTCAGCGATGCGAGCGTGATTTCGCCCAGGTGGCGGGCGTCGCTGACCCGCGCGTCCAGTGCCTGACCGCTGCCGTCCGCACCCAGCAGGATGCCATCACCCGGCACGACCCAGTTCACGGGTTGCCCAGGCTTGATCTTTCCCTTGTCGCGCACTTCGAGCAGCATGTCCTCATCCTCGCTCGCGCCACCGGCCGCCGTCACCCACTTCAGCAGGCCCCAGCCGGCGCGACCCGAAGGCCCCATCCAGACCCCCTGAAAACGGTTGTGCATGCCCACCAGATCGGCCACGCGCGCGTTGCGCGGCGCCCGATGAATGTGTTCGGGCGGCCCTTCCTGCAAGACTGCGCCGGCATCCATCACCACCAGACGGTCAGCCAGCAGGCGCGCCTCGTTCAGGTCGTGGGTCACCAGCAGGATCGGGATGTCGAGATCGCTGCGCAGCTGGGCCAGCAAGCGGTAAAGCCCTTGCCGGCTCATCTGGTCGACCGCCGAAAAGGGCTCGTCGAGCAGTAGCAGCTTCGGTTCGCGAGCCAGCGCACGCGCCACCGCAACACGCTGCTGCTGGCCACCGGACAGCGCAGCCGGCCGTCGCTGTTGCTGTTCACTCGACAGGTGCACATGGTCTAGCCAGCGCCGGGCCTGCGCGTCGCGCTCGGCTGCCGGCAGGTGCAGCATGGCCAGGGCGACGTTGTCGGCCGCGCTCAGATGCGGCATCAGCGCGTAGTTCTGGAACACCAGTCCGACATGCCGGCGCTGTGGCGGGAGAAAGATGCCCTGTTCGCTGTCGCACCACACCTGACCGCCGACCTCGACGCGGCCGCGCTGCGGGCGCATCAGTCCGGCCAGAACGCGCAGCATCGATGTCTTGCCGGCACCCGACGGGCCGACCAGCGCAAGTAGTTCGCCGGCTGAACACTCGAAGCGGCCGCGCAGCGGCATCGGTTCGTGCTGATCGATCTCGACGCGCAAGGCGCGCGCTCCGTCGCGCCGGTCGTTCATCGCCGGGCCACCAGTCGGGCCGACGCGAAGAACGATGCCGCGACCGCGCCGAGCGACAGCACAAGCAGCAGCAGCGCCATGCGGTCGGCCCCGGCGAGGTCGAACGACTGCACGCGATCGTAGATGGCGATGGCCACTGTCCGGGTTTCGCCCGGAATGCTGCCGCCCATCATCAGCACCACGCCGAATTCGCCCAGCGTATGCACAAAGGTCAGCACCATGGCCGACAGGATGCCCGGCCAGGCCAGCGGCAGTTCGACACGCCAGAAGGTCTGCCAGTCACTGAGCCCGCAGACCGACGCCGCTTCAGCGAGATTTTCGGGTATCGCCTCGAAGGCGCGCTGCACCGGCTGCACGATGAATGGAATGTTGAATACCAGCGAGGCGATCAGCAGGCCGGCGAAATTGAAGGTCAGCCTGACATCGAAGCTGTCGAGCAGCCAGCGGCCCAACGGCGAGCCGGCGCCCAGCGACACCAGCAGGTAGTAGCCCAGCACGGTCGGCGGCAGCACCAGCGGCAGCACGACGAAGGCTTCGATCCAGGCCTTGCCGGAAAAGCGCGTGCGCGCCAGCCAGCGCCCGGCCATCACGCCGAAGGGCAGCAGCACCAGCAGCGTCACCACAGCAAGTTCGATCGACAGCGAAAATGCCTGCCAGTCCATGTCAGCTCCCGTTTCCGGATCAGCACACCGGCGTCAGCCGCAGTGGCGCACGCCGGGTCACTCCTTCGGCATTTCGAAACCGTAACGACGCATCACGTCCTGCGCCGCCGGCGTCGCGACGTAATCGTAGAAGGCGCGCGCGGCCGGCGGCGCATCGCGCAGCAGCACCATGCGCTGCGCAAGTCTGCGATGCCAGCTTTCGGGGATCAGCGCAAACTCGCCCAGCCCGCCCACCTGGGGCGCCATGGCCAGCGACAATGCGATGATGCCGCCCTGACCCGAGCCGGAGGTGGCGAACTGGGCCGCCTGTGAAATGTTTTCGCCCAGCACCAGACGCGGTTCGATATCGGCCCACAGTCCGGCATGCTGCAGCGCCTCCTTCGCCCGCGCGCCATAGGGTGCATGCTCGGGATTGGCGATGGCGAACTTCTTCAGTCGTCCGTCACGCAGCGCGAGCGCCAGATCCTTCAATTCGCCGTCGGCCTTCAGCGACGAACCCCTGGGCACCATCACGCCGATCCGGCCATAGGCATACAGCCGGCCGCGGTCCTTGGTCAGCCCCAGCTCGGCGAGCTTGAACACGAAATCCTCGTCGGCCGACATGAACAGATGAAACGGCGCGCCCTGCCGGATCTGCGAGAAGAAATTTCCGGACGAGCCGAACACCAGACGCAGCTTGTGGCCGGTGTCGCGCTCGAAGCGGGCCGCCAGTTCCTCAATCGCAAACTTCAGATCGGATGCGGCCGCCAAGGTCGGCGGCTCGGCAGCGCGCGCAGGCGACGCGACGGACAACGCAACGACGCACAACAGCAGGATTCGGTGGAGCAAGCGGACAGGTTTCACGGGCGATACGCCTCCGCACGGTTCGATATACATTCGTATGGATATCGTTCGCTGAGTATAACGAGTACCGTATGCCGTGCAGGGTCTTCCATGCATCACTCTGACTGAAGTTCGTCCATCGACAGCAATGGACCGCGATCAACGATGAACACGAACGCCGCGCCCGACACGCCCGAACACAGCACGCGGTTTCGCGTGCAGATCAAGCACGCCGTCGCGATCGGCCCCGGCAAGGCGGACGTGTTGCAGGGCATCGCCGCAACCGGCTCGCTGGCTGAAACCGGACGCCGGCTGGGCATGAGCTACCAGCGCATCTGGTCGCTGGTGGATGCGCTGAACAAGGATTTCGTCGAACCGCTGGTCATCAAGCAGCGCGGCGGCGCGGCGGGCGGCGGCGCCCGGCTCACCCCCACCGGACAGCAGGTGCTCGCGCTCTACCGGGCGATCGAGGAGGATGCGCGCGTCGCCGCGGCACGCCGACTGCCCGAACTCGTGGCGCTGATCCGGCCCGGTGCCGGTCCGCACGAGCAGATCTGAAACGACGCGAAGCGGTCTCGCGCGTGAGCGAACCGCCGCGATCAGGGCGTGCTCGGGTCCACCGTCCAGCGGCGCGACACATTGCCCAGGCTGCCGACGCTTTCCAGGTGCACCGGAAAGCCCCACAGCCGGGCGACGTGCTTGAGCACTTCGTACGCGTTGTCGTGCAGCGGGCGCTCGTTGTGCTGCGTGTGACGCAGCATCAGCGATCGGTCGCCGCGCAGATTGACCGACCACACCTGGATGTTCGGCTCGCGCGAGCCCAGATCGTACTGGCGCGACATGGCCTCGCGCAGGCTGCGGTAACCCGCCTCGTCATGGATGGCCGACACTTCCAGCGTCGGATCGGTCTCATCGTCGACGATGGAAAACAGCCGGAAATTGCGCATGACGCGCGGCGACAGATACTGGCCGATGAAGCTTTCGTCCTTGAAATTGCGCATCGCGTGATCGAGCGTTTCCAGCCAGTCGCGGCCGGCGATGTCCGGAAACCAGTCACGGTCTTCATCGGTCGGCGCCTCGCAGATGCGCTTGATATCGCTGTACATGGCAAAGCCGAGCGCGTACGGATTCATGCCGCTGTAGGCCGGGTGATCGACCGGCGGCTGGAACACCACATTCGTGTGCGACTTCAACCACTCGATCATGATGCCGTCTTCGAGATAGCCGTCGTCGTACATCGTGTTCAGCAGATGGTGGTGCCAGAACGTGGCCCAGCCTTCGTTCATCACCTGGGTCTGGCGCTGCGGGTAGAAGTACTGCGCGATCTTGCGCACGATGCGCACGATTTCGCGCTGCCAGGGTTCGAGCAGCGGCGCATTTTTCTCGATGAAATACAGCAGGTTTTCCTGCGGATCGGCCGGAAAGCGCGCCTGTTCCTTTTCCGCGGCGTCCTTGCCCGACTTCGGCGGCAAGGTGCGCCAGATTTCATTCACCTGCTGCTGCGCATACGCCTCGCGGTCTTTCGCGCGCTCCAGCTCCTGCGTCAGGCTCAGCTTGCCCGGGCGGCGGTAGCGATCGACGCCGTAATTCATCAGCGCATGGCAGCTGTCGAGCAGCAGTTCGACTGCGTCGACGCCGTGCCGCTCCTCGCAGGCCGCGACATAGTTTTTCGCGTAGACGAGGTAATCGACGATCGAGCCCGCATCGGTCCACATGCGGAACAGGTAGTTGCCCTTGAAGAAGCTGTTGTGCCCGTACGCCGCATGCGCGATCACGAGGGCCTGCATGGCCATCGTGTTCTCTTCCATCAGATAGCTGATGCACGGATTGCTGTTGATGACGATTTCGTAGGCCAGACCCATCTGGCCGCGCCGGTAGTTCTTTTCGGTGCTGATGAATTCCTTGCCGTAGCTCCAGTGCCGGTAGTTGACCGGCATGCCGACCGACGCGTAGGCGTCCATCATCTGTTCGGCGGTGATGATTTCCAGCTGGTTCGGGTAGGTGTCGAGACTGAAGCGCTGCGCCGTGGCGCGGATCACTGCGTGATACTGATCGATCAGATCGAAGGTCCAGTCGCTCGGCGCGGGCAGCGTCTGCGCCGGTCTGTCGGTCGGCGGCAGCGGCACGCGCAGCGGCGGACGCGGGCGGCGGCCGCCGTACTCGTCGGGCGTGGCCGCCTGACCGACATGCCGGCGATTGAAGGTGTCGCTCATTTTGCCGCTCCTTCCTTCCTGAACAGGTCGCGGAACACCGGATAGATCTGGTCGACTTCGCTCGCCTTGCGCATCGCGAAGGTGTCGGATTCTTCCGCCAGCGAGGCGTACTCATGCCACAGGTTCTGTTCCTGATCGACCACCTGGATGTAGGCGAAATAACGGCACAGCGGCAGGATGCCGTGTTCCAGCAGCTGGCGGCAGCGCGGGCTGTCGTCGTGCCAGTTGTCGCCGTCGCTGGCCTGCGCGCCATAGACGTTCCACTCGTTGCGCGGGTAGCGCGCGCGGATGATTTCTTCCATCAGCACCAGCGCGCTCGACACCACGGTGCCACCGGTTTCGGTGGCGTGGAAGAAGTCGTGCTCGTCCACCTCCTGCGCCTGCGTGTGGTGGCGGATGAACACGATGTCGATCTTTTCGTAGTGCCGCGTCAGGAACAGATAGAGCAGGATGAAGAAGCGCTTGGCCAGATCCTTGCGCGCCTCGTCCATCGAGCCGGACACGTCCATCACGCAGAACATGACCGCCTTGGCCGTCGGCACCGGCGTGCGCACCCGGCTGCGATAGCGCAGGTCTATCGGATCGAGGTAGGGAATGCGATCGATGCGTGCGCGCAACGCCGCGATGTCGGTTTCGAGCTGCTCGATTTCGTGCAGCCGTTCGGCACTCACCGGCTGGGCGCGCAACTCGGTCAGCAGGTCTTCGAGCCGGTGCAGTTCGCGCCGCGATTCGCTGCCGAGCGCGATACGCCGGCCGATGGCGCCGCGCATCGAGCGCACGACGTGCAGGTTGTTCGGCGTGCCGTCGCTGGAAAAGCCGGCGCGATGCGTCTTGTACTCCGGCGTGTCGGCCAGCGTGGTGCGGATCAGGTTGGGCAGTGCGAGGTCGTCGAAGAAGACCTGCATGAACTCTTCCTTCGACAGGTGGAACACGAAGTCGTCCTCACCGCCGCCGGAATCGCTCGCCTGGCCACCGCCACCACCCTTGCCGCCCTTGGGCCGCTCGATGCGGTCGCCGCGCACGAAGTCCTTGTTGCCCGGGTGCACCATTTCGCGCTTGCCGCCCTGGCCGTGACCGAACACCGGCTCGCTGATGTCGCGCCGCGGGATGTGGATGTCCTCGCCCTGCGCGATATCGCGGATGCCGCGCCCTTCCACGGCCCGGCGCACCGCCTCGCGGATCTGCTCCTTGTGGCGGCGCAGGAAGCGTTCGCGGTTGCCGATGGACTTGTTCTTGCCGGCCAGCCGTCGATCTATGATCTGCTGCAAGATGTGTTCTCCGAGCCGTCAGTCGATCCGACTTCTACGTAACTGCCTGTTTTCCCACTGTCGCCATCACGAGCTCTTGCGCACGCGCAGGTACCACTCGCACAGCAGTCTGACCTGCTTCGAGGTATAGCCCTTGGCCACCATGCGGGTCACGAAATCTTCGTGCTTCTTGGCATCGTCGGCGCTCGCCTTGGCATTGAAGCTGATCACCGGCAGCAACTCTTCGGTGTTGGAGAACATCTTCTTCTCGATCACCGTGCGCAGCTTTTCGTAACTGCTCCACACCGGATTCTTGCCGCCGTTGTTGGCCCGCGCACGCAGCACGAAATTGACGATTTCATTGCGGAAATCCTTCGGGTTGCTGATGCCGGCCGGCTTTTCGATCTTTTCCAGTTCGGCGTTCAGCGACGCGCGGTCGAACACCTCGCCGGTGTCGGTATCACGGTACTCGCTGTCCTGGATCCAGTAATCGGCATACGTGACGTAACGGTCGAAAATGTTCTGTCCGTACTCGCTGTAGCTCTCCAGATAGGCCGTCTGGATTTCCTTGCCGATGAATTCGGCGTAGCGCGGCGACAGGTGTTCCTTGATGAACGATATGTACTTCTGCTCGACGTCCTGCGGAAACTGCTCGCGCTCGATCTGCTGCTCCAGCACGTACATCAGATGCACGGGGTTCGCCGCGACTTCGGTCGAATCGAAGTTGAACACCTTGGAAATGATCTTGAACGCGAAGCGGGTGGACACGCCGCTCATGCCTTCGTCCACCCCGGCGTAGTCGCGGTACTCCTGATAGCTTTTGGCCCGCGGATCGGTGTCCTTCAGGTTTTCACCGTCGTACACCTGCATCTTGGAATACAGACTGGAATTTTCCGGTTCCTTCAGGCGGGTCAGCGTGGCGAACTGCGCCATCATCTTCAGCGTGCCCGGGGCGCAGATGGCTTCGGCCAGCGACGAGCCGCGCAGCAGCTTTTCATAGATCTTCACCTCTTCGCTGACGCGCAGGCAGTACGGCACCTTGACGATGTAGATGCGGTCGAGGAAAGCTTCATTGTTCTTGTTGTTGCGGAAGGCCTTCCATTCACTCTCGTTCGAGTGCGCGAGCACCACGCCATCGAACGGGATGGCGCCGAACCCTTCGGTGCCCTTGAAGTTGCCTTCCTGGGTCGCGGTCAGCAGCGGGTGCAGCACCTTGATCGGCGCCTTGAACATTTCGACGAATTCCAGCAGACCCTGATTGGCCAGGCACAGGCCGCCGGAAAAGCTGTAGGCATCCGGATCGTCCTGCGCGAAGGTTTCCAGCTTGCGGATGTCCACCTTGCCGACCAGGCTCGAAATGTCCTGGTTGTTTTCGTCGCCCGGCTCGGTCTTGGCGATGCCCACCTGCTTGAGCACCGACGGGTAGCGCTTGACCACGCGGAACTTGCGGATGTCGCCGCCGAATTCCTCCAGCCGCTTGACCGCCCAGGGCGACAGGATGCGGTTGAGGTAGCGGCGCGGAATGCCGTATTCCTTCTCCAGGATGGCAGCGTCTTCGGTCGCATCGAACAGCCCGAGCGGCGAATCATTCACCGGCGAACCCTTGATCGCATAGAACGGCACTTCCTGCATCAGCGACTTCAGCCGCTCGGCGATCGACGACTTGCCGCCGCCCACCGGCCCCAGCAGATAGAGGATCTGCTTCTTCTCTTCCAACCCCTGGGCGGCGTGGCGGAAGTAGCTCACGACCTGCTCGATCGCGTCCTCCATGCCGTAGAACTCGGCGAAGGCCGGATAGATCTTGATCACCTTGTTGGCAAACAGCCGCGACAGCCGCGGATCGTTGCGCGTATCCACCGTCTGCGGTTCGCCGATCGCCTTCAGCATGCGCTCGGCCGCGCTGGCGTAGCTCAGCGGGTCGCGTTTGCACTCCGCCAGATATTCTTCCAGCGAAAGTTCTTCCTCACGCGTGCGTTCGTAGCGTGCGGCGAAATGACTGACGATGTCCATGTTGATCTCCACAATCCGTTGACCTGCAAAACACGTGTTGCCCGGCATGCGCGACCGGCGGCGCACGATCGTTCGCCCTGCTTTCAGCTTGGTCTACGGCAGCGCTTGTGCAAAGTTCGATCAGCACTGCAATCACCATTCTGATCCGATTGAACGCCTGTGCCGCGCGACGTCGGAACACCTGTCGAGTCGATGTCGCGACGCCTTCTAAGTTCCCCGTTCCGGGCGGTCCGGTCAGCGCGCGACACACTTCCTTTTTCAAGCGGTTGACGCGCCGGCAATCCAGACCGTTGACCGGTGTTCAGCAAGTAGCGGTCCAGTTCGCACCGGGTATCCGGCCAAGTCGCTCGCGGCCGCTCCGGATGACCGGCAGGCCGGGTCGGGGACCGCCTCGCAGCGCGCCGCCTGCAGGCGGAAGTCGCTGCAGCCGGCCAGCCGGAGACCTGGCGGGCGCTTCGTACGGCTGGCGCTGCGCCGCCAGCCGTCATGCACTGGCAGCGCCCGGATATGCACCATCAAGGTGCCTGACCGATACCCGACCGACGCCGCTGCGCGCGACGCGCCGCACCCGGACTACTGCATTTAATTACAGTATATTCGTGCAACCCATTCGTCCGTGCCGATGCACCATGCCCGCCCCACCCGTCGACTACGCCGAACTGCATTGCCTGAGCCACTTCACCTTCCTGCGCGGCGCCTCCGCACCGGACGAACTGGTGACGCGCGCCGCGGGGCTGGGCTATGCCGCGCTGGCCATCACCGACGAATGTTCGCTGGCGGGCGCCGCGCGCGCCCACCTGGCCTGGCGCAATCTGCCCGAACCGCGGATGAAACTGATCATCGGCAGCGAAGTGCAGCTGGCCGACGGACCGAAGCTGGTCCTGCTGGCCTGCGACCGCGACGGTTACGGCAACCTGTCGGAACTGATCACGCTCGGTCGCATGCGGACGGAGAAAGGCCGCTACCAGCTGAGCTGCGCCGATCTGGACGACGGCCTGCCCGGCTGCGTCGCGCTGCTGGTACCCGGCGATCCCCTGCCCGACACGGACGCTGCACTGGCGGCGTACGCCGGCTGGCTGAAGCAGCGCTTTGCGGAACGTGCCTGGCTGGCCGTCGAACTGCACCATGGTCCGGACGACGCCACCCGGCTGCACCGGCTGCAGGCCATCGGTGCCGCCGGCGGACTGCCGCTGTGCGCCGCCGGCGACGTGCACATGCATGTGCGCAAGCGCCGCCGCCTGCAGGACACGATCACGGCGATACGGCTCGGGCGCACGCTGGCCGAGTGCGGCTACGCGCTGTACGCCAACGGCGAGCGCCACCTGCGCCTGCCGCACAAGCTGGCTGCCCTCTACCCCGCCGCACTGCGGGCCGAAACGTTGAAGGTGGCCGCATGCTGCCGGTTCTCGCTCGACGAACTGCGCTATGAATACCCAGAGGAAATCGCGCCGCCCGGCCATACCACCACCTCCTGGCTGCGCGAACTGACCGAGCGCGGCTACGTCGAGCGCTGTGCGCAGATCCGCCGCATCGTCACGCTGGACGACGTCACCTTCGCGCGCAAGGCGCGGGAGATGCGCGCACAGATCGAAATCGAGCTCGCGCTGATCGCCGACCTGGAATACGAGCCCTACTTCCTGACCGTGTACGACATCGTCGCCTGGGCGCGCACGCAGGGCATCCTGTGCCAAGGCCGTGGGTCGGCGGCGAATTCGGCCGTGTGCTACTGCATCGGCGTGACCGAAGTCGACCCGTGGCGCGCCAACATGCTGTTCGGCCGCTTCATTTCGCGCGAACGCAACGAGGCGCCGGACATCGACGTCGACTTCGAGCACGAACGGCGCGAGGAGGTCATCCAGTACATCTATGGCAAGTACGGCCGCGACCGTGCGGCCCTCGCCGCCAGCCTGACCACCTACCGGCCGCGCTCGGCACTGCGCGACGTCGGCCGCGCGCTCGGCTACACCGACGACGCGCTCGACCGCCTGACCCAGGGCCACATGTGGTGGGACGGCGGCCGGGTGCGCGAGGACCGCCTGCTCGAAGCCGGCTTCCGGCCCGAAGCGCCGCGCGTGCAGCTGCTGCTCGAACTGTCGAACGAACTGATCGGCGCGCCGCGCCACCTGTCGCAGCACGTCGGCGGCTTCGTCATCGCGCGCGGCCGGCTGTCAAGGCTGGTGCCGATCGAAAACGCCCGCATGGCCGGGCGCTGCGTCATCCAGTGGGACAAGGACGACCTCGAAGCGCTCGGCCTGATGAAGGTGGACGTGCTGGCGCTGGGCATGCTGACCGCCATCCGCAAGTCGCTGGACGCACTGGCGGCGTTCGAAGACGGGGATCCGGCCGTGGCACGAAAAGCCCCGCGCACCCTGGCCGACATTCCGCACGAAGACCCGGCGACCTACGACATGCTGTGCCGCGGCGAGTCGACCGGCGTGTTCCAGGTCGAGTCGCGCGCGCAGATGAACATGCTGCCGCGACTGCGGCCGCGCCGCTACTACGATCTGGTGATCCAGGTCGCCATCGTGCGGCCGGGGCCGATCCAGGGCGGCATGGTGCATCCCTATCTGGCGCGCCGTCACCTGCCGCCGGAGCGCATCGACTATCCGTCGGACGCATTGCGCCCGGTACTCGAACGCACGCTGGGCGTGCCGATCTTCCAGGAGCAGGTGATGCAGCTGGCCATGGTCGCCGCCGGTTTCACCGCCGGCGAAGCCGACCAGATGCGCCGTTCGATGGCCGCCTGGCGGCAGCGCGGCACGATGGAAAAATTCCAGCAGAAACTGACCGATGGCCTGCTCGGGAACGGTTACACGCCGGCTTTCGCGGAGCAGATCTACCGCCAGATCGAAGGTTTTTCCGGCTATGGCTTTCCGGAATCGCACGCCGCGAGCTTTGCGCTGCTGGTGTACATCTCGTCCTGGCTCAAATGCCATCACCCGGCCGCCTTCCTGTGCGGCCTGCTGAACAGCCAGCCCATGGGTTTCTACGCGCCGGCGCAGCTGATCGCCGATGCCCGCACGCACGGGGTCGACATCAGGCCGGCCGATGTGTCGGTCAGCGACTGGGACTGCGTGCTTGAAGCGGCGCCGCATGGCGCGGCACCGGGTGTCCGCCTCGGCCTGCGCATGGTCAAGGGGATGGAGCAGGACGCCGTGCGGCGCATCGTGGCGGCGCGTGCGCAGGCGCCGTTGTCGAATGTCGATGAACTGACCCGCCGCGCCCGGCTGGACCGCCGGCAGCTCGGCTGTCTGGCCAGCGGCGGCGCACTGCAGTCACTGGCCGGCCACCGCCATCAGGCGCACTGGCAGGCCGCCGCGCGCCGGCCCGACGCGCTGCTGCGCGACGCACCGGTGAACGAGCAGGTGCTGGCGCTGACCGCGCCGCGCGAAGGCGAGGACATCGTGGCCGACTACGCCAGCCTAGGCTTCACGCTCGGCCGCCATCCGCTGGCGCTGCTGCGCAGCCAGCTCGCCGCGCAGCGCTTCATCACTGCGGCCGAATTGCGCCGCCTGCCCGACCGCGCACTGGCGCGTGCCGCCGGCATCGTCACCTGCCGCCAGCGCCCCGGTACGGCCAGCGGCGTCATGTTCGTCACCGTCGAAGACGAAACCGGGCTGGCCAACATCATCGTGCACAAGGACCTGCAGGAGCGGCAGCGCAGCGAAGTGCTCGGCGCCACACTGCTCGGCATCTACGGCCAGGTGTCGCGCGAAGGCGAGGTGATCCACCTGATCGCCCGCCGGCTGGTCGACCGCTCGCCACTGCTCGGCGCTCTTGCTCCGCGCAGCCGGGACTTTCACTGACGCCGGCGGGTCGTCCGCATGGGCATCGCAACCGCGCGACGTCCTGACGCAAAATTGAAACAATCGGATGCGATCGTGAGGGGTTGTTCACCCGAATCGCAGCCGATGGCATGAGCCGACCCCGCTCAGGCGCATAACAACAATACCTACATCCTTCACATGAGTACGCCACCGCCGTCGAGCGCAGTCCCTGATGAACAAAAGCCGGTCGGACCACGGGGCTGGCGAAAGGAGATCGGCGCGGGCGTGACCGTTGCGGCCGGATCCATCCCGAACGAACTCAGCTACGGCCTGCTCGCCATGGCGCCTCTGGGTCTGGCGATGGAAGGGCGCGGCATCCTCGCAGCCATGCTCGCGGGCATGCTGGGCACGCTGGTCGCCCTGTCGCTGGGCAGCCGGGTCGGACAGATACACGGTGCACGACCGGCGCTGGCGCTCATCGTGTCGGCCCTGATCGGACATACGCTGATCAAGGCGAACTGGCTGCCCGGCATACCGCATCAGGACGGCGCACTCATCCTGATGGGCCTGGCACTGGCCGGCGCCGCCCTGCTGCAGCTGACGACCGCAGCCGCCGGCTGGGGCCGCTTCGTGCGCTACATCCCCTATCCGGTGCAGGCCGGGTTCTTCAACGGCGTCGCGCTGCTGATGCTGCTCGGCGGGCTGAAGCTGGTTTTCATGCAGGGCGGCACCTGGCATCTGTCACCCGGCCCGGCGCTGGTGGCGGCGGTCATCGTGCTGCCTGGCTTCGTGCTGCAGCAGCGCTGGCCGGAGCGGCCTTTTCTGCCCGTGCTGCTGTGTGTCGGCGCACTGCTGCATCACGTACTGGCTGCACGCGGCATGGCGATGGGCCTGACACTGGGCGCGCTGGCCGAGACCCGGCTCAGCGTCGACCACCTGCTGCACCTGCCCGACGCACTGGCGCTGCACGGCGCGGGAGACTGGCTGCGCGTGCTTGGCGGCTCATGCGTGGCCATCGCACTGGTGTCGGCACTGGAAACCCTGTTTGCGGCCAACCGGCTCGACACGTTGACCCACAGCCGGCACGACACGCGGCGCGAACTGGCTGCCATCGGTGGCGCCAATCTCGCCCTCGCCGCGGCGGGCGCCCTGCCGGCCGCGGGTGCGGTATCGCGCGCCAATGCAGCCTATTCGGCGGGCGGCCGAACCCGGGTTCCGGCGCTGTGCTACGCCGTGTTGATCGCGCTGCTGTGGCTGTTCGGCCTGGACATGCTGGCCATGCTTCCACACTCGACCATCGGCGCCGGTCTGGTGCTGCTGTCCGTCGGCGTGGCCGATCGCTGGAGCGTTGATGCGGTACGTGACTGCCTGCGCGGCCGATCGCTCCCGGAACGGCGGCTGATGTCGAATCTGGCCGTCAGCGCCCTGGTCACGCTGGTGGCGGCGTTTGTCGGTCTGCTGGAGGCGGTGTCGGCCGGACTGGTGGGCGCCATGTTCCTTTTCGCACGCGATCACAGCAAAAGCATCGTGCGACGCGTCGCCGACGGTTCGGTCGCGTCCAGCCTGCAGGTCAGGCCAGCCTGGCAGCAGATCAGGCTGGCGTCCCAATCGACGCGCTATGCGCTGGTCGAGCTTGAAGGATTGCTGTTTTTCGGCACTGCCGAGGAACTCGAAGAAGTCATCGAAACGCGCTTGGCGGAGGCCCGCTTCATCGTGCTCGATTGTTCCCGCCTGATCGACATCGACCTGTCGGCCGCGCAGGTGCTGTCGCGCATGGCGACGCGCCTGCGTATCCGTCACACACGGCTCGCACTGGCCGGCCTCGATCCGGCCGGTGCGCGGGCAACCTTTCTGGCCAGCAGCGGCCTGGCGCAGGGACTGCCTCGCAAGCGATGGTTCGCCAACGCCGATGCGGCGCTCGAATGGGCGGAAAACCAGGTGCTGGACTCGGGTATGGCAACGCGCCGACTCGACTCGGCCACGCGGCTGCGCCATCTCGACGTGTGCGCGGGCATGAGCGCGGACCAGGCCGCCACGCTGGAACGCCTGATGCGGCGAGGGCTTTACGTGCGCGGAGACGTGCTGTTCAACGCCGGCGACGCCAGCGATGCCATGTATGTGCTGCTGGCTGGCAGCGTCAGCATTCTGCGCGCTGGCGATGCCGGCACGCCGCGGATACGCATCGCCTGCCTCAGCGCCGGTCTGGTGGTCGGGGAAATGGGCCTGATCGAAAATCAGCCGCGCACGGCCGATGCGATCGCCGACACGACGGTTGAATGTCTGGTGCTGGAACGCACCGCACTCGAACAGTTGCAGGTACAGCATCCGCAGATTGCCAATCTGTTGTACGCCAATCTGGCCCGCACACTGGCGCAGCGGCTGCGCGACACGACGATACGGCTGCACGGCTACATGAGACCGCACTGAGCGTACCCGCATTGCGATGCCTTCCCGGCGGCGTTCGCCGCTAGCGTGCCGGAAACACCAGCAATGCGTCGCCGACATCGAAGATGAGCACGATGTCGGCCTCTGGATGGGCTGCCGCCGCCTGCAGCGTATCCGACCAGTTGCGGAAGAAGACCGCCCGGTCGGGAGCGCCGGACCAGCTGCACAGCGCCACGTGCAGCCGATCGGGTGCCATGCACAGATAGTCGCCGGTACCGGTGTGGGTCAGCGCGAAGCCGAGGAAGCACGCTTCGGCCGGCACATCGAGCAGGTGCTTGAGCTGCGCGACCGGCGAACCGTCCGCCGAACCGTCCGGGGCGTCTCCGGCCACTGATCTGGTTGCATACCTTTTCATGTCGCCCCTCCATCAACCCGTTTGTCATGATAACAAGCGGGGTCGGATGACGGAAGATGCCGGGAGGTTCAGAGGTCGCGCGTGACCGCCTGCCAGCGCAGGCGGCGCGCGTGCGCGTGACGCGCACGCAGGCGTGGGTCGGACGCCACGATGCTCAGCGTTTCGCCGATCACCATGATCACGCCGAGCACCGGCAGCACCAGCAGCAGACCGGCCACGCCGGCCACCGCACCGCCAACGAAAATCATCAGCACGGTGATCAGAGGATGCATGCGCAGGCTGCGACCGATGGTCAGCGGCATGAAGATGAAGTCGTCGAGCAGGCGCACCAGGATGAACAGGCCGATCGACGCGTAGGCAATCGACGGCGAACCGGGAAAATCGGTTGCCGCGACCATGACCACCAGCGCGCAGCCGATGACCGAGCCGACGAATGGAATCCAAGCCAGTACCGCGGTGATGATGCCCAGCGTCAGCGGCGAAGACAGTCCGATGACCCACAGCCCGGCCGCCAGACAGACCGCATCGAGCACGGTCAGCTTGACCAGCCCCTGGAAGTAGGCGCGCGTCGTGCGGTCGACCTCGTAAAGAAGATGCAGCGTGCGCTCGAAGTAGGCGTTGGGCACGGCGCGCGCAAGAAAGCGCTGGAAGCGGCGGCCGTCGCGCAGGAAGAAATAGGCGAGGAAAGGTGCGAGCAGCATGGACGGCAGCCAGGCGGCGACCGACATCATCAGCGACGGCAGGCGGTTCTGCGCAAAGCCCTCGCCGGCCACCGCAATGTAGGACGACACGGCGTCGGCCACATGTGCATCGCGCATGAAACGGGACTGCTGTTCCAGCGCACGCAGGGTCTGGTCGAGCAGCAGCAGGCCGCCCTGCAGATAGCGCATGCCGGTTTCCTGCACGCCGACCGCCTGCGCGGCAAAGCGCGGCAACATGAATGCGAAGGCGCCGACCAGCAGCAGCGCGAACACGCCCACCGTGATGTTGGCCGCCGATTCCTGCGACAGGCCGGCGAACATCAGGCGCTGCATCGGGTACGCAAGAAAGTAGTAGGCGATGAGCCCGAACAGGAAGGGCAGGACCAGCCACAGCACCTGCTGGAACAGGTAGAGCGCCAGGGTGGTGGCGAGCAGGATGCCGCACCAGGCCAGCGGCCCGGCACCGGCAGGTCGCAGCCGCCTCATGCCTCGGGACTCACAGATGACCGTCCTGCCGCTGCCCCGCGTTGGCCTGACGCAGCCGACCACCGAGGTGGCGCGCCAGCGACAGTGCGATCTTCGACGCGATCTTCGGATGGGTTTCCAGCAGGTTCATGAAGTCGGCGCGAAAGAACACGACCAGCACGCAGTCGGCCGTGGCACGGGCCTGCGCTGCGCGCGGCGCCTGATCGAGCAGCGCCAGTTCGCCGAACACCTCACCGGCGGCCAGCACGGCCAGACGCTGCTGACGCCCGCCGTCATGGCGCAGGATTTCGACCTCGCCCGACACGATGGCGTAGATGGCCTCGCCCTCGTCGCCTTCGTCGAACACCACCTCGCCGGCGAGGTAGTTGCGCTCGTGGCGCAGTGCCTGCACCACCGGCAGTTCGCGCCGGCTCAAGGTCGAAAACAGCTTGATCTGGCGCAGCGGATGCGGCGCTTCGTGTGCATCATGGCGGCCAAACAAGCGCACGTCGGACTCCGTCGGGTGGGGCGTGGATATCAACGCCGCAGCATACCGAGTTTTGTGCGCGCAAAAGTACGCCGGGCGCGGAATTCCCCCTATCCTTGCCGGTCACAGGCACGGCCATAACAATCATTACGGACATGACATCCCGACTGCTGCACTGGATAGACCTGAACATCCTGTCGCTCGGGCGCGACATGCGCCTCTCCTACCTGCCGCCGCTGATGGTCTACATGGCAGCCGGCATCCAGGGCCTGACCGGCATCGTCGGCACCTTCTTCGTCAAGGACTACCTCGGCCTGTCGGCGGAGTTTCTCGCCGCACTGGGTTTCTGGGTCGGCATTCCATGGGCGCTGAAGATTCCGATGGGCCATCTGGTCGATCTGGTGTGGCGCTACAAGAGCCTGCTGATCTACCTCGGCGCCAGCATCATCGCCGCCAGCCTGTTGATCATGGCCAGCCTGATCGCCGAACGCGATGCGATGGCGGCCATCCTGCCGATCAATACCTGGTTCGTGCTGAGCGCGCTGTTGAGCCCGATCGGCTACGTGCTGCAGGACGCGGTGGCCGACGCGATGACGGTCGAGGCGGTGCCGCACGTCGAGGAAGACGGCACGCCGGTCACGCCCGAACGCCTCAAGCTGATGCACACCACGATGCAGACGCTCGGCCGGGTCGCCATCATCGGCGGCAGCGTGCTGGTGGCGCTGGTGAACCTGTATCTGTTCTCCGGCACCGAGGCGCTGCCGGAAGCGGAAAAGGTGCTGCTGTACCGCGACATCTATCTGATGGCGCTGGTCATTCCGGCGGTGTCGGTGGCCGGTGTCGCCTTCGCGGCGCTGCTCAAGATGCGCCACATCCGGGCGCACATGGCGCGCGGTCTGTCGCGCGCAGAAGCGGCCGCGCTGCTGCGCGAGGCGGACGGAAATACCCGGCCCAACTGGTGGATCATCGGCGGCAGCGCAGCCTTCGTCGCGTTCACGCTGACGATGGGGCTGTCGGACCTGAAGTGGAACCAGGAAATCATCTTCGTCGGATCCTTCACCATCATCGCCTTCCTGATGGCAAAACTGACCCGGGAACTGGATGCAACGGCACGCAACACGCTGATCGGCACCGCACTGGTCATCTTCATGTTCCGCGCGACGCCGGGCACCGGACCCGGCGTGTCCTGGTGGTCAATCGACGTGCTGGGCTTCGACCAGGCCTTCTTTTCGGTGCTGTCGCTGATCGCCAGTGCGCTCACGCTGATCGGCATGTTCCTGTTCCGCCGCTTCATGGCGGAGCGGTCCATCCTGTACGTCGTCGGATTCCTCACGGCAGCCAGCTTCGTGCTGTCGCTGCCCACGCTGGGCATGAGCATGGGCCTGCATGAATGGACGGCGAGCGTGACCGGCGGCGTCGTGGACGCACGCTTCATCGCGGTGATCGACACCGCGCTCGAATCGCCGCTGGGACAGATATCGATGATTCCGATGCTGGCCTGGATCGCCAATTCGGCACCGGCCCACCTGAAGGCGACCTTCTTCGCGGTGATGGCGTCGTTCACCAATCTGGCGCTGTCGGCCAGCCAGCTCGGCACCAAGTATCTGAATCAGATCTTCACGCTGGCGCGCGAAGTGAAGGACCCGGCAACCGGTGCCGTGGTGACCGCCGCCAACTACAGCGACCTCACATCACTTCTGCTGACCGTGGTCGCCATCGCCGTGCTGATGCCCGTCAGCGCCATCCTGATCGCCCGCGCCCTGCACCTGCGCAGCGCGTAACGGATTCGGGCGACACCACGACCGGTCCTCGGCGCACCGCGTCGCGACGCGCCTTCATCGGCGCTGACTGTGGGAGCCTGCTGTGGGAGCGGCCCCACAGCTGCTGCAATACGGGTCAAAGGCCGGCGGGTCCGGCGGCCGGCGCTCCGCCGGAAAAATCCACCCGGTGCGGCGACGCGAGGTATTCACGCGTGCGCATTTCGATCAGGCGACTGACCGTGCGGGTGAATTCGTTGGCATTCGGGCCATCCGTGTAGAGCAGGTGCGCTTCGACTTCGGCCGACAGGATGAGCTTGACCCGGAAGTCATACAGCACATCGACCAACCAGGTGAAACGCCGCGCCTCGTTCGCCTTTTCGCGACTCATCTTCGGTACGTCGGACAGGACGACGGAGTGGAAGCGCCGCGCCAGTTCAAGGTAATCGTTCTGCGAGCGCGGGCCGCCGCAGATTTCCTGGAAGTCGAACCACACCGCACCCAGCGAGCAGGCATGGGTCTTCAGCGTGCGGCCGAGGATGTCCAGCGTGCCGTCCGATGAGGGCTCGCCGCACAGCTCGCGGAAGTCCTCTTCAAGCCGACGGTCGGCGTCTGCGCCGTTGGGCACCATGTAGATGTCCATGCGTTCGAGCGAGCGCAGCCGGTAATCGATGCCGGCATCGAGTTCGAACACTTCGAGTTTCTTCTTCAGCAGCTCGATGGTGGGCAGGAAGTTCTGCCGCTGCAGACCGTTCGGGTACAGACCGTCGGGCGGATAGTTGGACGTGGCGACCAGCACCACGCCACGCTCGAACAGCGCCTCGACCAGCCGGCCGAGCATCATCGCGTCGGCGATGTCGGACACGTGGAATTCGTCGAAACACAGCAAGCGGGCGGACTGCGCCAGATCTTCGGCCACCCGGGCCAGCGGATCGGCTTCCGACTTGTGCTGCTTGAGCGCCGCGTGCACCTGCTGCATGAAGGCGTGGAAATGGACGCGACGCTTGCGGCGGTAGGGCACGGCGTCGAAGAAGCAATCCATCAGGAAGCTCTTGCCGCGTCCGACGCCGCCCCAGAAATAGACGCCACGCGGCGGTTGCGCGCGCGACAGCAGCTTGCGCAGCTGGGTACGGCGCGCCGCCTTGAAGCCGAGCAGTTCGGTGTAAAGCTGCTGCAGCCTGTCGGCGGCGGCGCGCTGCGACGCGTCAGCCTGGTAGCCGTGCGTTTTGAGTGCCGCCTCGAAGGCGTCCATCATGCCCCGTTCGGGCACCTGGAGGATTTCGTGCGGCATCGCCCGGTGTCAGAAGTGCAAAGGTCGCTTGTCGCAGGCCAGTGCAGCTTCGTGCATGACCTCCGACAGCGTGGGGTGGGCGTGGCAGATGCGTGCGATGTCTTCCGAGCAGGCGCCGAATTCCATCGCCACGACCGCTTCGGCAATCAGCTCCGAGGCATTGTTGCCGATCACGTGCACGCCGAGGATGCGATCGGTTTCGGCGCAGGCGTACATGCGCACGAAGCCGGTGGTGTCACCCTGCCCCAGCGCGCGACCATTCGCAGCGAACGGAATCTGGCCCGCCTTGAATTCGATGCCGGCCGCCTTGAGCTGTGCCTCGGTCTTGCCGACCCAGGCGATTTCCGGGTGGGTGTAGATGACCCAGGGCACGGTGTCGTGATTGACGTGCCCCTTCTGGCCGGCGATGCATTCAGCCACCATGACGCCTTCTTCCATGCCCTTGTGTGCCAGCATCGGGCCCGGGACGACGTCACCGACCGCCCACACGTTGGCGAGATTGGTCCGGCACTGTTCATCGACCTCGATGAAACCGCGTTCGCTCACCTTCAGGCCGACCGCTTCGGCGTTGAGGCCATCGGTATTCGGGATGCGGCCGACCGACACGATCAGGCGGTCGCATTCGAGCACCTTCTGCTCGTCCTTCAGTTCGTACTCGACGCGCACGCCATCGGCCGTGCGTTCGACCTTGCCGATCTTCACGCCGAGCTTGATGCCGAGCTTCTGCTTGGCGGTGAAGGTCTTCCAGGCTTCCTTGGTGATGGCCGCATCGGCTGCCGAAAGGAAGTCCGGTGCGGCTTCGAGGATGGTCACCTCGGCGCCGAGCCGCTTCCATACGCTGCCCAGTTCGAGACCGATGACGCCGGCACCGATGACGCCCAGACGCTTCGGCGCACCGTCGAACGCCAGCGCGCCCTCGTTGTCGCAGATCACCTCGTTGTCGACCGGAATGTCCGGCAGATGGCGGGCACGCGAACCAGTCGCCACGACGACGTGCTTCGCCATCACGTGTTCGGTCTCACCGTTGCGCGTCACGGCGATCTTCCATTTTTCATCCTCACGGCCGGCGAAACTGCCCAGACCGCTCAGCAGCGTCACCTTGTTCTTCTTGAACAGGCCGCGGATGCCGCTGGTCAGTTGATCGACGATGTTGTTCTTGCGCTTCATCATCACGCCGACGTCCATGCGCGGCGAATCAACGGTAATGCCGTGCATCACGAAGGAATGGTTCGCCTGCTCGAACAGCTCCGACGACTGCAGCAGCGCCTTGGACGGAATGCAGCCCACGTTCAGGCAGGTGCCGCCGAGACGCACTTCGCCCTTCGGATCGGCATAACTGTTGTACTCGATGCAGGCGGCATTCAGGCCGAGCTGGGCGGCACGAATCGCTGCGACATATCCGCCGGGACCGGCACCGATCACGACGACATCAAATTCTCTGGACATCTGGATTTGCTCCGCAAATCAGATTCAAGTTTCAAGACGCAAGTCGCAAGGAACGACATCCTCGCATCTTGCATCTTGAATCTTGCATCTTTGGTTATACGTCAAACAACAGGCGGGCCGGATCTTCCAGCGCTTCCTTCATCGTCACCAGACCGAGCACCGCCTCGCGACCGTCGATGATGCGGTGGTCGTAGGACATGGCGAGATAGTTGATCGGACGGATCACCACCTGGCCGTTTTCGGCGACCGGCCGGTCCTTGGTCGCATGCACGCCCAGAATGGCCGACTGCGGCGGGTTGATGATGGGCGTCGACAGCATCGAGCCGAATACGCCGCCGTTCGAGATCGAGAACGTGCCGCCGGTCAGCTCTTCCATCGACAGCTTGCCGTCCTTCGCCTTCTGGCCGAATTCGGCGATCTTCATTTCGATGTCGGCGAAGCTCATCTGGTCGGCGTCGCGCAGGATGGGCACAACCAGACCACGCGGGCTGCCGACGGCGATGCCGATGTCGAAGAAGCCGTGATAGACGATGTCGTTGCCGTCGATCGAGGCGTTCAGCAGCGGGAACTTGCGCAGCGCCTGCAGCGCCGCCTTCACGAAGAACGACATGAAGCCCAGCTTGACGCCGTGCGTCTTCTCGAACTTCTCGGCGTACTTCTTGCGCAGGTCCATGACCGGCTGCATGTTCACTTCGTTGAACGTGGTCAGGATGGCGTTCTGCGCCTGCGACTGCAGCAGACGCTCGGCGACGCGGGCGCGCAGGCGCGACATCGGCACGCGCTGCTGCGGCCGGTCGGCCAGCAGCTCTTCGAGCCGGACCGGCACCGGCGGCTGCGGCAGTGCCGCTGCAGTCGGGGCCGGCGCGGCAGCGGCACGCGGCGCGGCGGGCGGCGCGGCCGGTGCGGGTGCTGCGGCACCGACGGCATCCGGCTTGGTGATGCGACCACCGCGACCGGTGCCCTGCACATCACCACCTGCCAGACCGCGTTCGTCCATGATCTTGCGTGCGGCCGGGCTCGCCGGCGCCGACGAGGACGCACTGGCTGTTGCCACCGCAGCGGCGGCGGGCGCCGCGGCAGGTGCTGCCGGTGCAGCCGCCGCCGGTACCGCCGCGGCTGCCTTGCCTTCGGTGTCGATCTGCGCGATCAGCTCGCCGCTGGTGACCAGGGCACCGTTCTGCTTGATGATGGCAACCAGCACGCCGGCGTCCGGCGCGGGGGTTTCCAGCACCACCTTGTCGGTTTCGATGTCGATCAGGTTTTCGTCACGGGCGACCGCTTCGCCCACCTGTTTGTGCCAGCTGACCAATGTGGCTTCGGCCACCGATTCGGACAGCTGCGGAACCTTCACTTCGATAAGCATTTGATTCTGTCTCCCTGTCGGGGGCGTCTTAGCGCCCCACTCCTGCGAACGCTGCTTCGATGACCGCCTTCTGCTGAGCCTGGTGCTTGGCGGCATAGCCGACCGCAGGCGAGGCTGCCGCAGGCCGTGATACCAGTTCCAGCTTCATGTCGCCCACTGCCTTGCCCAGGTGCTGACGCGAAATGAGCCAGTACCACATGCCCTGGTTGCGCGGCTCTTCCTGTACCCAGGTGATGCCCTTCGCCTTCGGATAACGGGCCACCTGCGCGGTCACTTCCGCTGACGGGAAGGGATAGGGCTGTTCAAGACGTACGATGGCGACGTTCTTGATGTCGTTCGCACGCCGGTGCGCCAGCAGTTCGTAGTAGATCTTGCCGCTGCACATGATGATGCGTTCGACCTTCTTGTCGTCCAGCGCATCGACTTCCGGAATGACCGGCTGGAAGCGGCCGTTGGCCAGTTCGTCGAGCGACGAGACGGCGTCCTTGTGACGCAGCAGCGATTTCGGCGTGATGATGACCAGCGGCTTGCGTACCTTGCGCAGCATCTGGCGGCGCAGCAGGTGGAAAATCTGCGCCGGCGTGCTCGGAATCGTCACCTGCCAGTTGTTCTCGGCCGACAGCTGCATGTAGCGCTCGATGCGCGCCGACGAATGCTCGGGGCCCTGACCTTCGAAGCCGTGCGGCAGCATCATCGCAAGACCGCACAGGCGACCCCACTTCGCTTCGCCCGACGCGATGAACTGGTCGAACACGACCTGCGCGCCGTTGGCGAAATCGCCGAACTGCGCTTCCCACACGACCAGTTCGTTCGGTTCGGTCGTGGCGTAGCCGTAGTCGAACGCCAGCACGGCTTCTTCCGACAGCACCGAGTCGATCACCACGCAGGGCGCCTGATCTTCCTGCAGGTGCTGCAGCGGCATGTAGTTGCCGCTGTCCCATTTCTCGCGCCTCTGGTCGTGCAGCACGGCATGGCGGTGGAAGAAGGTGCCGCGACCGACGTCTTCGCCGGACACGCGAACGCCGTATCCTTCGACCAGCAGCGTCGCATAGGCGAGGTTCTCACCCATGCCCCAGTCGACCGGCAGGTTGCCCTGCGCCATGGCGGCGCGGTCGTCGATGATCTTCTGCACCCGCGAATGCAATGCGAAACCGTCCGGTACCGTCGTCAGGCGCTTTCCCAGGCGCGCCAGTTCGTCCTTCGGAACGCGCGTGTCGCACTCGTCGGTGTAGGGCTGCTTCAGGAACGGCGTCCAGTCGACCGCAAAGCGGCGCTGGTGATTGGTCAGCACCGGGTCCTGCGCCAGCCGGCCTTCGTCGAGCGCAGCACGGTAGTCGGCAATCATCTGCTCCGGCTCCTGCTCGCCGATGACCGCCTGCGAAATGAGCCGGTCGGCGTAGATCTTGCGCGTACCCGGGTGCGCCGCGATCTTCTTGTACATCAGCGGCTGGGTCACCATCGGCTCGTCCTGCTCGTTGTGGCCGAGCTTGCGGTAGCAGATGATGTCGATCACCACGTCCTTCTTGAATTCGGCGCGGAATTCCATCGCCATGCGCGTCACGTAGGCCACCGCCTCCGGGTCGTCGCCATTGACGTGGAAGATCGGCGCTTCGACCATCTTGAAGATGTCGGTGCAGTACAGCGACGAACGGTAGTCACGCGGATCGGAGGTGGTGAAGCCGATCTGGTTGTTCACGATGATGTGCACCGTGCCGCCCACGCCATAGCCGCGCGTCTGCGAGAAGTTCAGCATTTCCTGATTGACGCCCTGGCCGGCCACGGCCGCGTCGCCGTGCAGGATGACCGGAATGACCTGGGTGCCGCTCTTGTCGCCACGGCGGCGCTGGCGCGCGTACACCGAACCGACCACCACCGGATTGACGATTTCCAGGTGCGACGGGTTGAACGCCAGCGTCAGGTGCACCGGGCCGGACGGCGTATTCACGTCGGACGAAAAACCCATGTGGTACTTGACGTCGCCGGCCGACAGGTCGGATGCCGCCTTGCCCTCGAATTCCGAGAACAGCATCGACGGCGCCTTGCCCAGCGTATTAACCAGCACGTTCAGCCGGCCGCGATGCGCCATGCCGATGACGATTTCCTGGGCGCCCTGCGTGGCTGCGACACGCACCAGTTCGTCCATGGCGACGATGGTCGATTCGCCGCCTTCGAGCGAGAAGCGCTTCTGGCCGACATACTTGGTATGCAGATAGCGCTCCATCGTTTCGGCCGCCGTCACGCGTTCCAGGAAGCGCTTGCGGTCTTCGACCGAGTAGCCGTAATTGCCGCGCATCGGCTCCAGCCGCGCCTGGATCCAGCGCTTGTGCGCGATGTCGGTCATGTACATGTATTCGGCGCCGACGCTGCCGCAATACACCTGACGCACCGCTTCGAGGATTTCGCGCAGGCTGGCGCGGTCATCCGGCGGGAAGCGGAAGGAACCGGTGCTGAACACGTCGCCCAGATCGGCTTCGGTGAAGCCGTAGTGCGACGGCTCCAGTTCGGAAATGTCGGGCCGTTCGGCGCGCTTGAGCGGATCGAGCTGCGCCCAGCGATTGCCGAGGAAGCGGTAGGCGTTGATCATCTGCAGCACGCCGACCTGACGCTTGTCGTCGGCGGCCGGGCCGGCCGAACGGGTCGGACCGCGCTTGGCCAGTTCGGCAAACGACGCGACGACCGGCGCATGGGCCACATCGGCAGCAGCGCCAGGCAGATGTTGCAGGGATTCGAAGTAGCTGCGCCAGGCATCCGGTACGGAACCCGGATTGGCGAGATAGGACTCGTACAGTTCCTCGACAAAGGGCGCATTGCCCCCGAAGAGGTAGGAATGACTCAACATCTGCATCATGACTCGCTCCCCCGCCCGGGGTTGCCCGGGCTTGTTATGGCGATGCCCACGCGGTCGGATGCCGGCGCACCTGTCGTGCTCCGGACCCTCGCGTCTCGTGGGCGTCGAGAAGGCCTCCTGCATGCGGTTGTTCGTATTCACCCTGCGGTCTCCGCATGACCGCAGGGTGTGTTGCACAAACTGCTCCGATCAGGGCTTGATGTCGCGTCGTGCCGGGCCGACGTAGAGCTGGCGCGGACGACCGATCTTGTATTCCGGATCGGTGATCATTTCGTTCCACTGCGTGATCCAGCCGACCGTACGGGCCAGCGCGAAAATGCAGGTGAACATCGAGGTCGGAATGCCGAGCGCCTTCTGCACGATGCCCGAGTAGAAGTCGACGTTCGGGTACAGCTTCTTCTCGATGAAGTACTCGTCCTCCAGCGCGATGCGTTCCAGTTCCATCGCCAGCTTGAACAGGCGGTCGTTCTGCAGGCCCAGTTCGGTCAGCACTTCGTGGCAGGTCTGGCGCATCAGCTTGGCGCGCGGATCGAAATTCTTGTAGACGCGGTGACCGAAGCCCATCAGCTTGAAGCTGTCGTTCTTGTCCTTGGCGCGTGCAATGAATTCGGGCACGCGCGATACGTCGCCGATCTCTTCCAGCATCTGCAGGCAGGCTTCGTTCGCACCGCCATGCGCCGGTCCCCACAGGCAGGCGATGCCGGCAGCGATCACTGCATACGGGTTGGCGCCCGACGAGCCGGCCAGACGCACGGTCGAGGTCGAGGCGTTCTGCTCGTGGTCTGCGTGCAGCGTGAAGATGCGGTCCAGCGCCTTGACCAGCACTGGATTCGGCTTGTACTCCTCGCACGGCGTGCCGAACATCATGTACATGAAGTTGCCGGCGTAGCACAGGTCGTTGCGCGGGTACATGAAAGGCTGGCCGACCGAATACTTGTAAGCCATCGCCGCGATCGTCGGCATCTTGGCGATCAGGCGGTTGATCGAAATGTCGCGATGCGCCTGATCGGAAATGTCCATGCCGTCATGGTAGAAGGCGGACAGTGCGCCGACCACACCGGCCATGATGGCCATCGGGTGCGCGTCACGGCGGAAGCCGGCGTAGAAACGGGCCAGCTGTTCGTGCAGCAGCGTGTGGCGCTTGATCTGACTGACGTACTCGGCCTTTTCTTCGACGTTGGGCAGTTCGCTGTTCTTCAGCAGATAACACACGTCGAGGAAGTCGCAGTGCTCGGCCAACTGTTCGATCGGGTAGCCGCGATACCACAGCTCGCCCTTGTCGCCGTCGATGTAGGTGATGGTCGACTTGCAGCTTGCGGTGGAGAGGTAACCGGTGTCGTACGTGAACATGCCGGTCTTGGCATACATCGAACGGATATCCACCACATCAGCGCCAGCGACGCCGCTCATGATCGGGAACTCGGTGGTCTGACCTTCGATGGTCAGCGTAGCAGTGCGTTGATTTGTCATGTCTAACCTCTTCACTTCCTCAAAATGGCCCGGATCGACTCCGTTGCGCGCTCACGCTGCACGCAACAGGTCAACCATCCCCTTCAGACGCGTCTCCTCGCACTGCTCGCGTCCGCTGACAATCGCCAACAAGGTGATGTCGTCGTAATGGAGCAGTTCGAACAACTCTGCCCTCTGTTCTGTAGTCAAGCTTTCAAGATGATGCTCGATGAAGCGCTGCAGGATCAGGTCGAGCTCCAGCAAACCGCGTCGGCAATGCCACAGCAGCCGACCGGGGCTGACCTGCTGATCGTTCGCGCTGTCCATGCTCAGACGGCCCGGCGGACCATCATGTCCTTGATCTTGCCGATGGCGCGCGTCGGGTTCAAACCCTTCGGACATACATCGACGCAGTTCATGATGGTATGGCAACGGAACAGTCGGTAAGGATCTTCCAGGTTGTCGAGCCGCTCGCTGGTTGCCTGATCGCGCGTGTCGGCGATGAAGCGATAGGCGGCGAGCAGACCGGCCGGGCCGACGAATTTGTCCGGATTCCACCAGAAGGACGGGCAGGCTGTCGAGCAGCACGCGCACAGGATGCACTCGTACAGGCCGTTCAGTTCCTCGCGATCTTCCGGCGACTGCAGGCGCTCGCGCTCGGGCGGGTGCTCCGGGTTGATCAGGTAGGGCTTGATCGAGTGGTACTGCTTGAAGAACTGGGTCATGTCGACGATCAGGTCGCGCACGACCGGCAGGCCCGGCAACGGGCGCAGCACGATCGGCGTGGCGATCGAATCCATGTCGGTCAGACAGGCCAGACCGTTCTTGCCGTTGATGTTCATGGCGTCCGAACCGCACACGCCTTCGCGGCACGAGCGGCGGAACGACAGCGTGTCATCCACATCCTTGAGTTTGGTCAGCGCATCGAGCAGCTTGCGTTCGGTGCCGTCGAGCTCGAGCGAGATCGACTGCATGTAGGGCTTCTCGTCGCGGTCCGGATCGTAGCGGTAGATACTGAATTCGACAGTACGGGCGGTCATGCTGTGATCCTCAGTAAGCGCGCTTCTTCAGCGCGATGGTGTCAACGGTCAGCGGTGTCATGTTCACCGGCTTGTAGTCGAGCTTGTTGCCCTCGCGGTACCACAGCGTGTGCTTGAGCCAGTTGGCGTCGTCGCGGCCGTCCGGAAACTCCGGGCTGTCGATCGCGTCGTCGCGCACGTGGGCACCGCGCGATTCGGTACGCGCATTGGCCGACACCATGGTCGCCTTGGCGACCTCGATCAGATTGTCCAGCTCAAGTGCTTCAAGGCGCGCGGTATTGAACACCTTGGACTTGTCCTTGATTTCGGTGTTGGCCACCTGCCGCTCGATCTCGGTGATCTTGCTGACACCCTCTTCCAGCATGTGCTTGAAGCGGAACACACCACAGTGGGCCTGCATCGTGCGCTGCATCGCCAGCCGGGTCGCGCCGACGGCGGTGCCGCCGGTTTGCGTTTCGAGCCGGTTCAGGCGCGACAGCGAATAGTCGGCCGCGTTGGCCGGCAGCGGCTTGTGGGCCACCGGCTGCGCCTTGATGTACTCGACCATCGACTCACCGGACGACTTTCCGAACACCAGCAGATCGAGCAGCGAATTCGTGCCCAGTCGGTTGGCACCATGCACCGATGCGCAGGCGCACTCGCCGGCAGCGTAGAAGCCGGGTACCGGCTCGCTCGGATTGCCATTCTTCGGAACCACGACTTCACCGTGGTAGTTGGTCGGAATGCCGCCCATCTGGTAGTGACAGGTCGGCACCACCGGCAGCGGCTCCTTGATCGCGTCGACGCCGGCAAACTGGATGCCGATTTCGCGGATGCCAGGCAGGCGCTTCATGATCGTGGCCGGATCGAGGTGGGTGATGTCCAGCATCACGTGATCCTTGTTCGGACCACAGCCGCGACCTTCGTTGATTTCGGTGACCATGGCGCGCGAAACGACGTCACGCGATGCCAGATCCTTGGCGTTCGGCGCGTAACGCTCCATGAAGCGCTCGCCGTCGGCATTGCGCAGGATGCCGCCTTCGCCGCGCACGCCTTCGGTGATCAGCACGCCCGCACCGGCCACGCCGGTCGGGTGGAACTGCCAGAATTCCATGTCTTCCAGCGGAATGCCGGCGCGCGCCGCCATGCCCACGCCGTCACCGGTGTTGATGAAGGCATTGGTCGAACTGTAGTAGATGCGGCCGGCACCGCCCGTGGCGAACAGCACCGCCTTGGCGTGAAAGATATAGACCTCACCGGATTCCATTTCCATCGCGGTCACGCCAACCACGTCACCCGCTTCGTCGCGGATCAGGTCAAGCGCCATCCATTCGATGAAGAACTGGGTGTTAGCCTTGACGTTGCGCTGATACATCGCATGCAGCATCGCGTGACCGGTGCGGTCGGCGGCCGCACAGGAGCGGCGCACCGGCTTTTCGCCGAAGTTCGACATGTGACCGCCGAACGGACGCTGATAGATCTTGCCGCTGTCGGTCCGGTCGAACGGCATGCCGTAGTGTTCCAGTTCGATGACGACTTCGTTGGCCTTGCGGCACATGAACTCGATTGCGTCCTGGTCGCCGAGCCAGTCGGACCCCTTGATCGTGTCATACATGTGCCAGTGCCAGTGATCCTCTTCAGAATTGCCGAGGGATGCTGCCACGCCGCCCTGCGCCGCCACCGTATGGGAACGGGTCGGAAACACTTTTGACAGAACAGCCGTGCGCAGACCGGCTTCCGACAACTGGATCGCGGCGCGCAGACCGGCGCCGCCGGCGCCAACGATCACTGCGTCAAACTTGCGAATGGGTGTGCTCACTTACAGTCTCCACAAAACTTGCGCTGCCCAGCCCAGATAGCCGATCAGCAACAGCAGGGTCACCGCATGCAGCACGAGGCGCACGCTGGTGGGCTTGATGTAGTCCATGTAGATGTCGCGCACGCCGACCCAGGCGTGATACATCAGTGACGCGAAGAACAGGAAGGTCGCGAAACGCATGAACCCACCCGCGAACAGACCACGCCAGTTGTCGTAGTTCAATTCGCCCATGAAAAGCACGCCAACGGCGAATATCAATGTGTAAACCGCCATCACGACCGCAGTGATGCGCTGGCCCAGCCAGTCCTTCAGCCCGTAATGGGCACCGACAACAACCCGAGTCACCACAGTTTCACCCCCAGAATCACCGTAAGCGTCAAGCTCACCACCAGCACTGCAACAGAACTTTTGCGCGCGGCAGCCAGATCCAGTCCCTGGTGCATGTCTAGCATCAGGAAGCGGATGCCGGCGCAGAAATGGTGCAGGTAGGCCCACATCAGGCCCAGAAGAAGGAGTTTGGCCAGCGGGTGACTCACCACCGTGCTGAAGGTATCGAAGGTTTCCGGCGAACCGAGGCTGGCGGCGAACAGCCACAGCAGAAGCGGCAGACAGAGGAACAGCCCGGCACCGCTGACCCGGTGCAGGATGGACACGATGCCCGGGATCGGCAGCCGTATTGCGGTCAGCTGCAGGTGTTTCGGTCGGGTCTTGCTGGCTGTATTGGCCATCTGGCTCGCTCTCCTAGAATGATCGTGTGGCAGGAAACGGGATTGCGCCGGGTCTGCTAACTCAGTGTGTTCAGGTAATAGTGGTCGGCGGTGGAGCACAGGCCGCGCCGCCATTCGACCGGTTCGTCATCGTAGGTATAGGCCACGCGCTCGACCGACAGCAGCGGCGTGTTTTCCTGAACCTCGAGGTATTCGGCGCTCTGGCGGTCCGCCGGCACGGCGCGCAGGCGTTCCTCGGCGCGCACCATACGCACGCCGAAGCGCGTTTCGAAAAAGGAGTACAGGGAGCCCTGGTGTTCCTTGAGCACATCGAGGTTGAGCCCGGGAAACAGGTCACCGCGCAGATAGATTTCGTCTATGACGACCGGCTTGCCGGCGAACTTGAGCAATCGACGCACGATGATGATCTGCGACCCCACCTCGACATTCAGCGTCCGGGCCACTTCCTGACCCGCACGGGCGCGCCAGCATTCGAGCGGTACGCTCTGCGACGTTTCGATGCCGCCGTTGATCGGGGCAAGACGGAGAAAACGGAAGAAGGCACGTGGATCGTGATGCGTCGCAACAAAGGTGCCCTTCCCCTGTTTGCGGACCAGCAGATTGTCGGCCGCCATCTCGTCGATGGCCTTGCGCACCGTGCCCTGACTCACGCTGAAGCGCTGCGCCAGTTCGGTTTCGCTCGGTATCGACTCACCCGGACGCCATTCGCCGCTCTGCAGCGCCTGCGTCAGCAGCACACGTATCTGGCGATACAGCGGACTGAACGTTGGGGATTCCTGTGCCATGCAACAATTTCAGCACAGAAATCCCATCACGTCTACAAGGTGTCTCATGTCTTATATATGATATAAATCGAACCCGCGCTGACAGGCGCCCGGAAACCGGCCTCGTCCGGCTCCGGGGCGACTGTTTTGTGCTGTGTGTCAAAACACTGCAGGTCGGCCATAATCCGGCCGCGCACAACGCACTTTTACGCACCCGTCCCATCCTCATCCAGGAGACTCACATGTCAAAGACGCCCCTCCGCGTCGCGGTGACCGGCGCCGCCGGTCAAATCGGTTATGCCCTGCTGTTCCGTATTGCCAGCGGCGAAATGCTGGGCAAGGACCAGCCGGTCATCCTTCAACTGCTCGACCTGCCGCAGGCCCAGAAGGCGCTGACCGGTGTGATGATGGAACTGGACGACTGCGCGTTTCCGCTGCTCGCCGGCATGGTCGCCACCGATGACCCGAACGTCGCGTTCAAGGACGCCGACTTCGCCCTGCTCGTGGGCGCACGTCCGCGTGGCCCCGGCATGGAACGCAAGGACCTGCTGACCGAGAACGCCAAGATCTTCACCGTGCAAGGTGCCGCGATCGGCGCGCATGCCGCCCCGACCTGCAAGATCCTGGTGGTCGGCAATCCCTGCAACACCAACGCCTACATCGCGCTGAAGACCGCTGCCAAGGCGGGTGGCCGCGTGCCGGCGAAGAATTTCACCGCCATGCTGCGCCTTGACCACAACCGTGCGCTGTCGCAGCTGGCAACCAAGCTGAACCGTCCGGTGGCGTCGTTCAGGAAGATGGCCGTGTGGGGCAACCACAGCCCGACGATGTATGCCGACTACCGCTTCGCCACTTCGAACGGCGACAGCGTGGCCCAGCTGGTGAACGACCAGGAGTGGAACGCCAAGACCTTCCTGCCGACCGTCGGCAAGCGCGGCGCCGCCATCATCGAGGCGCGCGGCCTGTCGTCGGCCGCCTCGGCCGCCAATGCGGCCATCGACCACATGCGCAACTGGCATCTGGGTTCGGACGGTGACTGGGTGACCATGGGTGTGCCGTCGGATGGTTCGTACGGCATTCCGGAAGGCCTGATCTTCGGCTTCCCGTGCATCTGCGCCAACGGCGAGTACAGCATCGTCAAGGGCCTGGAAATCGACGAGTTCTCGAAGCCCTATGTGGCCAAGACGCTGGCCGAACTGGAAGAGGAGCGCGCCGGCGTCGCCGACCTGCTCTGATCCGTCAGGCTTGAAACAGAAGAAGCGGCCCGGTAACGTGGCCGCTTTTTTGTTGCCCGGACATCCCGCATGACTCCAGCCGCGCCGATTCATCCACGCGACGTCCTCTATCAGGGCGAGCGGGCCTTCCCCATCCTCCCGGCCGTCGATCACTACGCCGGTTCGGAAAAGCTGATGCGCAAGGCGCTCGCGCTGCAGGGCGAACGGGGCCCGGTGTTCGACCTCACCTGCGACTGCGAAGACGGTGCCGCGGCCGGCAACGAGGATGCACATCGCCTGCTGTGTGCGTCCATCATCAATGACGCCGACAACCTGTACGGGCGGATCGGCGTGCGCATCCACGACGTCACGCATGCGCAGTGGAAAGCCGACATGGATGTGCTGGTCGGCGAAGCCGGCGACCGCCTTGCTTTCATCACGCTGGCCAAGGCGCGCTCCGCCGACGACGTACGCACCCAGCTCGACTGGCTGCGCACCTGCGAAACGCGGGCCGGCGTGAAGCGCGCCATTCCGGTGCATGTGCTGATCGAAAGCCACGGCGCGCTGCGCGAGGTGTGGGACATCGCGCGCCTCGACCGCGTCGAATCGCTCGATCTCGGACTGATGGATTTCGTCAGCGCCCATCACGGCGCGCTGCCGGGCGACGCGATGAAAAGCCCGAAGCAGTTCGAGCACCCGATCATCGTGCGTGCCAAGTGCGAAATCGCCGCTGCGGCGCATGGGTGCGGGGTGGTGCCGACGCACAACGTCACCACCGAGATCCGCGACATCGAGCACATCCGGCGCGACGCCGAACGGGCGCGCCACGATTTCGGCTTCATGCGTATGTGGAGCATCCATCCGAACCAGATAGAGCCTATCCTGAGCGCCATGCGACCGGATTTCAGCGAAGTCGAAGACGCCATCGACATCCTGTGCGCGGCGCAGGACGCGAGCTGGGGGCCGACGCGCCACCGCGACACGCTGCACGATCGCGCGTCCTACCGCTACTACTGGGAATTGCTGGCACGTGCCCACGCCACCGGCATGGCCCTGCCGGACGCGGTGCGACAACGTTTTTTCTGATCCCACATGCCGATCAGCCCGCCCCGTACCCGTGAATGCGCCGTGCTGTTTGCCGATCTGGTCGGCAGCACCCAGCTTTACGAGCGCATGGGCGACACGGCCGCGTTCGCACTGATCGACCGCTGCCTGCGCACCATGTGCGATTCGGTGATCGGCAGTTCGGGCACCGTCATCAAGATGACCGGCGACGGTCTGCTGGCGGTGTTCCGCGCCTGCGACCACGCAGCCGAAACCACGCTGGCCATCCACCGCGACATCGACGGACTGCCGCTGGCCAAGCACTTTTCACTCGGCGTGCGCACCGGCTTCCACTTCGGCCCGGTGGTCGAGTCGGGCAACGACATCTTTGGCGAGTCGGTGAACATCGCGGCGCGACTGTCGGAACTGGCCAGCCACGGACGCGCCATCGTGTCGACCGAAGCGGCGGTGCGGCTGAGCGAACACTGGCAGCCGAAGATCCGCCCGATGCCGCCGCGCGTCGTCAAGGGCGTCGCGCGCTCGGTCGAACTGTGCGAAATGCGCTGCGAACATTCCGACCACGTCACCCACATCGGCGGCCTGACGATGAGCAGCGGCCGCGTCGAAATGCGTGTCTATCACGGCGGCCGCGTCTGGTTGCTGGGCGATGAACACCCGCGGCTGCGCATGGGGCGCGACATCGATGTCGACATCGGCATCAAGGACGCGCGCGCGTCGCGCCAGCACTGCGACCTCGAATTCAGGCGCGACCGCTTCGTGCTGACCGACCGCTCGAGCAACGGCACCTTCGTCACCATCGAAGGCCGGCAGGAATTCGCGCTGACCCGCGAAGAAGTGGTCATCGACGGCCACGGCTGGCTGGCTTTCGGCTCGCCGCGCAGCGCGGCGAGCGATGTGGTCGAGTTCTTCTGCCTCGGCTGATCGCCGCTCCCGCGCCCCTCTTTCCGCCCCTTCACGCCTGTCCGCACCGGGTGCAGACCGTAGACTTTCAATCGTGAATTTTTGTCATCCGTCGATGACATTGCGATTCAACGTCTATAGTCCGCGCGCCCCGCAAGATTCAATTCGTTCTGCATATAACTAAAGTCGTATTTCACAACCGGCGGGGCATTTCATCATGAGGATTTCCCCTTGAAGACGTCCCTCCCCGCGCTGCTTCTGAGCACATTGCTGTTCGGTGGCTGCGCCACCATCACATCCAATGAAATGCAGTCCGTCACGCTCAACACGCTCTCCTCGAAAGGCGACAGGGTCGATCAGACCCGATGCACGCTGAAGAACGACAAGGGCAGCTGGACCGCCACGGCGCCCGGCAACGTCATGGTTCGCCGCTCGGCCGAAGACCTCAATGTGGAATGCAAGAAGGAAGGCATGAGCGACGGATTCCTGCGCGCGATCTCGCGTTCGGCCGGCGGCATGTGGGGCAACATCGTCCTCGGCGGTGGTATCGGCGCCATCATCGACCACAACAAGGGCACGGGGTACAACTACCCGAACGACCTTCCGGTGCGCATGGGTGAGTCGGTGACGGTTGATCGCCGCGATGAGAAGAATCCGAACGCGCAGGACACGACTGAATCGACAGCAACGAGTTCTTCTGCACGCTACTGACAAGACAACAAGGCCGATTACTTCGTCGACGTTCCACCCGTAAAGCAGGCGCTGAGCTCGATTTCCGGGATTGCCAATAGGTCGTCGATCGACACGGCCGCAGGCTAGCTTCACTACTTCTGGCGGAAAGTGAAGATGGACGTGCTGTACGCGCGCACCCGCCCGCACCTCGCCACCAAGGATGCGGGTCGCAAGGTCGTGCTCGAGTCGACACTGGCGAACGGCGTCGGCCCAGAGTGCCGATCCGGCGAAATCCCGGGGGCGACGCCCCCGGCGCTGGCAGCGTATTCTCGGGACATCACCCTTCAAGCCGCCAGCCATGACCCGCGACAAGAACGCACGCCTCGCCACCCGCGCGATTCACGGCCACACCGCCGATGATGCCTACGGCAGTCCCTACCCGCCGATCTACAACACCACCACCTTCGGTTTCGATTCGACGGCCGACCTGCTCGACGTGATCGACGGCCGCACGCGCGGCGGGCTGTACACGCGTTACGGGCTGAACCCGACGATCTACGCGCTCGAAGAGACGCTGGCCGGTCTCGAGTCGGCCGAGGCCGCGTGGGTGTTCTCTTCCGGCATGGCGGCGCTGAGCGCGCTGTTCCTGACGCACGGCCGCGCAGGCATCGTCTGCGTCGGTGACGCCTACGGCGGCACGCTGGAACTGCTGGAACAGCAGTTGCCCGGTCTCGGACTGCGCACGCACTGCATCCTCGGCAATGAGGGTGACAAGCTGGATGCCCTGCTCGCAGACGGCGTGAAGCTGGTGTTCTTCGAAACGCCGACCAATCCGACGCTGGATATCGTCGACATCCGCGCCATGGCTGCCAAGGCGCATGCGCACGGCGCGCTGGTCGCCATCGACAACACGTTCGCCTCGCCGGTGAACCAGCGTCCGCTGGAACTGGGCGCCGACCTGGTGATGCACAGCGCGACCAAATATCTGGGCGGTCACAGCGATCTCACCGCCGGCGTCCTGATGGGCAGCAAGGCGCTGCTCGAACCGGTGTGGGCGTGGCGCAAGAACCTCGGCACCGTGCCGTCACCGGAAACCGCCGCGCTGCTGTCGCGCAGCCTGCGCACGCTGGTCGTGCGCGTGCGTCAGCACAACGCCAATGCGCAGGCGGTGGCCGAGGCCATGGCGCGTCACCCGAAGATCGCGCGCGTGCACTACCCGGGCCTGCCGGATGCGCCGGGCCACAGACTGGCGAAGGCGCAGATGGACGGCTTCGGCGGCATGTTGAGCATCGTCGTGCGCGGCGACGGCAGCGAAGCCACCCGCGTCGCCGACCGCCTGCGCCTGATCAGGCTGGCGCCCAGCCTGGGCGGCGTCGAAAGCCTGGTCACCCAGCCCTGCACCACCACCCATCACGGCCTCGCACCGGAAGCGCGCGCCCGACGCGGCATTCCGGACGCGATGCTGCGGCTGTCCATCGGCATCGAAGACGCCGATGACCTGATCGCGGATCTGCAACAGGCGCTGGGCGACGCAGAGCGCTGATACGTGGGCGCGTGCAGGTGGGTGCGTGACCCGCCCTAGAACCCGAAGCCCATCTGCGCGCCGTCATCGGACTTCGCCTTGCGACGACGACGCACGCCTTCGCGATCGGGGTTGCGGCTGCCGTGCTGCACGAATACGCGGCGCGCTTCGGCACCGGCTTCCGGCAGTCGTCGAACCGCCCACACCGCATCGCGCGCCGCGCGGGCGGCAGCGAGGTGCTCGACCACCGGCGCCGGATAGTCGCGGCCGATCACACAACCCGCCCGCATCTGCTCACCCGGCGTCATGCGCCACGGTTCGGCCAGCGATTCGATCGGCACGCGCGCCAGTTCCGGCAGCCAGCGGCGAACGAAAATGCCTTTCGGGTCCTGATCGATCTGCTGCTTGACCGGGTTGTAGATGCGCAGGGTGTTGATGCCGGTCACGCCGGACTGCATCTGCACCTGCGGGTAATGGATGCCCGGCTCGTAGTCGGCGAACAGGCGCGCCAGATGCAATGCCGGCTCGCGCCAGTGGTTCCACAGCTGATAGGACGAAAACGCGATCAGCATGGCGCGCATGCGGAAATTGATCCAGCCAGTCGCATGGAGTGAGCGCATGCAGGCATCGATGAACGGGTAGCCGGTTTCGCCGCGGCACCACGCGGCGTGGCGGGCAGCAGAAAAGTCAGCCTCGCGCAGCCCTTCGTACAGGCGATTCACCGGGCGGAATTCGATGTCCGGCTCGGATTCCAGCTTCTGCATGAAGTGACAGTGCCAGTGCAGCCGGCTTTCGAACGACTTCAGCCCGGCCAGCGCCGCCGCACCCTGCGGAACGTGCGCACGGACCAGCCAGTCGGAACGCGCGCGCCACACCGCATGCACCACCTCGCGCAGCGACACGATGCCCAGTGCCAGATGCGGCGACAGGCGCGAGCAATCGTCGCCGGCCGACAGCGGGCTGGACATGCCGCGCCGGTAACGCAGCACGCGCTCATCCAGAAACTCATCGAGTTCGTTCAGCGCCCGCGCCCTGCCCGCGCGCTGACGGCCGTCGATGTCGCGCGACACCAGACCGACTGCCCCAGCGTCCGGCGGCGCCACGCTCATCATGCCGGCCAGCCTCGCCGGCGTGATGCGCGGCGGCGGGCCGGCCGGCGCCGGGCGCATGACCGACATCCAGTGCGCGGACCACTCGTCGCGATCGCGCAGGCGCCGGACCACCGCACCATTCGGAACCTCGCGCCACGGAACCCCCTGGGCACGGCACCACGCAGCCACCGCGCGATCCCTGGCAAAGCTCGACGCATTGCCAGTCTCTTCATGACTCCACAGGCCTTCGATGCGGTGGCGGCGATGCAGCGCATCGAACACCTCGGGCAGCGCGCCGCGCAGCCGCAGCAGGTTCAGGCCGATGCCCGCGAGCGCGGCGTCGAGGTCATCGAGTGCTTCGTTCAGGAAACCGAGGTGGCGGGCATCGGCATCGGGTGCGCCCAGCAGCGCGTCTTCGTAGACGTACAGGGCGAGCACCGCGCCGGCCAGCGCCGCCGCGCGCAGCGGTGCATGATCGGTGATGCGCAGGTCGCGCTTGAACCAGACGACCTGCATCGCCGGTTCAGGGCAACGCCAGCGCCGACGCGGCGAGGCAGATCGTGACGATGACGCTGAGCAGCGTGCGCAGCTCCAGGTACCAGGGTTCGAGCGTCAGCGTGCGCGCGAGCCGCGCGTCCATCCACCAGCAGACGGGCACGGCGGCGCACAGCAGCCAGAAGCCGGTGCCGAGTGGCGCAAGCAGCGCCAGCCAGGCCAGCAACGACGGCAGCACGCCCCAGCCCAGCGCCTGCCACAGTGCGGCGCGGTCGAGCGTGGCATCGCGCATCGCCAGCCCCCAGTGCAGCGCGCCGATGAAGCTGACGATGGTGGCCGCGTACGCCAGCTGGGCCAGCGCCACCCAGCCGCGAGGCGCGGCGTCGACATACATGGCGACGGTCAGGCCGACGAACGGGATCAGCCCGGCCAGACCCAGCACCCGGGCCGGCGCGCGCGCCAGCGGATTCAGCACGGTGTTCATCGGCGTCAGCGGTGCCAGGGCCGGCCCACCTCGGCTTTCGGTGCCACGCTTTGCCAGAAGCGCGTGAACGACGGCATGGCGCGCGGCGGGTCGTCGAACTGCCGCGCCACCGGTTCGGCCAGCATGCCTGATTCGGTGATCGCCTCCCGATAACCCGGGTTATGCGTCTGCATGGTCATCAGCCGGACACCGCCAAGTTGCCGATGCAGGGCCTTCGCATCGCCGACGACGATGCCGTCGCAGGCCTCCCGCATCCGGGCCAGCACGAACTGCCAGCGCGCTTCGTTCCACGCAAAGCGTTCATGGAACGACGGCTCGATCCAGCCGATCACCCGTCCCTGCGGCGGACAGCCGAGCGACCAGGGGTGCATCAGCCAGACTTCGTCATCCTGCGGCATGGACCAGTTGTCGGGGTCCAGCACGGCACCGACCGGCGGCTCATCGATCGCTTCGGCATGCAGGCTGTGCGGGCCGCAATCGCCGCCATGGCGGGCAAGCTGGTCAAGCGCGTCGTATCCGGCATCGAGCACCGTATCGCGACTGGTCCATTGCGGTGCGTAGCGCTCGACGTTTTCCGCGTTGAACAGATAGGGTTTTCCGGTCAGCGTGCCGGCCACCCACTGCCAGGACAGCGTGTTGGACGCCAGATCGCCGTCCAGCAGATGGCGATACATCCACATCGCGCCGGCGCGCCAGTCTGTCTTGCGCAGATGCACGACATAACTGGCCAGCCACATCCGGGCATGGTTGTGCAGATAACCGGTGCGGTACAGCGTGCGCACCGCCTGATCGATCACCGGCACACCGGTGCGTCCTTCGACGACATCCTGCGGCATGGCCGGCGCGTAGTGCGCAGCCGGCGGCGGGCGGCGCGACTCGAAGATATCGTCGCCCCAGTGCCGCCAGAGGTGATGGAAGTACTCGCGCCAGGCCAGCTCGAACACGATCTTGTCTTCCGGCGCCAGCGCGCAGCGCTGCGACAGGCGCTCGATCACCTGCGGCACGTCGACGAAGCCGTGCGTCAGGTAGGGCGACACGCGGCTGACCGCGCCATCGATGTGGTTGCGCGTACGGGCGTATGTCAGGGGCTGGATGGCATCGATGCGCGCGAGGGCCGCGGCGACGGTCGCCGGAAAGTCGGCCACGCCGACGGTGGCATAGGCAAAGTGCGGATCGGAAAAAAGATCTGTCATGTCAGGGCGTTCACTTGTGTCATCTGAGGACACAGACCCGAAGAAGCGGTAAAAAATCCCGCTGTCGCAGGGCAATACTCCGGCGACGCCCGGAATGAAATGACGCGGGGACTATCGGCTGACCAGCGCGAGCATCAGCGGTGTCGTCACGGCGGCCAGCGCGGTCGACATCAGCAGGCTGCCGGCCACCGGACCCTGCATGACCTGGAACTGGCGCGACATCAGATAGACATTGGCGCCGACCGACAGTGACGCAAGCAGCACGACGGTGCGCGTTTCGGTTTCGGGCAGGCCCAGCGCCACGGCCAGCCCCCAGACGATCAGCGGATGCAGGCCCAGCTTGAGCACGCTGATCGACGCGCTCTGCCGCCAGTGCGAACGCACACCGAATTCCGCCAGCCCCATGCCGAGCGCGATCAGCGACAGCGGCAGCGCGGCGTCGGCCAGCAGTTTCAGCGGCTGATCGATCAGCCCGGGCAGCGTCAGTCCGCTCAGACCGAACAGTGTGCCGGCAAGAATTGCGGCCACCAGCGGGTTGGTCAGCACACCGCGTGCGGTCTTGCCGAATCCGGCCAGGGTCAGCGCACCGTGGCGCGCCCATTCCACCGAAACGGTGACCAGCGTCCACAACATCAGGGCGTTGAACACGACCACCAGCGCCGCCGACGGCATGGCCGACTCGCCGAGCAGCGTATGCGTCAGCGGCAGACCGAGCAGCACATTGTTGGAAAACACGCCCCCCAGCGCGAACAGGGACTGCGACACACCGTCCAGACCGTACAGTCGTGCCGACACGAGACGGCCGATCACGAACACGATCAGGCAGGCACCGAAAAAGGCGATCAGCAGGCGTGCGTCAACCGGCGGCAGGTCGGCGAAGCCACTCATCAGGCGGAACAGCATGGCCGGCAGTGCGATCGTGAACACGAACTTCGCCAGCGCATCGGCGCCGGCCTTGTTCCAGCCACCCCATTTCATGATGGCGTAGCCGATGAACACCAGCCCGAACAGCGGCGCCGCCAGCAGGATCTGTTGCAGGACCGGGTTCATGACTGCGGCACCGGCCGGTCCGAGCGCCTTGCGGGATGGGAGAAACGGGGGGCTTCGAACACGGAAACGGACAGCGACGCAAGGGATGGACTACGCGCAGGATAGCAGCGGGTGCTGAGGGCATCGGCGCGACCGACATTCAAGAGTGCTGCATGCACTGCCGTTAACACCCTTAACTTCCCTATTCGAGCGCCCCTCATGGCCCAAGCAACGTTAGCAGTGGTAGCGGAGGCCGAAACGCCCTGCGGTGCCGATATCGTCCACAGCGCCAGTGGCGTGTCGGCGCGATACAAGGGTTTGAAGCTGACCAGTCACTTCCAGCCCATCTTCAGCCTGTCGCACTGTCGCGCCATCGGCCACGAAGGCTTGCTTCGCGCGGCCGACGCCGACCTCAACCCGGTTGCTCCGGGCCGCGTCCTCGCCAGCACGTCGGGCTACGAAGATCTGCGCTATCTCGACCAGCTGTGCCGCTATCTGCACGTGAACAACCATGAGATCCACGATACGCATGGCGGCTGGCTGTTCCTGAACATCCATCCGGAAGTGTTCCGGCGCGGACCGGACAGCGACCTGTCGGACTTCCTGCCCGAGTTGTGCGAACACCCGGACATCGATGCACGCCGCATCGTCGTCGAAGTGATGGAGCAGGCGGTATCGGAACACGCAGGCTTTGCCCGCACGGTCGAGTACCTGCGAGAGATGGGCTGCATGATTGCGCTCGACGACTTCGGCGCCGGCCATTCGAATTTCGACCGCATCTGGTCGCTGCAGCCGGAAATCGTCAAGCTCGACCGATCCTTCGCGATCAAGTCGGTAGAAGACCCGTCGGCCCGTCGCCTGCTGCCGCAGATCGTCAGTCTGATCCACGAAGCGGGCTCGCTGGTGCTGCTCGAAGGCGTCGAAACCGAAGCGCAGGCCCTGGCCGCGTTCGATTCGGACATCGATTTCGTGCAGGGCTTCTACTTCGCCATGCCGGCCGCCGTACCGGTCGATACGCGTGAAGTGAATCCGGTGATCAATGCGCTGTGGGACCGCTTCAACACCACGCGCGGCAACGGTGCCCAGCGGTACCGCGAATTGATCGGCCCCTACATCCACGCCATGGGCGGCTGCGCCGTGCTGCTCGAAGAAGGCATGCCGATGGCCGAGGCCTGCCAGGCCTTCCTGCAACTCGAACGCGCCGACTGCTGCTTCCTGCTCGACGACCAGGGCCGCCAGGTCGGACGCAATGTGCGTCCGGGTCATTCGGCCGGCCCCGAAGAAAGCCAGTACCGCGCGCTGTCGATCAATCGCCATGCCCGCTGGTCGCGTCGACCCTACTTCCGGCGCGCGGTCGACAATCTGGGCAAGGTGCAGGTCACCCGTCCCTACCTGTCGATTTCGTCCGGCGTGCTGTGCGTCACCGTGTCGGTCGCCTACCGCGACTGGGACGACGAATTGCGCGTGCTGTGCGGCGATCTGCACTGGCCGCAGGTGATCTGACGCACCGGGACGCCGCGGCACGGTTGAACCGACGCACGCGCGGCCTGTCTTCATCGTCGTTGCCGTGCTACCTTTTTCCGATGAATGCGTTCTCCAACCTGCTGCGCCCCTGGATGCGGACCCTGGTCCTGCTGCTCCTGATTGGCGCCGTGCCGCAGCAGGCATTTGCGCTGCAGTGCCAGGTTCGTTGCGCACTCGTCGACCCGGCGATGCCCGGGCATGTGCAGATCGATGCGGCCATGGGTGACGCCCTGTCCGGCCATGATTGCCACAGTGCGGCCGACGTGCCCGATGACTGCCCGAATGGCGGACAGTGCGGTGCGCAGTGCGCCGCCGCCCACGCGATCGCGCTGCCGCTGACCGGCGCCACACACTGTCCGGCGGCCATCGACCGGGTCAGCGCTCAGCCCGCGCCCGACCGGTCGTCGCATACGCCACTGCCTCCCGAACGTCCGCCCAGACACGGCTGAACACGCTGATCGCGACGCCTGCGCGTCGCAGCCGTTGTTCAACGTCCAGGAGTTCACCATGCTCGATCCATCGGGTTCGCCCGCGCGCGACATCCGCTCGCGCACGCTGGCCGCCATTGCACTCAGTGCGCTCGCCGGCCAGTCGCAGGCGGGTTTCTTCATCCCGCGCGACATCACGATGTTCATGTTCACCGCGTCGCCCGACGCGCAGATGGCCGAAGTGGCGCACGGTTTCCGTGCCGACCTGTCGGTGGCCGCCGGTCAGTCGCGCTACCTGTCGGACGACGAAAGCATCGAACGCCGTTACACCACGCTGCAGGCCAACTGGCTGGTGCATCGCCACTACGGCCGGGACGGCATCGCCAATGCATATGTATATGGCGGACCGCTCGCCGCACGCGGCAGCGCCTACGACGAAGGTGGCACCGACGGCGGCAGCCGCAGCGGTGTGCATGGCGGCTTCTGGATGGACTACGAAACCCGGCGCATCTACACCCGGCTGTCCACCCACCTGTACCACGCCGGCAGCCAGACCCAGGCGGTCACCACCGCCCAGGCGCTGTGGGCGCCCTACGCCGCCGACTACGAAGACATCGCGCTGTGGTTCGGCCTGCAGGCCGAACGGCGCAGCACCCTGTCGGACGCAACCCAGATCACCCCGCTGGTGCGGCTGTTCCAGCGCCGCTGGTGGGTGGACGTCGGTGTCAGCGTCAACAGCCAGCATCGTGGCGACGGCTTCGTGAACGTCATGCTTCTGTTTTGAATTCAAGGAGATATCAAATGAATATTCGTACCTTTGCCGCTGCCCTGTCGCTGTGCGCCCTGTCCGTCGGTCAGACCTGGGCGGCCCAGACCATCCGGATGCAGGTGGACGGTCTGGTCTGCGCCTTCTGCGGCTCGGCCATCGAGAAGAAACTGCGCGCCAACGCCGCGACCGACGACGTGCTGGTCAGTCTGGAGCACAAGATCGTTGCACTGAGTCTCAAGGACGGGCAGGACCTTGCGGACGACGTGCTGCGCAAGCAGATCACCGACGCCGGCTATCTGGTGAAAAGCATCGAACGCGTGCCTGACACGCTGGACAGCCTGCGCGCCGGCCTGAAGGCGCGCTGACATGGAGCCGGCGGAAAGTCTGCGCGCCACACTGGGCGCGAGCTGGCTGTCGCTGCTGACCAGCGGCTCGACCCTGGTGTGTTGCGCGCTGCCGGCACTGCTGGTGACGCTGGGCGCCGGCGCCAGCCTGGTCACGCTGACCGGCCACGTACCGCAGCTGATCTGGCTGTCGGAACACAAGGCGCTGGTATTCGGCGGGGCGGCACTGGCGCTGCTGCTGGCGGGCCTTGCGCAGTGGCGCGCCCGCTCGCTGCCCTGCCCGGCCGACCCGGCGGCCGCACGCACCTGTCAGCGGGCGCGCCGGCTGTCGGCCGGCGTGTACTTGGCATCGGTTGCGCTGTACGCAATCGGCGCGTTCTTCGCCTTCGTGGCGCCGCTCTGGCTGTGACCAGCCTCAGGCGGCGCGCAGGCTGGCCAGCGCCGGTGCGCGCAGCGCCGCACGCAGGCCCAGCATGCCGGCGCCGACCACGGCCAGCGTACTGAACAGCATGCCGCCCAGCGGCTGGACGATGGACGGCACGTAGGGCAGCTGGAACGCTTCGCGCGCCAGCACCATCGTCATCACGACTGCGCCCGCGGCGGCCAGCATGCCGGCCAGGGCACCGAGCAGCGCGAATTCGGTCAGCAGCGATGCCCGGAGCTGACGGTTGCGCGCGCCCAGCGTGCGCAGCACCGCCAGTTCGAAGCGGCGTTCGTCGTGCGTCGCCTCGATGGCCGCGAACAGCACGACCACGCCGGCCAGCAGCGCGAAGCCGAACACCACGCTGACGGCTGCCGACAACTGGTCCATCAGCGCGCGGAACTGGCGCACCACGGCATCGACATCGATCGCCGTCAGGTTCGGGAAGCGCGCCACCAGCTCGTTGGTGAAGCCGGCCGAGGCCGCCGGCAGATGGAAGGATGTGATGTAACTGGCCGGAAAGTCCTCCAGCACGCCGGGTGAGGCGACGACGAAGAAATTGACGTTCATCGAGTCCCAGGCCAGCTCGCGCAGGCTGTGTATCGTCGAGTCGACGCGCTGGCCCGCGATGTCGAAGGCCAGCCGGTCGCCGACGCGCAACCCCAGTTCCTTCGCCAGCCCGGCTTCGACCGAAAAACCCGGCTGGTCGGCCCGCCAGGCGCCCTCGACGATGCGGTTGCCGACCTGGAAGCTGTCCGACCAGGACAGGTTGAATTCGCGCTCGACCAGACGCTGCGCGCGCATCGAGTCGTAGTTGTCGGGCGACGCCGGCTTGCCGTTGATGGCGGCCAGCCGGGCGCGCGCCATCGGCAGCAGTTCCGGCGGTGTCAGGCCGGCGCGGGCGAATTCCTCCCGCACCGCGGCCAGCTGATCGGTCTGGATGTTCAGGATGAAGCGGTTCGGCGCATCGGCCGGCAGCCGGTTGTGCCACGCATCGAGCAGGTCCCCGCGCACGATCACCAGCAGCAGGACGGCCGTCAGGCCCAGCCCGAGCGCGGCGATCTGCATGACCGACGCAGCGCGGCGCCGGGTCAGGCTGGCCAGGCCGTAGCGCCAGCCGCCGGCCGTGCCGCCGCGCAGCCGCGCGACGGCGGCCAGCGCGAGCCAGGCCACGGCGGCATAGACCCCGCAGGCGATGACGAACCCGCCGACCACCACCAGACCGAGCGTCACATCACCCGCCATCAGCACGATCAACGCCGACAGGCAGGCCAGACCGAAGCCGTATGCACCCCATGAAATGCGGTCGGTTTCGTCCCATTCGCGACGCAGCACGCGCAGCGTCGACACCCGGCGCAGGCGCAGCAGCTGCGGCCAGACGAAGCCCAGCATCAGCGTCATGCCGACGGCGAAGCCGTACACCAGCGGCAGCGGTCCCGGCTGCGGCAGCTTCGCGACGAACAGCCCGGCCAGCAGCGCTTCGACGCCGAACTGAGTCACGTAACCCACCGCGCACCCGGCGGCACAGGCCACGATACCGACCAGCGCGAATTCGATCAGGAACAGCCGGGTCAGCCGCGCCTGCGTGGCGCCCAGGCAGCGCATCACGGCGCAACCATCCAGGTGCCGCTGCATGTATCGGCGCGCCGACAGGCCGACCGCCACCGCGGCGAACACCACCGCCAGCATGGCGGCCAGACGCAGGAACTTCTGCGCCCGGTCGAGCGCTCCGCGCACTTCGGGCTGCGCCTCATCGACGGTTTCGATCTTTTCGCCCGCCGTCAGCTTGGGCTTGAGCCAGGACGCATAGCTGCGCACGGCGGCATCTTCGCCTGCCAGATGCAGCCGGTAACTGATGCGGCTGCCCGGCTGGATCAGCCCGCTTGAGGGCAGGTCGGCGGCGTTGAGCATGAGTCGCGGCACGATGGCGAAGAAACTGGCGCCGCGGTCGGACTCGAACGTGAGCACGGCCGCCACCTTCAGCGTGAGCTGGCCCAGCGTCAGGGTGTCGCCGGTGCGCACGCCCAGCGCGCTGGTTGCGCGTTCGTCCAGCCACACGGTGCCCGGCGCGGGCAGCGAACGGGTTTCGGCGTCCGGCGCATTGAGCGCCGGTGCCGTGCGCAGCTTGCCGCGCAGCGGGTATCCGTCGGACACCACCTTGACGCCGACCAGCTGGGCGCCCTCGGCGCTCGACGCCATGCTGGTGAAGCTCCAGGTATTGACGGCGCGCAGACCGCGCGAGCGCGCCTCGTCGGCATAGGCGTCCGGCACCGGGTCGCGCGAGGCGACCAGCAGATCCCCGCCCAGCAGCTGGTTGGCCTCGCTGACCACCGAACGCGACACGCGATCGGTGAAGAAGGACACCGAGGTGAGTGCGGCCACCGCGAGCAGCAGCGCCACCAGCAGGATGCGCAGCTCGCCGGCGCGGAAATCGCGCAGCGCCATGCGCGCGGCAAACATCAGGTCAGCTTTCATCGGGTGCTTTCTGCTTCCAGTTTTCGGTGCGGGTTCTTGTCATGCACAATGCGCGCCTTTCGTGTCCGGCCGGTGAGACCTTCGATGTCCGCAAACGATCTCGACAATTTCGTGACCGCAGTCGTCGCCGGCGCGCTGATTCCCGACCCGGGCATGATGTTCAACCCGTGGGGCGACCACGACCCGGTACATGACTGCTCGCCGGACGCCCCGCAGATCCGCGCTGACCACCTTCATCGCTACCTGGCCGCCCGGCTGGGCCGCGCCCGCGTGCTGCTGATCGCCGAGGCACCCAGTTACAGCGGCGCCAAATTCTCCGGCATGGCGATGACCAGCGAACGCGACGTGCTGGCGCGCGGTGCCGACGGACATGGCGACGACCGCTTTGGTGACTATTTCGACGGGTGTTTCCGGCGCACCAGCCGCGAGCTGCCCCAGCTGAAGAACCGCGATGGCATGCTGGAACGCACCGCCACCATCGTGTGGGGCGCGATGCGCGACCAGCGCTGGCAGGCGCGCGACTTCGTGCTGTGGAATGCAGTCGCCTATCACCCTCACCTGCCGGACCAGCCGCTGACCAATCGCGCACCCAGCGTGACCGAGCGGCGCGCGCTGAGGCCTTTGCTGGAACGGTTCCTCGCGCTCTTTCCGGGCGTGCCGCGACTGGCGATCGGCCGCATCTGCCAGGCCAGCCTGGCAGACATGGGCATCGACGCGCTGCCGGCGCGTCACCCCAGTTACGGCGGTGCGCCCGAATTCCGCGCGGCGGTCAGCGCGCTGCGCGAACGGCTCACTGACGGGCAAGTTTGACGAAGCGCGCGTCCGGCTGTTCGAAATTGCTGCGCCAGGGATTGATGTCCAACCCGCCACGCCGCGTGTAGAAGGCGGTGACCGTCAGACGCTCGGGCCGGCAGCGCTGCAGCAGATCCATATAGATCCGCTCGACGCAGTGTTCGTGAAAATCGGCGTGGTTGCGGAAGGACACGACATAGCGCAGCAGACCTTCGCGATCGATGCGCGGACCGCGATAGCGCACCACCAGGGTCGCCCAGTCCGGCTGCAGCGTGACCGGGCAGTTGGTTTTCAGCAGGTCGGAGCGCAGGCATTCCTCGACCGGGTCACCGCCCGCCGACAGCAATGAGGCATCCGGCTGGTAGAGGTCGAAGCTCAGCTCCGGCGCATCGATCGAGTCGCCCGGCAGTGCGCCGCCCTGCTCCCCGACCCGCGCCGGCAAGGCGTCGAGCGCATACAGCTCGACCATCACGCCCGCCTGGCAGGCGGCCGACAGGTCGGTCTCGATCAGCGCCCGCACCGCTTCGCGCGACACCATGCGCTCGTTGTTGTAGCTGTTCAGGTAGAGCTTCAGCGATTTGGATTCGACCATGCACAGGCTGTCGGCCGGAATGTCGAAGCGTCCGATCGCCACCTGCGGTTTGCCGTGCGGGTCCAGCCAGGATATTTCCCACGCGTGCCAGCGATCGATGCCGGAAAACGGCAGCGGGTGGCCCTGCACCAGACCGAGCGACTGGCGCGATGCGGTGCGCTGCATCGGGAACAGCAGGCCGGCGTCGTAGCGGTCCGGATAATCGGAGCTGCGCCCGAGCGGCGAATGCGATGGCAACTGGCGTTCGTCGTCCATCACGGCCCCATCGACTTGCGGATCAGCGCCGCCGCATCGGTATTGCCGACCTTCAGCGCCCAGTCGACCGCCGTTTCGCCGTCGCGCCCGCGCACCCGGGCGTCGGCACGCGCCGCCAGCAGGACGCGCACGGTGTCGATGTTGTTGCTGCGCGCGGCCAGCATCAATGCGGTCGCGCCATTCGGCGCCAGTGCATCGACCGGAGCGCCGCGTGCGATCAGCGCCTTCAGCGGCGCGCTGTGGCCCTGCATGGCGGCGTAATGCAGCGCCGACCAGCCCTGCGTATTGACCGGGTCGGCGCCCTTCGCCAGCAGCAGGTCGACCACTTCGGCGTGGCCGTTGTAAGCCGCCACCGCGAGTGCGGTTTCGCCCACCGCATTGACGGCTTCGAGTCTGGCGCGGCGGTCGAGCAGTGCCTTGACCAGATCGAGGTGACCGGCGCGCGAAGCGATAATCAGCAGCGTTTCGCCGCGTGGATCGACCGAATTCACGTCCAGCCCGCGATCGACGAACGCGGACACGGTGCGTGCGTCGCCCAGATTGGCGGCATTGATCAGGTCGTCGTAGGCGGCGCCCAGCACGCCGCTGGTCGCCGCGAGGCAGGTACTTAGCACCACGATGCGCAGTGTCTTCATGCCGCCACTCCGAGGCGACCGGCCAGCCGCGCGGCGTCGCTGAACACGCGGAAGAAGTTGTCGCTGGTGACGCGGGCGACGTCGTCGAGCGACATGTCGCGCACGCGCGCCAGTTCGGCCGCCACATGCGGCACGAAGGACGGCTCGTTCATCTTGCCGCGGTAGGGCACCGGCGCGAGGTAGGGCGAATCGGTCTCGATCAGCATGGCGCGCGCCGGAATGGCTCTGGCCACATCCCGCAGCGACTGCGCGTTCTTGAACGTGACGATGCCGGAAAAGGAAATGCAGAAACCCATGTCGATCGCCGCTTCGGCCACTTCCAGCGATTCGGTGAAACAGTGCATGACGCCACCGACCTCGTGCGCCTTCTCCTCGCGCATGATGGCCAGCGTGTCTTCGGCGGCCGATCGGGTGTGGATGATCAGCGGCTTGCCGCATTCGCGCGCGGCCCTGATGTGAGTGCGGAAGCGTGCGCGCTGCCACTCGAGGTCACCGGTCAGGCGGAAGTAATCGAGCCCGGTTTCGCCGATCGCCACGACGCGCGGGTGGTCGGACAGCTTCACCAGCTGTGCGACATCCGGCTCGGTCACGTCTTCATAGTCCGGATGCACGCCCAGCGAGGCGAACACATTGTCGTGCCGGCCCGCCATCGCAGTGACGCGCGGCCACTGTTCGATATTGACCGACACGCACAGCGCATGACTGACCTGCTGCGCACGCATGTTGGCGATCAGTTCGTCCTCGCGGACGGCCAGGTCGGGAAAGTCGATGTGGCAATGGGAATCGATGAACATTGAAGAACCGGAAAAACGTATTCGTTGGGGTCACCCGGATCACGCCCGGGCGGCCCGGTCAAAGCGTGTGCGTCTGCCGCGTGGACGCCAGATGGCTGCCGATGACGGATTCGATCTTGGCGCGCGCCGCCTTGCTGCTGTCGTCTTCACCGAAGCGCAGGCCGATGCCCTGCTGCTTGCCGCCCTGCGCGTCCGGCGGTGTCACCCACGCGACGGTGCCCTGGATCGGCAGCTTGGCCGGATCGTCCATCAACTGGAGCAGCAGGAATACCTCGTCACCGATCTTGTAGACGCGGTTGGTCGGCAGGAATATCCCGCCGCCCTTCAGGAAGGGCATGTAGGCGGCGTACAGCACCGATTTCGAACTGACGGCGAGTGACAGTACGCTGCGGCGGTTGCCCGACGTGACCTGCGGTTCGCTCATTCCTGTTGTCCTGGGGTCTGCTGACATCAAGTACATCAAGTTTCGCTCAGCGTGCCGCCCGGAACAGCCTGGCGTAACGCAGCAGCATGTCTTCCACGAAAAGGCGGGCATTCAGCGGGTGATGCGCCAACGCCCGGACTTTCAGCAATTCATTGTACCCACGCAGCACGGTCGCGACATCGCTGCGTTGTGCAAGCGCTTGCAACGCCGCCTGACGCGCCACGAAAACGCGCGGTGCACCGGCCGTCGACTGCATGACCAGATCGGCCATCCAGCGCTGCAGCCAGGTCACCAGCGTCGGCAGGTCGGTCAGCCCCGGCTCGCCCTTCTTGCGGCCCTGCAGCCACCCAGCCCAGCGCGCCGCCACATCCAGCGGAGCGTCGATGGCGAGCCTCGATACATCATCGACAAACTGGCCTTGAATTTGAGCGTCTTTTGACGCGGCGAGATCGCGTGCATGCAGTGGCGCGCCAGCACACAGCGCCAGCGCATCGGCCGCCTGCGCAATGCCCTGAGCCTTGAGCCAGGCCATCGACTGGTCGATCGGCGGCAGGTGAAAGGGCAGCAGACGGGTCCGGCTGCGTATCGTGGGCAACAGATTTCTCGGCCGGTCTGAAATCAATAAAAACAATGTATTTACGGGCGGCTCTTCAAGTACCTTGAGAAGTGAATTGGCAGATTCGGACAGCATGGCTTCGGCCGGATACAGCAGCACCACGCGGTAGCCGCCCTGGTGCGATCCCACGCCGAGCCGTTCGATGACGGCGCGCACCTGCGCGATGCGGATCAGTTTCGACCTCGCCTTGCCGCCTTCGCCGTCCTCTGCCTCGTCGCCCTCGCCGGCTTCGTCGTCGAGCGCTTCCGGGCGTACCGTCAGCAGATCAGGATGATTGTCGGTCGTGATCAGCACGCAGGACGCACACGCACCACAGGCGGTTTCAGCGCCTCGGGCGCGCTCGCACAACATGCGCGCCGCCAGCGCCTCGGCGAATTCACGCTTGCCGACACCGGACGGGCCGGCCAGCAACAGCGCGTGCGGCATGCGGTCCGCGCCGGCGAGCACCTGATTCCACTGTGGCTTCAACCAATCATGAATCATTTAATTACAGTGCTTTGAAAGTATTTCTTCAAGTTGAATCGAGACCAGATCCGGGCTCGTTGAAGCATCGATGACGCGAATGCGCACAGCCTCGGCGGTGGCGCGTTCGAGATAGGCCGCCCGTACGCGGTTGAAGAAGTCGGCCTGCTCGCGCTCGAACCGATCCGGGTCGCCGCCACTCGCCGCCAGGCGCTTCGCCGCCACTTCGCACGGCAGATCGAACAGCAGCGTCAGGCCCGGCTGCAGACCGCGCTGGACCCACTGTTCCAGCACGCCGAGCCGTGCCGCAGCGATGCCCCGCCCGCCGCCCTGATAGGCGAAGCTGGCGTCGGTGTAACGGTCGCACAACACCCACTCGCCACGCGCCAGCGCCGGCTCGATCACCTGCGCCAGGTGTTCGCGACGGGCGGCGAACATCAGCAGGGCCTCGGTATCGGCATGCATGGCTTCGTGCAGCAGCAATGCGCGCAGCGATTCGCCCAGCGGCGTGCCGCCCGGCTCGCGGGTCAGCAGCACGGTGTCGCCGCGCGCGCGCAGCCAGTCTGCCGCATGGGCGATCTGGGTGCTCTTGCCGGCGCCATCCATGCCTTCGAAAGTGATGAAACGGTATGTCTGCATCCGTAAGGCGGCCTTGCCTGTGTTCATCGTGTCTGCGGTCATTCGTTATCGGCATTCATTTGCGCTCACTCTTCGCCGGACGGCGCTGATAGCGGTCGACGGCGCGGTTGTGTTCGGCCAGCGTGCGCGAGAACTCGCTGCTGCCATCACCGCGCGCGACGAAGTAATAATAGGGGCTGGGCGCCGGATTGAGGGCGGCATCGATCGCTGCCCGACCGGGCAGCGCGATCGGCGTTGGCGGCAGCCCACCCCGGGTGTAGGTGTTGTACGGCGTATCGGCACGCAGATGAGCGCGCGTGAGATTGCCATCAAAGCGCTCGCCCAGACCGTAGATCACGGTCGGATCGGTCTGCAGCGGCATGCCGACACGCAGGCGATTGACGAACACCGAGGCGATCATCGGCCGGTCGGTGGCGGTACCGGTTTCCTTTTCGATGATGGACGCCATGATCAGCGCGTCCTGCGGCGAGCGATAAGGCAGATCGGCCGGACGGTTCTGCCACGCCTGCGCAAGCTGGGCCTGCATCGCGTGATGCGCCCGCCTGAGCACCGAAAGATCGCTGTCGCCCCTGGCGAACAGATAGGTGTCGGGGAAAAACCAGCCTTCTGCGAAGGGCGCATCGCTGCCGATGCGGGCAAGCAACTGCGCGTCATCCAGCGCCGCCGCCTCCTGCAGCAGATCCGGGTGCGCCGCCAGCGCCGCGCGTGCCTGACGCCAGGTCCAGCCTTCGATCAGCCGCACTTCGCGCAGCGTCACGTCGCCGCGCGTCATCATTTCGAGCAGTTCGACCGGCGTCAGCCCGCTGCGGAAGGCATAGCTGCCCGCCTGCAGCTTCGTGCCGTCAACGGCCACCCGCCCGATCAGCCCCATCAGTACCGGCTCGACCGGCACGCCGGCTGCGGCAATCTGACGCGTCGCCTGACGCAGGGCCGTTCCGGGGCGCAGCGTGAATTCGACCGCCTCGCCGTCCCAGACCAGCGGACGCTGGGCATACCAGGCCAGTGCAGCGACGGCAGCGAGCGCGGCGACCAGCGCAAGCAGGGCGAGACGGACGAAGACACGGATCATGCGGAAAAGGCGTTTGGCGGGCGGCGCAGCACGCCGGGTCGCATATGTTAACCTCTCCGACGTGGTCGCCGACCTTCAGCATCAACCGCCTGACTTCCGTTTCCGCCTACCATGACCTTCACCGATCTTCTCCCGGCCGGCACCGTGGCCGACGATGGCCAGTTTCCGGCCATGCAGGATGCCGCCGCCGAAATGCGCGCGGCGCACGACGCCACCGTGCTCGTTCCGCTGAGCCACCTGTCGCGTCTGCACGCCGACGGCGAGGACGCCGCAGCCTTCCTGCACAACCTGCTGACGCAGGACGTCAAGGGCCTGCCGGCCGACACCGTACGGCTCGCCGGCTTCTGCAGCGCGAAGGGACGCCTGCTGGCCGCCTTCACCCTCTGGCGCGAAGGCAGCGCCGTGGTCGTGCAGTTGCCGACCGCGCTGGCCGAACCGATGCGCAAGAAGCTGTCGATGTATGTGCTGCGCTCGAAGGTCACGCTTTCGGACAGCAGCGCGGCGCGCCCGGCGCTCGGACTGGCCGGCGGCAACGCCGTCGCCGCTCTGGGTGCAGCCGGGCTGACGGTGCCTGCGGGTGTGATGTCCAGAGCCGCCACCGGCGACGTGACAGTGCTCAGGCTGGCCGAAGACAGATTCGAAATCGTGTTGCCGGCAGAACGCCTCGCATCGCTGTGGGGTGCGCTGTCGGCGCACGCAACGCCCGCCGGCACCCCGGTCTGGCGGCATTTCGACATCCGCGACGGTCTGGTCAGTGTCTGGCCGGAAACGCAGGAGTCCTTCGTGCCGCAGATGGTCAACTTCGAGCTGACGGGCGGCGTCAATTTCAAGAAGGGCTGCTATCCGGGGCAGGAAATCGTCGCCCGCACCCAGTATCTGGGCAAGCTCAAGCGACGCATGTACCGCGCGCAGGCCGACTGCCCGCCGCCGCCCGCCGGAACACCGGTGTATGGCGCCGACACGAACGATCAGGCCTGCGGCGCGGTGGTCGATGCGGTCGCCCATCCGGATGGCGGCTGCGAACTGCTGGCCGTGATCCAGATGTCGAGCACGACCGCCGGCGCGGTGAAGCTGGCCAGCCCGGATGGCGCGGCGCTGACGCTGCTGCCGATGCCCTACTCGCTGGGCGAGTGATGGCCGTGCGGATCGACTACTTCGTCTATTACCGCATTGAAGCCGGGCGCGAAGCCGAACTGCTGGCGGCGCTCGCCACCATGCAGGCCTCGCTGCATGCGGCGACCGGCATCGCCGGCCGGGTGCGGCGCCGGCTCGACGACCCGTCGACCTGGATGGAAAGCTACGAAGGCGTCAGCGACCAGTACGAATTCGAGATCGAGCTGGGCAGTCACGCGTTCCGCCATGGTCTGTACGAACTGCTGGCCGAAGGCAGCCGCCGCCACCTGGAACGTTTCCGCGCGCCCGGATGAGCGGCCGGACAGCCCCGTCATGTGCCTGATCGCGCTCGGCTGGCGGGTGTGGCCCGACATGCCGCTGCTGGTCATCGCCAATCGCGACGAGTTCTACCACCGGCCGACCGTACCACTGGCCTTCTGGCCGGACGCGCCGGACGTGCTGGCCGGGCGCGATCTGCAATCCGGCGGCACCTGGATGGGGGTCACCCGCGATGGCCGCTTTGCTGCGCTGACCAATTTCCGCAATCCGTCCGCGCAGCGCGCCGACGCCCGCTCGCGCGGCCTGCTGGTGTCGGATTTCCTGACCGGGCAGGCAAGCGGACCGGAGTACGCGGACGCGCTGCGTCGCGACGGCGGCGACTACAACGGCTTCAATCTGCTGCTGTGCGACGGCGCCTCGCTGGTGTGGATCGGCCATCCGGGCGACGGCGCGCTCGACGTACGGACACTCGAACCCGGTCTGCATGCCGTGTCCAACCACCTGCCGGGCACGCCGTGGCCCAAGCTGGTCAGGGCGATGGACGGCCTTTCGCGGATGCTGGGCAGTCCGGACGCCGCCGCGGCGCCCGGCTTCGACACGCTCACCGACCAGGCCTTCGCCGTGCTTGCCGATGCCACGCCCGCCGACGATGCCGACTTGCCGGACACCGGTGTCGGCATCGAGTGGGAGCGCCGGCTGTCACCGGTTTTCATCAGCGGCGACGAGTACGGCACCCGATCGGGCACAATACTGCAGCTGACCGATCTGCACCTGCGTGTCGAAGAACGCCGCTACGGCAGCGGCGGCAGGTACCAGGGCGCGTCGCGCTTCGGTCTGCAGCGTTGAAGGCCGGCGAGCCCCTTTTTCGTGCACGTCCGATCAAGTTTTGTGTCAAACATGTCGAAAAAGCAGATTGTTGCGGCCGTGCCCCCGCCCCCAGTCCCCGTCCAATGATTGCAGCACCCCTGCCCCCCACCGAAACGCAACGACTGGCCGCGCTGTACGGCACAGCGCTGCTCGACACGCCGGCCGAGCTGTCGTTTGACGACCTGACGAGGCTGGCGTCGCAGATCTGCGGCACGCCGATGGCGGTCATCAGTCTGGTGGACAAGGACCGGCAATGGTTCAAGTCGCGCGTCGGCGTCGAGGCGTCGGAGACACCTCGCGACATCGCCTTCTGCGCTCACACCATACTCAAGGCCGACGTGATGACGGTGGACGATACCCGGTGCGACGAGCGCTTTCACGATAACCCGCTGGTGACCGGCCCGATGGGTTTGCGCTTCTATGCCGGCGCGCCGCTCGACATCGGCATGGGCGAGCGCATCGGTGCACTGTGCGTGCTGGACACCGTGCCGCGCCAGCTCGACGCCGCCCAGCGCGAGGCGCTGGCTGCGCTGGCACGCCAGGTCGTCGCGCAGATCAGGTTGCGCGAAAAGGTGATTGCACTGCAGGAAGCCACGGCGCGCCAGTCGTTGTTCGAGCAGCAGTTGCAGCGCTTCAACGAGGAGATGCAGGCACTGGTGACGCTGCGTACGCGCGAGCTCCAGCAGGCACGCGACCGGGCAGAACTGTATTTCGACGTCGCCGGCAACATGATGGTGGTCACCGATCTGACCGGCCGGATCGAGCGCGCCAACTGCCGCACCGGCGAGGTATTGCGCCGACCGAGCAGTTCGCTGCGCGGCGAGGACTGGTTCGACCTGTGCTTCCCGGTACAGGAACGTGCCGCCGCCCGTGAATTCTTCACCGGCCTGATCGACGCCGGAAGCGACAGTTCGCGTCGTTTCCACGGCCGGGTGATGACGTCGGACGGGCAGTTCCGCACCGTATCGTGGCATACGACGCGGCTGGTCGATGAACGCGGCATCGGCATCGGTCTGCTCGGCATGGGTGAAGACATCACGGCCAGGCTCGAAGCCGAAGAGCACCTGCGCCGGACGCTGGACGAACTCGAGCGCAGCAACATGGGGCTGCAGCAGTTCGTGCATGTCGCCTCACACGACCTGCGCGAGCCGATCAACTCCATCCTCAATTTCGCCAAGCTGCTGGCGCGCGACCGCCATGAGGCGGACAGCGAACGCATCGACCGCTACATCGATTTCATCCTGCGCGGCGGTGAGCGCCTGCGCACGCTGGTCAATGACCTGCTTTCCTTCGTGCGCATCGACAACAGCGAAGCGCGGCTGGACCGCGTGGACCTGAACGAAAGCATCGAAGACACGCGGCAGGTACTGTCCGATGCGATCGAAAGGGCCGGCGCCACGCTGCACGTGGCCCCGCTGCCGGCGGTACGGGGCGACCGCACGCTGCTGGGCCTGCTGCTGCAGAACCTGGTGAGCAATGCGCTGAAGTTTCACCGGCCGGGCGAAGCCCCGGTCATCCGCATCCGGGCCGAATCGGATGAACACGAGCTGCGCATCCTGGTGATCGACAACGGTATCGGCATCGCGGACGGCTTTCACGAGAAGATATTCGGCGTGTTCCAGCGTCTGCACGCGCGCTCGGAATACGAAGGCACCGGTCTTGGCCTCGCGTTGAGCCGGCGCATCGCCGACATGCACGGAGCGCGACTGTACGTGCAGTCGGAAGAAGGCCGCGGCAGCTGTTTCGTGCTTGCGCTGCCGCTGTCGGCCTGCCTGCCGACCGCTCCGCCACGGATGGCAGCCGCATGACCCCGCCGCAGCTGCGCACCATCATGCTGATTGACGACAGCGAAGCCGACAATTTCTTTCACGGCCTGCTGCTGGAACGGTCCGGTCTGGCGTTGAGCGTGAAGGTATTCGAATGGGCGGAACAGGCGCTTGCATGGTTCGCCGACCATCCGTTCCACGACGTCGATCTCATTCTGCTCGACATCAACATGCCGCGCATGGACGGTTTCGAATTTCTCGACCGCTTTCATGAGCTGCCCGATGAGCAGCAGGGTGATGCGCGCATCTGCATGCTCAGTTCGTCGCCCCTCGATCACGAGCGCGAACGCGCGATGGGTTACCCACGGGTCACCGATTTCATCGTGAAGCCGCTGGAGGACGAAACGCTGCCTCAGCTGACCAGGGTGCGCACCATCCTCTGATGCTCGATGCCGACCTCGTCGAACGGCGGGCCCTCGGCGGTGAAGCCTGCCTTTTCGTAGAATCCGGTTGCGTGCATCTGGGCGTGCAGTTGCAGCAAGGGCATGCCGGCCTGCTGCGCCGAGTCGATCAATGCATCGAGAATGGCCCGGCCGAACCCCTGGCCGCGCCACGCTGCCCGCACCGCCATGCGCCCGATGTGTCCATCCGGCAGCAGGCGACCGCAGGCCACCGGCGCGCCATCGATGCAGGCCAGTGCGTGCCGGCTGGTTGCGTCATCGGCATCCCACTCCAGCTCGGCCGGAATCCCCTGTTCAAGGATGAACACCGCCTCGCGCACCGTCCGAAGTGCCGGTTCGAGCGACATCCAGTCGCCGACAACGACGGTGAGAGCGCTCAATCGCGGATATCCACCGGGGTGCCCGCCGGCACCAGATCGAACAGTTCGATGATGTCGCGATTGCGCATGCGTACGCAGCCGATCGACCCGGGCACCCCCATTTCGGCGGTGTCCGGACTGCCGTGCAGGTAGATGAAGCGGCGCATCGTATCGACCTCACCCAGACGGTTGAAGCCCGGCTGGCAACCGGACAGCCAGAGGATGCGGGTCAGTATCCAGTCCCGGCCCGGATGACTGGCCGCGAGTTCGGGCGACCAGCATTCGCCGGTCGGGCGACGGCGCACGAACACCGTGTTGGCCGGCACACCGGCGCCGATGCGCGCCCGAATGACATGGCGTCCGCGCGGCGTGCGGTAGCTGCCACGCTGTTCGCCGCTGCCGTTGCGCGCGGTCGACACACGGTAGCGACGGATCAGCACCTCCCGATCGTCGTACAGCTGCATCCACTGGGTGGGAATGTCGAGCACCAGGCGCATCAGGCGGTGTCGGTGCGACGCCGGCGGGCGGCGAAGAAATCGCTGAGCAGACGGCCGCACTCCGCTTCGAGCAGACCGGATTCGACCGTCGCGTGGTGATTCAGGCGCGCTTCGGCAAACAGGTCGGTGACGCTGCCGCAGGCCCCGGTCTTGGGATCGCGCGCCCCGAACACCACGCGCGCGATGCGCGCATGCTGGATCGCGCCGCTGCACATGGCACAGGGTTCGAGCGTCACGTACAGCGTGCAGCCCGGCATGCGGTAATTGCCGAGCGCCTGGCCGGCAGCGCGCAGCGCCATCACCTCGGCATGTGCCGTCGGATCGTTTGCCATGATGGGGCGGTTGTAGCCACGACCGACGATTTCACCGTCGCACACGACAACGGCGCCGACCGGTACCTCACCGAGCGCACCGGCCTCGCGCGCGAGCGCGAGTGCTTCGTTCATGAACACGAGGTCGGTATCGGTACCGCTCATGAACTTCGCGGACCCGGTCTCAGCTGGCGCGTGGCTCGGCCACCCGCACGCCGAAGCGCAGCATCGAGTCGACGCCGATGATCAGGATGAGTGCGCTGATGAACAGCACCATGCCGGCAAAGCCATGCAGGAAGCCCTGCCCCGCCTCGTCGCCGAAATGATAGGTGATCAGCGTGAGCACGATGACCCGGATGACGTTGGCGCAGAACGAGATCGGGACGATCAGGATGGCCAGCGTGATGTTGCGGCTCAGTGAATCGTGCTTCACCAGATTGAGGTAGAGCAGGCCGAGCGCTTCCAGGGTGAACAGCGAATGCAGGCCGGCGCAGGCGTCGGCCACCAGCAACTGGTACTGGCCGATGACGAGGATGACGCCGGTGCGTGCGATCGGATAGCCGAGGGCGTACAGCAGGTGTTCGGCCGCCCACGACACGCCCATCTTCATCGGCTGCGTGATGGTGTCGACCAGCACACCGGGCAGCGGAATCATGAACAGCATGAAGAACAGCGGAAACCACAGCCTGAGCAGCGTCGACTTGCCGAAGAACACCAGCAGCAGGCCGGCCAGCAGCGGAATCAGCGAGCCGATCTCGAAGATCAGGATGTCCTGCGAACGCCCGAGCGCGTACAGCAGCAACGCAAACACCAGTACCGGCCAGCCCAGCGCAGGCGCCGGGGCGTACTCGATGCTGTCGGCGATTTCGTTCCACTTGGTGTAGAGCAGCCACAGCGAAACCGCGAGCACGATCGGGCCGTGCGCGTTTTCATCGGTGGCCCAGATACCGTTGAACAGGTCGTGAAAGCTCGGCCCGTACATCGCCGCCATGCCGGCGATGACGATCCAGAATGGCGCCCAACCTGCGGACAGGGCATGCAGACCGAGCCGCATCGAAGTCTGGGAAGACATGGAAGGAAGACTCACGAGCGGGAAACCCTTTCGACCAAGTACATCAGGGCTCGTTCATCACCGAACCGACCACGGTGGCACTCGCGGTGACCAGTTCGTCAGCGAGGCGATGCAGGCGCGATGCACGGCTCACGTTCTTGCGTGCCACCATCAGCGCGCCACTGGCACGCACGGCGATGGTCTGCGCGTCGGCGTATTCCGCGCCCGCAGGCGTGTCGATCAGGATCACGTCGAAATCCTTCGCCAGCTGGGCAAGCAGCTGGCTGAACATCGGCCGCGACAGCAGTTCCTGCGGGTTCGGCGGCACGGCGCCTGCCGGCATGACGCACAGGTCAAGCAGCGCCGGCACGCGCTGAACGGCTTCCGGGCCGCCGCGTCCGACCAGGGTTTCCGACAGGCCGAGCCGGTTGCTGACGGAAAACAGGGTGTGCTGGCGCGGATTGCGCATGTCGGCGTCAATCAGCAGCGTACGTTCGCCCAGCTGCGAAAAGACCACCGCCAGATTGGCGGCGATGAAGCTGCGCCCTTCGCCGCGTTCCGGACTGACGATGGCCAATGTCTTGCGCTCGGCCTCGGCATCGAACCAGCGCAGCATCAGCTGGCTGCGCAGTGCGCGCAATTCTTCGACCTGGTGCGTGAACGGGCGGTAAGCCGCGACGACCTCGTCGCTGACACTGCTTTCGCCGGGTTGCAGGAAGGGGTAGTCGAACTGGCGCGACAGCGCAAACTGGATGTCCGATTCCTTCAGCAGCCCGAGCGAGATGGCCGCATCGCCAAAACGCAGGCCGCCATCGCGCTGCGCGCGCAGGATGCGTTCCGCACCATCCGGGCTGAGCCGGCCGGCGTCGATCAGGATGGCGCCGATGGCCCGGCCGGAGCCGGTGTCGAGCGAAGTGGATGCATTCATTCCAGAGTGTCCTTCAGGCGGCGGCAGCGCGGGCGCGCTTGGCGCCCTTGCCGAATTTGGCGGTCGAAATCAGACCCAGTACGGGCACCCCGAGAAGCTGCTGCAGGTCATCGTCACCGCGGATGCGCTGGTCGAGCAGTTCGAGCAGCAGCACGGTACCCACAGCCAGCAGCACGCCGAGGAATACGGCGACCAGCGTGTTCAGCAGCAGGTTCGGACTGGAATGTTCCAGCGGCGGCGTGGCCGGCGTCAGCACGACGATATTGGTCTGCGTGGTCTGACTTTCCAGGCTGGTCTGCGTGAAGCGCTGCGCCACCGCATCGTAGGCACGCTGCGCACTTTCGACCTCGCGCTGGAGCACCGCCAGATCGTCACGCTGCTTCTTCAGCTCCAGAACCTTGTCCTTCTGCGCCGCCAGGGATGCCTTGACCTCGGCTTCCCGCTGCACATTGACCCGGTTGCTGGTGCCCAGGGTGCTGGCCACCTTCTTCATTTCCGCTTCGAGCTTGGCACGCAGCGAATCCACTTCGCCCTGCGCGCGCTGGTACTCCGGATGATTGCGTCCGAAGCGCTGGCTGGCGTCGGTCATGCGCGCTTCACCGCGCGCAAGTTCGGACTTGAGTCCGATGATGAGCGAATTCTGCTGTACTTCCGGCAGCGTCTCGATCTGCGACTGGCTGACCTGTGCCTGACGCGACGCGCTGTCGCTGCGCTGCGCCTGGATCGCGGTGTATTGACTCGACAGCTCTGCCAGACGGGCGCTTTCGATGTCGAGTCGCTCGTCGGTGTTCACGATGCCGGTTTCCTGCTGGAATTCGGACAATTTGGTCTGCGCCTGTTCAAGCGCTTCGCGCAACGACTTCGACTGGCCGGAGAACCAGGCGGCGTACTGCTTGGCCGGCTCGATCTTCAGTTCGAGATTGGTATCGATGTAGGCCTGGGCAAAGGCATTCGCCACGGCCGCCGAGAACGCCGGATCCTGGCCGGAGAACGCGATCGACAGCACATTCGATTCACGCGACGGACGGACATCGAGCTTCTTCTTCAACAGCTCGGCGAAGTAGGCATCGATCGAACCCCTGCCTTCGGTCGCCTCGCGCCACTGTTCGACGGCCTGCGCGCTCTTTTCGAAACCGAGCACCCGCACGACGCGCTGTGCAACGCGGTCCGAGGTCACGATGTCGATCTGTGTTGCCATGTAACCCGGCGACACCAGGCCCGGCAGCGTCACACCCAGGATGGGGTCCGGCGACTTGACGTCGATCAGCACCGACGCGGCCGATTCGTACTGCTTGGGCAGAACGAGACTGACCGCCACGGTCGTCGCCACAACGACAAGAAGCACGGCCAGCCCGACCAGCCAGCGTGCGCGAAGAATCAGAAGAAACTGCTGGAAAGTCATGAATTCATCCGATCAGAAAAGGCTTTCGCGCACATACACGACATCATCACTTTGCAGTGGCAACGCCATTTCGGGTTCCATCGTGTCAACCTGACCCGAAGCGTTGCGGCGATGCAGCCGGATGCGCTTGTCGGTGCCGCGCAACGTGATGCCACCGCCCTGCGCAAGCGCCTGCATGACCGACATGCCGCGCTCCAGACGATAGGCACCCGGGCGATTGACCTCGCCGTAGATGTAGAACACCGGGGCGCGATGCACATACACCATGTCGCCGCCCTGCACTGCGATGTCAGATTTCATGCCGTCCGGCTGGAACAGTGAAGGCACGTCGATTTCCTTGCGGAACGGCTCGCCGTTGCGCGTACCGACCAGCGTCACGACGTCTGCACCATTGACCGACGCACCGCCGGCGATCGCAAGGATGTCCGTCACCGTGGTGCCGGCAATCTCGATCGGGTAACGGCCCGGGCGATTCACCTGCCCGAGCACTGAAACCTGGTTGCCGCGGATCTGCAGCACCAGCACGTTCACCTGCGGCTTCAGCACGAAGCCACCCTCGCGCAGCTTGTCGGCGATCAGCTTCTCGGTGGCCGGAAGCGTCAGGCCACCGACATTGACCGCGCCGATCAGCGGGTAGGTGATGCTGCCGTTTTCGGTCACCCGCGTTTCAACGGTGAGATCGGGATTCTGGAACACGGTCACGCGGACCACGTCGCCGGAACCCAGCGCGTACTCACGGGCATCGACCGCATGGGCCATCGGCAGCAGGAGTGCGCTGAACCAGAGTGCACACAGCAGGCGCAAAAACTTCGTCATGGTGGACATATCCAGGTGATGAAGGTGACTGAAGCCCTCCTGAAGAGGGCCGAAAAGCGCGGCAGGACGTCCTACTTGAGGCCCGACAAGCCCTTGTCCACCGCGGTGCCGGCATCCGGCGACGCTGCCGGAGCGGGTTCGGTCGCCGATACTGGCGCCGTGGTGGCCGCCGGCACATCGGCGGGCGCGCTGAACTCACCGAGGTACTCGATCTTCCCCGACTCACGCAATTTCTTGACCTCGGCCTTTGCCAGTTCGGTCTTGCGCTGGTTGAACAGGAACTGTTCGATCACCGGCTGGGCAGCCTTCTCGTCCACCGGCACACTGCGCGACGCGGCCACTTCAAGCAGCAGTATCGTGTTGCCGGAACGCACGATGCCGACCTGGCCATCCTTGAGCGTGTGAATGTTCTTGACCATTTCCAGCGGCAGCTGCTCGGCCGGCTTGGTCACCGCGTTGGCCGTGAAGCGCACATTCTCGGACCGCAGCCACTCGGCAACCTGCTGCATGTTGCGCGGTTCCGCCATGTACTGCTGCAGCTTCGGCATGAACTCCGGGCCGGCCTGGATCGCAAGCTCGCGCAGGCTGAAGATGCGTCGTTCGGAGAACAGTTCGGGGTGTTCGGCGTAATACGCGCTGATATCGGACTCGGTCGGCTTGGGCGCACCCGCCGAAACCTGCTCGAGGTAAGCGCGCGACAGCACTTCGCGCTTTGCCGCTTCGATTGCCTGCAGGGTTTTCGGGTCGCGATCGAGCTTCTTGTCGATCGCCTGCTGGACGAGCAATTCCTGGTCGATCAGTCGTTCCAGTACCTGACGGCTCGCTGCCTTCGCCTGTTCGGGGCTGCTCACATTGGTGCGCTGCATGACCTGGTTGATCTGATGCACCGACACTTCGCCGCCGTTCACCTTCACTGCGACCTGCGTCGCGACCTTCTTGTCACCGCTCTCTCCACCGCACGCCGCCAGCATTGCCGTCGCCAGAATGGAAAGAACGAGTGCTCGACCTGCGTGGTGTGACATGTTGTCCCCGAAAAATTTGTTGCGGATTTGTGACACTTAGGTCGATTGCCAAGATAGCCCAAGTCCTCAAGCATTAACAGTACCCGCGCTGTGTTACGGCGCCATTGCGTGAAATGTTTCCGTAATGGAGCGGACTCCGGATGCGGGTTTGCAGAATGTTTCAAGTCCGGCCGGCCACGCGTGCTTCGACGTCCGGTCGCGGGCCGTGTGCGATCGGGCCGATGTGGCGGGTATGGCGGCACAGGCTAGAATCGACGCTGATCCTGCATCCGGTTCCACCATGTCCATTCCAGCCGAATCATTTGTCAGCGCCTTGCAGGTCTTCGCGGCCCATGAACGCATGGATCCGCTGATGCTGCTGTGCAAAATGACCGAAGAGTGCGGAGAACTGGCCGAGGCCGTCCTGGTGGAGCAAGGCTTCAAGCCGCACAAGACGCTCGAACCGGAAGCCGCCATTAGCGAGGCCGCCGACGTACTGTTGTGCATGTTGCTGGTTCTGAGCCGGCTTTACCCGGGACTGACACCCGAACAGCTGGCCGCCCGGCTGTCGCAGCAGGCCGACCACAAACTCGCGCGTTACGTCGCGCGCCAGCCCGCACTGCGGGCCTGACCGACCATGCCGCTTTTTGAACTTTGTGCCCTGCTGCTCATCGGTGGCTTGATATGGTTGTGGCTGGACAGTCTCAGCGCGCGCGAAATCGGCATGGAGGCGAGCCGCGCCGCCTGTCAGGCCGACGGTGTGCAGCTGCTTGACGACACCGTGGCCATCCGCAAGGCCTGGCTGGCACGCGACGACGGCGGGCAGATGCGCATCCAGCGCACCTATGGCTTCGAGTACAGCGATGACGGCACGCGGCGCCGGCAAGGGTCCGTCACCCTGATCGGCAAGCGGGTCGTGGCGCTGTACATCGCCCCCCACATCATCTGACACGTCCGACATTGAAACGACCCAACGCACCCGCCTGCCCATGACCTTCATCCTGGATTTCGCGTCGCCCAGCCGGTTGCCCCGGCGCCTGGTGTTCGGCCCGCCGGTGGAGATCGTCCGTGCCGAAACGCCGGCTGCGGTCAGGCCGGCGCTGCAGCGGATTGCGCAAGCGGCGCGCGACGGTCTGCATGCGACGGGTTTCGTGGCGTACGAGGCCGCCCCGGCATTCGACCGCGCTGCCCGCGTACTGCCGGGCAACCGCTTGCCGCTGGTGTGGTTCGGCCTGCACGAGGCGCCACTCGATGCCCCGCCCCATGCGCCCGCCGCCTTCTCGGTGTCCGAGTGGACGCTGGACACCCCGCGCGAGCGCTACGAACAGTGCATCGAGGCCATCCATGCCGCGATCCGGCGCGGCGACGCCTACCAGATGAACTACACCATCCGCGCGCTGGCCTCGTTCGAGGGCGATGCGCGGGCTTTCTACGAGCGCCTGCGCGTCGCCCAGCAGGCCGACTTCTGCGCCTATGCAGACATCGGCAGCCACCGCATCCTGTCCGCCTCGCCCGAACTGTTCTTTTCCTGGCAGGACGGCGTGCTCACGACTCGACCGATGAAAGGCACGGCACGGCGCGGCCAGTTGCCGCGCGAGGATGCAGAACTGGCGCGCTGGCTACGTGACTCGGAAAAGAACCGCGCCGAAAATCTGATGATCGTGGACCTGCTGCGCAACGACCTGTCGCGGCTGTCGATGCCCGGCGGCGTGCAGGTGCCGCATCTGTTCTCGATCGAGAACTACCCGACCGTGCTGCAGATGACCTCGACCATCACCGCACGCACGCGCCCTGACGTGACGATCGAGGACGTGTTCGCCGCACTGTTTCCATGCGGTTCGATCACCGGCGCGCCCAAGCTCAAGGCGATGGACATCATTTCGGACCTGGAAACCACGCCGCGCGAAGTCTATTGCGGCGCGATCGGCCATCTCGCGCCGGGCGGCGCCGCCCGCTTCAACGTCGCGATCCGCACCGTCACGCTGGACGTGGCCAGCGGCCGGATGCGCTGCGGTCTGGGCGGCGGCATCACCTGGGATTCGGTGGCGGCCGACGAGTACGAGGAAGTGCGCACCAAGAGCCGTTTTCTGTCCCGGGCCGCGCGGGATTTCGAGCTGCTCGAAACCTTGCTGCTTGAAGATGGCCAGTATGCGTTGCTGGAACGACACCTGTCGCGGCTTGCCTCGTCGGCGCGCTTCTTCGGCTTTGACGCCCCGGATGCGGCCCGCGCAGCACTCGAAGCCCACGCGCTGCGCCACCCGACAGGGCGCTTCCGCGTGCGGCTGCTATATGGCGCCGATGGCGCCGTGCGGCTCGACGGCACGGCGGCCGGCAGCGCCGACACGCGTGCCTGCAGCGTGCGTCTTGCGGTCGAACCCGTGTCGCGCGCCGAACCTTTTCTGTATCACAAGACGACCCGTCGCTCGGTCTATGACGCGCACTTCTCGCACTGTGCCGGCTCCGCTTTCGATGTGCTGCTGTGGAACGACGCCGGTGAACTGACCGAGTTCACACGCGGCAACCTGGTGCTCGACATCGATGGCGAACAACTGACGCCCCCGGTATCCAGCGGCCTGCTCGATGGCACCCTGAGGCGCGATCTGGTGGACAGTGGCGTGCTGCGTGAGCAGGTACTGACACGCGACGATCTCGCCCGGGCGCAACAGATTTGGTTCATCAACAGCGTACGCGGCTGGATCCCCGTCCATCTCGACATGAGTCCGGCCGACACCACACCGGTGCCGGTACCCGCCTACGCAGACCCGTTCGCCGGTGACCGTGACCCGGGCTGAGTCAACCTTGCGACGCCTGTTCCTGCTGTGCCTGACGCCGCTGATCGTCAGCTGCAACGGCAGTTTCTCGCCGCGCTACTACTGGCAGGCCGCCAGCGGACAGTTCGAACTGTGGCGACTGGCCAGACCGGTCGGACAGATCGGTGCCGACCCTGCGACGCCGCAGACCTTGCGCGAAAGGCTTGCGCTGGCGGTCGAGATCCGCGACTGGGCCAGCCGCGAAATGGCGCTGCCGGACAACGGCAGCTACCGTCGTTACGCCGATCTGGGTCGGCCCTACGTCGTGTGGAACGTATTTGCCGCCGATCCGCTGTCGGTGCAGCCGGCCCAATCCTGCTTCCCCATCGCGGGCTGCGTCAGCTACCGCGGCTTCTTCAGCGAAGCCGACGCGCGGGCCTATGCCGAGGCACGCCGCGGTGAAGGGCTCGACGTGCATGTCGGCGGTGTGCCGGCGTACTCGACCCTCGGCTGGTTCGACGATCCGCTGCTGAACACCTTCATGCACTACCCGGAAATCGAACTGGTGCGGCTCATCGTGCACGAGCTGTCGCATCAGATCGTCTATGTGCGCGACGATACCGAGTTCAACGAATCCTTTGCCAGTGCGGTGGAAGAGGAAGGCGTCCGGCGCTGGCTGATGCGTCCGGGCAAGGACGCACTGCGCGCAGGCTTCGAACGCAACCAGCGCATCCGCGCCGATTTCGCCGCATTGGTGTTGAAGTACCGCGAAGCGCTGGATGAGGTCTATCGGTCATCGTCGAGCGACGCCGACAAGCGGCAAGAAAAGGCGCGCCTGATCGGCGCGCTCGGCGACGAATACGCCCGCGTGCGCGACCAGGACTGGGGTGGCTTTCGCGGCTATGACCGCTGGTTCGCGCAGGACATCAACAACGCCACCCTTGCGTCGATCGGCCTGTACAGCGCAGCCAAGCCCGCCTTCACGCGGTTGATCGACACCTCTCCCGACCTGCCTGCCGTCTGGGCAAGCCTGCGCGCGCTGGCCGCATTGCCGCGCGACGAGCGCCGCGCCCGCCTCGATCTGCCACCGGCAAAGGAACCGACCCGATGAACCTCGACGACGCACGCCACCTGCAGGCGCTGATCCGCACCATTCCGGACTTTCCGTCGCCCGGCATACAGTTCCGGGACGTGATGCCGCTGCTGGCCGATGCGCACGGCTTCGCGCGGGCGATCGAAGCGCTGGCCGAAGACATCGCACCGCACAGCATCGATCTGGTTGCCGCGATCGAAGCAAGAGGATTCCTGCTCGGCGGGGCCGTCGCGCAGCGACTCGGTTGCGGTCTGCTGCCGGTGCGCAAGCCCGGGAAACTCCCGGGTCCGAACCACGGCATCGATTACGCGCTGGAATATGGCAGCGACCGGCTGGAAATGCAGGTCGGCGCAGTGAAGCCGGGCGCCCGGGTACTGGTGATCGACGACCTGATCGCCACCGGCGGGACCGCGCTGGCCTGCGGTGAATTGATTGGCCTGGCGGGCGGCGAAGTCGCCGGCTTCCGCTTCCTGATCGACCTGCCCGATCTCGGAGGCACGGCGCGGCTCGCCACACGGGGCTGGGACGCGCGCGCGCTGCTGCGCTACTGAAGGACGTTCAGAACACGTACTGCAGCGACGCGGACACGCTGCGCACGCGGTACTGGAAGAACTGGTTGTTCGATTCGCGCTCGTCGCGGCGCACCTCGACATTGGCCGACAGGTTGCGCTCGATCGCCCACGTTGCGCCGAGACTGTAGGTGGTCAGATCCTCCTGACGCGGCGAGCCGTCAAACCCCAGCGCGGTGAAAAATGTGTCGCCCTCACCTTGTCGTGCCACCCACTGTGCACGGCCATCGACGCGGATCTTGCCGGTGGCCTGCCACACCGGCGCAACGGTGTAGGTCGTGGTGCGGAAATAGCTGGAAAAATTGTCATCCAGCGCCGAAATCTGCCGTTCGGCCTGGAAGTTCACGGCGGTGTGTCCGGTCGGCTGCCATTCCCAGCCGACCCGGCCGTAAACATCGTCGTAGTCGCGCTGCGGCACGTTCTCGTGCTCCCGCTTCGACTGGCCGATGGCGCCCGACAATCGCGAGTGACCGACCGGTTGCCAGCGCACGCGCGCCTCGATGTCCTTCTGCTTGTAGGAATTGGTCTGGTTCAGGATCGGCAGGCGCTGCGGATAGTCACCATCGCTGCGCCGTCCGAGCAGTTCGAACTGCGTGCCGCCACGCGTCGTGTAGCGCACACCGGCTTCCAGCCGTTCGATGTCGAAATCGTTGCGGCGCCGGATTTCCGTACTGTTGCGCTGGGTGTCCTTGCTCACGCCACCGAACAGCGACCAGTAGGCATCGATCTTGTAGGCGCCATCGAAGCGCAGGCTTTCCGCATCAATGATGTTCTTGGCCAGCACGGTCGATCTGAAGTCGCCGAATCCGCCGAGGTATTTGCGGTTGGTGTAACGGAGGTTGCCCGAGAAGTCGCTGCCGATCTGCATCTGCCAGCCAGCGGCGATGTTCTGGCCCTCGTAGTCGAGCAGCGTCAAATCGTTGTAGCGCACGGCCGACTGCGAAGCGCTCGCGGTCAGTCGCTGTCGCCCCACCATCTTGTCGGCCGTAAAGCCGAGCGTGGCGGTCCAGCTGTGGTCGCCGCGTGGCGTGTTCGGACCGAAAGACGTCGGCTCCAGTCCGTCGGGCAGATAGAACACGTTGTCCTGATACTGCCAGGCACCGGACGTCACGAGGCTGAATACGTCACCCTCCCCGGCAAGCGCGGAAAACGGGGTGATCAGCATCAGCAGGCACTGCAGCGAGCGCGGAAGAAGCGAGAAGTTATTGTTCATTGCACTAAAATAGTATGGCCGCAGACTGTGACGCTTTCCTTGCCAACGCGTAAATCGTAAAAATCGTATAACCGCGGTCCGCTATTCTACGGCGACGCATCTCCCCAAGATTTTCCCAAGTTTGAATACATCGGTTTCAATCTCAATGCTCGCCAAGTTTGAGCGTAACACTTCCGTATTGCGGGCACCGCTAAGTCTTCCCGGAATGGTCGAGATGTTCCTCGACCCGCTGTCGCTCATCCTTTCGCTGATTGCATGTGCCCTTTACTTCGGCGACACCGTCGACGCGCGCTACGTCGTGCTGTCCCTGGTGGTGTTCTCGCTGTCCTTCCCGGGCTCGTCGCTGCTCAGCATGCGGCCGCGTCGCGTTGTCCGGCAGTGCGTGATCAACTGGATGCTCATTGCGTTCATCCTGCTGTTCTTCGGTTACGCGAGCCAGTACATCGAGAACTTTCCGATCGACGTCGTGCTGGCGTGGCTCGTGGCCGCGCCGGCGACCCAGCTGGTGGCGCACTTCACCGCACGGGCCTACCTGAAGCGGTCTGCCGCGCAGGTGGAGAACCAGACCCGGGTCATCATCGTCGGCTGCAACGACATCGGCGTTCAGCTGGCTGAACAGTTTGCCTTCAACCCCTTCCTCGGCATTCATTGTCTCGGCTACTTCGATGACCGGTCGAGGGAGCGCATCACGCAACTCAACGGGCATCCGCTGCTCGGGCGGTTGAGCGAACTCGCCGCCTATGTGAAGACGCATCGCATCGACCAGATCTATCTGGCGCTGCCGATGGCCAGCCAGCCGCGCATCCTCGCGCTGCTCGACGATCTGAAGGACACCACGGCCAGCGTGTTCTTCGCACCGGATATTTTCCTGACCGACCTGATCCAGGGCCGCATGGACTACGTTGCCGGCGTGCCGGTCGTGGCGGTCTGCGACACGCCGTTCACCGGCATCAACGGCCTCGTCAAGCGCAGCAGCGACGTGGTGCTTTCGTGCCTGATCCTGCTGCTCATTTCGCCGCTGCTGCTGGCGATCGCCATCGGCGTGAAGGTGACTTCACCCGGACCGGTGCTGTTCCGGCAGCGCCGCTACGGTCTCGACGGCCGGGAAATCGTCGTCTACAAGTTTCGCTCGATGACGGTGCAGGACGACGGCGCGGTGGTGAAGCAGGCCACCCGGAACGATCAGCGCATCACGCCCTTCGGCGGCTTCCTGCGCCGCACGTCGCTCGACGAACTGCCGCAGTTCATCAATGTGGTGCAGGGGCGGATGAGCATCGTCGGTCCGCGACCGCACGCCGTGGCGCACAACGAAACCTATCGCAAGCTGATCAAGGGCTATATGGTCCGGCACAAGGTCAAGCCGGGCATCACCGGCTGGGCACAGGTCAATGGCTATCGCGGCGAAACCGAAACGGTGGACAAGATGCAGAAGCGCATCGAATTCGACCTGGAATACCTGCGCAACTGGTCGATCGGCCTTGACCTGTGGATCATCGTCAAAACCGTTGCGGTGGTGTTCAAGGATCGCAATGCGTACTGAGGCCGTGAAGCGCCCGCCGGTCGTCCAGTGGCTTGCGATGCTGGTCGCCACGGTGATGATTGCCAGCCTGGTCAGACTGGGCGAAACCGAACTGGCGGTCGGGCTGATCCCCAGCCCATGGGACAAGCTGGCCCACATGGTCACCTTCGGCACCATCGCCTTTTCGCTCTGGCTCGCACTCGGTCAGCGCTGGCTCTACAGCTGTGCCGTCTTCGCATTCGCGATCGCGCTGTATGACGAATGGCGCCAGCTCGCCCTGCCCGGTCGCGAAGCCGAGTTGGCCGACCTGCTTGCGAATGGCGTCGGCATCATTCTTGCCGTGCTGCTGGCCCGGTACATCGTCGCCCGGGGCCTCCGTCCATGACGCGCGGATGGTTCGTGCTGCTGCTTGCCGGTCTGCCGCTGCTGGCGCTGGCCAACGGCTCGGAATATCAGCTCAGGCTGGGCGACGGCACGACCTATCGCCTGCTTCAGCCGGAACAGTTGCGGATCAGTGAGGTGGAGAAACGGGAAGCCAGGCGGCAGGCCTTGAGCGGGCTGCCGTTCGCCGCACAGATCGAACAGGCGGCGGTGGCAGGCGGCATCGATCCCGAACTGCTGCATGCGGTCGTGCAGGCGGAATCCGCCTACAACCCGCACGCCGTATCGCCGAAGGGCGCGCTCGGTCTGGCGCAGATGATGCCGGAGACCGCACGGGCCTATGGCGTGACCGACGCGCTCAAACCGGTCGACAACCTGCGTGCCAGCGCACGTCACCTGCGCGACCTGCTTGATCACTTCGGCGACGTCGAACTGGCCCTGTCGGCCTACAACGCCGGTGCCGGTGCGGTCCGCCGGTTTGGCGGCATGCCGCCCTACGCGGAAACACGCGCCTATGTGCCGCGGGTGAGCGATCGCTACGAAGCGCTGAAGCGCCTCGCCACACCGCCTGAACCGGTCGTGCCGCCCAGCCCGTACAAGCTGCGCGCCGACAGCAACGAGATGCGCCTCATCCAGTCCGCCAACTGATGCACGCCAGTCTGTCGCCGGCGCTGGATGTCGCCATCGTCGGCGGGGGCCCGGCCGGCCTGATGGCCGCAGAAGTGCTGTCGTCCGCCGGCATCCGGGTCGACCTGTTCGATGGCAAGGCCTCGGTCGGGCGCAAGTTCCTGCTGGCCGGCAAGGGCGGGCTCAACCTCACGCACAGCGAAGCCCTGCCGCAATTCACCGGACGCTTCCGCGAGCGCAGCGACGAGGTCGCGCGCTGGCTGGCCGGCTTCGACGCCGACGCCCTTCGCGCCTGGTCGCACGGGCTGGGCGTCGACACCTTCATCGGATCATCCGGCCGCGTCTTTCCGCGCGACATGAAGGCGGCGCCGCTGCTGCGCGCCTGGCTGGTGCGACTGCGCGCGGCCGGCGTGCGCTTCCACATGCATCACCGCTGGACCGGCTGGGACGACGAGGGTCGGCTGTGCTTTCACGCGCCGGACGTCGATGTCGCCAGACCGGCTGCGGTCACCCTGCTTGCACTGGGTGGGGCGAGCTGGCCGCAACTGGGTTCGGATGGCCGCTGGACGACGCTGCTCGAAAGCCGCGGCGTCGCGGTGTCGCCGCTGCGCGCGGCCAACTGTGGCTTCGACGTTGCATGGAGCCCCCATTTCGCGCAGCGGCATGCCGGGGTGCCACTGAAGAATGTGCGCATCGGCTTCACCGACGCGACGGGCCGGTTTGTATCGCGCAGCGGTGAATGCCTGATCAGCGCGAGTGGTCTGGAAGGCAGCCTGATCTATGCGCTGTCGGCCGCGCTGCGCGAGCGGCTCGAGGTCGACGGCTTCGTCGAACTCTCACTCGATCTGCTGCCGGCCCACGACCCGGCGCGCGTGCTGGCCGAAGCCGCCCACCCGCGCGGCGCGCGCTCACTGTCGTCGCATCTTGCCGGGCGACTGGGCATCAGCGGGGCAAAAGCCGGATTGTTGTTCGAGATACTCGACAAGACGGCACTGACCGATCCGGCGCGCATCGCCGCGACGCTCAAAGCCCTGCCGCTGCGCCTCACCGCCACGCGGCCGGTGGCCGAAGCCATCAGCACTGCGGGCGGCGTGACGCTGGAGTCGCTCGATGCCGACCTGATGCTCCAGGCGCTGCCCGGTGTGTTCTGTGCCGGAGAAATGCTCGATTGGGAGGCGCCGACCGGCGGCTATCTGCTGACCGCCAGCATGGCGAGCGGCCGCGTCGCGGCCGCCGGCATGCTCAAGCGGCTTGCCGCCGGGCAACCTCAGGCCGCCATTCAGGCCGCACTTCAGGCCGAGTGATAACCGAGCACGCGCTCGACTTCGTTCTTCGAACCCAGGATGACCGGCACCCGCTGATGCAGTTTTTCGGGCTGCACGTCCAGGATGCGCTGATAGCCGGTAGTCGCCGCGCCGCCGGCCTGTTCGATCAGCATCGCCATCGGGTTGGCTTCATACATCAGGCGCAGCTTGCCCGGCTTGGTCGGGTCCTTCGTGTCCTTCGGGTACAGGAAAATGCCGCCGCGGGTCAGGATGCGATGCACGTCGGCCACCATCGACCCGACCCAGCGCATGTTGTAATCCTTGCCGCGCGGACCGGTTTTGCCGGCGATCAGCTCGTCGATGTAGCGCTTCACCGGTGCTTCCCACGACCGCGCATTCGACGCGTTGATCGCGTACTCCTTCGTATCGTCCGGAATGCGCATGTGGGCGGTGGTCATGACGAAACTGCCGGTTTCGCGATCCAGCGTGAATGCGTGCACGCCTTCGCCCAGCGTCAGCACCAGCTGGGTCGCCGAACCGTACACCGCATAACCCGCCACCCGCTGGCGCGTACCGGGTTGCAGGAAGGCGCTTTCATCCACCGGCGCAGCGCCGCCGTTGGCAAAGTCCGGGCAGCGCAGCACCGAAAAGATGGTGCCGGTCGAAATGTTCACATCGATGTTCGACGAGCCGTCGAGCGGATCGAACAGCAACAGGTACTCGCCCTTGGGGTAGCGGTTCGGAATCTGGTGCGGCGCATCCATCTCCTCCGACGCCATCGCCGCAAGGTGGCCGCCCCACTCGTTCGCCTCAAGCAGGATTTCGTTGGCGATCACATCCAGTTTCTTCTGCACCTCGCCCTGCACGTTCTCGCCGCCGGCTTCTCCGAGCGAATTGGTCAGTCCGCCCTTGCCCACCGCGTTGCCGATCGCCTTGACTGCGCGCGCGACCACCTCGACCAGAAAGCGCAACTCGGCGCTGATGCGCTCGCCGTCGCGTTGCTGCTGGATCAGGAACTGGCTGAGGGTGATGCGGGACATGGGGTACGGCTCCGTAGGGTGAGAAAATCGATTATCGTGCACAGCACCATGAAACGCCTCGCAGGATTTCACGCAGGCTGCCGTTTCGACCATGTTTCCGGTACCGGATCGGTGCTCACACAAGGAACCTGCAGACGGCTCCAGCGGTCCTGATGGCGTCCTCAAGAATCAGATCCGCATGCACATACTCGTTTTAGGTGCCGGCGTCGTCGGCATCACCACCGCCTGGTACCTCCGTCAGGCGGGACACACCGTCACCGTGGTCGACCGCCAGAGCCAGCCGGCCATGGAAACAAGCTTCGCCAACGGCGGCCAGATTTCGGTCAGCCACGCCGGCCCCTGGGCCACCCCGCAGGCGCCCGGCATCGGTCTGCGCGGCATGGGTCGCTCGACCGCACCCGTGCGCTTCTCGCCCACTGTCAACCACCGCCAGTGGCGCTGGATGGCGGCGTTCCTGCTGCAATGCCGCCCCGGACGCGTGCGGGCCAACACCGATGCACTCGCTCGGCTGGCCATCCGCAGCCAGGTCGAACTCGGCCTGCTGCGGCGTACCCAGCAGCTGGACTACGTGCACGCCGAAAGCGGCATCCTGCATGTGTTCTTCAACCGCACGGAACTGGCCCGGGCGCAGCAGCGTTCGCGCATCCTGCACAAGCACGGCATCCGGATCGACGTCTGCGATGCCGCGCGCTGCATCGACATCGAACCGGCGCTCGCGTCGACCACCCGCAACCTGATCGGCGGCCTGTTTGCGCCGAACGACGAATCGGGCGACGCCTGCGCGTTCACCCGCCAGCTGGCGCAGCGCTGTGCCGACGCCGGTGTTGTGTTCCACTACGAAACCACGGCGGACAGCCTCGACCTGCACGAAGGCAGGGTGCGCGGCGTGGCCGTCCGCGATGCACGCGGCGTGCGCGGGCTTTTGTGCGCGGACCAGATCGTGTGTTCGCTGGGCACCCACACGCGCGCGCTGGTCGAACAGCACGGCCCGCGCCCGGCGCTGTATCCGATCAAGGGCTATTCGATCACCTTTCCGGCCGGTCCGAATGCACCGCACGTCAGCATCACCGATGAAGAGCACCGCATCGTGATGTCCCGTCTCGGCGACACCATCCGCGTGGCGGGTCTGGCCGAGTTGGGCGGCCACACCGTCACCGTGGACGACGAACGGGTGCGGCTGCTGACCGGACTGACCCGCACGCTGTGTCCGGATGCCGGCGATATCGATGCCGCGCAGGCGTGGGCCGGACTGCGCCCATGCACGCCGGGCAATGTGCCGCTGATCGGCCGCAGCCGCATACCGGGGCTCTGGTACAACACCGGTCACGGCTCGCTCGGCTGGACGCTGGCCTGCGGCTCGGCCCGCCTGCTCGCCGATCTCGTCGACAGCGGCCGCTCGGACATCGAATTTCCCTACCTCACCGGCAAACGTCACTGACGCGCCGGCACCCGACAGGACACGTCCCATGCGCGCCGCCTTCTACGACCAGACCGGCCCGGCCCACCAGGTGCTGCAGGTCGCGGAGCTGCCCGATCCGGTTCCGGCTGCGGGCGAGGTGCGGGTCAGGCTGCAGTGGTCCGGCGTCAACCCGTCCGACGTCAAGGCGCGCGCCGGCCTGCGGGCGGGCGGCATGCCCTTCCCGCGCATCATCCCGCACAGCGACGGCATGGGCATCGTCGACGCGGTCGGACCGGGCGTCAGTGCTTCGCGCATCGGCGAGCGGGTCTGGCTGTGGAACGCCGCGTGGGGCCGCGCCTGCGGCACCGCGGCGCAGTTCATCACGCTGCCGCAGGCACAGGCGGTCGCACTGGCTGACGCGATCAGCGGCGAAGCCGGCGCCTGCCTGGGCATTCCGGCGACCACGGCACTGCACGCCCTGCTGACGCTTGGTGGCGTGGCCGGCAAATCGTTACTGGTGGCGGGCGGCGCAGGTGCGGTCGGTCACTACGCGGTGCAGTTCGCAAAGCTGCTCGGCGCACGGCAGGTCATCGCGACCGTCAGCAGCGCGGCCAAGGCCGGACTTGCCCGGGACGCCGGTGCCGACCGCGTGATCGACTACCGCACCGAAGACGTCGCTGCGCAGGTGGCCGACGCGACCGGCGGCCGGGGCGTCGACCGCATCGTCGAAGTCGATGTGGCCGCCAATGCCGTCATGGACATCGGACTGGTGCGTCCGGGTGGCGAATGGATCGTCTATGGCAGCGGAACGCCGCAGTTTGCACTGCCCTTTTTCGCCCTGGCTGCCCGCAACATCACGCTGCGCATCATCCTCGTCTATACGCTGGACGAGGCCGAACGCCGCGCCGTGATCGACACCCTGACACGGTTACTCGCGACCGGCCACGTGATCCACCCCATCGCGGAGCGCCTGCCGCTGACGCAGATCGCCGACGCGCACGCGCGGATCGAACAGGGGCAAGTGATCGGCAACATCGTGCTGGCGCTCGACTGAGCTTCAGGCACCCGGGCGCGCAACCCTGCGCGCAATGGATGTACGATGGTGCTGCGTTGCCGTGCGCTTTCGTGGGCACGCGACGGCAGCGCGACCCGGCATGCAAGCGGACATCTGCGTCGCCCCTCGCTGGTGCCCCTGGAGGACGGAACATGACTTCGAATGCGACGTCAGTACGCCGCTACGGCTTCGCGATGATGGTGGTCGCATGCTGCCAGGGCGCATCGGCCGGCGAAGCCGGCCAGACACCGTGTGACCTCGTCGACACCGCAGATCTGGCTGAAATGGGCTTCGGCATCGTGCGCCTTCCGGCGACGGACGTGCTGAACCTCTACAAGGGCCAGGCCGATGCGCCGGTCGATACCCACACTGAAATCTGCACCTTCCTCGCCGGGCGCAGCGGTGACCGCATGGGTCTGCAGCTGACGATAGAAACCTTCGGCGAGCGGGTCACACCCGCGCAGCTCAGCGCCTGGACGGCCCTGATCATGAAGGACGATCCGGCCTACTTCTCGTCCGTCCGCGTCGGCGACACCAACTGCGAAACCGGCGAATTCGACCTCATCGACGAACGCACCGACGCGCGCGAGGGCACGCAGCACTATGTGTCGTGCGACGCACTTGAGCCGTTCGGCAACCATCGCGTCAATCTGTACTTCCAGGCACCGGAATTCAAGGCGTTGCTGCCGACCCCGGAAGAAGTGAAGGCGCTGCTCGACAAGGCGACCGGCAAGGTCAGGGCACGTGGCGCGATCAGCATCTGACATTGCGCGCACGCCACGTGACAAGGCCCTTGCGCACATCGTGCGCAAGGGCCTTGAGTGCTGCGGACGGCTGCGTCTTACTTCAGGCGCATGTCGTTCTTGACCGACTTGACGCCGCCCACGGCGCGCGCCACCGCAACCGCTTTCGTGATGTCGGCGGCCGAATTGACGAACCCGCTGAGCTGAACCACGCCCTTGAAGGTTTCGACATTGATCTCGGCGACCTTGAGCGTCTCCTCGTTCAGGATGGCGGCCTTCACCTTGGTGGTGATGATGCTGTCGTCCACATATTCGCCAGTACCTTCCTGCTTCGAGGTAGCCGCGCAGCCTACTGCGCCGGCAAGCGCAACGGCCAGAAAGGCGGCCGACAGATATCGTCTGATGTCATGCATGAAAGACTCCTTTGAAAACTGCTTTACGAGCGCCTGACGTCGCTCGGCAAGGCGTCGCGCGCAGGCGTTCGATGAACGGGACAAGCGGTTGGCGACCCTGTCTGTCAGGAAACGTCCGGCCTTGCGGCATCGCTGGCCGGAACACCCGAAGCATGCGCGTGCCATAGTCGCGCGTCGGTGCGCTGCCGTACAGAATCACGGCGTCAGCGCCGCTTCGGCGGACGGGCACGGCAGTCGCCGGGCTTCGATGTCACGGCACAAGGTACCCAGTACCCACGGCGTACCCGGCAGCCAAGGCGCCTGAACGTTGCGCAACCCGGTGTGCCCGTCGTCAGCGACGCTGCCGTCCACACGCCCGGGCACGGATCCGATACCGGGTCGGGACATCAGCAACACCAGAACATCCGGCTTCACCCGGCGAACGCGATCGAGCATGTCGACGCTGTCGCCGGCACACAGACGGGTGTCCAGCAGCACGGCCTCGATTTCCGCCCGGCCAAGGCACTGAAGGGCATCGGGCAGCGTGGCAACCCATTCGACACGCAGGCAGGCGGTGGCCGGCCCGGCCAGCGCAAGCCTGATCTGACCCGCTCGCGCAGGGTCGGGTTCGAGCAGCAGGATCGTGCGCGGCACCCGATGTCCGAGGCCGCCGCCTGATGGCGCACGGCTGCCGTCAGGTGTCTGACCGGCAGTGCGTTCCGGACTCATTTGCCCGGATTTGAAGACGGGGCGGCGCCTGACGGCTCCGCCGCCGTGACCCGCAGATTGCCTTCCCAGACGCAATGTATCGATTCGCAGCGGAAACGCTGTATCGACACGAAGCGTCCGATCACGCGATCGACGAACCGTCGCCGGATGCGGCAGACCGTCGACGCGCAGCGTGGGCAAACACGCTTCAAGTCAGCCTGTCGGGCGTTCGCGTACCGTCTTCGTTCAGCTTTTCGAACTGCTCGATCTGACGTTCCGCTTCGTCCTTCGTAATGCCGTACGCTTCCTGGATCCGCCCGGCCAGTTCGATGCGTTTGCCGGCGATCACGTCGAGCTGGTCGTCCGTCAGCTTGCCCCACTGCGACTTGACCTTGCCCTTGAATTGCTTCCAGTTGCCTTCGGCGATATCCCAGTTCATTTCGTGTCCTTTCGGTTTCCAGCTACAGATTGAGCGCTGCAGGCAAGTCGCCCGCAGCCGTTCCGCGAGACAGTGGTGTTCAGCGGCGACGCATCAGCAGCGCCACCAGCAGTCCGGCGGCGGCGGCCACGCCGACCGCCTTCCACGGGTTTTCGCTGACATAGACGCGCGTGTTGTCCGCCGCGCGGTGCACCTTGTCCGACACCGCATGCGCCGCGCGATCCAGGCCGGCACGGGCATCGGACAGACGCGTTTCGATCTTCGTGCGCGCCGCGGAAATTTCACCCGCCGTGCTGTCGATCACCTGCTTGACCAGGGCATCGGCGTCGCTGACCACCGCTTTCACATCACTCACCAGTACATCCTTCTTGCCCTGGATGCCTGCGTCACCACCATTGAAATCCGTATTCATCGTGCCTCCTTGATTAAGGCGCAGCCGGCAAGCGGGCGCAGCCCTGAAACTCGCCACTGCATTGAAGATCCGGCGGACCCGCCGAGCGCTGACGACCCTGCAGGCAGGGTTCGCCCCGCGATGACAAGTGTGTGTCGCACACCAAACAGTGTCTGTTCGGCAGCGAACGCAGCGCCCGCGGCGTGACCTTACTTTCCGTCGCCCCGTGTCGCATCCTTGATGCTGTCGCCGGCTTCTTCGAGCTTGTCGCCCGCCTTTTCGGTCGCATCACCGATCGCGTCCGAGGTGTTGCCCACCGCAGCATCCAGCTTCTTGCCGGCGGTTTCGGCCGGGCCTTCCTTCTGGCATCCCGACAGCACCGCGAGAAACAGGCCGGCAACCATCACGGCACCCAGCTTTTGCGCATTCTTCTTCATGGAAAACTCCGTCGTTCAACTGCACATCTGAAAGGGGCCATGGGGCGGGACCGCTTCCGGTCGCGCCGCATGACCCCCTGTACCAAGCCAGCGCTCAATGGCCGGCTTACTTCTTGATTTCGCGTCCGATCAGGCCACCGACGGCGGCTCCACCGACGGTGCCCACCGCGCTGCCGCCGGTCAGGACCGCACCGCCGACCGCACCCGCACCCGCGCCGATGGCGGTGTTGCGATCACGCGCCGACATGCCCGAGCAGGCGCTCAGGCCGAGGAGCAATGCCGCACTGATGGCAATCGTTGCAATGTTTGATTTCGTCTTCATGTTGTGACCTCGTATCCGGATATCGCGGCCGGGCGGCCGCGAGGTGCTGCATGTGAGACTGATTTACTTGCCGGCGCGCATCTTTGCCGCGTCGATGCAACGATCCTTCGCGTCGCCCGCGAGGCTGTCGCACTTCTCCTGCTCGACGTCATAGCGCGCGTCGACCTTGTCTTCCTTCGCTTCCTTGCGCGTCTCGGCGTTCTGCTCGGCCGCTTTGCTGCGCGCGTCACTCGTTTTTTCGCCGGCTGCGGTATTGCTTTCCGACATCTTCATCTGCGCCGTCGCATCGGCCTTGGCAGTGGTGCGCGCGGCCTTGGCTTCCTCGACGCAGACATCCTTCGGGTTGCCGGCGAGGTCGTCGCAACGTTCCTTTGCCACCATGTAGGCCGCATCGGCACGTGCCACGCGAACGTTGTACTGCGCCGTACCGGACGGCGCACGTTTCGCTTCCAGATCGGCCTTGGCGACCTTCTCGGCACCCTTCGCTTCAGCCTCGCAGATGTCCTCGGCATTGCCGGACAGCGAATCGCAGGCCTTCTTCGCTGCCTTGTAATCGGATGTGATTTGCGCCTTGGCCGCTTTGTGCTCGGCCTTGGTCAGTGATTCAGCGATGGCGCCAGTGCTGAAGGCAAGGGCGATGGCAAGCGCCAGCGCATGGGTATGGAGTGTTTTCATGGGTGTCCTCGTGTCGTGATCTGCCGTCACGTCGCAGGCGCGGCCGGAGCGGCCACTGCATGGACGGACCCGGACCTGTGCAGTCCGGCAAGATCACGGTACGCAGTCATGCGGACGCTGTCTGTCTGCTGACACACAAAAGGTCTGTGCGTCACCGAGCAGACGTCGGTGACCTCCAGACCTCGAAATGAAGCCTGCATTTCCAGGCCCGACCGCTGCACTCCGTGGCTTCGGGCGCGCGTCCGCTCACCCCACCCTCGATACGGAAATCCATGATCCCCGACAGCCGGGCCCTGATCTTCTCTCTAGCAGCTGTCAGCGTCCTTCTCGTGACCCTGGAACTGCCCGCAGACAGCCGGCTGACGCTCGGCGCATTCAGCCTCGGCGCGGGTGTCTCCGCACTCGCGCTGATGGCCGCTGCAGCGATACTGGGCGCACGCTGGCAATGGATCGAATCCGCTTTCGGCGGTCTTGATCGCGTTTACAGCACCCACAAGTGGCTCGGCATCTGGGCCCTCGTGTTTGCGTCCGCTCACCTGTTGTTCAAGGCAGACGGCGACAGCTGGACAAAGGCGGCCATCTTCGCGCTCGACCCGGCGGTCGCGCGACTGGCCCGACAGTCCGGTTTCGTCGCACTGATGCTGCTGATCCTGCTGGCACTGAACCGGAACATTCCCTACAGCGTCTGGCGGTGGTGGCACAAGCTGTCCGGCCCGGCACTGCTGGTCGTCGTGTTTCACGCCGTCAGCATCAAGTCGCCGATCGCCCTGATCAGCCCGGCAGGTGTCTGGCTGGCGGCACTGTGTGGCCTCGGCCTGGCCGCTGCGGTCTACAAACTTCTGCTGTATCCGCTGATGTCGCGCCACGCGGCGTATGAAATCGTGGCCGTCGAGCACGGCCCCTCGGCGGTGCACCTCGATCTGCGGCCGCTGGGGCAACCGATCCGGTTCGAGGCCGGGCAGTTCGCATTCCTGTCGCTCAGCGAGGATGGACTGCGCGAACCGCATCCGTTCACCATCGCTACGGGTAGCCGGCAGGACGGCCGGATCCAGTTCGTCATCCGGGCTCTGGGTGACTACACGCAGCGACTGGTCTCGCGTGCGAGGATCGGCATGCACGCCGACCTTTATGCGCCATTCGGGCGTTTCGAGCGCCTGCCCGACTCGCGCTGCGAAATATGGATCGGCGGCGGCGTCGGCATTTCACCCTTCGTCGCCTGGCTGACCGATGCCGGCGGCAAGCACTTCGACCGGGTCAGCCTGTTCTACTTCTGCAGCCCGGGCCGCGATTTTCCCGATGTCGACAGCTTGCGCGGGCAGGCGGAGGAACGCGGTGCGGCGTTCTTTCCGGTCAAGGGGGGTGGCGGCGATCCGGCGTTCGGTCATGCGCTCGACGCCCTGGTCTTCACGCACCCGCCAGCGACGATAGACATCAGCTTCTGCGGTCCGAAAGGCTTGTTGCAGGCGGTCCGGGCCCGGATGCAGGAAAGCGGCATCCCGGCCGGCAACATCCGCTACGAAATCTTCGAGTTCAGATGATGCTGCAGGAAGAAACGCATCATCTGTCTCGATGCGTCAGGTCCCGAAGCATCGGTATGGGGCTGCATGCCGTCGCCGCCTGTCCATGCATGGCCGGCGCCGTGAATGATCCAGCGCTCGCTCCGACTCACGCCCGACGCGCCGAACATGGCGGAACGGGTGTAGCCGCGCTGCCCTTCGCCCGGAGGCGTCGCTTCGGACGATGCATGCCCGCTCGCCGCATCGTCGCCAGCCGGACCCGAAGCGGCGTACAGCGCATCGGCGTTCGACGGATGCACGGTGGTGTCCGCGTCGCCGTGGAAGACGATGCATGGCAGCCGAAGCGCCCCTTGTTCGGTCGGCGAAAGCAGGTCCTGCGGCAGCTTGTCCGGCCCGGACGCCATGATGCGCATGGCCGACAGCGCGTCGTGTGCGCGTCCTGCCGCAATGCCCGAATGCACGCCAAGCGCGGCAAACAGACCCGGATAGTCGCGCGCAAGCACTGCCGCCATGGCACCGCCGGCCGACATGCCGGCGATATAGACGCGCGCCGGATCGATATCCTGGTCCTGCATCACCCGGCGCGTGAGGCGGGCAATCAGGGCCGCGTCTCCGGCGCTGTTCGACACGTCCTGCAAGGCGTACCAGTTCCAGCAGCGCAGTGCATGGGCACCCATCGACTGTTCCGGGTACAGCACGACAACGCCCGAATCTTCCGCCACCTCGTTCATGCGCGTGCCGGCAGCGAATTCGGCGGCGCCCTGATTGCAGCCATGCAGCATGACCAGCAGCGGCGCAGGACCCGCGGTGCGGAATGCGGGTTCATACAGCATGTAATGGCAGTCGGCGCCCTCGGCCGCTTGTCCGGCCCCGAATCGGCCGATCAGCCGACCGACCCGCCGGCCGTCCGGCGCGGTCGGGCAAGCCGCCCCGTCTGCCACAGGCACATCCGGTCGCAAATGCGAAGGATGGCGCGGGCCGCCCGCTGCGTGCACCGGGGATGCGGCCCTGATCAGATTCATCATCGCGCCGCCCAGCCGTGCCAGCCGCGCACGCTGCCGTCGCCAGAAGGGTTGCCAGCCAGCGGCTGCCTGATGCGACCTTCGACCTGCCGCGCGCGGACGCGCTGCGGTCGCGTGCCCAGGCGCCGAGCCGTCCATCGGCGGAACGCGGCGCGCGATGCGCCGGCCGAGCAGTTCGAGCTTGCGCTCGTAGGCGTCGTCATCCGGATCGCATGACGCAAGTTCGTCCAGCAGACGCCGGATCACCCGTCGTCGCCGGGTCTGTTCGATCTGCGGGCTTGTTTGCATGAGGGTCCCCGGCGCGGCGCAAGTGTGGCCCCGCTCCGACGGGCGGCCGGAGCGTAGGCGTGCGGCGCCAGTGCGCGCGAGAAATCTGCGCGACAGGCCTCTTCCGGTCTGTGCGCTGCCGCACTTCGAGCGCGCGGCCCCATGGCGCGCGCCGGCACGGATGTGCGCAAACAGACAGACAGCGGACCGGCCGGCGTTCAGGCTGCGTCCGGAGCCTCACCACCACTGTCCGCCACCCGGCCGCAGTCGATGGACACATTGCCCAGGGAATCACCATGACCATGCACAGCCCGCACATCCGCGTCGCACCCACACTGCCAGCCATGGTCCGGACGACCTGGCCCCTGCTGGCCCTGGCACTGGCTGCCCTGTTGCTTGGCGCCTGCGCCTCCACGCCGCTGCCAGTGGAAAAGATGGCCGTCGCGGAAGCCGCTGTCGAACGGGCCAGCAGCGCCGGCACCCGCGAAAGCGCCCCGGCCGAACTGCAGATCGCCATCGGCAAGCTCACCCGTGCCCGCCAGGCGGTGGTCAACAAGGACTACGAACGCGCCGGCCAGCTGGCCGAGCAGGCCGAGCTCGATGCCCACGTGGCCGAGGCGCATGCGCAGGCAGTGCGCTCGCAGCGCAGCGCCACCGAGTCGCAGAACGCCGCCCGCGTGCTGCAGGAAGAAATCAACCGCAAGATCGTTCGCTGACCTGAACGTTCAGCGCATCAGGAGCCCCAGATGACACCCCATACCAAGATCCGCACCCTGTGCATCGCGCTGTTCGGCGCTTCGCTGGCCGCCTGCAGCAGCGTGCCGGAGCGCAACAGCGCGCTCGACCAGTCACGCGAACGCGTGGTCGCCGCGCGCAGCGATCCCCAGGTCAGCGCGCTGGCCGCCGACGAACTGCGCGACGCGGAAGCGTCCGTCAGCAAAGCCGAACAGGCCTGGACGGCGGGCACGCGCAAGGACACCGTCGACCACCTCGCCTATCTGGCCGACCAGCGCATCGTGATTGCCCGTGAAACCGCGACCGGTCGCGCGGCACAGGCCGTGACCGCGGGAGCGGCCGCCGAGCGCGACCGCATGCGGCTGGCCGAACGCACGGCCGAGGCCGACAACACACGCCGTCAGCTGATCGCCTCCGAGCAACGCAGCCAGGTCAAGAGCAATCAGCTTGCCGAGGCCGAATCGTCGGCTCTGCGCGATCAGGCGAGCATGGAACAGAGCCGGTCACGGGTCGAAACGCTGGAAGCCGAACTGACCGCCCTGAATGCGAAGAAGACCGATCGCGGCATGGTCGTCACGCTGGGCGGCGTGCTGTTCTACAGCGGCAAGGCGGATCTGCTGTCCAGCGGATCAGCCGACATGATCCGTCTGGCCGATTTCTTCAAGCGCAACCCGCAACGCAGCGCAACGATCGAGGGCTACACCGACAGCGTGGGCTCCGCTTCGAGCAACCTTGCGCTATCCGGGCGCCGGGCGAACGCCGTCATGGCTGAACTGGTCAAGCTCGGTGTGGCGTCGGATCGGTTGAGCACGCGCGCTTTCGGCGAAGATCAGCCGGTGGCCGGCAACGACACCGCCGCGGGTCGGCAGATGAACCGGCGCGTGGACATCGTGTTCGGACCGCCGCCGAGCGGAGTGTCCAGCAATTAACCGGCACGGGATGCTGCGCCCGGCCGCCCGACTGCTGCCGCACCGCAGGCAGCCCGGGGGCGTCGGCGCGAAAAGCCGAACGGAAGAACGGTCCCGGGGCGTACCATCAGCAAGCAGCCGCGAGCCAACCACCACCGGACCATCGATGCAAAGCGACTCACGAGACGTCGGGGAAGCGGGATCTCACCAGGCGGATGCCGCCACCCCACTGCCTTCGGCTGCATCCACGCTCGATGCGGCAGTCGCCGCATGGGAGACGCTGCACGCAAGTCTTTCACCCATCATCGGCCAGCGCGGCGTAGCCGCGCTCGTCAAGCGCAGCCTTTATCTGACGCGTGACACCCATCCCTGGCTCGCTCCGGTCTGCGATACCGCGGCCGGGCAGGATGTAGTGGCCACCCTGCGCAGTGCATTGCTGCTGCAGGCCGAAGCCGAAGCCGCCGCCGCTCATGGCGCGCTGCTCGAAAATTTCCGTGATCTGCTGTCGACACTCATCGGTGCATCACTGACCGAGAGGTTGCTGCGGCCGGTACTCGACAACACTTCAAGCGGCTCCGCCGCGCAGGACACCTCGCAATGAACACTGGCAAAGCAAGCATCAATCGCCTGAAGACGGGTGTTCCAGGGCTGGACGAAGTGCTCGGCGGCGGGCTGCCGGAGTTCTCCTGCAATCTGATCGCCGGCCCGCCGGGCTGCGGCAAGACCACGCTGGCGCACCAGATCATGTTCGCACTGGCCACGCCCGAGCGGCCAGCGATCTATTTCACCGTGCTCGGCGAGCCGCCGCTGAAGATGCTGCGCTATCAGCAGCAGTTCGATTTTTTCGAGCTGGACAAGCTGAACCGCTCGATCCGCTTCGTGAATCTGGCCGACGATGTCGCCTGCGGCAATCTGGACAAGGTGCTCGAACACATCGTGGCCGAGGTGGAAGCGCGCGGACCGGGGCTGGTGTTCGTCGATTCCTTCCGGTCGGTCATTCTGGCCAGCCAGAACGAAGGCACGTCCTTCATCACGCTGCAGCACTTCATCCAGAATCTCGGCGTGCTGATGACGAGCTGGCAGGCGACCACCTTCCTGATCGGCGAATACTTCAGCGATTGTGATCCGAACCCGATCTTCACCGTCGCCGACGGCCTGATCTGGCTGCGCCAGAGCGTCGAACGCAATTCGATGGTGCGCAAGATGGAAATCATGAAGATGCGCGGCCAGCCTTCGCTGCCCGGCCTGCACACCTTCCGCATCGGAAGTTCGGGCATCCAGGTGTTTGCGCCGCCGCAGGTATCCGGCGCACCGCGCGTCGACCGCGCGGCGGCCGGTGCGGCCCGGGTGGGCATGGGCGTGCCCGGTCTGGACGACATGATGGGGGGTGGCCTGCCGCGCGGCTTTTCGCTGCTGGTCGCCGGCCCGTCAGGTTCAGGCAAGAGCACCCTGGCCACGGCCTTTCTGACCGAAGGTGCGCGCCAGGGTGAAACGTCGGTCATCGCCGCCTTCGAACAGCGGCCACGGCTGGCCCAGGGTGCAGCGCTCGCCCCGCTGATCCGGGCCGACCGCATCGGCGTGGTCGACAGCAGCGCACCCGGTGTATCGGTCGATGAGATCGCCCGTCTGCTGATCACCGAAATCAACCGCCTGAAAGCCAGCCGGGTCGTCATCGATTCGCTGTCCGGCTTCGAACTGGCGCTGGCGCCGACTTTCCGCGCCGACTTCCGCGAATCGTTGTCCCGTCTGGTGTCGGCACTGGCGAGCACCGGTGTCACCGTGCTGATGACATCGGAACTGGAAGATCGCTTCAACGACCTGCGCTTCAGCCCCTATGGCACCGCCTTCATGACCGATGCCATCATCGTGCAGCGCTATGTCGAGGTCGACAGCCGGCTCAGGCGCGTGATGGCCGTGGTGAAGGTGCGCGGCAGCGCGCACTCGAACGAGCTGCGTGAGTTCACCATCGGCGATGCAGGCATCTGCATCGGCGACCGGATCACCGGCCAGGAAGGACTGCTCGGCGGGCAGCCGGCGCGGCGCGATGCGGACGGACTGGATGGTTCGGCGTTTCAGGGTTCGGCAACCTGACTCGCCACGGCGGGTTCAGGTCATCATGAGCAACCGGCCGCCGGATGAAGCGCCGGCCGCCGCAGCCGACGCGACCGTTGCGCATTTCGAAGCGCAGGCCCATGCGCTGAAAGGCGAACTGACGCGCCTGCAGCGCGAACTCGATGAGCTGAAGCATGCCTTCAGCGCGACACAGGCCGCCGATCTGCTTGAAGCGAACGAAAACCTCGTGCTCGCCGCCCTGCAGGCGGAGGCGATCGCCGAAAGCGCCACACTGACGCTGGACGAACTGGCGCGCAACAGCCAGCGCGACCCGCTGACCGGCATGCCCAACCGCGCCCTGATGAATGACCGGCTGGACAGCGCGATCACGCTGGCCCGACGGCGCGGTACGCACATCGCGGTGCTGTTCATCGATCTGGACTACTTCAAGCCGATCAACGACACGCTCGGCCATCCGGTCGGCGACGCCGTGCTGTGCGAGGTCGCGCGCCGTCTCGAAGATGTGGTGCGCGACTCGGACACCGTCAGCCGCTACGGCGGCGACGAATTCCTGGTGCTGCTGGCTGAAGTGACCCAGGCGTCGGATGCGGCCCAGATTGCCGCCAAGATGCTGGCGTCGCTGACGGAGCCCTGCCACGTCGGAGACACCGTGCTGCGTCTGTCGGCCAGCATCGGCATTGCGCTGTTTCCGGAAGATGGTGATGACGCCGGCACCTTGATCGACCGCGCCGATGTCGCGATGTATCGCGCCAAACGCGAAGGCGGCGGCTGCTTCGACTTTCACCGTGAAGACACCGCCCGCGCGGTCGGCCTGATACCGCGCGTCGGCCCGGTCAAGCCGCTGCCGATGTCGCGCCACGAATTCGTGCTGGCGGAGCGCGAAATGCACGTGCGCGATCTGCGTGAAGCCAACGAAAACCTGACGCTGGCACTGCTCGCCGCACGGGAGCTCGACGAGCACGCCGATCAGGTGCGCTGGCGGCAGATCCGCTTCCTGTCGATGGTGGCCCAGAATCTTCGCAAGCCGCTGCACCCGATCCGCACGGCGGCCGGACTGTTCAGCCGCGCGCGGCAGGACGAGGCGATGCGCGCCCGGCTGCCGGCCATCATCAAGCGACAGGTCCGTCGCATGTCGCGACTGGTGGATGATCTGGTCGCGGCGGCCCAGCCCGGTGGCGCCGATGTCATGTTCGAGCGGCGGCCGATCGACCTGATGACGGTGCTGGGTCAAGCGTCAGAACAGGCACGCCGCACGCTCGAAGGCAGGCGTCAGCGTCTGGTGACCTCCTGGCCGGCCGGATTGCCGGCTGCGCGGGGCCATGCGGTGCGCCTGATCGGCATCATCGCCCGGCTGCTCGACAACGCATCCAGTCATTCAGCCGACGGCAGCGAAATACGCCTTTCGGTCGACACGCTCGATGGATGGGTGCGGATCACCGTGTCCGACGACGGCGCAGGCATCGCAGCCGACGCGCTGCCCACGATCTTTGCGCCCGCCGAGTCGACCCTGCCTTCTCCACGCCGCCGCGGCATGGCCCTGTACATGCTGCGCGATCTGGTCGAAGCACAAGGTGGCAACCTGCTCGCCACCAGTGGCGGACACGGACGCGGCAGCCAGTTTTCGATCAGCCTGCCGCAGGACGTCCATGCGGTCGCCAGACCGAAGGGGTGAAGGCGTTCAGTGCCCGCGGGCTGCGGCTGACCCGCCCGCGCGCGGCGGCGCGGCCGGTATGACTTCCACCGCCAGCGCAGCACCGAGCAGGAAGATCTGGCTCGATCCGTAGAACCAGATCAGCAGCGCAGCAAAGGAGCCGGCCGCACCCAGCGCCGATTCCGTGGCGGTGGTCGCGATGTACAGCCCGATGCCGTAGCGCCCCAGCATGAACAGCATGGCGGCGAAGCAGGCGCCGACCGCGGCGTGCAGCCACGGCATGCGATGGTCCGGCAGCCAGCGCAGCAGCGTGGCGAACAGCAGCGCGATCACACCGAACGAAAACACCGCTTCGACCAGCAGCACCACCGGCAGCAGCACTGGCCAGTGGCTGGTCACCTTGTGCATCGCCAGCAGCACCGCGGTCTGTGCGACCAGCGCCACCGCGAGCAGAAAGCCGCCGCCGAGCACGATGCCCAGCGCCAGCAGCCTCACCTGCAGCAGACGGAGCCACGAAAATGGCACGGCCTTTTCGCCCAGCATGGCCTGCAGTGCGGCGCGCAGTTCGATGAACACACCGGTCGCACCGATCAGCGTGCCGCCGAGCGCCAGCCAGGGCCCCACCGAGCCGTTGCCGTCACCGTTCGAACGTTCGCTCGCACGCTCCAGCAAGTCCGCCACGGTACCGGCTTCGCGCGGCCCGATCAGCCCGGACAGTGCATCGATGAGCGCCACCTGCGCACTTTCGTCGCCGAGCACCCAGAACATGACGCGGGTCACGACGACGATCAGCGGCGCGATCGCAAACGCTGCGTAGAACGCCACCGCCGCGCCGTACGTCATGCCGCGCGCGTCGTCGTAGCGGCGCAGGGTCGCCAGCGCGATCCGCCAGACTTCGGTCAGCGCGCGCGGCGGCGTCATGCCGTGACCGCCTGTACCGGCGGGCGGGTGGTCGAGGTCACATTCGCCGCAGCGATCACCAGATGGCGGCTGAGATCGCCGGCAGACGCCAGATCCAGCCATTCGCCGACCGCCAGCGGCAGCAGGCCGGCCGCACGCGCGCGGGCGATCTCGGACAGCGCCCCCGCCGCACACACGGTGACTTCGTGCCGACGACCGGCGCGCAGCACCGTCAGCGTCACGGTCGGCCAGTGGCTGGGCAGACGAGGCACCACGCACAGGCGGCTCTGACGCACCCGCAGGCCGCATATCGATTCGATGGCCGCGTGGTGCATCCAGGCGGCCGAACCGGTGTACCAGCTCCAGCCGCCGCGTCCGGCATAGGGGGGCTGGGTGTAGATGTCGCCCGCCATCACATAAGGTTCAATGCCATAGGCGGCGCCCCGCACCTCGTTGTCCGAGCGGTGAGCCGGACTGAGCCCGGTGAACGTGCGCCAGGCCGCGTCGACGTCACCCAGTTCGGCCTGCGCCATCAGTGCCCAGACCGCGGCATGTGCGTACTGGCCGCCGTTCTCGCGCACGCCGGGCGGATAGGCCTGGATGTAGCCGGCGTCGGGCCGGGCGTGCTGCAGCGGCGGATCGAGCAGTCGCACGAGGCCGTTCGTCTCGTCGGTCAGCAGTCGGCCGACCGATGCCATCGACGCCTGCTGCTGCGCCGGTGTCGCCACGCCGGACAGCACCCCCCAGGCCTGCGCGATGAGGTCGATGCGGCATTCTTCGTTGCGGCGCGAGCCGAGCGGCGTGCCGTCGTCGAAGAAGGCACGCACGAACCATTCGCCGTCCCATGCCTCGCCGTGCAGGGCATCGCGCCAGCCGGCCGCGGCCAGCTGCCATCGTTCGGCGCGGCCTGTTTCGCCCTCGGCATGCGCAAGCACGCTGAAGCGGGCCACCACCTGACACAGGAACCAGCCCAGCCAGACCGACTCGCCCCGTCCTTCATGACCGACCCGGTTCATGCCGTCGTTCCAGTCGCAGGTGCCGATCAGCGGCAGCCCGTGCGTGCCGACCGCGAGACTGCAGTCGATGGCCCGTGCGCAGTGTTCATACAGCGACACCGGCTGCGTGCCGACCCGCGGCACGAAATAGGCATCTTCCGCACCGTCCGGTATCGGATCGCCTTCGAGGAACGGCACCAGCTCGTCGAACACCTCGACATCGCCTGTGACCTCGATGTAGCGGGCCGCGGCAAACGGCAGCCACAGGCGGTCATCGGAACAGCGGGTGCGCACGCCGGCACCGGTCGGCGCATGCCACCAGTGCTGCACGTCGCCTTCGGGAAACTGGCGCGACGCCGACAGCAGCAGCTGGGCACGCAGCAGCGCGGGCGCGGCGACGCACAGCGCCATCGCATCCTGAAGCTGGTCGCGAAAGCCGAAGGCGCCGCCCGACTGGTAGAAGCCGGCACGCGCCCACAGGCGGCAGGCCACCGTCTGGTAAGGCAGCCAGCGATTCACCAGCACATCGAACAGCGGGTCGGGACTGCTCACCGTGACGGCATCGAGCAGGCCGGCCCATTTCGCGCGCACGGCCTGTTCGCGCTGCACGGCGCCCTGCTCCGCGGCGGCGCGCGCCAGCGTGCCGGCGGCACGCGGCGAGTCCCCGTGACCGAGCAGGAACACGTGGGTGCACGCCTCACCCGGCGCCAGGCTGACCGTCGCAGACAGCGCGGCGCACGGATCGACGCCGAGGGCGTCCTGCGCGCCGAACCGGTCCGGCATGACTTGCCGGCCGTCCGGGCCGAACAGTTCGCGCCGATCGCAGGTCCAGTCGGCCAGCGTGGCGACAGCCGGTCTGCCGTCGGCACCCTCGCGCTGCAGCACGACAAAGGCGGTGCTGTTGCCGAAGCCGGCATGGCCATCGCACTGGGTGGCCAGCAGCGCCTCGATCGGCCGCGCCGAAGCCTCGGGCGGCGCCAGCCGCATGAACATCGTGCGGACCGACTGGCGATCGGTGCGCAGCGCGCCGATCACCCACTCGAACAGACCGATCACCCGCAATGACTGTGCGCGGGTACCCCGATTGGTCAGCACGATGCGCACCTGCTTGACCGACTGCTCCGGGTCGACGCACCAGGTCGCCTTCACCTCGATGTCGCCGCGCCGGTGACGCAGCGTCGTCAGGCCCTGCCCGTGTTCGATGCGGTAGGGCACGTCGGCTGCAGCGGCGCCGGCGCCGATGCTCCAGATGTCGCCGCTGCGCAGGTCCTGCAGATGAAAGGTTTCGCCGCCCGCATCGCCGACCGGGTCGTTGGACCAGCCGGTGAGCTGGTTCAGCCGGCTGTTGCCGGCCCAGGAGTAGCCGGTGCCGGCTTCAGACACCTGGCTGCCGAAATCCGGATTGGCGAGCACATTGATCCACGGCCGCAGCGTGCGGTGCGCATCGGTCACGGTGAAGAGGAAATCGCCGCTTGCACCGTCGAACGCACCCTTCGGCGGCAGACCGATGGCGCCGTGACGTGGGGCGGGCAGCGCCGTCGCCGGCTGGTCGGCGCGCGCCTCAAGCGCGCTGTCATGCCAGTCGACCAGATCCTGCACGTGATGCGACAGGGGCCGGCCGTCGGCGTGCAGGCTGGCCCGGGCCAGCGCATTCAGCGCGGCGCGCTCGGCCGGCGACAGTTCGTCGGCGTGCACCAGATACAGGCCGCAGGCACGTGCCGGTGCCGTCGCGACAACCTCGGCCGCGTAGCGCTCGCGCAGCGCGGCCAGTTCGGCCTGCAAGGGCATCAGATAGGAGCGGGCCTCGCTGTTCATCACCACCAGATCGCAGGTCAGTCCGCCCCACGACCACCAGCGCAGCGCCTGGAACAGCGACCTCAGCATGCGCACGCCCTGCACGGCGCTGGCCCACACGACGATGATCGGCCGGTCGCCCGACATGCCGAGCCGCCACAGCGTGCGCCGGTCATGCAGCGCGTCACCCGCCGGCGCTTCAACCGGTGCCGGACGCGACATCAGCAGCGCCAGTGTCGTCGTCAGCAGCTGGATCGCGGCGCGATCGTCGGCATTGACCCGCATTTCGCGCAGCCGGATGCTCGCGAACGTGCCGGACATCAACGATGAACGTTCGACCATGGCGTCCTGCCGGTAGCGCTCGACCAGCGCCTGCAGCGTGTCGCGCGCATCCGCAGCCGCGGTGCCGACAGTGAGCGACGCCATGCCGTGCGCCGGCAGATTCAGGCGCATCGAAAGCGAAGCCAGCGGGTCGAGCCCGGTCACGCAGTCCTGTTCCGCTGCGTGCGAGGCGATCGACGGATCCGCCGCCCTGCCGTAATCCGCCCGCGGATGCGCGGCGTCGCAATGGCGCCCGAGCCAGCGCGCGCGGTCGGTCTGCACCGTGACCGACGTCAGGTGCAGGTCGGCGTGCGCGATGAAATGCACCGCGTGCAGCCCGGTTTCGGTCGACAGCCGCGGCTTGCGCGAAAAGTAGGCGGCACGGCTGGCTTCATCCCAGGTCGCCTGGACGAACAGCTTGGCGAAGGCCGGATGCATTTCGTCGGCGCGCGCCTCGGACAACGACACTTCGAACATCGACATCAGTTCGACTTCGATCGGCTCCGACGAGGTGTTCCACAGCTCGATGCGGCGCAGCTCGACGTCGTCTTCCGGGCTGACCCACACGGTGCAGCGCGTGCGCAGGTCGGCCCACTGCGCGTCGAGACAGACGCGGTCACTGTGGAAGGTGGCGCTGTAGTCCGCCAGCGGGTCGGCCGCCGGATGCTGGGTGATCGACACCGGTGCGGCCTGCGGCGTGCGCCGCAGATAGAAGAAGGTGCCGTAGACGTCGCGCAGCGCGTCGTCGCGCCAGCGCGACACGTCGGCCGTGCCGAAGCGGCTCCAGCCGGCACCGTTGGCGCGCAGCGCGACCGAATAGCGACCATTCGACAGCAGGTGGGTCGGCTGCAGCGCCGACGCGCCCGGACGGACCAGGCGGGTGACGCCGGGCAAGGCATCGCGCCGGTCGTTGCGGGTCGGCGCCGGCGGCGGCGCGAGCAGTCGCGACACCTCGCGCGGCACGCGTTCCTGCAGCAGCGACGCGACGGCGTCGATGCGCGGCTCGGCCATGCACCAGCGCCGGGGCGCACCGTCGAGCAGCAGGTTGGCCAGGGCGACGATGGTCATGCCCTGATGATGCGCCATGAAGGTACTGACCACCGTGAACGCGCTGCCGTCGGTCTGGCGGTCGGCCACGAAGTCCAGCGCTTCGGCGAACCCCATGTCGCGGCGGGCATTCAGGCCTTCCATGCGCCGCAGGTTGTCGATGGCGGCCGCCGGTTCGAACATGGCGGCCAGCGCCGTGGCATAGGGCGCGACGACGATTTCGTCGGCCGGCGTGCGGCGCAGCGCCAGTCGCGGCACGCCCTGCGGCGAATACTGGTAGGCCAGCGTGTGGTCGCTCGCGGCATAGGCCGATTCCGACAGGCCCCACGGCACGCGGTGGGTGCGCCCGAACGCCCGGTGCTCGCGCACGGCGGCCTGCGCGGCGCTGGCCAGTGCGCTGCCCGGCAACTCTTCGAGCACCAGCGACGGCATCAAGTATTCGAACATCGAACCCGACCAGGAGCGCAGCCCCGCTTCGCTGCCGGTCGCGAAGAACGGCCGCCCGAGCGCCGCCCAGTGCTTGACCGGCACGTCGCCCTTGGCAATCGCCCACAGGCTGGCCAGCCGCGCCTCGGAGGCGAGCAGGTCGTAGTAACTCTTGTCGAGCGTCTGTTCCTCGACCAGATAGCCGATGTGGAACAGGCGCCGGCGCTCGTCGTACATGAAGGCGAATTCCGCTTCGAGCGCCAGCCGGCGGCACTGTGCCGCCAGCGCGATCAGGCGCAACGGTGCGTTGCAGGCGCGGTCGGCGTCGTCTGCCGGTCGCGCCGCCAGCGCGTCGCAGGCACCAGCCAGCGCGATCAGGTGACCGCACAGATTGCCGCTGTCCACCACCGACACATAGGCCGGCGCCAATGGCGCGAGCGTCTGCGTGTCGTACCAGTTCAGGAAGTGGCCGCGATGTCGCGGCAGCACCGCCAGCGTGGCCAGCGTACGTTCGCAGCGGGTCAGCAGTTCGAGCGTGCTGATCCAGCCGAAACGCCGCGCGCAGGCGGCCGACAGCAGGTAGAGGCCGATGTTGGTCGGCGAGGTGCGCTGCGCGACCATCACGTAGGGCACGGTCTGCACATTGTCCGGCGGCAGATAATTGCTGGCCGGTCCGACGTGGCGCTCGAACAGCCGCCAGGTATGGCGTGCCACATCGAGCAGGTAGGCGCGATCGCCGGCGGGCAGTCGGTAGCGATGGCGGTGCGCCGATGCGCGGCTGGCCAGCGCGATCCACAGCGGTGTGCCCGCCCACAGCGCACACACCGACAGCGCCAGCACCGGCGCAGACGTTCCGCGCCACCAGAGCAGCGCGAACACACCGATCGCCAGCGCGCTGACCGGCCAATGCACGCGCCACAGGCCGGTCAGGCTGTGCCGTGCCGCGGACTGCGCATCGGCTGCGGTGGTCCATTGCAGCAGGCGCCTGCGGCTGATGGCCGTGCGCCAGAGCGCGCGCACGATGGCGTCACCCAGATGCAGCGCATTGCGCAGCAGCAGCGCCAGATTCCACAGCATGCCGCCGAGCGCGCGACCGATGTCGACCAGCCCCTGATGATAGAAGTGACGCAGCGCAAGGTCGTCACGCGCCGGTGCCATGCCGGCCAGGGCGCCGAGCAGCGGGCCACCGCCGAACGCGGCAGCCATCAGCGCGAGCACGCCCCAGGGCGACAGCAGATCGCTGCCCAGTGCGAGCAGCAGCAGCACGACCGAGAACGGCGCGACCAGCGAACGGCGCAAGTTGTCGATCATCTTCCAGCGGTTGATCGCATCGAGGTCGAACCGGCGCGCCCGCCACAGCAGCGGCCACAGCTGCCAGTCGCCGCGCGTCCAGCGGTGCACGCGCGAGGACGCGACGTCGGCGTGCATCGGCGCCTCCTCGATCAGCGTGATGTCGCTGACGCCGCCGCAGCGCGCGATCGACCCTTCGATCAGGTCGTGACTGAGCACCTGGCCCTCGGGCAGCCGCCCTGACAGCACCGCGTGCATGGCCTTGACATGAAACAGCCCCTTGCCGGTGAACGTGCCTTCGTCGAACAGGTCCTGATACAGCTCGGAGGTTTCGGCGCTGTACGGGTCGACGCCGCAGCGTCCGGCGAACAGGCTGTGGAAGGGCGTGGCATGCAGCGGCGACGGCAGCGGCGTGACGATGCGCGGCTGCAGCACCGCGTAGCCGGCCACCACGCGGCCGCGCGCAGCATCGACCCGCGGACGGTTCAGCGGATGCGCCGCCACACCGACCAGTTCGCGCAAGGCCCCCGGCGGCAGCAGGGTGTCGCTGTCGAGCGTGACGACAAACGGCGTGTCGAGCGCCGGTTTCGAGCGGGGCCCCAGATCGACGAAGCCCGACAGTCCGCCCGCCAGCAGGTCGATCAGCTGTTCGAGCTTGCCGCGCTTGCGTTCCCAGCCCATCCAGCACTGTTCGCTGTCCGACCAGCGCCGGTCGCGGTGCAGCAGCAGGAAGCGGCGCTGCGGCAGGCCCTCGTCGACGGCGTCGGGCGGATACAGCGCTTCGAGCCGGTCGATTTCGGTGACGGCGCTCGCCAGCAGTGCGGCGTCCGGCCCGTCGTGCGCGACCTTCGAATCGCTGAAATCGGTGAGCAGCGCGAACTGCGCGTACGGCTCGCAGTTCGCCAGGTGGTGGCGTTCGAGCTGGCGCGCCAGTGCGCGGATGGCCGTGGCCGACGACAGCATGGCCGGGATCACGACCAGCACGCGCAGCGTGGGTGGAATGCCGGCGAGCAGCGCTAGCCGGGGCAGGCGGCGCGGCGGCACCCATTCGCTGATGAGCCGGTTGAGCACGGCGATCACCGCCTCGCTCGCCGGCAGCAGCGCCAGCACCGCCAGCATCGCCCACACCGGCGCCGTGACGGACGGTGCCACGGCGTGCTGCAGGAACGCCAGCGCGAGCAGCGCACTGCCGACACCCAGCACGGCGAGATAGACCGGCACCGCACAGCGGTTGCGCAGCTCGCCGAAGCCGGACAGCAGGGCCGGGCGCAGGCCGAGCGACCGGCGCATCGCACCGGCCCCGCCGCCGCGCAGCCAGAAACTTGGCGACTCGATCGGCGCCGACGGGTCGAGCTGCGGATCGCTGACCGGTACCCGCATGTGCTCGAGCAGCCGCTCCGCCACCGCCAGTTCGCTGTGGCCGCTCGTGCGCGCCAGCCGCTCGATGGCGTGCAGCGTGGCGTCCTGCGTGTCGTCGCGCTCGGCGCGGAAGGTCGCTGAAGCCAGCATCAGCTGCATCAGCATGCTGGTCTGCGCGATCAGCGCGCGCCAGTCGGCGTCGCCCAGCATGCGCAGTGAACCGATGGCGTTGCTGACGCTCAGGTTGTCGGCCGCTTCGTCGGCCTGCTGCCTGGCCTGCGCGCTGGCCGGATCCGGCAGTGCGCGCGCCAGCGCTTCGCGCACCGACTCCCGGCCGCGCAACCCGGCGGCGGAGCGCGATCCGGAATCGGAATGCAGCCGCTGCATCACCTGCAGCGCAAACACGGTACCGACACGACGCGCCTGCATCAGGCCGAACATCGCATCGGCATCGATCATGCGGGCGTGGCCGCCCGCGCGGCCGCTCGCTTCGCGTTCCAGCCCGTCGCACCACAGATTGGCCAGTTCACGTGCCGCCTTGTCGGCCGCCACGCGCTCGGACAGGCGGCGCAGGTTTTCGATCAGCACCACGCGCAGCGTGGTCGGCAGGGCCCACAGTTCGCCGAGGTTCAGTTCGCTGGTCTGCTGGTAGGCATTCAGGAATTCGATCAGCAGATCGTCGTTGAAGGCGCTGTCGGTGTGCGCGACGAAGGCCCAGGCGACGCCGTAGATGCGCGGCAGGCCGGCCAGATGATCGCCGACCAGCACCGGCAGGTCGCGAAAGTACCGTCGCGGCAGACCGTCATGCACGGCCTTGATCTGGGCGGCGACCAGATGGAAGTTGTCCAGCAGCCATTCACCGGCCGGACTGACGTGATGGCCGATGCGTTCCTGCAGCCCGATGTAGTGCTGCGCCTCGCGCAGCACCTTCATGTTGTCGTGCAGGCGCGGGAAGAAGGCGGTCGAGCGCGGCGCCTTGAGCCGCGCGGTCTGCGCTTCGCCCAGGCTGCGGCCGTGCTGCCGGAAACGTTCGGCGCTGAACAGCTCGCCGCGGATCGGTGACTCGATCACGCCGCGTGACGGATCGATCAGTGCGAGCGCCTCGGCGCCGGCGTCGGGTATCTGCCGGCGCAGTCGCGCCCGGCTCATGTAGACATTGGCATTGGAACCCTGGGCCGGTCTTACAGCGACAGGCCGCCGAGCAACAGCGCCGACATCACCAGCAGAAGACTGACGAAGCGCGGCGCCAGAAAGGCGTCGACCGCCTCGGCTGCACAGCGCATGCGATGCATCGGTCCGAGTGCCACGACGCACTGGCTGAGATGATCGTTCAGACGGGTCGGGTCCGGACTGGCGGAAGAGAGGGTATTGGCAGGCATGTGATCTCCCGTGACGTGAAGCGATATGAAGGTTCGACCGGGCGCAGCGCCGACGGCTGCGCGGTCATGGTTGCCGGACGCGGCGATCGACGCTTTCAGTCGCGCGGCTTTCCGGTCCGTCCGACGACCGACAGCAGCAGCGTTGCCACGGCGCCCAGCGCGGCGGCGAACAGCAGGGACCTGACCGGCTTCTGGCGCACGTAACCCAGCGTCGAGTCGGTGGCGCGTACGGCCTGATAGCGCATTCGCTGCGAGCCATCGCGCATCGCTGCCATACCGCGATACTTCATCCCGTCGGCGCGGTGCGCCAGGCGATCGAACACCGGTGCAGCCTGCAGGCGGGCGCTGTCCACACGGTCGGCCAACTGGTCCAGCGTCTGATGGGCGATCTGGTTCGAAGAGCGGACCGCTTCCCCGGCGGTATGGACGAGCGCGTCAGCGAAGCTATCTGCCGCAACAACGGAACCTTCTCGGCGGTCGTTCCTGGTGCGATCGTTCATGGGATACCTGCTTTCTCTGATCAGGGGAGGCCAGCGGCCCGCGAACGCCTCATCCACGACGGACAAGACCGAACACGAAACTTGCAACAGCAAGCACGATGAAGATGAAGAACAGGATTTTCGCGATGCCGGCGGCGCTGGCTGCGATGCCTCCGAAGCCGAACAGCGCGGCGATCAGGGCGATGACGAAGAACACGATGGCGTAATGCAGCATGACAAACCCTCCTCGATGACGATGCTCCCGGCCTCTGACGGGTTGCAGCGCGAAGCCAGGGAAGAAACGGGGTGCGAGGCTCACTTTTCCGAGGCATCCCGCCACAAGGCCTATTGAGCGCTCGGCGGCCGTGACCGTCTGTGCGGTGGCGAACGTGGACCATGGATTGCGCGCTAAGTGTTCCACCGCACGGACCAGGCGGTTTCATCCCGCCAGAGTGGACCGATGTCCGGTCACCCCCGCCCGGGTGGATCGGGTCGGACCCCCGCTTCCACCTCCCCCGCTGTCCCAGACTTTTGCCGAGGAACGCCATGAACACCGAATCACAGCTGTCAGAGGTTGCCGACCTGCGTAAGCGCGCCCGCAAGCATGTCGAGGATGGCGCCGTCACCGCCGGCTACGACGCCGATCGCATGCAGGTGCTCAAGCTGCTCAACGAAGCGCTGGCCACCGAACTGGTGTGCGTACTGCGCTACCGCCGCCATCACTTCATGGCGAGCGGCATTCACTCGCAGTCGGTCGCCGGCGAGTTCCTGACGCATTCGAAGGAAGAACAGGGGCACGCCGACGAACTGGCCGGACGCATCGTGCAGCTGGGCGGCTCACCCGATTTCTCGCCCGATACGCTGACCGCGCGCAGTCATGCCGAGTACGTCGAGGGCGGCACACTGGCCGAAATGATTCGCGAAAACCTGGTCGCCGAGCGCATCGCCATCGACAGCTATCGAGAATTCATTCTCTACCTGGGTGAGCAGGACCCGACCACGCGTCGCATGCTCGAATCGATACTGGCCGTGGAGGAGCAGCACGCCGACGAACTGGCCGATCTGCTGCAGGGGGTGGCGGTGTAAGGGCCGATGTCCCCGACGCCCTGTTCCTGGATGACGACGGGGCCGGGACAGGCAGCGCCTGTCCCGGCCCCCTGTGCAGCCGCAAGGCTGCCGCGTTCAGAGCTTCGAGTCGTCCGAATACGGACGGGTGCCGTAATAGTCGTGGATCTGCTGCGACCACGACTGGTCGGCCATGTCGGGCCAGCAGTCCTGATTGAAGCCCGGCGCGCCTTCGAGGCGTTCCTTGGCGACGTCGAGCGTGAAGCGCTTGTTTTCGGTGTCGAGCGTCAGCGCGCTCCACGGCACGGCAAAAAGCTTGTCGCCGATGCCGAGAAATCCGCCGAAGGACAATACGGCATAGCTGACCCTGCCGTTGCGCATGTCGAGCATGATTTCCTGAATGTCGCCGAGGTCATCGCCTTCCTTGTTGAACACGTCGTTGCCCATCAGCGTGTCAGCCCCCATCAGGCCCGGCCCGGGGCCATGGCGCATGAGCGGTCCCGGTGCGGCGCCTTCGCCTTTGTACATGCCGTGCTTGTCCCTGTCTTGGTAGCTCATGGTCGTCTCCTCTGGTTGATGCTGCTGTGCAGCGTGGTCGAGCCCGGTGCAGGGCTCGTCTTTCGGGTCGCCGTAGCCCGCCTTGATGCGACGGATCAGCCGGCGAACCCTGATGCGGTGGCGCCGCAGCAGGCCGGGGTCGAAGCGGGGCACCTCAGGGGGCGAGTGAGCTGGCCCCACAGGCGACGCCTCCGCCTGGCGCGGTTGAGCGGCATGCAAGGCAACTCGTTGATTCGGCTGCATCCGGAAAACCTCCGTCGGATCGGTCGCCCCGGGAAGCACGTCGGGGCAACAGGGTCAGAAGCGATGCAGTGCATGATGAACAGGGGGCCCTTCGGGGTCTGTACGGTGTCGCACCCCCGGCAGGCGGCGGACAGGAGATGTGGCTATACTTTCATCGCACTTCGGCGCCCCGACCGCATGTTGTTGAAGGCTGCAGCGCCTTTCGCTTCATCCGCGTGATGCGGTTTGAACAGGCTCCCTGCCCCACCTTGACCGACCTTGATCGATACGCGATCGGGGCCTCCACACGAGACCGCTGAAGATGCAAATGAAACCTCCCACTGTTTTCGCCCGCACCAACGAACTGCTCGCCGCGCTGCCCGATGCCGAATGGGAACGCTGGCTCCCGAACCTCGAACCGGTGGACATGCCGCTGGGCAAGGTGCTGTACGAGGCCGGCACGCGCCTCAGCCACGTGTACTTTCCGGTCACGGCCATCGTGTCGCTGCTCTACGTGATGGAAGACGGCGCCTCGGCCGAAATCGCCGTGGTCGGCAAGGAAGGCCTGGTCGGCGTATCGCTGTTCATGGGCGGCGAATCGACGACCAGCCGTGCCGTGGTGCAGAGCGCCGGCGAGGGTTATCGCCTGAAGTCCAACCTGATGATGGTGGAGTTCAACCGCGCCGGACCGGTGCTGCACCTGCTGCTGCGCTACACGCAGGCGCTGATCACGCAGATGGCCCAGACCGCCGTGTGCAACCGCCACCATTCGCTCGACCAGCAGCTGTGCCGCTGGCTGCTGCTGAGCCTCGACCGGCTGCCGACCAACGAGCTGGTGATGACGCAGGAACTGATCGCCAACATGCTCGGCGTGCGTCGCGAAGGCGTGACCGAAGCGGCCGGCCGGCTGCAGGAATGCGGTCTGATCAGCTACCGGCGCGGCCACATCACCGTGCTCGACCGCGCCGGGCTGGAACAGCGCACCTGCGAGTGCTACGCCGTCGTGAAAACCGAGTACGACCGGCTGTTGCCGGCGCTCAAGGCTACCTGAGGGGAACATCAGGCGGCGTGGCCAGCCAGCGCCAGTTGCGGATGTCCGGCAGGTCTTCGCCATGCTCGGCGATCCACGCCTTGTGGGCGGCGATGCTGGCGCGATGCCTTGCCTTGGCCTCATCCACCTGATCGGCCAGCCGCGGAATGCGGCAGATCGCGTCGAGCGCGAGCTGGTAGCGGTCCATGTGGTTCAGCACCACCATGTCGAACGGCGTCGTGGTCGTGCCCTCTTCCTTGTAGCCGCGCACGTGCAGCTTGTCGTGATTCGTTCGCCGGTAGGTCAGACGGTGGATCAGCCAGGGATAGCCGTGGAAGGCGAACACGATGGGCGCATCGCAGGTGAAGAGTGCGTCGAACGCCGTATCGCTCAGGCCGTGCGGATGTTCGGACGCCGGTTGCAGCGCCATCAGGTCGACCACATTGACGACGCGGATGCGGATGTCGGGCACGTACTCGCGCAGCAGCATCACCGCGGCGAGGGTTTCCAGCGTCGGCACGTCGCCGGCGCAGGCCATCACCACATCGGGTTCGCGTGCGTCCGTGCCATGCTCAGTGCCTGCCCAGTGCCAGATGCCGGCGCCGATGGCGCAATGCAGCGCGGCGGCTTCGGCGTCGAGCCACTGCCATTCCGGCTGCTTGCCGGCAATCATCAGATTGACCTGATTGCGGCTGCGCAGGCAGTGATCGGCAATTGACAGCAGACAGTTGGCATCGGGCGCGAGGTAGATGCGCACGACATCCGGGTTCTTGTTCGCGACGTGATCGATGAAACCCGGGTCCTGGTGCGAAAAGCCGTTGTGGTCCTGCCGCCACACGTGCGAGGTCAACAGGTAGTTGAGTGACGCGATCGGTGCGCGCCACGGAATGTCGTTGCACACCTTGAGCCACTTGGCGTGCTGGTTGAACATCGAATCGATGATGTGGATGAACGCTTCGTAGCACGAGAACAGGCCGTGGCGGCCGGTCAGCAGATAACCTTCCAGCCAGCCTTCGCACAGGTGTTCGCTCAGCACGTCCATCACCCGGCCATCGGCCGACAGGTCGATATCGACCGCTTTGCACTCTGCCATCCAGGCCTTGCCGGTCACCTCGATCACCGCGCCCAGGCGGTTCGACGCGGTTTCGTCCGGCCCGAACACGCGGAAATTGCGCGCCTGCAGATTCGCGGTCATCACCTCGGCGAGAAAGCTGCCCAGCACGCTGGTGGCGCTGGCCTGGACCGCGCCGGGCGCGTCCAGTGCGACGGCGAAGTCGCGCCAGGGCGGCATGCGCAGCGGCACCCGCAGCAGGCCGCCGTTGGCATGCGGGTTGGCGCCCATGCGACGCGAGCCGGACGGCGCAAGGCTGGCAATCTCGCGGTACAGCGCGCCGGTGTGATCGAACAGCTCCTGCGGCCGGTAACTGTGCAGCCAGTCTTCGAGCTGGCGAACGTGTTCCGGCTTGCTGAAATCGGTGATCGGCACCTGATGCGCGCGCCACGTGCCTTCGGACGGCAGGCCATCGACCTCGGCCGGACCGGTCCAGCCCTTGGGCGACTCGAACACCAGTACCGGCCAGCGCGGTCGCGGCGGCGGCACCGGGGCATCGACGGCGCGTGCGGCGCTCTGGATGGCGCGGATGTCCGCCAGCACGGCGTCCAGCGTGTCCGCCATCTGGCGGTGCATCGTCATCGGATCATCGCCCGACACGAAATGCGGCGCGTAACCGTAGCCACGCAGCAGATCGGCCAGTTCATCGCGACCGATGCGTGCCAGCACTGCCGGATTGGCGATCTTGTAGCCATTCAGATGCAGGATGGGCAGCACCGCGCCATCGCGCGCCGGATTCAGGAATTTGTTGGAATGCCAGCTGGCGGCCAGTGCGCCGGTTTCCGCCTCGCCGTCGCCGATGACGCAGGCGACGATCAAGCCGGGATTGTCGAAGGCGGCGCCATAGGCGTGCGCCAGCGAGTAACCCAGCTCGCCGCCCTCGTGGATCGAGCCGGGCGTTTCCGGTGCGACATGGCTCGGAATGCCACCCGGCCACGAAAACTGGCGAAACAGCGCCTGCATGCCAGCGCGGTCCTGCGTGATCGCCGGATAGGTTTCGCTGTACGAGCCTTCCATATAGGTCGACGCGACCAGCGCCGGCCCACCGTGCCCCGGACCGATGATATTGATCAGGTCGAGGTCGTGCGCCTTGATCAGCCGGTTCAGGTGCACGTAAAGAAAATTCAGCCCGGGCGTGGTGCCCCAGTGGCCGAGCAGGCGCGGCTTGATGTGTTCGCGCGTCAGCGGCGTTTCGAGCAGCGGATTGGCACGCAGATAGATCTGCCCGACCGACAGGTAGTTGGCGGCACGCCACCAGGCATGCATGCGGACCAGCAGTTCTTCGCGCGGTGCGCGGTGCAACAGCGCGGCGGTCACGATACGGCCACCCGGGGCGTGAGTGCGGTGCCAGGGCTGGCGCGGCTTTCGATGCGCTTGAGCAACTGCCGCCAGGCCTTGGCGAACGCGCCCACGCCATCGCGCTGCAGCCGGTCTGCCAGCACTGCGACCTTCACGCCTGCGGCATCGATGCGCGCGATCACCGCGTCGCAGTCGCCGCCGTCGTCGGGCATCACGGGCTGCGGCCGGCCGTGATCGGCGAACGCCAGCAAGGTGGCTTCAGGCAAGGTGTTGATGCTGCCGGGCGCGATCAGCGCATCGACATACAGGGTGTCGGACACGGCCGGATCCTTGCTGCCGGTGCTCGCCCACAGCAGGCGCTGCGGCAGGGCACCGCCCGCCAGCGCCGTCTGCCAGCGCGGCGACGCAAGCGTGTCGACACGGCTGCGCCACACCTGGCGGGCGACCGCGATGCCGAGCCGGTTCTGCAGCGACACCGAAATCACGCTGTTGGCCGCCACATCCCAGCGGCTGACGAACAGCGATGCCACGGTGGCGACCTTCGGATCGAGCCCGGCCGCAATGCGCCGTTCGATGCCGCGCAGGCAGGCGTCGTTGGCGGCCAGATACTGCTCACGCGAAAACAGCAGCGTCACATTGACCGGAATGCCGGCGAATACGGTGTGCTCGATCGCCTGCAAGCCTTCCGGCGTACCCGGAATCTTCACCAGCAGGTTGGCGCACGCGGCATCGGCATGGATCTGCCGCGCCGCGGCGACGGTGGCCGCACTGTCGGCAGCGAGCAGCGGCGACACCTCCATCGACACCCAGCCGTCGGCGCGACCGCTGGCGTCGAAGCACGGGCGCAACAGCGCCGCCGCACGCCTCAGGTCGGCCAGCGCCAAGCCGGCAAACAGCGCTTCGCCGGACAGACCGTCGCGCGTACCGGCGCGGATGTCTTCGTCGTAGGCGCCGCCCTCACCCAGTGCGGCGTCGAAAATCGCCGGATTCGACGTCAGTCCGGTGATGGCGTACTGGTCGATGTAGCGCGCCAGCCGCCCGTCATCGATCAGGGTGCGGCTGATGCTGTCCAGCCAGAGACTCTGGCCGGCGTCGCGCACGTGCTGTAGTGCCGTCATGCAGGCTCCCCGTGTATCACTTCCGCCTGCCGGGCCAGATGTCCCCGGCAGCAATCGTCAGGATCAGCCTGCGCGGGCCACACCGGATGGTCTGTGCGCTGACGCACCCGCATCGGTGCGCCGGGCAGGCATTCAGATTTCCAGCAGCGCGCTCGCCTGCTGGGCGATCACCCGCGCCTCATGGGTCGGAATGACCCAGGCCGATGCGCGACTGCGCGGCGTGCTGATGCGGGTCTCGCCCGCGTCGTTGGCGCCGGCCGACAGCTCGATGCCGAGCCAGGCCGCGTCGCGGCACACGCGTTCGCGGATCTGCGCACTGTGCTCACCGACGCCGGCAGTGAACACCAGTGCATCGAGACCGCCGAGCAGCGCGACCATGCTGCCCAGCTCGCGCGTGATCGCATGGACATACAGATCGATGGCGAATCGGGCAGCCGGCTCGGTGCTGGCTTCGAGCACCCGCATGTCGCCTGAAATGCCGGAGGCGCCCAGCAGTCCCGAGTGCTCGTACAGCAGGGTCTGGACCTCATCCGGCGTCATGCCCAGGCCGCGTATCAGATGCAGCACGGCGCCCGGATCGATGCGGCCGCAGCGCGTGCCCATCACGAGGCCGTCCAGAGGCGTCATGCCCATGGTGGTCGCCACGCTCTTGCGGCCGCGCATCGCGCACAGGCTGGCACCGTTGCCCAGGTGCGCCACCACGACGCGCCCACCGGCCAGTGCGCCCAGGTGCAGCGGCAGCACGCCGGCGATGTACTCGTACGACAGGCCGTGAAACCCGTAGCGCCGGACGCCGGCGTCCTGCAACGGCTGCGGCAGTGCGTAGGCCTGCTCGACAGGCGACCGGGTGGCGTGGAAGGCGGTGTCGAAGCACGCGATCTGCGGCACGTCGGGCCAGCGTGCCGCTGTGGCGCGCAGCGCGGCCAGGCAGTGCGGCTGGTGCAGCGGCGCCAGCGGCACGAAGTGCTGCAGCTGCGCCAGCACATCGGGCGTGACGCGCAGGGGACGCGCGAAGGCCGACCCGCCATGCACGACGCGGTGCGCGACCGCATGCGGACCGTCCGGCCATTCGGGTCCGGCGATGCAGTCGAACAGTGCGGCCAGTGCGCCGGCGTGGTCGGCGGCCAGATCGCCGGTCGGCTGGAGCACGCGCTGCGTCATGCAGCCGCCCAGCCGGTCATGGACGACCAGCTGAGGCGCACGGCCCAGCCCTTCGATGTGGCCCTGCATGCCGCGAACGGGCTGCACGCCCGAAGCCAGCTCGAACTGCGCGAAGCGGATGCTCGAAGAACCGGCATTGATGACCAGCAAGGATGTTTTCAAGGTGACGCGCGACGCGGTGGATGAGCAGACATGACGAAAGCGCAGGCCCCGACACCGCGCGGCAGCTGCGCCTTCACTGAGATGCCGGACCGGACAGCCATGAGGCGTTGCGTCATGAAGCCGTTGGGCGCAGCAGCTTCGTACCGTTCAGGCGGCGATCGTGATGTTGTCGGCCACCTTGTTCACGCCGGCAGCACTCCACGCGGCACGTCGCGCCAGTTCGCGTTCCGGCGCGCTCGACACCTGACCGGTCAGCGTGGCCTGCGAGCCCGTGACGGCAACGTCGATCGGCTTGGCACCGGCCGTCGCGCAGCGCTTCAGTGCGGCGGCGATGTCGGACTGCACCGTGGCGTTGCACGAACGCGGCGTGAGCACCAGATTGTTGCTGACATCGGTCACGCCCTGCAGACGGCTCACGGCGGCATTGGCGGCGTCGATCTGGTAGGCCCAGACCACATCGCCGCTGAGCGACATCATGCTGTTGTCAACCTTGACCTTGACCGAACCCTTCGGCAGACCGGCCATCCAGTACAGCGCGATCTCGGCGTTGCGGGCGACCTCGGTGTCATCGCGACCTTCGCCCTTGACCAGTTCAACCTTGATTTTGGACACCAGCGACACAACGCCCGACACGCGCTGTGCGGCGCACCCGGCGTGCCACTTGTCGGCAAAGGTCGCCAGGTGGCCGCCCAGCGTGACGACGCCGTCCTTGACCTTCACGCTCACGTCGTCAGCCTTGATCGACGGATCCCATTTCAGTTCGGCCTGCCATCGGCCAGCAGTTGTTCGTCGGTCTTCATGTTGGTGTGCTTCATGTTGTTGCCTTTCCTCGTTGTTCAAGCGAGGACTGTGGGCGTGCGGCGTGCCGGTGTATGTACGCCGGCACGCATAGCGGGCCGGCTCGTTTCAGCACGGTCACTGTTCGCCAGCGAACGGAAACCCGCCGTGGCACGCGTCATGCTTCGCTCTTGGCAGTGCTGTGACAGATCCGCTGCCGGCAAACCGCCGCGTTCTACCCTTTCCGACAACCTCCCGGGTCGCGCACGCGACCCCACCCCGCGGAGCCCGCACCATGATCCGCATCGAATTGCAGATTGAACTGAATTACCAGATCGACTTTCAAGGCGCCGACTTCGTCTTCAACATCCATGTCGCGCAAACCGCCAGCCAGACCGTGTCGGGCGAAGTCCTGACGCTGAGCCAGCCGATCGAGCCGCACATCCACGTCGATCCGCTGACCGGCAACCGCTACATGCGGCTGCGCGCCGAGCCCGGACCGCTCACCGTTTCGTACCAGGCGACGGTCGATCTGGTGCACCACTGGGCCGACCCGGCACAGCTGGCCGAAGTGCCGGTGCACCGCCTGCCGCCTGAAGTGATGGGCTACATCTACCCCAGCCGCTATTGCCAGTCCGACCGGCTGATCCGGCTGGCGACGCGCGAATTCGGCAGCATGTGGCAAGGCCACAGCCGGGTGCAGGCGATCCGCGACTGGGTGCTGAGCCACGTCGCGTTCACGTCGAACAGCTCGAATTCGAGCACCTCCGCCGTCGACACCGTGATCGAGCGCGTCGGCATCTGCCGCGATTTCGCTCACCTGATGATCGCGCTGTGCCGCGCCATCAACATACCGGCCCGCTTCGTGACCGGCACCGACTATGGCGCCGACCCGATACTCGGCCCGCCGGACTTCCACGCCTACGTCGAGGTGTATCTGGGCGACCGCTGGTACATCTTCGATCCGTCCGGCACCGCCATCCCGATGGGCCTGGTACGCCTGGGCACCGGTCGCGACGCCGCCGACGTCGCGTTCGCCACGATTTTCGGCGGCGTGCTGTCGCAGGCCCCGTTCATCCGCGCCACCGCGGTAGACGATCCGTCGCGCAACATGGTGCTGCCGCAGCACTGCCACGAAGCGCTATCGACCGACGGCATCGGCTGAGCGTTATACGGGGCACGCGCAGCGATCCCGATATCGCTGCGTGAGCGGCTGTGGGATGGGCTGTGGGATGGGCTGTGGGAGCGGCGGCCTCGCCGCGATCGTGCCGCGACTGTCGTTGTGCGGAGTGCGTATCGCGGCGAGGGCGGAGCGGGGGTTTCGGCGAGCTCTGCTCGCCGCCCGCAGAGCCGGCCAGCCATGCAGGGCCGGCAGTGGATCGCCGCTCCCACAAAAAACATCAATGCTCGCCGCTCTCACAGGCTGCCGCGCCCGCCGGTACAGCTCCAATAAAGGCCGACCCCACAAAGCCCGGCGCTGCCGGTAAGCTGCGCCGCCATGTCGAACACCCTTGCCGCTGCGGTTCACAGCGAACTGCTCATCAAGAAGAGTCGTTTCATCGGTTGCGTCGAGCCGATGCGCGACCGCGCGGCGGCGCAGGCGCGGGTGATCGAGCTGTGGCGGCAGCATCCGGGGGCGACGCATGTGTGCTGGGCGCTGCTGGCCGGGGGGCAGTCGGCAGCGGTCGATGACGGCGAACCCAGCGGCACCGCCGGTCGGCCGATGCTCGAAGTGCTGCGCCATCAGGATCTGGAAGGCGTGCTGGCCACCGTCGTGCGCTACTACGGCGGCATCAATCTCGGCGCGGGTGGCCTGGTGCGCGCCTACACCGACGCAGTGGCGCAGGCGCTGCTGACGGCGACCAAGGTGCCGCTGACCCGTCGCATCACGCTGCGCTGCACCCTGCCCTATGCACTCGAAGGCACGGTGCGGCGCGAAATCGAAGCGGCCGGTGCCACGCTGGGCGCGGTGAGCCACGGCTCGCTGGTCGACATGCGCATCAGCCTGCCCGAACCCGCGGCCGCAGCCTTCATGACGCGCCTGAACGACGCCACGCAGGGACGCATCGGCTGGATCCGCGACGACGCCGGCTGAGCGTCAGTCCGGCCTGACCGCCCGGACAGAACGTGCCTTCACCGCAAATATAGCGCGGCACATCCCTCACGCCGCTCAATGCAAGCACCCACCCCCGGCAAGCACACCGCCCCTTGCACCTTGCACCTTGCACCTTGAATCTTGCATCTTGAATCTTGCATCTTGCATCTCAAGCAGCGACCAGCGTATGCAGGCCGCTCCACAGCGCGCCGGGCGCCAGTTCGAGCGGCTTGTCGGCGAGCGCCGGTTCGAGGCATAGAAAATGGCGGAAGTCGCGGTCCGGCAGGTCGGTCAGCGCGCGTGCCTTGTGTTCCCAAGGATTCCACACGACGAGATCCGGAAAGCCGGTGCTCTGAAGCCCGAGCGCGCGGCCGGGTTCGTTCAGCACGACGCTGTCGGGTGCGCCGACATACACGCGGTCGATTTCGTCCTCGACCACCACCGCATCGAACTTGTCCTGCGTCGCCCGGTCGCCCGCGGTCGCGTCCAGGTAGCGCTTGCCGCGCAGCCCTTCGACACGGCAGTTTTCGACTTCGCCGACGCGCAGATAGGTGTGCAGTGCGGCGGCGAACACGAAAGGCGCCTCCCCGGTGTTTTCGGCGCTCAGTTCGAGGTCGAGCCGGTTGCCGCTCAGCATGACGGTCAGTTCGAGCAGGAAGGCATGCGGCCACAGTGCGCGCGTGGCCGCGTCATCCTGCAGCGTCAGCGTGACGGTGACGAAATCGGCGGCCGCCCGTTGTTCGGTCAGTTGCCACACGCGAGTGCGCGCGAAGCCGTGGCGCGGCCCGTCGCCGCGCGCCGCGAACTGCGGAAAGATGACCGGGATGCCGCCGCGGATCGCCGCCTGCCCGTCGAAGCGCGCCTCGGGCGACAGGTAGAGCCGCTCCTTGCCGCCGGCCGGGACCCACGACAGGATGTGACCGCCGAACAGGCTGACGACGCAGCGCGCGCCGTCAGCCGCTTCGAGCGACAGCGCAGGCTGGCCGTGGAATTCGGTGGGAAGGATGTGTCCGGTCTTGTCGGTCATGGTGTCGCCAAAGTAAGCATTCAGTCGTCGAGCCCGGCGCGCACGCAGGCCACATAGGCCGCGCCATCGGGCGGCTGGCGATCGCGCTGGGCGCGCCAGATGCTCTCGCCCAGGCAGTCGAGCACCCGGTGCAGCGCCTCGTGCTCGTCACCCATCTTCGCGCGCTGTGCCTCGAAGGCGGCGCGCAGCCCGGGAGGCTGGTCGATGGCGAGTTGTTCCTCGATCGCCAGGTGCAGCGACAGGTGCAGGAAAGGATTCGTCTCGCCCAGTTCCGGCGGATATTCGCGCGTCAGCGCGCGTTCGCCCTGGTCGAGCAGCGCGTGGTATTCCGGGTGGCGGCCGATCAGCGTCAGCGCGATGATTTCCATCTGCGTCAGCGGCTGGCCGCTGTCGCGCTTGGCCCAGGTGTCGAGAAAGAACTGCCGGGCCTGGTCGCGGGTGGGATTGAACATGGGGTGGAGCGGGATCGTGCGGGCGGTCATTGCACCACAAAGCGCCGCCTGGCGTCATCGGCGCGTCAGCTGTCGTCTTCGACATGCACCGCCTGCAGCACGACAGCGGCAATCTCCTCGATCGACTTGTGGGTCGATTCGAGCCAGCGTATGCCTTCCATGCGCATCAGCTTCTGCGCCGCATCGACTTCAAAGCGGCAATTGGAGAGCGACGCGTACTGACTGCCGCGCCGCCGCTCTTCGCGGATCTGCGCCAGCCGTTCGGGCGCGATCGTCAGGCCGAACAGCTTGGCGCGGTACTTCACCAGTTCGGTCGGCAGCTTGCCGCGCTCGAAATCTTCCGGAATCAGCGGGTAATTGGCGACCTTCACGCCGAACTGCATCGCCATGTACAGGCTGGTCGGCGTCTTGCCCGAGCGCGATACGCCAACCAGGATCACGTCGGCCTTTTCCAGTTCCTTGTGCGACATGCCGTCATCGTGCGCCAGCGAAAAATTGATCGCCTCGATGCGGTTCTGGTAATCGGCGCTTTCTTCCAGACCCTTCTGCCGGCCGACGTTGTGATTCGCGGCCTGCCCCAGTTCGTCTTCCAGCGGCCCGACGAAATGTTCGAACAGATCGAGGAAGAGCGCATCGGCCTGGCGCACGGTGCGCGCCACCTCGGCATTGACGATGGACGTGACCACGATGGGCCGCACGCCGTCGCGCATCTGCGCCTCGGTGATGCGTTCGACGCAGTCGAGCGCGTTATCGACCGAATCGACGAAAGGCACGCGGGTGTGCCTGAACTTCACGCCCTCGAACTGCGAAAGCAGGCTGCGGCCGAGCGTTTCGGCGGTGATGCCGGTGCTGTCGGAAATGAAGAAGACGGTTCTCATGATGTGTTCTGATCCAGTTCGGTGCGCAAACCGCACAGTCCGCGCAAAATTTTCCGCAGTGCACCACCGACATTAACTAAAATACCGCGTTTCCGCGCACCCATCCGGTGCATCGGAGAAATGCACGGTCGCCGCAACAAGCGATCGCCCCATGTTCAAGAGAGGATACCCATGTCTCGCTACGTCATCCCGTTCGAACAGCTGCGCATGACCGACGTCGAAAGCGTCGGTGGCAAGAATGCGTCACTGGGCGAAATGATCAGCCAGTTGCCCAAGTCGGTGCGCGTACCCGGCGGCTTTGCCACCACGGCAGAGGCCTTCCGCGAGTTTCTCGCACAGGACGCACTGGCCGATCGCATCCACGCCGCTCTCGAAGCGCTGGATGTGGATGACGTGAATGCCCTCGCGCGCACCGGCGCGCAGATCCGTCAATGGATGATGGACACGCCCTTCCCGGCCGCACTCGAAGCCGGCATCCGCGCGTCGTACGCCGAGCTGGATGCCGCCGGCAACGGCTCGTTCGCGGTGCGCAGCTCGGCCACCGCCGAAGACCTGCCGGACGCGTCCTTCGCCGGCCAGCAGGAAACCTTCCTGAACATTTCCGGCATCGACAACGTGCTGCACGCGATCCGCGAAGTGTTCGCCTCGCTCTACAACGACCGCGCGATCAGCTACCGCGCGCACAAGGGCTTCATGCACGCGGGTGTCGCGCTGTCGGCCGGCGTGCAGCGCATGGTGCGTTCGGACAAGGGCGCAGCCGGCGTCATGTTCACGCTCGACACCGAATCGGGCTTCCGCGACGTCGTGTTCATCACGTCCAGCTACGGCCTGGGCGAGACGGTCGTGCAGGGCGCGGTCAATCCGGACGAGTTCTACGTGCACAAGCCCATGCTGGCCCAGGGTCGCCCGGCGGTCATCCGCCGCACCCTCGGCAGCAAGATGATCAAAATGGAATTCACCGCCAGTGCGTCGGCCGGCCGCAGCGTGCAGACGGTCGATGTGAGCGACGCCGAGCGCCAGCGCTTTTCGCTGACCGACGAACAGGTGCTCGAACTGGCGCGTTACGCGATGACGATCGAGGGGCACTACGGCCGCCCCATGGACATCGAGTGGGGCCTGGACGGCATCGACAGCCAGCTCTACATCCTGCAGGCGCGTCCGGAAACCGTGAAGTCGCACGAGTCCGGCATGACGCAGCATAAATTCCGCCTCAAGCAGTACGGCAAGGTGCTGGCCAGCGGCCGCGCCATCGGCCAGAAGATCGGCGCCGGCCCGGTGCGCATCGTCGAAAGCGCGACCGAGATGGACAAGGTGCAGGCCGGCGACGTGCTCGTCACCGACATGACCGACCCGAACTGGGAGCCGGTCATGAAGAAGGCCGCCGCCATCGTGACCAACCGCGGCGGGCGCACCTGCCACGCCGCCATCATCGCGCGCGAACTGGGTATTCCGGCCATCGTCGGCTGCGGCGACGCGACCGAAACGCTGACCGAAGGCGAACTGGTCACCGCCAGCTGCGCCGAGGGCGACACCGGCAACATCTATCGCGGCCGGCTCGATTTCGAAGTGGTCACGTCAGACCTGTCGAACCTGCCCGACCTCGATCTGAAGATCATGATGAACGTCGGCAACCCCGAACTGGCCTTCGATTTCGCGCAACTGCCGAACGAAGGCGTGGGTCTGGCGCGGCTCGAATTCGTCATCAACAACACGATCGGCATCCACCCGAAGGCCATCCTCGAAATCGACCAGGCACCGGCCCGGTTGCGCGAGGAAATCCGCCGCCGTGCGCGCGGCTACGCGAACCCCGAAGCCTTCTTCGTCGACAAGCTGGTCGAGGGCGTGGCCACCATCGGCGCCGCCTTCTGGCCCAAGCCGGTCATCGTGCGCCTGTCCGACTTCAAGTCGAACGAATACAAGAAGCTGCTCGGCGGCGACATCTACGAGCCGGACGAAGAGAACCCGATGCTCGGCTTCCGCGGCGCGTCGCGCTACATCGCGCACAGCTTCCGTGACTGCTTCGAACTGGAATGCCGCGCCATGCGCTACGTGCGCAACGAGCTCGGCCTGACCAACGTCGAAATCATGGTGCCCTTCGTGCGCAATCTGGGCGAAGCGGCCGAAGTGGTGAAGCTGCTCGGCGAGCACGGCCTGAAGCGCGGCGAGAACGGCCTGCGCCTGATCATGATGTGCGAAATCCCGTCCAACGCGCTGCTGGCCGAGCAGTTCCTCGAATACTTCGACGGCTTCTCGATCGGCTCGAACGACCTGACCCAGCTCACGCTCGGCCTCGACCGCGACTCCGGCCTCGTCGCCGGCGCCTTCGACGAGCGCGACCCGGCGGTCAAGATGCTGCTGTCGATGGCCATCCGCACCGCCAACCGCCTCGGCAAATACGTCGGCATCTGCGGCCAGGGCCCGTCTGACCACGCCGACTTCGCACTGTGGTTGATGGACGAAGGCATCCAGAGCATGTCGCTCAACCCCGACACCGTCGTCGAAACCTGGCTCAAACTCGCCGCCCACGCCACCGAGAAGTAAACACCGCAGTCCCTGCGGGAGCGACGCGCAGCGCTGCTTTGTCTGTACGAATCGCGATGCTCATCGCTCCGGTTGTGGGTACCACGATGCTCGACGCTCCGGCTGTGGGAGCGGCGTCCTCGCCGCGATATGCACTTTGATCAACGGCCATCGCTGCACCGATTACGGCGAGGACGCCGCTCCCACAAAAACTTCGCTGCTCGCCGCCCGCAGAGCCGGCTGACCATGCAGGACCAGCAGTGCATCACTGCTCACACAGGAAAGCAGTGCTACTCGCCGAACACGGCGCCACCGGACCGGAGCGCTGATCCCACAGGACAACTGCACTGCCGGCCAAACAGCGAGCCAATTGACCGGAGGGCTGTGGGAGCGGCGTCCTCGCCGCGATATGCACTTTGATCAACGGCCATCGCTGCACCGATTACGGCGAGGACGC
>NZ_JBHYCQ010000005.1:0-352292 GCF_051861465.1 Methyloversatilis sp. | reverse complement strand
TGAAGAATGAGTTCAAGCCGGCAATGTCCGGACGCAGCAACTTGCCCCGAAATGGGGTTTTTCTACAGCGTCGTTAGACCGCAGAATAGAGCCGTGCAGAGCACCAGCATCGTCCGACCCATAGCCCGTAGAGGGGTGACATGACACTGATTGACTGGTTTCCCGCGCTGACGACGACGTCCGTACTGGCCCTCGCCATGTGGCTTGCGAAGAACCTCCTTCTCACGAGGCTGACGCGGTCCGTGCAATGCGAGTTCGATGCCAAGCTGGAAAAGTTGCGCGCGCAGTTGAGAACCAGCGAAGCGCAGCTCGCTGCTTTGCAAAGCGGAACATTAGGTGCAATTCAATCGCGCCGGCAGGCCCTGGACGTACGACGACTCGCAGCGGTAGATCAACTAACGGAGGCAATCATCGAGCTGAACAAAGCCCGAGTTACTGTGTCCTTCATGCAAGTGATCAAGTGGCCAGCGGCGTCAAAGGCCACCGAAAGCGATCCAAAGGCACGCGAGCTGTTCAAGTCCCTCCCGCTCCAAGAACTCTCCGTCGAAATTCTCAAGGGTGCACTCAAGGCGCGGCCATTCCTGACCGAACCGGTGTGGGCTGCGTACTCAGCATATCAGTACACCTGCATGACAGCCGTGCTCAAACACAAGGCACTAATCCATGGCGCGGGGAAGTTCATCAAGGAAGACGAAGGGAGGCTGCATAAGATGATCGTCGCGCTGCTTCCACATTTTGACGAGTTCCTGAAGGAGCACGGGGAGGACGCCGCCTGCTACCTTGTCGAGTCCCTAGAGACCAAGGTACACACTGAGGTCCAGTCAATGTTGCGTGGCGAGGAAGCTGACGTAGAGCAGTTAAAGAATGCCGCGAAGGTCATTGAGCTTGCGGGGGAACTGCGTGCGGCGCAAGACAAGGCTGCCGTGCCAAAGGTTTGAGGCTTGCGGAAGCAGACGTACCTCGCCAGACGGCACACTCTGCGGCGATGCTGCTTGCGGTGGCTATCCTTGCACCAATCGTGCCGACGCAACGCCTCTTCTCAAGCTGCTGGGTGGACGCTGCGTACTATGAACTGCCTGCTGCCGTCTAACAGGTCGTTCGATGCGGACACGCAGCGGCATCGCGAAACCACCGGAGAACGTCCCTCATGGATTGGTTAACCTTTACAAGCAAGGCCATTGAATCCTTAGCATGGCCGCTCGTTGCTCTGGTGCTCGGCCTAGCATTCCGAAGGAAGCTTCTCGACCTGATTCCATCAATAAAGAGGCTAAAAGCTGGGCCACTTGAAGCGGAGTTTGAACTCGCTGCAAAGCAAGTTCTCGCAAACGCCGCTGAAGCAGCTCCGCCAGTCACGCCACCCGCGGAAAAGGCGCCGAGCGACGAAAAGCCCACCGGTCGAGAAACAGTCGCTTGGCTAATCAACGCGCGCAATGATCCTTCAGGAACAATTCTCAAAGCCTGGGGCGAGGTAGATGGAGAGCTGTTTCGGCTGGGCCAACAGATGGGAACAGTCGTTGATCCACTTGAAAGCACGCACAAGGTGTACTTGGCCGCAATGGAGATACTTCCCAATGAAACCAGGCAGCTAGTGCGGCAACTGAGGGAACTGCGAAACAAGGTAGCCCACGTTGAAGTGGCTCCAACACCAGAGTCCGCCCAAGACTATCTGCTCGCTGCTAACCGCGTCATAGAACTCATATACAACTTTCGGAAGAACTTGCCGAACTACGGTGCTGGTCTTCACGCTTAACCCTCAAGTGGCGGCGATGCCTAACTCAAACGTTGAACGTCACCGATTCTTCATGTTTCTAGAAGGCGGTCCAAGTCCGCATGCAGCGCCCGAGTCGGCAACTGCGGCGGTCAGCGGGGGTGGCCGCCGCGCACTCCGCGCAGGCGTGAGGTAGCCCCTTGTTGCGCCATGCCTTTGTGCTAATGTTTCGGGGCATGAAGGGCGGCAGGCCGTTGCGGGCGCCGCTGGCCTGGTTCAGATCGAATCAACTTTGAAGGGCAACGGCTTCGTCATGCACAACCTGCCTTCGCTTACGGTTTCGGTGGTGTCCAACTCTGCGGTCGAGCGGACCGCCCAAAGCTGCGCTTTGGTTACCCTGCGCGGCTACGCCGCTCCGGCGTCCTCTCACCTACGGCGTTCGGCATCACAGGAGCACCCTTGAGCGATATCTACAAGAACGCCGTCGACTCGTTAAGGTTCGCAATCGAGCATTTCCTGAAGGAGCCGACCTATTCCAGCCGAAAGCACGCGATCCTCACTCTCTTCCATGCCGTCGAGCTGTTTCTTAAGGAGCAGCTCTTCCGAACGAATCGCCTGCTCATCTACCGAAACATCGACTCGCCGGTGACGGAGGACTCACAGACGGTGGGCATCAAAGAGGCGCTGTCGCGCCTCGAGAACCTTGGACTGGGACTTCCCAAGCAACAGCGCGGAGTCATTGAGAACATCCAGAAGCGCCGGAATCGCATAGAGCACCATCGATACGATCAGAAGGAAGAAGATGAAGTAGTCATTGCAGAGTCTCTTCAGTTCATCCTCTTCTTCGTGGACAGCGTGCTGCGGGGGAAGCTCGAGGAAGACATCCCCGCCGAGACCTTGAGAGAAATCCAGAGAATCGTGTACGAGCGCGACCAGCTGTATTGGATCGCAATGCACCGCCTCGAAAGGTGGATGCATGAAGAATGGCCTGACTGGAACGATCAAGTAGCCGATACACCCGATGAGTTCGCAGGTACGAATGATTGCCCTATCTGTAGAGACAGCTTTCTTGTATCGGGCTATCACCCCAAGCCCTTTTGCTTCCGCTGCAACACGACTGTGGACGCCGAGGATTGCAACTACTGCGGTCGCACTTACATTGCAGGAAATCCGTGTCACACACAGGAGGAGTGAGCGCAGTGATGCCTAATCATCGGCTCAACCGGACCCGTTGAGGCATGTCGTGGCTGCCACAAGATTGGGTTAGCTTTCTCTGGGGCGCTGTCCTTGCGGGCGTAGGCATTCTTGCGTCCAGCTTCTTCAAGAAGCTCGGTGAGGATCTCTATGCCTGGACAAAGCGGAAGGTGGTCCCCACAAAGCCCCAACCAGTCCGAGTTGAGGCTCAGTTCCAGCCAACGCTATACGCTCCGGGTGACTGTGTGTGGGCTGCAGAAGAGAAGCTGTACAAGTACCACGAAGAACTCTACACACATTACCCGCATCCAAAAACAGGTGGCCATGTCTATCGCATCGCGTCGCCTGGACCGCTGCCGCGAAAGGAGTTCTTGCTTGCGAAACCGCACGCACAGAAGGCCATTGCAGCCTAACCTGTCGTTGCAGCCCACCTGCTACAGCGGGCTCCGCCCGCTGTAGCAGGTGGGTGAACTCCAACGTTAGGCCTTTCCTACTCTTCACGACGAAAAGCAATGAGCGATCGCATCTTCTACTCATGGCAATCGGACTGCCCATCCAACACGAACAGAAATTTCATCTCAGCAGCCTTAGAGAAGGCTATCGAAGAAATACACAAGGACGAATCCACTGATGTCGAACCCGTAATCGATAGAGATACGTCGGGCCTTGCTGGATCTCCGGACATAAGTCAGTCAATATTTTCAAAGATTGACATGGCGTCTGTATTCGTCTGTGACGTCTCGATCATTGATTCCAAGGCTGCTAGACCCACACCGAATCCAAACGTTCTGATTGAGCTAGGTTACGCTGTGAAGTCCCTGGGGTGGAACAGAGTCATCATGGCCATGAACACGGAGTTCGGGAAGCCTGAAGATCTGCCGTTTGATCTAAGGTCTAAGAGGGTGCTCACATACAGCATCGCAAGCGACGCAGAGGAGAAGGCGCCAGTTCGAAATGCTTTAGCAAAGACGTTTGTTGCTGCATTAAAGACCATCTTTGAAAATCATGGCACCCTGACCAAGCCCGAACGCACAGCGACTAGCCCTGCAGCAAGCAAAATCCGTGAGACGGATTCGAAGCTCTTTGAGAGTCTAAAGGAAGCTTTGCCATCAAAGGGCAGCATCAGCTTTATCGATGAGCAGAACATGGCAGGCTTCTCTTGGCCTAGATCCAAGCTCGACCAACTGGAAGATTTTTATCAAGAGTGGGGCGATGCAGAGCATGAGTTCATTGATCAAGATATGGAGGCCCTTCGCTCCAACTTGTACAAGCTTACAGGCGACTACCTAGGTCAAATCGCAGTAAACACATTTCCCGCGAACAATCAAGAACGTCAAACTGTTCCACCGGAGTGGGAGGAGAAAAATCCAAAGCACTTTTTTGAGGTCGTAGGCAAGCTTCATGAAACTGCAGGTGAAATTGTAAAAACCCATCAAAACCTTATTAGGCTTGGGCGCCAAAAGTTTTCCTCATAATAATACAAATGCCATGTCTTCGATCCGCAGCCTAACGGGTCGTTCAACGCGGACGCCACCGCAGGCCATGTCTTCGGAATTGTCATGGCCTGCCGCGGTACCCTCCGCGCCTCGCGCTCCGGCGCCGGTTAACTAGGACGTAAGATCTCTCTATGAACCTTCTCGCACATCTTCATTCTAGACTCGTTAGTCTCGGAATCGATTGCACGCTGGAGGAAGATGGAATCGTGCTCGATCGGGGCTCTGAAAAAAGACCTCTAAAGATTCGACCTGAGCCAGAATGGGAGCAGTCCTACACCAAATACAAGACTGCCAGAAGCCTTAGCTTCGACGCAACGCAACGCGTATTGATTCACAACAATTCGTTTGAAGTGCTTATTGCTCGGTTAGCGCCGTCACCATTCTTCACTTCCGAGCAATACACTCTAACTGACAATGTTGGGAATTCCGTCAACATTGGCCAATGCTCACATTCATTTGCGTTAGCTTTCCTCGATTCGCCTGAATATGACGAATTATTTAGAGTTCGCATACAACGTAGAATATTCGATTCTCCAATGGCGGCTAGGAGAATTTCAACTCTCCTTTGGACGCCAATTACCGCAACATACAGCCATAAGGGTAGAAAAACTCCTGCGCAGTTCCAAGAGAATGCTTTGCATGTAATACGAAGCTGCCTATTCAAAATCGCCGCAGAGCAACACGATTGCCTAGCGGTGTGGAAGCCTCGTGGACGCAAGATTGATCTACCTCATTCTGATGCGATATCCGGAGATGATTCAATTCCGAGAGCTCGATACGACGAAGACGTTGTTAGCTTCTACAAAGTGGCCAAAGCCTCTCCCTTTCCGAGTCAAAGTTTTCTAGCGTATTATCATGTTTTGGAATTCTACTTCTTGAGGGTCGCCGAGACGAAGTTACACGACAGACTTGCTTCTCTGATTAACAATCCGAGTCTGAAAGCGGACAAGAATACATTAGATAAACTCATTTCTTTGATTCGTGGCCAAGATCTGAGAAATGACGAGACAGAGATGTTAAGAAATGTTTTAGATAGATACATTCCGGAGCATGATGTCATTGAGTTTATTAGCGATTTTGAGGCGCGTTGCGGTGAAAAGATCTACTCAAAGCGTAGGCGTGTCTTCGGTGAAGACGTCCAAGTTAATCCTATGAAAGATCACGCTATAGCAAACGCGGCGAAGACATTGAAGCATATTAGGAATGCAATTGTTCATTCCAGCGACAGATACAAGCGAGAAGATTGTCATATTCCTCTTTCAGAATCAGAGGAGGTAATCAAAGAGTTTGTCCCGCTGGTCCGCTTCTTCGCCGAACGAATCATCTATGGTTCTGCCTGCTAAGGAGTGAGATATAACTATGCATTCAAGCCGACCAGCGTGGAAGCTATTCGTACAAATTAACCGCTGCGGACCGGCTGCAGCTTAACGCGGCGTTATAAGAAGAATAAAGAATAGGAGACAGACCAGAATGGCGCTAAGTTAAGCCACTTTTGCCTGATACCGACCGCAATGTGGGATTTCAATTATCTTATGTCGAGGTGCCGTGAGGAGCTCGAATGTTTTTGGCCGTCGCTTCACGCATCGGGGCTCTCTTCGTCCCGGTCGGTGAGGTAAAAGATGTCAGGCGATCGAAGATCGCAACGCGCCTAGTAATCGCCGTTGCTCTCTCGGATAGAGCGTTCTGCTGAACTGTGGCTCCCACTGGCGCAAGGCTTGAATGCTGCCTTTGAAGCTCAACCTCCGCGGCACCTGCCCGAGCTCGGTAGCCGCCTCAACCATCAACAAGCGGATGGCGTTGTAAGCGATGAAATGCATCAGGATTTCTTTCTCCACCATTTTCGGAGCACGACAGCGCAGCAAGTCCATGCCCTTGGTGGTCTTGATGTCGCGAAAGTACGGTTCGACATCCCAGCGTTGGAAGTACAGGTTCGCCAGCTCCGAGGCCGCATAGCTCGACGCATCGCTCAGGGTCGTAACGAGATAGAAAAATTATTGGGGTCAGACCCTGAGGTTTCCCCGCAAATACATATTGTTATTCAATATGTTGCACAGTAGTCTTCAGGCAAAAACAGAGCATGCATGGCACTTTGGTGCCACGTTCTTCGTTGTCGAGACAAACAACGAGGCGTGCCATGCATGCGAGCGAAATCGTAGAGCGGGTTGTCGGGCCGTTTCTGAAGTGTTTGCACCAGCGTCGTCAAGCATGGTTGCTGCGCGCTGTTTCGGGTTTGCTCTCAGCGCATGCCGGTAGCCTTTCAGCCATTGCGCTTCACCTGAGCGGATCCGCCGCGCTCAAGCACCGGATCAAGAGCGTCGACCGTCTGCTGGGCAATTCGGCGTTTCATCACGCTCGCGATCAGCTATATCGCAGCGTGGCCGCCCAGTGGCTCGAAGGCCTGCAACAACTGCTCGTTGTGGTCGATTGGTCCGATGCCACTCAGGATCAGCGATGGCATCTGCTGCGAGCAAGCGCAGTGGTCGAAGGGCGTTCGATCACGCTGTATGAAGAGATTCATCCGCAGGCACGGTATGGCCATCCTTCGGTTCATCGCGCCTTTATGCAAAAGCTCGCACTGATCGTGCCGGCCGGCTGCAAGCTGATCGTGATGACTGATGCCGGCTTCCACGCGCCGTGGTTCAAGCTCGTCGTGGCCCACGGCTGGGAATTTGTCGGGCGGATACGAGGACGCAATCTATTGCGTCTGCAGGCCCAGGGCGCCTGGATTGCGGCACGCGATCTGTTTGCGCGAGCAAAGCTTGAGGCGGCTGATCTGGGTAAGGGGACCTACGCCCGCAGCAATCCGGTCAGCGTGCGCATCACGCTCGCCGCTCGCCCGGGCAAGGGCCGGCATCGGCTGACCATGCACGGCAAACGACGTGTCGGGCGCAGCAGTGCGAAGAGTGCGCGCAGCGGCCGCGAGCCCTGGTTGCTCGCTTCGAGCGCAGGACTTCAGCAGCTGACGGCGTCGGCCATCGTGGCGCTTTACGCCCAGCGCATGCGCATCGAGCAGTCGTTTCGCGACACGAAGAATCTGCGCGTGGGCATGGGGCTGGAGGTGGCACGCTCGCGCAGTGCTGCGCGCCTACAGATGCTGCTGTTGATCGCGCATCTAGCGATGTTCGTGCAGCGCTTGATCGGCGAATCGGCGCGTGCTGCTCAGCTCGAACTGTTCTTGAGCGCGACAACCAGTCGGCGCTACGCTGAAGTCTCTGTGCTCACCCTCGGGCGAAGGATTCTCGATATCGCGCCCGAATATCTGAAGAGGCTGCGACCATGGTGTGCGCTTGACCTGCTGAATCAACAGGCGCGCGCCGCGCTCGCACCACGATGAATATGCGGGGAAACCTCAGGGTCAGACCCCATTTATTTGTTTCGTCACCGCCAGCCTTACCCATCTGTCACGACTATAGTTAGTCCCCCACTGAACAACGAAACCCGGCCCGCTTCGCGGAACCGGATTTCGCACAGCCTTACTTGCGGACGAAATCCAGCAGGTCCTGATTCAGCCGATCCTTGTGCGTATCGGTGATGCCGTGCGGCGCACCCGGATAGACGATCAGTTCGGCGTTGCGGATCAGCGCGGCCGATGCTTTGCCGGACAGGTCGAGGGGCACGATCTGGTCGTCGTCGCCGTGGATCACCAGCGTAGGCACGTCGAACTTCTTCAGGTCGGCGCGGAAATCGGTGGCCGAGAACGCGGCGATCGAGTCGTAGGTGTTCTTGTGGCCGGCCTGCATGCCCTGCGCCCAGAAGGACTGGATCAGGCCTTGCGACGGCGTGGCACCCGGACGGTTGTAGCCGTAGAACGGGCCCGATGCGATGTCGAGATAGAGCTGCGAGCGGTTGGCCTGCGAGCCCTTGCGGATGCCGTCGAACACCTCGATCGGCAGGCCGCCCGGGTTGTCGGCGGTCTTCAGCATCATCGGCGGCACCGAACTGACCAGCACCGCCTTCTTCACACGCGACGTACCGTGGCGACCGATGTAGCGCGCGACTTCGCCGCCGCCGGTCGAGAAGCCGACCAGGGTCACGTCCTTCAGATCAAGCGCCTTGATGACGGCGGCCAGATCGTCGGCATAGTGGTCCATGTCGTTGCCGTCCCACGGCTGGCTGGACCGACCGTGGCCGCGCCGGTCGTGGGCGACCACCCGGTAGCCCTGCGACGCGAGGAACAGCATCTGCGATTCCCAGCTGTCGGAACTGAGCGGCCAGCCATGGCTGAAGGTGACGACCGGGCCGTTCTTCGGACCCCAGTCCTTGTAATAGAGCTGCACGCCGTCGCGGGTGGTGACGTAGTTTTCGGTCTTCTTGACCACGGCAGCAGCGCGGGTCGCGGCCTTGACGGACTCAGCGGCATGGGTCGGTGCTGCGAGGGCAGCGGCCAGCACGGTCAGTGCGAGGGCTTGGCGAATGGCTTTCATGATGGATTCCTTTCCTTGTTGTGTCGGGGACGATGTCTGTTCGGGAAGTTCAGTCGGCGATGACCAGGGTCACGTCGATGTTGCCGCGGGTGGCGTTCGAGTACGGGCACACGATGTGCGCCTTCGCGACCAGCGCTTCGACCTGTTCGCGCGGCACACCGGGCACGGCGATGGTCAGTTCGACCTCGATGCCGAAGCCGGTCGGGATGGCGCCGATGCCGACGCGGCCGGTGATCTGCGTGTCGGCCGGCAGCGCGACCTTGTTCTGGCCGGCGACGAACTTCAGCGCGCCGAGGAAGCAGGCCGAATAGCCGGCGGCGAACAGTTGCTCGGGATTGGTGCCGGCACCGCCGGCGCCGCCCAGTTCGCGCGGGGTCGACAACTGCAGGTCGAGCACGCCGTCGGACGATACGGCGCGGCCTTCGCGGCCTCCGGTGGCAGTGGCCTGGGCGGTGTAGAGGACTTTTTCGATGGACATGGCTGACTCCTGTGTATTGAGTGAATGAGGCAATGCCGGTTGGCAGGACGAACTTTGCGCTGGAGTTCGATACCAAACGCAACGTATAGTCCTGAAAACTTCACCTGGAGTATCGAAGCCCACCATGACCGACAGACTCGAAGCCTTGTTGGCGCATTTCTCGGTCAGCGCGCGCGTGTTCAACACCGGCGCGCTGTGCGGCCTCACCGAACTGGACGCCGGTGACAGCGGCCGCATGCACCTGATCCGCGCGGGCGATGTCGCCATTCACCACCCGGCAGGCATCGAGCGCGTGACCCGGCCCAGCCTGCTGCTGTTTCCGCGACCGGTTGCCTACCGTTTCGTCACCGACCCGACACGCGGCGCCGACTTTGCGTGCGCGCGGATGCACTTTTCCGGCGGCGCAGCCAATCCGATCGCCGCGGCGCTGCCGGACTTCACCTGCCTGGCGCTGGACGACATCCTCGGTGCGAAACCGGTGCTGGATCTGCTGTTCGACGAGGCGTCAAATCAGTACTGCGGCCGTCAGGCGGTGCTGGATCGATTGTTCGAAGTGGTGCTGGTGCAGGTGCTCAGACACCTGATGGAAGCGGGCCGGACCGGCGCGGGCATGCTGGCCGGACTGTCGCACCCGCGCCTGCGCCTTGCGCTGGTGGCGATGCACGAAAGCCCGGCGCAGGACTGGTCGCTGGAGGCGCTCGCCGGGCGCGCCGGCATGTCGCGCAGCGTGTTTGCCAACGTATTTCGCGACACCGTGGGCTGCACGCCGGGTGCCTATCTGCAGCGCTGGCGCATCGGCCTGGCCGAGCAGGCACTGCGTCGGGGGCGGACGCTGGCGCTGATCGCCGATGAGGTCGGTTATGGAGGAGAAGCCGCGCTGTCGCGTGCCTTCAAGGCACAGACCGGGCTGTCACCGCGGCAGTGGCGCGAGGCGCACAAGCGGTGAAGAAGGGGGCGGGACATGCGTCTGCGCATGTCCTGATGCGGCATTCGCGGCGCACCAAAGAAAAAAGCGGGCAATGCCCGCTTTCTTCGTTCGCAATCGCTGTGTTCAGCGGTTGGCGATGTACATCGTGATTTCAAAGCCAAAACGCAGGTCGGTCGCCTTCGGGGTTTGCCAGTTCATGTGTGTCTCCTCGATGATTTCGCTTCGCTTCACAGCAACGCGCTGTGCATGGATCGAATAGTGCGCCGATGCTCGGCCCGTCACCTCGGGCCGGTCACGAAAGAAGGCTCAGGATTTTCATGAGAGCAAGGCGCGGAAGTCGTCCGGCAGCACGCAGGTCTGCAGGCTGCGCTGCGTGAACAGGAAGCGTCCGTCGCACACGAAGCCCAGTTCTTCCCAGTCGACCGCATCGTTGAGCAGGCTTGCGGCCCGCGCGACGTCGAGCGCCGGCGAGCGCGCGAACAGCGCAAGCACGGCGCCGTCGTAATGCGGGCAGTCATGCAGGAAGAACGGACGCGGCTTGCGCGTCTTGCCATTCACATAGATGCGCGCAGCGTCCGAGCGGTGATGCACCCTGCCCCAGCGCCACCAGTTGTGCTCGCCGAACGGCCGCACGCGGCGCGCCAGCAGCTTCGCCTTATGCTGTTCCAGCCAGTCGTTGCGCACATCGAAGAAGGCGCGCCGCGTGCGGCCGGTGTCGACGGTGCTGGAACAGACGAATTCCATGTTGCCTTCAGGATGCACGAACACGTCGTCGGCACCGGACACGGCGCCCACGCGCACGTCGAACAGCGCCGACAGCGGCACGCCGTAGTCGCCGCGCAGGAACATGAGCTGCCCCTGTTCGCAATGAAAGCGCCGGCCGTCGTGCATGCGGCGGTCCGCGCGTCCCTTCTCGAAGCGGAATACCGCGCAGTTCGGCACATAGGCACCGAACACCCGCGCGTCGCCGGTTTCGATGAAGTCGGTGATGCTGCCCTGCTCGAACAGCCAGGCATTGAGCCGACGGGCCGCGGTCAGCTTGGTGAATTCGCGCGGCACGATGAAGATGAGTTCGCCGCCCGGATTCAGGTGGCGCACGCATTTCTCGATGAAGAACAGGTAGAGGTTGCTGCGCAGGTCGAACAGCTCACTGGTCAGCCGGGCACGCGTGGCCGACAGGATGTCCTGGTGCCGCACATAGGGCGGATTGCCGATGATGGTGTCGAAGCGCTCGGCGGTCGGGTAGTCGAAGAAATCCATGACCTGCGCGCCGGCCGGCGCGACCGACGGATCGAGCTCGATGGCGGTGCAGCCAGGCAGGCGCGACGAGAACGCGCCGTCGCCGGCTGAAGGCTCGAGCACCCGCCCGGCATTGCGACGCAGCGCGAGCATCTGCGCCACGACATCGTCGCGGGTGAACACCTGCCCGTACTGTTCCACCCGATGGTTGCGGTCGTCCATGGCGCGATTGTCACATGGCCGGTGTCGTGCAGGCATGCATGGGCTAACATCGACGCCCGACCGAATCGCCCGACCACGCGCCGCCCATGCTGCATCCTCCGATTGAACCGTACGACACCGGCTGGCTCGACGTCGGGCATGGCCATCGCCTGTACTACGAACAATGCGGCAATCCGGACGGCGGGCCCGCACTGTATGTACACGGCGGTCCGGGTTCGGGCTGCTCGCCGCGCCAGCGCCGCTTCTTCCATCCGGAACGCGATCGCGTCGTGCTGTTCGACCAGCGTGGCTGCGGCCGCAGCACGCCGGCCGGCGACATCGCCCACAACCACACCGATGCGCTGGTGGCCGACATCGAGGCGCTGCGCGCCCATCTGGGCATAGCCCGCTGGCTGGTGTTCGGCGGTTCCTGGGGCTCGACGCTTGCTGCCGTCTGGGCGGCACGCCATCGCGCCGCGTGCAGCGGGCTCATCCTGCGCGGCATCTTCCTCGCCGGGCGCGCTGATCTCGACTGGTTTTTCCACGGCGCGGCGGCCCTCGCCCCCGAGGCGCACGGCGCGCTGATGCAGGCTGTGCCGGCGCGCTGGCGCGACCGCATCGTCGTGTGGCTCGACCGCGCGCTGTCGTCGGGCGATGCGGCGCGCGTCGATCACGCTGTGCTGGCCTGGCGCAACTGGGAATACGCCCTTGGCAGCTGGCCGCACACCGCGCAGCCTGCGGCGCCCACCGACGACGAATGGCCGGCGCTGCGCACGCGCTACCGCGTGCAGGCGCACTACCTCGGCCACCGCTGCTTTCTCGGCGAGGCGAAGGTGCTCGATGCCATCGCGCATCTGCACGGGTTGCCGGTGGCCATCGTGCACGGCAGCCACGATCTGGTCTGCCGGCCGCAGAACGCCTGGCGCGCGCACCGCACCGCACACGGCAGCAAACTGGCCTGGGCGCAGGGGGCCGGGCACGACCCCTTCCATCCGGCCAGCGCGGCGCTGCTGGTGTCGGCCGTCGATGCCCATGCCCGCGATGGCGACTTCGCGGCCTGGCCCGGAGCGTCCGCATGAGCCTGCGCCTGAAGCTGAATCTGCTGATCGCGCTGGTCATCCTGACCTTCACCAGCACCATGTTGACGCTGGAGCTGATGGGCACGCGCCGCGCGGTCGGTGAAGAAATCGAGGCGGCGAACAGGGTGGCCACGCAACTGCTGTCGCGCGTCACGCTGGTCTATGCCAATACCGGGTCGCCCGCCCTGGTCGACTTCCTGCATCGGCTGGGACGGGTGCGCGCCACCGAAATCCGCCTGGTCGACGGCAGCGGCGCCGAACTGTATGCGTCACCGCCGTCGCCCTACAAGGCGGGGCGGGACGCGCCAGACTGGTATTCGAACGCCATCCTGCCGCGCAAGCCGCGGCAGGAGATCACGCTGGCCGATGATGCGAAACTGGTGGTCGAGGCCGACGCGTCGCGCGCCATTCTCGACGGCTGGGACGAAGCCGTACACCTGCTGATCGCGGGCACGATCGCGCTGGTATTGGGCAATGCACTGGTGTTCTGGCTGGTCGGGCGCGCGACGCGGCCGTTCAACCGCATCGTTCGCGGGCTGGAGCAGATGCGCGCCGGCGACTACCACACGCGGCTGGAAGAGCTGCCCGGACGCGAAGCGGGCTCGATGGCACAGGCGTTCAACCGCATGGCGCAATCGATCGAAGACAACATGACGGCGCGGCAGGAAGCGCTCGAGGCGCGCAGCCATCTGGAAGAAAACCGCGAACTGACGCAATTCATCCAGAGCCGCATCGAGGAGGAACGACGCGACATCGCACGCGAGCTGCACGACGAAATGGGTCAGGCGGTCACGGCGATCAAGAGCATGGGCCTGTCGATCGCACGCCGCGATGTGCAGAGCGACCCGCGCAGCGCCGAGGCGGCACAGCTCATCGTCGACACGGCCGATCACCTGTACGACGTCATGCACAGCATCATTCCGCGCCTGCGCCCGCTGGCCCTCGACAATCTCGGGCTGGAAGACGCGCTGGACGATCTGGTCGCCGAGTGGCGGCGTCACCACCCGCACATGCAGTTCGAACTGCAGATGTCCGATCTGCCGGACGCGCCGGGCGACTCGTTCAAGCTGGCCGCCTACCGCATCGTGCAGGAAGCCGTGACCAATGCGCTGAAACACGCCAATGCAGGGAAAATCATGATTTCGCTGCGGTGTACTGAACAGTTCCTGCATCTGACAGTCGAGGATGACGGGGGTGGACTGGCCGAAGGCTGGGCACACAAGCGCGGCCACCACGGCGTGCGCGGCATGCGCGAACGTGCGCAGGCACTCGGCGGCGAACTGGAGGTGACGGCGCGTGACGGCGGCGGCACGCAGGTCGTGGCCCGGCTGCCACTCGAATAAGACAGGGGAGACAACAGGATGGGCCCGATCAAGGTGATGCTGGTCGACGACCATGCGGTCGTTCGCATGGGCTTCAAGCTGCTGCTGGCCGCGTGCGAGGACATCGAGGTGGTCGGCGAGGCAGACAGCGGCGAAACCGCCTATGTGCGCTATGCCGAGCTGAAGCCTGACGTGGTGGTGATGGACCTGTCGATGCCCGGCATGGGCGGCATCGAAGCGGTGCGCCGCCTGACGGCGCGCGACAAGGGCGTGCGCATCCTGGCGCTGTCGGCGCACGAAGACACGGCGCATCCCAAGCGCGTGCTCAAGGCCGGCGCCACCGGCTACCTGTCGAAGCGCGGAGCGCCGGAAGCACTGATCGACGCGGTGCGCACGGTGGCGTCCGGACGCATGTATCTGGACGCCGAAATCGCACAGAAGCTGGCGATGCAGGACGTGACCGGCGCGCAGAACCCGGTCGAGGCGCTGTCGGAGCGCGAATTCGAAGTATTCATCCATCTCGCGCGCGGCCAGTCGGTGAACCAGATCGCGGAAACCCTGCATCTGTCGACCTCGACCATCGGCACCCATCTGTACAACGTGAAGCAGAAGCTCGGCGCGTCCAATCAGGCCGAGCTGACGCTGATTGCGCTGCGCAACGGACTGATCGAAGCCTGAATCCGGCCCGACGCGGCAACCGCACCACAACGGGGCACCCTGCCTCACGGTGCAGCGTCCGCTGCACCGTTTACCCGCCCGTACCGAGTGGCAATTTGCAACATCGGAGGGTTGGGCGTCGCAGACTTCAACGCTCCCGCGGGGCGATCGTCATCCTTTGTCCGGCTCGTCAATCATGCGGCAACGCACAAAACCGGCGGCGTTGCGCCCTGTGACGTCGTTTCTGCCATAAAGACCGTGTTTACAGGCCCCGGACGTGAGTGCCCTCGCGCACAGACACGAGGGCTTGGCACGATTTACGCTTAGTGTTGTGCACCGCACCACGCTAAAAAAACCCACAAGGTTCCACCCCATGTTCCGTTAGTCCATTCATCGCCGCCGGGCTTCATCCAATGCCAGACGGCTGCAAGGAGAATCATCATGCGCATCCCCGGATTGCTGTTGATGCTGTTGTGTGCCACCGGCGCCCAGGCGAGCGCCGAGCGCTACATACAGCTCTCGATGCATATGGTGAAGATCCTTGCCGCGGCCCCGGACGGCCGCATCAACAGCGGTACCGGCGTGCAGCTCGACGCGAAACATGTGATCACCAACTGCCACGTCGTCGGCCGCGCGCAGAACGTCATCGTCGCGCGCGGCAGCACCGGCGTGCCGGCGCAGGCGCGCTCGGTCGACACGCGGCACGACCTGTGTCTGCTGAGCATTGCCCAGCCGATGGCGCGTCCGGTCGAGGTGTCGTCGTCGCGCACGCTGAAGATCGGCGACGAAGTGCATGCCATGGGATTTTCCGGCGGCAAGTCGCTGTCGATGAGCGTCGGCCGGGTGACCGCACTGCACGAGATGGACAACGCCATGGTGATCGAAACCGACGCCCAGTTCCAGCAAGGCGCATCCGGGGGCGCACTGTTCGACGCCGAAGGCCGTCTGGTCGGCGTGCTGACCTTTTTCATCCCGGGCATGAAGCGCCATTTCGCGGTGCCGACCGAATGGATGCAGGCCGGGCTGGACAATGCACAGGATGTCGAGTTGCCGGTCGCCGCCACGACGCCGCCCTTCTGGGCCGCAGCCGAAGCGGACAAGCCGTTCTTCCTGCGTGCCATCCAGCACGAAAACGATCAGGAATGGGACCGCCTGCAGGCCGTCACCCAGGAATGGGTCGAAGCCGAGCCGCGCAATGGTGCGGCGATCGAAGCCGCGGTGCGCGCCAGCCGTCTGCCGCCGATGCGCTGAACGCATCCGAAAATCATCACGTTAACCGTGGAGAAACAGTGGTTGGCGATTCGGAGGCTGGTGCAGGTCGTCGACGCGGTTCCCCCGCGGTTCCCCGTTTCGGAGCCCTTGCGCGACATCGCCTCATCAAAGCTTTCCAGCGGGGCGACGCCCTGGAAAAACTTGGGCCGCCGCAGGAAAGGTCCTTGCCGTGGATGCGGAAGATCAGCACGTACTGCAGGCCGCCCAGCGCCTCCGCCCACGTGACGCGACCGACCCGAACGCGGCGAAAGACACGCGGGACGCGATCCGAGCGAAGTTGGCTGTGCCATCGCCTGCGGGGCAGGCTCCTACGAACAACAGTGCGGTTTTACCTTTCGTAGGAGCCTGCCCCGCAGGCGATCGACTCGACGACCACGCACCAACCGTGAGCAGGGCAGGAACACCTTCTCGTAGCGGAAGGCGGCGCCGATGAATTCGGCGGCACGCCGCCAGAAGCATCCAGGGCAGACAATCTCCGACCAGGCGAAGGCGCGACGAACAAAAAAAAAAGCCGTGCCGGAATTCCGGCACGGCTTTTTCAGTTCATTGAATGCTCAGCGTGCCTGTTCGACCTGCTGTACCTGAGCCACCGCTACAGTCGGTTCGGCGGCACTGACCGCGGAACCGGTGGCCGACGGCAGCAGCGGCACGATCAGCAGCGCGACGATGTTGATGATCTTGATCAGCGGATTGACCGCCGGACCGGCCGTGTCCTTGTACGGATCACCCACCGTGTCGCCGGTCACCGCGGCCTTGTGCGCTTCGGAACCCTTGCCGCCGAAGTGACCGTCCTCGATGTATTTCTTCGCGTTGTCCCACGCACCGCCACCGGTGGTCATGGAAATCGCGACGAACAGGCCGGTCACGATGGTGCCCATCAGGAGGCCGCCGAGCGCCTGCACGCCGGCTTCCGGCCCCATCAGGAAAGCCATGCCGAAGGCCACGATGACCGGCACCAGCACCGGCAGCAGCGACGGGATCATCATTTCCTTGATCGCCGCGGCGGTCAGCATGTCGACCGCCTTCGAGTAATCCGGCTTGGCCGTACCTTCCATGATGCCGGGGATTTCCTTGAACTGGCGGCGCACTTCCACCACCACCGCGCCCGCCGAACGACCCACCGCCTCCATCGCCATGGCGCCGAACAGGTAGGGAATCAGGCCTCCGATGAACAGGCCGATGATGACCGCCGGGTTGGCCAGATCGAAGGTGACGCTGTGACCGACCGCTTCGAGCGCGTGCGTGTAGTCGGCAAACAGCACCAGTGCGGCCAGACCGGCGGAGCCGATGGCATAGCCCTTGGTGACGGCCTTGGTCGTGTTGCCCACGGCATCCAGCGGATCGGTCACCGCACGCACCGAAGCGGGCAGATCGGACATCTCCGCAATGCCGCCGGCGTTGTCGGTGATCGGACCGTAGGCATCGAGCGCCACGATGATGCCGGACATGCTGAGCATGGATGTCGCAGCGATCGCGATGCCGTACAGGCCGCCCAGCGTGTAGGCCGCCCAGATCGCGGCGCACACCGACAGCACCGGCCAGGCGCACGACTTCATCGACACGCCGAGGCCGGCGATGATGTTGGTGCCGTGACCGGTGGTCGACGCTTCGGCGATGTGGCGCACCGGCTTGAACTCGGTACTGGTGTAGTACTCGGTGATCACCACCATCAGGCCGGTCAGCGCCAGGCCCACCAGTGCCGCGAAGTAGAGCCGCATCTGCGCGCCACCGTCGATGCCCATGACGGCATTCAGCGCGTCGTCGGGAATCAGCGCGGTGGTCAGCGGATAGAAGGCGATGGTCGCCAGCACACCGGCCACGATCAGGCCGCGGTACAGCGCGCCCATGATCTTCTGACCCGGTTTCGCCTTGACGAAGATGCAGCCGATGATCGACGCAATGATCGAAAAGCCGCCCAGCGCCAGCGGGTAGATGACCGCCGCTTCGGCATTGGACTTGAGCAGCAGCGAGCCGAGCAGCATGGTGGCCACGATCGTCACCGCATAGGTTTCGAACAGGTCGGCCGCCATGCCTGCGCAGTCACCGACGTTGTCACCCACGTTGTCGGCGATCACTGCCGGGTTGCGCGGGTCGTCTTCCGGGATGCCGGCTTCGACCTTGCCCACCAGGTCGGCGCCGACGTCTGCACCCTTGGTGAAGATGCCGCCGCCCAGGCGCGCGAAGATCGAAATGAGCGACGAACCGAAGCCCAGGCCGATCAGCGGATGGATGATCTGATCGATCGTCGCGTCATGCGCGGCGGAGCCTTTCAGGATCGCGTAATAGCCTGCCACCCCCAGCAGGCCCATGCCGACGACCAGCATGCCGGTGATGGCGCCACCGCGGAAGGCGACGTCGAACGCTTCGGAAATGCCCTTGCGCGCGGCTTCCGCCGTACGCACGTTGGCGCGCACCGACACGTTCATGCCGATGTAGCCGGCCGCCCCCGACAGCACCGCGCCGATGACGAAACCGGCGGCGGTCGACGTGCCGAGCGTGAGCCACAGGACCACGGTGAGGATGACGCCGACGATGGCAATCGTTCGGTACTGCCGGTTCAGATAGGCCTGGGCGCCCACCTGCACGGCATCGGCAATTTCGCGCATGCGCTCATTGCCGCTGGGTTGAGCAAGAATCCACTTGCTGGATACGGCGCCATACGCAATGGCGACCACGGAACACACGAGTGCGAATATCAGACCGGACGACAACATCACCCCTCCCCCCTTGTTTTACTGCGCCAGATGGACACCCCGCAGAAGCAGGACATCCGAAAGCTGCAGCGATCTTGTGGATCGCCGGGCGCCGCCTCCCCGGCTGCTGCCCTGGTAAATCGGCAGCCCGCGGGAGAGCGGACTGCAACAAGCGGTTGCACGTGGTCTGTGTCAGCCTCCGAACGCGGGCAGCACGGCTGCCACACTTTCGTTCTTCAGACTCACATAGGCCGGCAGGCCGTCGACATAGGGCGGATAGTCCTCGCCCGCGATCAGCGGCTGCAGGTATCTCCGGCAGGCATCGGTGATGCCGAAGCCGTCGTCGGAAATGAAATCTCGCGGGATCATCTTTTCGTGGTTGGCCACATCCGCCAGCTGCACGACGCCGATCTCCCATTGGTAAGGACTGTCGGCGGTCCGCACGATGGCCGGCATCACGGCATTGCGTCCTTCGAGCGCCAGTTCGACTGCGCGGCGACCCAGCGCATGCGCCTGGGCGGCATCGGTCGCCGATGCGATGTGGCGGCCGCTGCGCTGCAGGTAGTCGGGCAGCGCCCAGTGATACTTGTGACCGAGTTGCGCCTTGATCAATTCGGCCACCTGCTGGCCGACGCCACCCAGCTGGGCATGACCGAACGCGTCTCGCGTGCCCGATTCGGCCAGCAGCTTGCCGTCGGGCCCACGCAGGCCTTCCGACACCGCGATGGCGCAGAACTGGTGTTCGCGCACGCAGGCATCGACGCGCGCCATGAAGGCGGCTTGATCGAAGGGGATTTCGGGGAACAGCAGGAGGTGCGGCGCATCGCCCGCATTGCGCGCGGCCAGTCCGGCAGCCGCGGTGATCCAGCCGGCGTGCCGGCCCATCACTTCCATGACGAATATCTTCGTCGAGGTACGCGCCATCGACGCCACATCGAGACCCGCTTCCATCATCGACACGGCAACGTATTTCGCCACCGAACCGAAGCCGGGGCAGTTGTCGGTGCCGACCAGATCGTTGTCGACCGTCTTCGGTACACCGACGCACACCAGCGGGTAGTTCAGACGCTCGGCAATCTGCGACACCTTCCATGCGGTGTCCATGGAGTCGTTGCCGCCGTTGTACAGGAAGTAGCGGATGTCATGCGCGCGGAACACGTCGATCAGCCGCTCGTAATGGGCGCGGCTTTCGTCCAGCCCCTTCAGCTTGTAGCGGCAGGAACCGAAGGCGCCACCCGGCGTGTGACGCAGGGCGGCGATGGCTGCGTCGCTTTCGAACGACGTGTCGATCAGGTCTTCATGCAGTGCGCCGAGGATGCCGTTGCGTCCGGCAAACACGGTGCCGATGCGACCGCCCTGCTCGCGTGCCGCCTGGATGACACCGCAGGCGGTGGCGTTGATGACCGCGGTGACGCCTCCGGACTGCGCGTAGAACAGGTTTGCGGGCATCAGTGTCAGCGCAGTGCCTCGAGTGCGCGCTTCATCACCTCGTCGACCGGACCGACGCCCGAGATGGCGCGGTACTGCGGTGCGCCCGGCTCGCCGCGCTGCGCCCAGCCGGAGTAGTAATCGACCAGCGGACGGGTCTGCGAGTGATACACCTCGAGCCGCTTCTTCACCACTTCTTCGCGGTCGTCGTCGCGCTGTACCAGCGGTTCGCCGGTCACGTCATCGATGCCTTCGACCTTGGGCGGGTTGAACACCACATGATAGGTGCGACCCGACGCCAGGTGGGCACGGCGGCCGCTCATGCGGGTGATGATGTCCGAATCGGGCACCTGGATCTCCAGCACGAAGTCGATCGCCACCTTGGCCTGCTTCATCGCATCGGCTTGCGGAATGGTGCGCGGGAAACCGTCGAACATGTAGCCGGCCTTGCAGTCGTCGGCCAGCAGGCGGTCCTTGACCAGCCCGATGATGAGGTCGTCCGACACCAGACCACCGGCATCCATCACCTTCTTGGCTTCGATGCCGAGCGGCGTGCCGGCCTTCACCGCGGCACGCAGCATGTCACCGGTCGAAATCTGCGGAATGCTGAAGCGTTCCTTGATGAAGGTGGCCTGAGTACCTTTGCCGGCGCCCGGCGGGCCCAGAAGAATGAGGCGCATGTCCGCTCCTGATGTGGTGTTGTTGTCGGGGTTGATGTGATGTCCGGATTCTTCTTCTGCAGGCCGCACCGGCTTTGTTACAGACCGGTGTCAGCGGGCGCGAACTTACCGCCAATGCGCGGCGCGGTCAAACCGCAGTGCGTCACGCAACGTTGCTCGCGAACAGCGCCCGCATGCGCGCAAGATCCTCTTCGGTATCGACGCCGGCGTGCGGCATGGCGACATTGCCGACGACCCGTATGCGGTGGCCATGCCACAGCGCGCGCAGTTGTTCCAGCGCCTCGCACTGTTCGACCGCCGCCGGCGCGAGGCGCGCGTTCTTCTGCAGGAAGCGCACCCGGTAGGCGTAGATGCCGATGTGGCGCTGCGCATCCAGACCGGGCGGCAGCGCGTCGCGGGAGACCGCAAAATCGTCTCGCGCCCACGGGATCGGTGCGCGCGAGAAGTACATCGCGCGGCCCTGCGCATCGCACACCACCTTCACCACGCCGGGGTTGAAGAAGTCCGCAGCCGCGGTGATGGCGCTGCTGGCGGTCGCGATCGACGATTCCGGATCCTGATCGAGCGCCAGCGCGACAGCGCGGATCAGGTCCGGATCGATCAGCGGCTCGTCGCCCTGCACATTGACCACCACGGTACCGGGTGACCAGCCCAGTTGCTCCGCGACTTCGGCGATGCGATCGGTGCCGGTCGAATGGTCGCTGCGCGTCATCACTGCCTGGAATCCGTGCGCGGTGACCGCAGCCGCGATACCTTCATGATCGGTCGCCACCACCAGCGCGTCGGCGCCGCTGCGCGCCACCTGCTGCGCGACACGCACGACCATCGGCAGGCCGCCGATGTCGAGCAGCGGTTTGCCGGGCAGGCGGGTCGAGGCGAACCGGGCGGGAATCACCACCTTGAACATGTTGAGCGCCTCAGATGGACGTTGCACCGCGACCCGGCGTCGCGTCGCGCAAGGCGGCCACTTCGGCCTCGGACATTTCGCGCGCCTCGTCTTCCAGCATGACCGGAATGCCATCGCGGATCGGGTAGGCCAGGCGGCTTGCCTTGCACTGCAGCTCGTTGCGCGCGCGGTCGAGCACCAGCGGTCCCTTGGTGACCGGGCAGACGAGAATCTCAAGTAGTCGGGGGTCCATGCTTCAGCTCCGCAAGGCGGTCGGATACCCGGCCCGCCAGATCAGGATCGAGGTGTGCCTCGACCGGCAATACCCACACAGGGGTGTCCGACAATCCGTGACATTTTACCGCGTCCTTCTCGGTCAGCAGCAAGGCATCGCAGTCCTGAAACGTCAGGTCCCGGGCCGAATACGCGTGATGATCGGGAAATGGATGCGCGACGAACGCCAGTCCGAGTGCGCGCAGGTGGTCGAAGAAGCGCGCCGGCTCGCCGATGCCGGCCACGGCGTGCAGACGCAGACCTTGCAGGTCGGCGACACCTGCGCTGTCCCCGGGATGGCCGAGCCGATGGAAGCGCTCACCCTTCAGATGCATCGAAAAACGCGGCGGGCCGGTCAGCGGCGCATTCGGTGTGCCATTGAGCACCTGCGCAAACACCTGTGCCAGACGCGATGGCGGTTCGCGCAGCGGGCCGGCCGGCAGATGAAATCCGTTCATGACACCGCGCCGGTCGAACACCGCGATTTCGATGTCGCGCGCCAGCGCGTAGTGCTGCAGACCGTCGTCGCACAGCACGACGTCGCACTGCGGATGACGCGCGAGTGCCGCGCGGGCGACCTCCGCACGGCGACGTCCGACCCATACCGGCACGCCGCTGCGACGCGCCAGCAACAGGGCTTCGTCGCCGCACAGCGCCGGGTCATCCTCCGCCGCGACCTCGCGCATCCCTTGCACGGTCCCGCCGTAACCGCGCGACACGATGACCGGACGGTGGCCGCGCGCGGTCAGGGCACGCGCCAGATAGAGGGTGAGCGGGGTCTTGCCGGCGCCGCCGGCGATGATGTTGCCGATGACCACCACCGGTACCGGCAGCCGGTCGACGCGCAATATGCCCGAGCGGAAAGCGGCGCGGCGCAGCGCGGTGACCAGGCGGTACAGCAGGGACAGCGGCCACAACAGCCAGGCCAGCCAACCGCGCCGGTGCCAGGCTTCGGGCAGCGCCCGCGCCGCACTCATCGACCGGCCGGCGCGTCGGACTGGGTGGCGAAGGAAATGCCGGCGATGCCGGCCTTCTGTGCGGCCTGCATGACATCGATCGACGACTGCAGCCGTGCGTCGCGGTCGGACGAAATGATCACCACCGGATCTTCCTTGCCCGACGCAGCGCCCGCCAGCGCGCTGCGCAACCGCTCGATGTCACCGGCAGGCACCGGCTGGCGATCGACCAGGATGTCGCCGCGTGCGGTGATCATCACGTTGATCTCGCGGGCAACCGGCTCGGCTTCGGGCGCCTGTGCACTGGGCAGCGTGATTTCGAGGCCGGCGGTTTTCGAGTAGGTCGTGGTCACCATCAGGAAGATGAGGATGACCAGCAGCACGTCGATCAACGGAATCAGGTTGATTTCCAGCTCTTCGCGTGCCCGTCCGCGTCGGAAATTCATCGGGGTGCCCTACTTTGCCGAACGCTCGCCGTGGACGACTTCGACCAGCTTGATCGCGAGCTGCTCCATCTCGACCACGAAATCGTCGACCAGGCCGCGAAAGTAGCGATGGAAGATCAATGCGGGAATCGCCACCAGCAGACCGAAGCCGGTGTTGTAGAGCGCAATCGAAATGCCGCTGGCAAGCTGTTGCGGATTGCTGCCGGTCGCCGTCTGCGAACCGAAGATTTCGATCATGCCGACGACCGTTCCGAACAGCCCCATCAGCGGTGCGGCGGCAGCGATCGTTCCCAGCGTCGTCAGATAGCGCTCCAGGTGATGCACCACCGAACGCCCTTCCTCCTCGATCGCTTCCTTCATGATTTCACGCGGATTGCGCACATTGCGCAGCCCCGCCGCGAGCACGCGGCCAAGCGGCGAATGGGCGGCGACGCGGCGTATCATGTCGGGATTCGGCTGGCCGCCCTTGAGGTCGACCAGCACGGAATCGAGCAACGCCGGCGGCACCACCTTGCTGCGTCGCAGGCTTGCCAGACGTTCGAAAATCAGCGCCAGGGCAATGATGGACGCCGCGATCAGCGGCCAGATGGGCCAGCCGGCCGCCTGGATGATGTCAAACACGTGCGCTCCCCTCGTCAGCAAGCGGCGAACTGTAGCCTGCGACACCGGCCGGGGCAACCCTGATCCGATGTTGTTGCGCGCCGCAGCATGCGGCCTGACGGGGTTATCCACAGAACTTGTGGATAACCGTGTGGGTAGCGGCCGGATGACGGCGACGAATCGCGGTTGGTACAGGCGTTTTTCTTGCGGCGATCAAAAATTAAGCTTCGATGACAGCGTGGTGAACGATGCTCCCTGAATCACCGATGTCGGGCGGCCCCGGCATGCCGGTATCCGAACTGGTGCGACGCGCCCGCCTGACGCTGGAGCGCAGCTTTCCGGTGCTGTGGGTCAGCGGCGAGCTGTCGGGCGTGACGCGCGCTGCGTCGGGGCACCTCTACTTTTCGCTGAAGGACGAGCTGGCTCAGGTGCGCTGCGTCATGTTCCGCAACCGCAGCCAGCTGCTGCCGTTCGACGTGCGCGCTGGCCTGCGCGTCGAGGTGCGCGCCCAGGTGTCGCTGTACGAGGCGCGCGGCGACTTCCAGCTGACCGTCGATGCGATGCGACCGGCCGGCCCGGGTGCCCTGCACGACGCCTTTCTGCGACTGAAGGCAAAGCTGGAGCAGGAAGGCCTGTTCGACGCTGCGCGCAAGCGGCCGCTGCCGGTGCTGCCTGCCCGGCTGGCTGTGGTCACCTCGCCGTCGGGGGCCGCACTGCGCGACGTGCTGATCACGCTGGCGCGGCGCGCCCGCCACATCGAGGTGACCGTGCTGCCCTGTCTGGTGCAGGGCGCAGAGGCGCCGGCGCAGATCGCCGCCGCCGTCACGCGGGCCGGGCGCCTTGGCTGCGACGCCGTGCTGCTGGTACGCGGCGGCGGTTCGGCGGAAGACCTGGCCGCCTTCAATGACGAGGCGGTGGCGCGCGCCATTGCCGCGTGCCCGATGCCGGTGGTGACCGGGGTCGGGCACGAAACGGATTTTTCGATTGCCGACTTCGTGGCGGACGTCCGTGCCGCCACGCCGACCGCCGCTGCCGAACTGGTCAGCGCCGGCCATGTCGAGGCGGCTGCACGGCTGGTCGGACTGGCGCGGCGGCTCGCCCGGGCCATGCGCGCCCGCGTCGAGCGGCGCGGCCAGCGGCTGGACGACCTGTCGTCGCGGCTGCATGCGCCGGCACGACAGCTGACGCGGGCGGGCGAGCGGCTGCACGCGCTGCACGCGCGCATGCGCCGCGCCCGCGATGTCGGCCTGGCGCAGCAGCGCCGTCATGCCGACGCGCTGGCTCAGCGCCTGCACGATCGACGCCCCGATCTCGCGCGTCGTCAGGTCGCGCTGCTGCGGCTGACCGAGCGGCTGCGCAACTCGGCGCGCTGGCTGCTTGAAACCGCGCGCCACCGCAGCGGTCTCAATGCGGCCCAACTGGCGCAGCTCGATCCGGCGGCCGTGCTGGCGCGCGGCTTTTCCATCGTGCGTGACGGCGAAGGCCGCATCGTGCGCGACGCGACGATGCTGTCGGCCGGACAGGCGCTTGAACTGCAGTTCGGACGCGGCGCGGCCGGCGTGACGGTCGATCGCGTCGACATACCGGCTGCAGCCGACGAGATGCCTGGCACCTGATGCCTTGCAACTGAGGCCCTGCAACCGAGACCCGGCCCTTGAGGAGGCCGTTCTGCCTGCAAGCTTTGCCTTGTGCTCGGACTTGGGCAACCCTAAACTCGCATACCTGACTTTGAACCGACACGACTGGGAGACACCATGGAACACACGCTGCCCCCGCTGCCTTACGCGCTCGACGCTCTGGCCCCGCACATTTCCCGCGAAACCCTCGAATTTCACTACGGCAAGCATCACCAGACCTACGCCACCAACCTGAACAACCTGATCAAGGGCACCGAGTTCGAAAACCTCGATCTGGAAGCCATCGTCAAGAAGGCGCCGGCCGGCGGCGTGTTCAACAACTCCGCGCAGGTCTGGAACCACAGTTTCTTCTGGAGCAGCATGAAGCCGGCGGGCGGCGGTGCGCCGACCGGCGCGCTGGCAGCGGCCATCGATGCCAAGTGGGGCAGCTTCGACGAATTCAAGAAGGCGTTCAAGGCGTCGGCGGTCGGCAACTTCGGCTCCGGCTGGACGTGGCTGGTCAGAAAGCCGGATGGCGCGCTGGACATCGTGAACACCAGCGGCGCCGGCACGCCGCTCAATTCCGACGCCAAGCCGCTGCTGACGCTCGACGTCTGGGAACACGCCTACTACATCGACTACCGCAACCGCCGTCCGGACTTCGTCGATACCTTCCTCGCCAGCCTCGCCAATTGGGACTTCGCGGCGAAGAACTTCGCGGCCTGACCGCCCGCCGGAGTCCGCCTCCGGCATGCGATGCAGATGCGCGCTGCCTCATCCGGCCCTGGCCGGGCGGGACAGCGCGTTTTTCATGGCTGGACCCATCACCCAGAGGAGTACCGACATGACGCAATGGAGAACCGCCGGGCCGAACGAGGCCTTCACGCCGGAAGAGATCGACGCCCGCCTGAAGGGCGAACTGCCCAAGTGGTACTACGAAGACGGCTGGATACGCCGCAAGTACAAGACCAGCGGCTGGAAGGGCACGCTGATGGTTGTGAACACGGTCGGTCATCTGGCCGAAGCGGCCTTCCACCACCCGGATCTCGCGGTGTCCTACGCCTTCGTGATCGTCAAGCTGATGAACCACGAAGCCAAGGGCGTAACCGAGCGCGACTTCCAGCTGGCGAAGAAGATTGAAGAGGTCGTCATGTGGCAGCCGGCGCTGGCTGAAGGCTCGGCCCTGGCCGGCACGCCGGACGACCCGCGCTTCAAGTACATCAAGTACGACTGAGTGAGCGGACCGGAACTGCGCGTCGAGCACCACGGCGCGATCGCCGATCTCGACGCGGCGCAGTGGGACGCGCTGACCGGCGGCCACGCCACGCTGTCGCACGCGCTGCTGGACGCCTTCGAAAGTTCGGGCTGCGTCACCGAAGCATCCGGCTGGCAGCCGGACCACCTTTCGATCCACGAGGGCGGGCGACTGATCGCCGCGCTGCCCGGTTACCGCAAGCTGCACAGCTATGGCGAGTACGTGTTCGACTGGTCATGGGCCGAGGCGCTTGAACGCACCGGGCGCCCCTACTACCCGAAGCTGCTGAGCGCCATTCCATTCACGCCGGTGCCCGGCCCGCGGCTGCTGGCACGCGACACGGCGGCGCGCACCGCGCTGCTCGACGCCTGGCTGGACCATGCGCGTGACAGCGGCGTGTCGTCCGCCCACCTGCTGTTTCCGGATGCCGACTCACTCGATGCGCTCGGGAACAGGTCGCTGCTGCTGCGCCAGTCGGTGCAGTTCCACTGGACCAACGCGGGCTACGACAGCTACGAAACCTTCCTGTCATCGCTGGCGCGCGACAAGCGTAAGAAAATCCGTCAGGAGCGGCGCCGTGTGGCCGATGCAGGCATCACGCTGCGGCGCATCGACGGATCGGACATCCGCGACGCCGAGCTCGCCCTGTTCTTCAAGTGCTACAGCAATACCTATCGCGTACGCGGTCAGCGCCCGTATCTGAACTTTCGATTTTTCGAACTGCTGCGCGAACGTGTGCCGCACGCGCTGATGCTGGTCGTGGCCACTGCAGGCGGGCACGACATCGCCTGCGCACTGAACCTGCGCGACGACAGGCGGCTGTACGGACGTTACTGGGGCGAACTCGAACATCTGCCCTGCCTGCACTTCGAGGCCTGCTACCACCAGGGCATCGAATATGCGATCGAGCGCAAGCTCGAGGTGTTCGAAGGCGGCGCCCAGGGCGAGCACAAGATGGCGCGCGGTTTCGTGCCGGAGACGACCTGGTCGGCGCACTGGCTGCGCGACGCCGATTTTTCCGACGCGGTGGCGCGCTATCTGGAGCGGGAACGCGCCGGCATGGCGATGCACATTGACGAACTGGAAGAGCGCACGCCTTACCGGCAGACGGCTCAGGCGCTGTCGACAGCAGATCGCGGACCGGGCGCGATCGATGTCGACAGTCCGTGAGCGAACGCCAAAGAGTTAGGACGGGTCAGAACGCCGGCTTGTCGGCGGCTTTCTGGTAGGCCTCGACGCCCGACATGATTTCGCGCTTGGCATCTTCGATGTCGCCCCAGCCCTGAACCTTGACGAACTTGCCGGGCTCCAGATCCTTGTAGTGCTCGAAGAAGTGCGAAATCTGGTCCAGCAGGATCTGCGGCAGGTCACGCGGGCTCTGTACCGAGCGGTACATGGGCGTGAGCTTGTCCACCGGCACGGCCAGCAGCTTGGCATCTTCGCCGGCTTCGTCGACCATCTTCAGCATGCCGATCGGACGGCAACGAACCACCACGCCCGGCGGCAGCGCGAACTGCGCCAGCACGAGCACGTCGACCGGGTCGCCGTCACCGGCGATGGTGTGCGGGATGTAGCCGTAATTGCACGGGTAGTGCATCGCGGTCGACATGAAGCGATCGACGAAGACGGCGCCGGAATCCTTGTCCACTTCGTACTTGACCGGGTCCGAATGCATCGGGATTTCGATGACCACGTTGAAATCGTTGGGCAGATCCTTGCCCGACGGAACTCGTTCCAGACCCATGTCTCGCTCCTTTTGAAAAGCCCGCGATTATAGCGATTGTTGCGGCGCAACAGAAGATATGTCCCGCGACACAATGTCCAGTGTCACATGGGCCAGTGTCGCCATGCCGCCCAGTTCAACGCGCAGACGATCGGCATCCAGTTCCGGCGCGGCGGCGAGCGTCAGCAGCAGCGCATGGCGCCCGGGGGCAAGCAGCCAGAGGTGCAGATCGAGCGCATGCACGCCGTGCCGTGCGAGGCAGTCGTGGATGTCGTGCAGCAGATGGCTGTCGATCTGACGGTCCAGCAGCACGCCGGCGCTGTCGCCGGCCAGCCGCCAGGCCCAGCGCAGGATGAGCACGCCGCCGAGCGCCGCCATCACCGGGTCCAGCCACGCCATGCCGGCCCACTTGCCGGCGATCAGCGCCACGATGGCGGCGACCGAGGTCAGTGCATCGGCCACCACATGCAGATAGGCGGCACGCAGGTTCTGGTCGGCGTGTGCGTGCGTGTGTCCGTGTGCGTCGCCCTCATGGGCATGGTCATGGTCGTGACCGTGCAGCAGCCACGCGCTGAGCAGATTGACGATCAGCCCGAGCACCGCGACGGCCAGCGCTTCATCGTAGTGGATGTCCTGCGGCGCCTGCAGCCGCCGCGCCGCCTCATACAGCATGGCCAGCGCAACACCGGCGAGCAGCAGACTCGACGAGTAGGCCGCCAGATAGGACACCTTGCCCGGTCCGAAGCTGTAGTGCGCCTGCCCGGCATGCCTGCGCATATATATATAGGCGAACGCACTGATGCCCATGGCGGCCACATGCGTCGCCATATGCCAGCCGTCTGCCAGCAGCGCCATCGACCCGGTCAGATGGCCGGCGACGATTTCCGTCAGCATGGCGATCGCACTCAGCCACAGCACATGGCCGACCGCTCTTTCAGCCTGACGTTGCGACAACAGGAAGTCGGGCTGACGTGCCGGGCAGGACGACGCTTGCAGGCTCTTTACGTCGCGGGAAGATGTATTCATCGGGCGATTGTAGGGTGCGCGGCCGACGCTGCGCCATCGCACGCCCGCCACGGCGATATCGGGCGATCGGTGCACGGTGCGGAAACGATGGCCGGTCCGGCCGACAGGCAGCGCAGCGAACGCTTGACACCGGCGCAGCGTTCTGTATTAATACGAACCATTCTCATTATTATTTGTTTGTTGGCACATGAATACGCCTGCATCTCCGCTGCCGCAGACACCCGCCAACGCCCCCGCCGCGTCATCCAACCCGTCGCCGACGCTTGATTCGGCGCAGTTGCTGGGTGGCCGCAAACAGGTCGCCATCAATCACGGTGGCGAGCTTTATTCGTTGCGCCTCACGCGCAACGGCAAATTGATACTCACCAAATAGAGTCGCCATGTACATCTGTCTGTGCGAACCGGTCACCGATCGGGATATCAAGGCTGCGGTCAGCACCGGTTGCCGCAACGTGCGCGACGTGGCCGGACAGCTCGGCTGCTGCAGGGATTGCGGCAAGTGTGTGCGCGCGGCAAAGGAAGTGATCGACGCGGCCCGGGCTGATCTGCGGGCACTCGTCGCACACGCGCCGCTGGCATCCGGCTGCGCCGCCTGAAATTGATGCTGTGCAACACGACCGTTCGTGTGGCCTAGAATACGGTCAGGCGTCACGCCAGTGACACCGCCTGAACAGGAGACGGCACATGAAGGGCGACAAGAAGGTTCTGCAGTATCTGAACAAGCAGCTGGTGAATGAACTGACGGCGATCAACCAGTATTTCCTGCACGCGAAAATGTACAAGAGCTGGGGCCTGAAGCAGCTCGGCGACCATGAGCACCACGAGTCGATCGAGGAAATGAAGCATGCCGATGCGCTGATCGAACGCATCCTGATGCTCGAAGGTCTGCCCAACCTGCAGGATCTGCACAAGCTGCTGATCGGCGAGAACGTGCCTGAAATGCTGGGCTGCGATCTGAAGATCGAGCACATATCGCATACGACGTTGAAGGAAGCGGTGGCCTGTTGCGAAACAGCCGGCGACTACGTGTCACGCGACCTGTTCCGTTCGATCCTGGCGGATACCGAAGAACATATCGACTGGCTGGAAACCCAGATTGATCTGATCGACAAGATGGGACTGCAGAATTACACCCAGGCCGCGATGGGAGAAATCGGCAGCTGAGTTGCCGATCGGGGCAGGACCGGCGATCGGGTGCCGGCCATCCCCTTCCCGTCCGGACCATGGCCCTCAACCGAAGTTGAAGTCGCACGGATGTCCCTTCCCACACTGCCTGCCGTGACGTTGCCCGCCCACCCGTCGATGTACCCCGTCCGCCGGTTGTCACCCGTATGGTCGCGATGAGCAGCGCAGCGCTCGCAGGCGGCGCAGGAACCCTGCCGCCGCCCCTGCCGCCCGCCTTCCGCCTTCCGGCCGGCCCGGATACGCCACCCGGCCGGTGGCCCGGTCTGCCTGATGCAGGTGCGCCGGCGCGCATCTTTTCACTCGGCACGGTACTGTTGCTGCATGGCCTTGCGCTGTTCTGGCTGATGCATGTCCCGCTGCCGCTGCCCAGCGCGCCCGCCACCCTCATGCTGGCCACACTGATTGCGCCCGAACCGCTGCCGATGGCGGACATCGAACCGGTGCGCGAACAGCCCAGGGTGGAGCCGGAGCCGCCGAAGCCGGTCACCAAACCGGTGCCCCGACGCAAGGAAGCCGTCCTGCCGAAGCTGACTGCGGCGGCCGATGCGCCCAGCGCGGAGAGCGTCCCGGTACAGGAGCCTGCGCCACCGGAACCGGTCGCGATCGACGTCGTCCCCGCAGCCGCTCCGGCGCCCGCCGCGGTCACGGCAGCACCGGTGGCCGCGCCCCCGCCGGTCGAACCGCCGCGCTTCGACGCCGCCTATCTGTCGAATCCGAAACCGGCCTACCCGATGCTGTCGCGTCGTGCCGGCGAAGAAGGGCGGGTGATGCTGCGGGTGATGGTCGAGGCAAACGGCACGCCGTCGAAAGTCGATATCGAAAAGTCGAGCGGTTTCCCCCGACTCGACGAAGCCGCGCTGGACGCGGTGAAGCAATGGAAGTTCGTGCCGGCACGACGCGGTACCGAAGCCGTTGCCGAATCCGTCGTGGTCCCGCTCAGCTTCAGACTGCCGCGATGATTTGACCGGCGCGACCGCTGGCGTACACTGCGCGGCGATCCTTTTTTGCACTATGGCTTTGAATCTGGCTTCACATGGAGAGTCTTGATGAATGAATCACTGGGTTTTGCGCACTTCCTGTCGAACGCGGATGCTGTCGCAATCACCATTGTCGTGCTGATGGCGCTCGCGTCGATCGGCACCTGGTTCCTGATCGTGCTCAAGGGCATCGTTGCGCTGCGCCAGCGCAGCGCCAGCAGCCAGTTCATGGATCGCTTCTGGAACGCCTCGTCGCTGGAAGACGTGGCGCGCGACATGCGGTCCAACGGCGTCACCGATCCGTTCTCGCATCTGGTGCATGAGGGTTTCAGCGCCGTCGAGACACTGCGCAATGGCAAGGCCGGCGCGCGCGGCCTGATCGCCACCGGCAGCGCCGACGAATTCCTGACCCGTGCGCTGAAGCGCTCGATCGAACGCGACCGCAGCCGCATGGAGTACGGTCAGACCTTTCTCGCATCGGTCGCATCGAGCGCGCCGTTCATCGGCCTGCTCGGTACCGTATGGGGCATCTATCACGCGCTGCTGGCGATCGGCATGTCCGGTCAGGGCACGCTGGACAAGGTGGCCGGGCCGGTCGGCGAGGCGCTGATCATGACCGCCATCGGTCTGGCCACCGCCATCCCGGCGGCGCTGGCATTCAACTTCTTCGCACGTTCGACGCGCAATGTGATGGCCGAACTGAACAGCTTCGCGCACGACGTGTTCGTCATGCTGTCCACCGGCATCAAGGACGTCGGCACGAATGACCCGAAAGCCACCGGCGACCGCGTGCTTTCGCTGGTTGAGCACGGCCGCGACGCCGCGCGTCCGGCGCACTGAGCGGGAGCACATACATGGCCTTCGCAAGTTTCGAACAGGACGACGACGGACCGATGGCGGAAATCAACATGATTCCGTTGATCGACGTGATGCTGGTGCTGCTGATCATCTTCATGGTGACCGCACCGCTGCTGACCCATGCAGTGAAGGTCGACCTGCCCAAGGAATCGACCTCCGCAAACGAACTGCCGCCGGAGAACATCCAGATCGCAATCGGCGCCGACGAACAGCTGTTCTGGTCGGGCGAGAAGATCGACAAGGAAACGCTGAAGGTGAAACTGCAGGAAGCGGCCGCGCGCGACAAGACCGCGGAAATCCAGCTGCGTGCCGACCAGAACGTACCCTACCGCTCGGTGGCCCACGTCATGAGTGAGGCAGCACGGCTGGGCCTGACCCGCATCGGCTTCGTGACGGATCCTTCCAGTGCGAAGTAAGCCGCGATCAGCCTGAAGAAAACCGCCTTGACCGGCGGTTTTTTTTCGTCTCACGTCGACGTTCGACCCCCGACACGCTGCTTCACCCATCGCACACACGACGATGCTTGACAGACCTTGACTCCCGTGTTTGAATGCGAATCATTCCTATTCACTTCTGAACAGGACATGCGCCAGCCCGCTGCTTCGACAGCCATCCGCCAGCCACCCCGTGCCCCGCACGCCCACCCGCTGGAGGATGCAGGTATGACAATCGAACACAGTGCCACTGGCGACGCCAGTCCGAACATGCTGGCGGCTGCCACGCTGTTCGTCATGACCCGGTTTGCGGAACGCCCGTGCCCGGAAGTTGCGCAGATGGTGATCCGCCATCTCGAAGTCGTGGCCGAGGACGAGCGCGCCGATCCGCTGATGCGTGAGGTGTGCGACGCGCTCATCGGCCGCTGGAGCCTGCATGCCGTCGGCGATGCGGGCCTGCGCGCCGCTCACTGATCCGGAGAACCCCGAAGATGTCCCGCTACACCGGCCCCCGCCTGCGCGTGCTGCGCGCACTGGGCACCGACCTGCCCGGTCTGACCCGAAAGAACGTCGAAAACCGCACCTCGCCGCCCGGCCAGCATGGCGCGCGCCCGAACCGCCGCAAGTCGGAATTCGGCGCCCAGCTGATGGAAAAGCAGAAGCTGCGCTACAACTACGGTCTGAACGAAACCCAGCTGCGCGGCGTGTTCCGCGAAGCCGAACGTTCGAAGCTGCCGACCGGCGAAAAACTGGTCGAACTGCTGGAACGCCGGATCGACAACATCGTGTTCCGCGGCGGTCTGGCGCCGACGATTCCGGCGGCACGCCAGCTGGTGCGCCACAAGCATGTGCTGCTCAACGGACGGCGCGTGAACATTCCGTCGATCCGGCTGCGCGTCGGCGACACCATCACGCTGACCGACAAGGGTCGCACCGTCCAGAGCGTGGTCGATGCGCTGCAGACACCGGCGCTCGAACGCGCCGAATGGATCGCCTTCGATGCCGCGACGCTGAGCCTGCGCCTCGCCCATCTACCACCAGGCGATGCCACACCCTTTGCGTTCGAAGCACAGAAAGTGGTCGAGTTCTACGCCCTGCGCGTCTGACCACCCGACGGTATACGGTCGATCGGGCGCCCTGCCCTGATCTTCCTGCAGTTGCATTTTTCCTTGTTGCTTTTTCACTTTCCCCCCGCCCGCGCCGCGGCCGGGGCTGCCAGCCAGATCCGCTCACGCGATCCAGCCAGTCACGCATCTTCAGGAGACGCTGACATGTCGCTGTTCGCCTCATCGATCCGCATCGCCGGTTCGCTTCACGGCCCTGCCTCCAGCGGGCGCGTCTCCTGTCAATGGCCGCGCCACCGCGCCGGCTCCACGCCTTCAACCCGCTTCGAGAGGTCAATCATGATCACGTCACGCCTGCCCAGTGCAGCCCTCACCACCGCCGCCTTGCTGTCCTTTGCCTTCGCCGGTCAGGCACTCGCCGCCACCGCGCACGAATCCTTCACCTCACCCGCCGATTCGGTCGCCAGCGACGGTTTCAACAACCTGACGGCGGGCCGCATCACGGCCGCACAACTGACCGCGGGCCTGGTTGCCAACGTCGACGGCAGCGCCGGCGACACGGTCTTCCGCAAGATGTCGGGTGGCGCCTACCCGGCGTCGGCCGGTCTGTACCAGTTCAGCGGTGCCGGCTCGACCTTCGAAATGGCGGTTGCCGACGCCGCCGACGGTCTGACCAGCATCATGTTCCAGAGCTACATCAACATCAGCCGCGGCGCCAATGGCGTCGACGGGCTATTCGAAACCGGTTACGAGCCCCGCCTGAGCTACAACAACGGCACTCAGTTCCTGACCGCGTCGCTGGTCGAGACGGAAAACCTCAGCTACACCGACTTCTTCACCGGTCAGGTCGTGGCGTCCGACCCGAACAACCCGAACCACGCCACCTTCACGTGGAATCTCGGGGCGCTGGGCGTCACCGTGCCGGTCGACAGCTTCCGCATCACCTTCGGCACCGACACCCACTCGCAGACCGAAGCCTTCCAGCTGGACCAGCTGGTCGCGGCACCGGTGCCGGAACCGGAAACCTGGGCCCTGATGCTGGGCGGCCTCGGGCTGATCACGCTGAGCGCACGTCGCCGCATCCACAAGGGCTGATTGCCGCCCGCCGCCGGACGATCAGGCCCGGCGGTCCACCCTGCGGTGCGCGCTGCGCACCGCATCCGTTGCAGACTTCCCGTGACACCCCAGCCCTCCACCGTCGCAAGGCGTCCTGTCCGCCGCTCCGCCCGCTGGCCTGCAGCCGGACTGTGCGCATTCGCCTGTCTCGCCGCCTCGGCGGCCGGGGCACAAGGCACGCACACACCTGACCGCGTCACGCCGGTGCAGGACGCCCAAACGCTTGTACCTCCGGGGCCACTGCCCGGCGCGCAGGACGTCAGCGAAGCGATCGACACCGACACGACCGTGCTGCCCGAAGTCGAGGTGACCGACGAACGCGAGCTGCAGCGCCCGGTCGAGATCGAATTGCCGCCGGACCGCCCGGTCACGGTCATCAATGCCGCCGCCATCGAGCGGCGCCAGGCCAGCACCATTTTCGACATCCTGAAGGACATCCCCGGCGTGGCGGTCGATGGCGGACCGCGCGCCAGCGGCATGAAATTCAATCTGCGCGGTTTCTCCGACAACGAGGACGTGCTGTTCAAGGTCGACGGCGCGGTCAAGGGCTTCGAGAAGTACCGCTTCGGCAGCGGTGTGTTCCTCGAGCCGGAATTGCTGAAGGCGCTGCAGGTCGAGCGCGGCCCGTCGGTCACCGCCGGGTCGGGCGCCCTCGGCGGCACCGTATCGGCCACCACCAGATCGGCGTCCGATTTCCTGAAGCCGGGCCAGACCTTCGGCAGCGAGGTGAAGTACGGCTACAACTGGAACAGCCGCGAACGGCTGCGCATGGTGACCCTCTATGGCCGGCCGAACGCCCACCTCGACCTCATCGTGTCGGTCGCCCGGCGCGATTCCGATGACTTCCGCCTGCCCGACGGCGATCGCCTCGACCTGACCGCCACGTCGTCGGAAAGCCGCTTCATCAAGGCGAGCTTCTACGCCACCGACGATCTGGTGATCGAACTGAGCCAGACGCGCTACACCGGCGGGCCCGAACGCGCGCCGTACGACGCGACGGCGAGCGGCTCGGGCGGCTTCGGCATCGTCCAGCGCAGCATCGACGACACCACGACCAATCTGTCGCTGCGCTATCTGCCGCCCGATTCGTGGATCGCACTGCGCGGCACACTGGCCTACGAAACGACCGAACTGGCCGACCTGCACCTGATCGGCCAGAGCCGCATCTGCGTGTCACCGTCGCGACTGCTGCCGGCCGCCTTCCGGGTCGACCGCTGCGACGACGACTGGCGCTATGCCATCTGGACCGGTGAACTGTTCAACGACCTGCGCTACACGCTGGGTGAGCTGCGCGGCGTGCTGACCGTGGGCTACCAGGGCATCCGCAACAGCCGCGACATCGTGCGCGTGACGTCGAACGCCAACACCAATGCGAACAACCATCCCGGCGGTTTCAACGAAGCACAACCGCCCGGTGACAAGGTGTCCGACGCGCTGATCGTCGAGAACGCGATGACCTACGGCGCTTTCACGCTGACGCCGGGCGCGCGCATCGACCGCTACCACGTGAGCGCCGAAGGCCAGACACGCACCAACATGATTGCTGCCGGCCAGTCGCCCGACCTGCGCTTCGTCAAGGTGTCGCCGGCACTGGCGCTGACCTGGCGCATACCGGCCAGCGATGTGTCGCTGACCGCACGCTACAACGAAGCCTTCCGACCGCCGCTGGTCGATGAGTACTTTGCACGCGGGGGTTTCGCCAGCCGCTGCGCGAAAACCACCGGCAATCCGCTTGCCCCCGGCAATCTGGTCAACGACGCGAATCCGCTGTACGACCCATCGGGTATCGGTCTTCCGTACGACCCGTCGCTCGATCTGGCGCCGGACAACGAAATCTGCGGCGGGCTCTATCGGCCGCAGGAATCGTCCAACCACGAACTGACCATCGCCTGGTCGCCGCAGCCGGCGAGCGCCGCCGACGGGCGCTGGCAGGCGCGCGCGACCTGGTACGACATCCATACCCGCCATCTGCTGCAATCGATCTCGAACGTGGGTGGCCGGGTCGCCCAGCCGGGTCGTGAACGGCGTACCGGCACCGAACTGGAAGTGTCCTACGACGGACTGCGCAGCTTCGCCACGCTCGCCTGGTCGCAGATCGACGGCCGCATCACGAACCCGGTCGCCGGCACCGATGACGCGATCTACGGCGTACCGGGCGACACGCTGAGCGCCAGTGCCGGTGTGCGCGGCTTCGACGGACGGCTCGAAGCCGGTCTGCGCATGCGCGACATCGGCGAACGGCGCGCCAGCGCAGGCACCGAACCCACGGTGTGCTCGCGCCCGGGCGCGCTGTTCATCGAAGGCGTCGGACGCATCGGCACGCAGTTCGGTGCGCGCGTGTTCGACCTGTTCGCCAGCTGGCGCGTCACCCCGGACGCCTTGCTGCGTCTCAACATCGACAACCTGACCGACGAGGTGTACTGCCTGCAGGACGGCTTCGCCGGCGCGGTCGGCGTGCAGGCACCGGGCCGCAGCGCGAAGCTGTCGCTGACGCTGCGCTTCTGAACGTGCCGATGGCGCTTCGCGACTCAAACCGGAACTGTTTTTCATATTCCGACTGCCGTGCGAGCCTGACAGAATCCGCGCGCGCACCGACGTTTCATCAAGGTGACGTTCCAGCCATGGACAGTCCGGTGCACCGTTACTGGACACCCGCCCAAACGGCCATCCGGAGAATTGCGCAGTTTTCCTTTGCCGCCCGCAGCCTGCGGCGCATCGCCTGATGTGGCGCGGGTTTTGCTGATTCAACCGTTGTGTGCGCCGGCCTGCAAATGCGACGCACACGAACCATTGCACATGATCCACACGTTGCGCCACGACATCCGCACATGCCACATTCATCCGATCCCGAATGCTCGCTCCACCGTACCGGTCATATTCGAGCTGTCTCGCTGACCGCCAGCATTGACGCCGTCATGCTCATCATCCGGTTGTCCGCGCGCTACGGTCCGCTGATGTTCCGCCACGGGGCGATGGCCGAAAGCGTGCAGCCGCTGTGCAGGCCGGTCGGCTCGATCGCGCTCTCCGAGACCGACGTGAAGCTGGGCGAAATCGCCGGCTGCGAATACTGGATCGACGCATCGACTTTTGCGCGGTTGGAGCGAGGTGCCTATCTGCTCGATGTCCTCAACCCCTCGGTCACGCCGCACGGCACGCCCGCGCTGACCGACCGCTTCGTGTTGCGTCCGCAGGCAGGCTGACGCCCCGCAATGCGCGGGAGCAGCTCAAGCCCGCCTCCCCTGCAGCGCGATTCGCTTGACACCGAACTGAGAATCATTATTATTTGAACCGGTTCAACACAGCGCGGTCCAGCCGCGCCGGACATTCCGGTCACCATGCACGACGCCACGTCAGGTCTGAACGCTTCGTCGTCGGACGCCCTGAAATCCCGCCTTGCCGGCCTGCTCGACGAGCTGATCCGGCATGACGGCTTCGGGTCGCTCAGCGTGGAAGTGCGCCTGCTCAAGCGCGGGCAGAAGGAAGTGATCATCGATTGCGGCAAGCAGTACCGCTACGTGATCGATTTCGCCGCCGGCTGAACCGGAACCGTTCGTGCAGCACCGTCCGGCGGCGCGGGGCCGCGGACTCACATCATCAGAAACAACACCTGAGCAGTCGCCTTCGCGGGGAAGGGATGCATGGCTCTGAACGAGGCCCATCATGTCTTTCCGTCGTCTGTGCTCGACCGGCGCGCTGTGCGTGCTGTCTTCTTCCGCTTTCGCCGCCGGTGCGGTCTGGGATACCCCGCTCGCCGGTTTCGACGGCAACGGTGCCAGCGCCGCCACGCCCTGGGCCAGCGCCGACATCTATGCCGAATGGAATGTATTCGACAGCACCAGCCTTGACGCCACGCCGGACATCGCCGGCAGCGGCTCGCTGAGCCAGACCCATCCGGCCGCCGGATCCTTCCTGACCGGCAGCGGCAATCTGTACAGCAGCGGCGGCGCCGCGAACTTCATCGTCGATCTCACCGCCCCGGCCGCCGGCACCTACGACGTGTGGCTGCGCATCGCCACCCAGGGCACGACGGCCAACGACATCGCAACGCTCAATGGCGTCGCCGCCAGCAAGGTCGTGTCGTTCAGCACCACGCTGGGCGGCTTCGGTGGCAGCGAGGAAGAAGCCTGGTGGCGCTGGACGGTCACCGACCCGCTCGCGCTGCAGTTCGCCTTCGCCAGCCCGGGCGCCCACCTGAGCCTCGACCAGCTGGCCGTGCTCGCGGCACCGGTGCCCGAACCCGCCACCTGGCTGTCGCTGCTGGCTGGCCTCGGCCTGCTTGGCGCCCTCGCCCGCCGTCGCGCCTGACGCGCCGCCCCGCCCACCTCGAGCCGGAGACTTCCATGACCCGCATTACCGATCCCGAAAGCCTGTACCACACCTTCCACGCCCTGAAAGCCGAACGGCGCCTGCGCAACCGCGACGCCGCGGCGGCACTGGGCATCAGCGAAGGAGAAGCCATCGCCTGCGGCGTCGGCCGCGATGCCATACGTCTGCACGGTCCGTTCGACGCGCTGTTCCAGCGCATGCCTGAACTGGGCGAAGTGATGGTGCTGACCCGCAACGAAGCCGCAGTGCATGAAAAGACCGGCAGCTTCGAACAGATGTCCGGCAACGCCCACGTCGGACTGGCGCTGGGCAGCGTGATCGACCTGCGCATCTTTTACGGTCAATGGACGCAGGGTTATGCCGTGACCGACGAAACGCCACGCGGCACCTCGCTCAGCTTCCAGTTCTACGACCGCCACGGCGACGCCGTGCACAAGGTGTTCTCGCGCGCCGGCACGAAACTCGACGCCTGGCACGCACTGGTGGTGACCTACACCGCCGACAATCAGCAGGCCGGCGAACACGTCGAACTGCGCAGCACGGAACCGGACGCGGAAACGCCGCTGGCCGCGATCGACACCGACGCCTTCCGTCGCGACTGGCTGGCCATGCAGGACACGCACGACTTCTTCCCGCTGCTGCGCCGTCACAAGGTGTCGCGCAGACAGGCCATGCAGCTGGCGCCTGACGGCCATGCGGAACGGCTGGACAACGGCCTGTCGCGCCCGCTGCTGGAACAGGCGGCCGCACAGTCGGTGTCCATCATGTGCTTCGTCGGCAACCCCGGCATGATCCAGATCCACACCGGGCCGGTGCATCGCATCGAAGTCATGGGCAACTGGCTGAACGTGCTCGACCCCGGATTCAACCTGCACCTGCGGCACGATCTGGTGGCGGAAACCTGGCTGGTGCGCAAGCCGACCTCGGATGGCATCGTCACCTCGATCGAATTGCTCGACGCCAGCGGCGAGACGATTGCGCTGTTCTTCGGCGAGCGCAAACCGGGCAAGCCGGAACGCGAAGACTGGCGTGCGCTGGTGCGTCAGGTCTGCCCGTCGACCGACACCGTCGCCGCATGAAGCGTCTTGCCCTGCTGAGCGTTCTGGCCGCGCTGTGCGGCCCGGCGCTGGCCGACAGCGCACAGCGTCTGGTCACCGTCGGCGGTGCGGTCACCGAAATCGTCTATGCGCTCGGCGCGGGCGCCCGCGTGGTCGCGACCGATACCACGAGCACCTGGCCGGAGGCGGCGCAGGCACTGCCGCGGGTCGGCTACCAGCGTGCGCTGGCGGCCGAAGGCGTGCTGTCGATGCGCCCGACGCTGCTGATCGCCACCGCCGACGCCGGCCCGCCGGTCGCGCTGACCCAGTTGCGGGGTGCCGGCGTGCGCGTGCTCCAGCTCGACGCCGGCCACCGTGCCGATCAGGTCGGTGGCACCATCCGCGCCATCGCCGCGTCGCTCGCGCTGGACGACGCCGGGCGCACGCTGGCGGAGCGCTTCGACGCCGACTGGGCGGCGGCGCGGCAACAGGTCGCTGCCTTGCCGGGACGTCCGCGTGCCCTGTTCATTCTCGATCATGGCGGTGCCAGTCCGATGGTCGCCGGCGACGGCACGGCCGCCTCAGCCATGATCGACTATGCGGGCGCCGTCAACGTCATGGCCGGCCGCTTCAACGGCTACCGCCCGCTGACGCTGGAAGCAGCGCTGGCGGCGGCACCCGACATCATCGTCACGACCGACGAGGCGATCGCCACCGCCGGCGGCCGCGCCGCCTTTCTCGCCCGCCCCGGTCTGGCCGCCCTGCCCGCCGCGCGCGCCGGCCGGCTGGTGACGCTGGACGCGCTGCGCCTGCTCGGTTTCGGGCCGCGTCTTCCGGCCGCGGTGCTCGATCTGGCGCAGCGGATGCGCACGCCATGAACCTGCGCAGTGTCGAGTTGCCGCGCATCGGCCCGCCCGCCAGCCTGACGCTCTGGCTGCTGGCGGCCGCGCTGATCGGCGCCGTCGTCCATGCGCTGGCCAGTGGTGCGGTGGACCTGCCGGCGGCCACCGTCGTCAGCGCACTGCTCGGGCAGCAGGTCGGCTCGGATGCCGATCTGGTGATCTGGACGCTGCGTCTGCCGCGCGTGCTGCTCGGCGTGATCGCCGGTGCCGGCATGGGCATCGCCGGTGCCGCCATGCAGGGCCTGATGCGCAATCCGCTCGCCGACCCCGGTCTGGTCGGCGTCAGCAGTGGCGCCGCACTGGCGGCGGCGGCCGTCGTCATTCTTGGCGAGCGCGCCATGAGCACGGGAGGCTGGGCCGCCAGTGCGCTGCTGCCGCTGACCGCCTTCGCCGGTGCCGCGCTGACCACGGCGCTGGTCTATGCCGCCTCGCGCCGCAATGGCCGCAGTTCGGTCACGCTGATGCTGCTGTCGGGCATCGCCATCAACGCGCTCGCCATGTCCGGTATCGGTTTGCTGCTGTTCATGGGCAGCGACGCCCAGGTCAGACAATTCACGTTCTGGACGCTGGGCAGCCTGGCCGGCGCCACCTGGCCGGGTGTCATCGCCGCCGCCGCCGCGGTCGGCGTGGCACTCGCGCTGCTGCTGCGCAAGGCCGGGCCGCTCGATGCGCTGGCATTGGGCGAAGCACAGGCGGCGCACCTGGGCGTGGCGGTCGGTACGCTGAACCGCGCCTGCGTGGTGCTGATCGCGCTGTCCGTCGGCGCCACCACCGCACTGACCGGCACCATCGGTTTCATCGGGCTGATTGCGCCCCATCTGGCGCGCCGCCTCGCCGGACCGTCGCATCACCTGCTGCTGCCGGCCAGCGGGCTGGCTGGCGCCCTGCTGGTCGTGCTGGCCGACAGTGCCGCACGCACCTGGGTCAGTCCGGCCGAACTGCCGATCGGCGTGCTGACCGCACTGTTCGGTGCGCCCTTCTTCATGCTGCTGCTGCGCCGGCGCGCCGCGCAGGAACACTGACATGCTGAGCGCCCGCCAACTCACCGTCATGGCCGGTCAGCGCAGACTGATCGACGACGTGTCGATCGACGTGCGACCCGGCGAAATGCTGGCGCTGATCGGCCCGAATGGCGCCGGCAAGACCACGCTGCTGCGTGCGCTGTCCGGCGACATCGACGCCGCAAGCGATGCCGTGTCGTGCAACGGGCGCCCTTTGCGCCACATTCCCGCAGCCGAGCTGGCCACGCTGCGCGCGGTGCACGCCCAGCACCAGCGCAGCGATCTCGACTACACCGCGCAGCAGGTGGTCGCCCTCGGCCGCTTCCCGCATCACGGCGGCCGGCCGGGCGCCGACGACCGCGCCATCGCGCGTGCCGCGATGGCACTGACCGGCTGCGAAGCGATGGCCGATCGGCTGTGCAGCACGCTGTCCGGCGGCGAGCAGGCGCGCGTGCATCTGGCGCGCGCACTGGCACAGATCTGGCGCGGTACGCCCGGCGAACATTTCCTGCTGCTCGATGAACCGGTCGCCGCCCTGGACATCGCCTGGCAGCACCGCGTGCTGGCCTGCGCGCGCGATCGCGCACACAGCCGCATGACCGGTGTGCTGGCCATCGTTCACGATCTCAATCTTGCCGCCCGTTATGCCGACCGTCTGGTATTGCTGGCCGACGGCCGCATCCGGGCCGACGGCTCGCCGTTCGAAGTGCTGCAGTCGGCCGCGCTGGCGGACGCCTTCGGACTGGATTGCCGCGTCTGGATCGACCCGCAGACCTCACGCCCGCTGCTGATGGCCGAGCCGGCCACCTGACGCGCGCTCAGCGGCGTGACGTGCGCCCGGGACACTGACGGCAGCCATGGCAGCCGTCATCGCCTCCATCACTGGCGTCTGCATCCGGCTTGCTTGCCGACGCGGCAGGCGGACTCAGCCGCGCCCGGGCGACGCGCATCACCTTCCACCCGGCCAGGCCGACGATCACCAGCGCCAGCAGATCGGTCACGGACAGGATCATGTGCAGCAGGCCAGCGCGATGCGGTAGGTGACGAACGAGGCCGCATACGCCAGCGCGAACAGATAGCCCGCCATCAGGAGCGGCGCGCTCCAGCCGCCGGTTTCGCGCCGTACCGTGGCGAGCGTCGACAGGCACTGCGGCGCGAACACATACCAGGCGAGCAGCGACAGCGCGGTCGGCAGACTCCAGCCGGCGACGATCAGCGGCACCAGCGCCTGCGCGGTATCGTCGGCCGTGGCCGACAGCGCATAGACGGTGCCGAGCGCACTGACGGCGACTTCACGCGCCGCCATGCCGGGCACCAGCGCCACCGCGATCTGCCAGTTGAAACCGATCGGCTCGAACAGCGGCAGCAGGAAATGACCGAGCCGGCCGGCGAAGCTGTATTCGATCGGCGCGCCTGCGAAGTCCGCCGGCGCGCCCGGAAAGCTTGCCAGAAACCACAGCAGCACGGTGAGCGCGAGAATGATGCCGCCGACCCGCTGCAGGAATATGAGCACGCGCTGCCACAGGCCGATCGCCAGGTTGCGCAGCGACGGCCAGTGGTAGTCCGGCAGTTCCATCAGCAGCGTGTGCTGCCGGTCTTTCGAGCCCAGCCGCTTGAGCAGCCAGGCCACCGCCACCGCCGACACGATGCCCGCGAGATAAAGCGCGAACAGCACCAGCCCCTGCAGTTCGAGTCCGCCGGCCACCCGGCGCGCCGGAATGAAGGCGCCGATCAGCAGCGCATACACCGGCAGCCGGGCGGAGCAGGTCATCAGCGGCGCAATCATGATGGTGACCCAGCGGTCGCGCGGATTCTGGATGGTGCGCGTGGCCATGATGCCGGGAATGGCGCAGGCAAAGCTCGACAGCAGCGGAATGAAGGCACGCCCGGACAGGCCGACGCCGCCCATGAGCCGATCGAGCAGGAAGGCGGCACGCGGCAGGTAGCCGGACTCCTCCAGCACCAGGATGAAGAAGAACAGGATGACGATCTGCGGCAGGAACACCAGCACGCCGCCCAGTCCGGCAATCAGTCCGTCGGCCAGCAGGCTGCGCAGCAGGCCGTCCGGCAGCAGACGGCCGACGACGTCGCCGAGCAGTGCCGTGGCCGATTCGATCCAGCCCATCGGCGCTTCGGCCCACGCGAACACGGCCTGGAAGATCAGGAACAGCAGCGCGAACAGCAGCAGCGGACCGGCCAGCGGATGCAGCAGCACGCGATCGACGCGGTCGGTGAAGGCGTGTGCGGGCACGCGATCAAGGCCCAGCGTTGTCAGGATGTCCTTCACCTGGCGGTAGTCATCCGCCACGCTGCCGGCGCAGGCTGCGGGCGCCGCCGAAGGCAGCGCCGCATCGAGCAACCTGAACAGTGCATCGGCGCCGCCGCCTCTCACCGCGACGGTCGATACGACCGGGACGCCCAGTGCGCGCGACAACGCCTCGACATCGACATCGATACCGCGCGCCCGTGCGAGGTCGGTCATGTTGAGCACGACGACCAGCGGCAGACCGAGCCGTCGCAGGCCCAGCACCAGTCGCAGCTGGCGCGCCAGCTGGGTCGCATCGACCACCGCCAGCACCAGATCGGGGCGACGCTCACCCGGCAGCCGGCCGGCGAGCACATCGCAGGTCACCTGTTCGTCCGGTGAATTCGGCGCCAGGCTGTAGGTGCCGGGCAGATCGAGCACCGCCAGGCGTTTGCCGGCCGGCGTACGCAGCCAGCCTTCCTTGCGCTCGACCGTGACGCCCGCGTAATTGGCCACCTTCTGGTGACTGCCGGTCAGCAGATTGAACAGCGCCGTCTTGCCGCAATTCGGATTCCCCACCAGCGCCAGCATGGGCGGCGCAAGTCGGCTGCTGTCGATGGGCAGTGCGGTCATCACGCAACGTGCCTGGCGGCGACGCGCACGCAGGCGGCTTCGATGCGGCGCAATGCAAAAGTCGATGCGCCGATGCGCACCGCCAGCGGCTCGCCACCGGGCTGCCCGCGACGCAGCACGCACACCGGTTCCCCCTCCATGAAGCCCAGCTCGCGCAGTCGCATCTGCAGATCCGGCAGTCCGGCATCATCGTCCAGGCCGATCACCACCATGGGAACGCCGGTCTCGGCATCGCTCAGGCGCATTTCATTCTCAGGCAGGGTCATTCGAAGCATCCGGATCCGGGCGCACACGACAGGCGCAGGTTGCACAGTGTGCGGCGAAGCGCACCATTCTGGCGCGTTTCGAGCGCCCGCGAACGAATGGCGCGAACGGGAGACCCGAATGGATGGCGGCCGCGCCGCCGACGCTGGCCGGAAGTGTTGCGCTCGCGCATCAGATGATTACAACGCTAATTTTAACAAGAATCATTCTCGATTATAGTCCGCCTCGCGTCGCTGCCGGTGTTTTCACCGGACAGACCGCGGACCAGCCAGCCTCTCTGCAAGCCAGTCCCGACAACTTCACTCCAGGACTGACTCAGATGACCCGCACTCCCCCGCAGCAGCCGCTGTCGCTGGCGGCCGCCATGCTGATGGCGCTGTCGACCGGCAATGTCGCCCAGGCGCAACAGACGGCCCCCGCCGGCACGACCCCCGTACTGCCTGAAGTTCAGGTGAGCGACACGCGCGAGCGCCCGAATTCGCCGAACAACGGATACCAGTCGGGCATCGTCCGCTCGGCCAGGACGAATCAGCTGTCCAAGGACATTCCGCAGGCGATCACCACCGTGACCGAACAGCTCATGCTGGACAGCAACTCCGACACGATGAAGAACGCGCTGCGCCATGTCGCCGGCCTCACCTTCAATTCGGGCGAAGGCGGGCGCATCGGCGACAACATCATGCTGCGCGGCTTCTATTCCTTCGGCGACCTGTATCTGGACGGCATCCGCGACGTCGCCCAGTACAACCGCGAGGTGTTCCACGTCGAACAGATCGATGTGCTGCGCGGCTCGGCCGCGATGCTGTTCGGCCGCGGTCAGGCCGGCGGCGTCATCAACCGGGTCAGCAAGCAGCCGGGCCTGGTCGACCGTGCCGAAGTGTCGGCCACCGTCGGCAGCTACGAGTACGGCCGCGTCACCGCGGACGTGAACAAGGTGCTCGGTGAAAACATGGCGTTTCGCATCAGCGCGATGAAGACCGATGCCGAAAGCTCGCGCAATGGCGTCGAATCGGACCGCGAAGGCATCGCGCCGACGCTGCGCTGGGGCATCGGAACGGCCGACGAATTCTCGATCGGTCATCTGTACTACACGACGAAGAACGTGCCCGACTACGGCGTACCTTTCATCGCCCGTCCGGGCACCCTCACCCGCTCGCAGGTCACCCGCTCGCCACTCGACGTATCGGCCAGCCGCTTCTACGGCACGTCGTCCGATTACGAGCAGAACGACACCAACATCACGACCGGCATCTGGACGCACCGCTTCTCGTCCGACACCGAACTGCGCACGGTTGCCCGCTATGCCGACTACAAGCGCGATCTGTGGGGCGTGGCGCCGCGCCTGCCGGGCGGTACGACCACCGCCACGGTGAATGACGCCACCGTCATCACGCGCGGCCGTCAGGCACGCGGCGGCGAGGAAAACACGTACACGGTGCAGAGCGACCTGACGACGAAATTCGCGCTGGCCGGCATGAAGCACGAGGCGCTGTTCGGTCTCGAACTGCTGCGCGAAAAGGCGGATCGCTGGTCCTACACTTCGGTCAATGTCACGGCACCCAACACCACGGTCGGTACCCCCGACCCGGATGTGGCGGTGCCGGCCGCCTACGGCAACCGCGTGCGGTTCAACCCGGCGGGTTATGAAGGCGACTCCATCGGCGTCTATGCGCAGGACCAGATCGAATTCATGCCGAAATGGAAGCTGCTGCTCGGTCTGCGTCATGACCGGATGGACGCCGACTACCACTCGCTGAATTCGACCACGCTGGCAACGACCGCCTTCAACCTGAAGTACAGCGAGTGGAGCTATCGCAGCGGCCTGCTGTTCCAGCCCAGCGATGTCGAAACCTACTACTTTGCGTGGAGCGACTCGTTCAACCCGACGGCCGACCTGTACCAGTTGAACAACGGCATCCGCTATGACGCCGAGCGCAGCCGCACGGTGGAACTGGGCACCAAGTGGGAACTGCTCGACGGTGCGCTGTCGCTGCGTACCGCGCTGTACCGCGCCACCAAGTTCAACGAACGCAACACGGACCTCGAGCAGGCGAACACCGCCGTGCTGTCGAAGGAACGCCACACCGACGGTTTCGAGATCGAGGCGGCCGGCCGCATCACGCCGCAGTGGGATGTGTTCGGCGGCATTGCGTTGATGCGGGCGGAAATCGACGAAGTGTTCGCGGCGAACAATCCGAACATCGTGGGTCTGCGTCCGCGCAACACACCGCGCTACACCGGCAATCTGTGGACCACCTACCGCATCACCCCGGCCTGGCGTGTCGGCGGTGGCCTCGAAGCCAAGGGCAACCGTCTCGCCTACGGCACGGGCGGCACCACCCCGGTCGCCATCGCGCAGGCACCGAGTTTCGTGCGCGCAGACCTGATGCTCGCTTACGAACAGCGGCGCTACGACGTTCGTCTGAACGTGCTCAACGTGTTCAACAAGCGCTACTACGAGGCCCTGTACGAAAACGGCGGCTTTGCCGTGCCCGGCACCGAGCGTGCCTTCCAGCTGACGATGACCCTGAAGTACTGATCGCCCGGTGGCGATGATTGCCGGGCCGGTGGTCTATCGACTGCCGGCCCGGCTTTTTTTCGCTCAGCGACCACTCAACGTGCGCCAACCCGCCATCGTCCGCTCGACCAGCGCCCATCCGGCGCCGTTGTCGCACAGTCCGTAGCGGAATGGCAGGCTGTCACGCCCGGGCGTTTCGAAGCGCAGGTCGCGAAAGCTGATGCAGGCCCCACTTGCTGCGCCGCCGACGCTGTCGAGCACCGGAAACATTGCGAACCAGCGGAAGACGGCGAAGTCCGGCGCCGACCAGACGGCGCGCACCTGTTCCCGCAGTTCGCCTTGTCCGCCCTCTCCGAAACGTTCGCGCACCTGCCACTGCGCCATCGCCACCGGCCGGTAATGCGACGACAGGCGACGGATGAGGTTGTCGTCCGGTCCGGCTTCGAGGATGTCCGGTCGACGCGTGTTGAGGTGCGCGATGTGGAAGCGCTCGCCGTCGTCGATCACCGCCGTCCAGTTGAAAGGCGAAGCCGGACGGGGAATCGCGTCGATCGCGACCGCGGCGATGCCCTGCTCCGCGGCATGGCGCCGCGCGGCATCGATGGCTTCCGACTTTCCGACTGCGCCGACACCGACCCATGCACACACCGCCACCAGCCCGAATGCGGCCGGTGCGCGGCTGCGCCGCCACAGCGCGCTCGCGGCCAGACCGGCGATCAGCAGCCCGGTCAGCGGCAGGTCGATGATGAAGGTGGTGCCCCAGCCGAAACGTCGGTCGGAGAAGGGGGCAAGAATCATCGTGCCGAACTGCGTGATCAGGTCGCCGAGGATGTGGATGCCGATGCCGGCGCACACCACGGTGTAAAAGGAACGCCAGTCGATGCCCGGCGCGTGCATCTTCGGCACCCGCGCCAGCAGCCAGGCGATCAGCAGCCCCCACAGTGGCAGCAGCACAACGGAGTGGGTCACACCGCGGTGGCCGCGCAGATAGGTCAACTCCGACACATAGCCAAGCACGAAATCAAGATCGGGAAAAGTCGCGGCCGCAGCGCCGGCGACGACCATCTGCCAGGTTTTCGGTCCCGGCCTTGCGGGATCGGAAGGACGGGCGATCAGGCGTCCAAGCAGTGCGCCGGACAGGGCGTGAGTGAGGGTATCCAAGAGACATCCTGAAGTGGAAGTGAAGTGGCCGACGATCGAAAGTTCAGTCGAACCGGGAATGCGGACTGCCGGTGGACGGTTATCGGCGCATATCGTTTCCAGTCTGGCGCAGTGCACAACCGGCGGACGTATAATGCGTCCCCGAACCTCTACACGGCTTGTTGATGGAATCCGCTACCGCGCTCATCGATTTGCAAGCTTCGCGCGAACCTACCCGACTGCGCGAAATTCCGTACAACTACACCTCGCTGTCCGATCGCGAAATCGTGATCCGGCTGCTCGGCGAGCCCATGTGGGACACGCTCGCCAGCCTGCGTGGCGAACGTCTGACCGGCCGCTCCGCGCGCATGCTGTACGAAGTGCTGGGCGACATCTGGGTCGTGCAGCGCAACCCCTACCTCGAAGACGACCTGCTCGACAATCCGAAGCGGCAGGCTGCGCTGGTCGGTGCGATGCACCATCGACTGGGCGAAATCGAACAGCGGCGCCAGCGCAGCGGTGATGCGGCAGCGCTGGAACGCGATCGCAAGGTGGGCGAGTTGCTGGTGGCCGCGCGCACCGCGGTGGACGCCTTCGCGGCGCATTTTGCCACCGTGCGCGAACTGCGCCGGCGCATCGTCAAGGTGCTCGGCCGCCACACGCGCGAAGCGAACATCGCGTTTGACGGTCTGGCCCGCGTGTCGCACGTGACCGACGCCACCGACTGGCGGGTCGAATACCCGATGGTCGTGCTGTATCCGGATACCGAAGACGAGATCGCGCCGCTGGTACGCGGCTGCATCGAACTCGGGCTGACCATCATTCCGCGCGGCGGCGGCACCGGCTACACCGGCAGCGCCGTGCCGCTGACCGCGACGTCGGCGGTCATCAACACCGAAAAGCTGATCGACATCGGACCGGTCGAATCGACCGTGCTGCCCGGTCTGGCAACGCCCTACGCCACCATCCGCACCGGCGCCGGCGTGGTCACGCGGCGCGTGATGGACGCGGCGGAACACGCCGGACTGGTATTCGCCTGCGATCCGACCTCGGCCGACGCCTCGTGCATCGGCGGCAACATCGCGACCAATGCGGGCGGCAAGAAGGCCGTGCTGTGGGGTACCGCGCTCGACAACCTCGCGAGCTGGCGCATGGTCGATGCCGATGGTTTTCCGCTCGAAGTGACCCGGCTCGACCACAACCTCGGCAAGATCCATGACGCGGCGCGCGTGCGCTTCGCCATCCAGCATTTCGAAGCGGACGGCAGAACGCCGCGCGGCGAGGCCGAAACGCTCGAAGTGCCGGGCGCGCGCTTTCGCAAGGAAGGGCTGGGCAAGGACGTCACCGACAAATTCCTGTCCGGCCTGCCCGGCGTGCAGAAGGAAGGGTGCGACGGCCTGATCACCAGCGCGCGCTGGATCCTGCACAAGCTGCCGCCGGTCACCCGCACCGTCTGTCTGGAGTTTTTCGGCCAGGTGCGCGAGGCGGTGCCGGCCATCGTCGAAATCAAGGATTACCTCGACGCCCTGCCCAAGGCCGGCAATGCGCGCGTGCTGCTCGCGGGCCTCGAGCACCTCGACGAGCGCTATGTGCGTGCCGTCGGTTACGCCACCAAGGCGCGCCGCCACGGCCGGCCGAAGATGGTGCTGATCGGCGACATCGTCGGCGACGACGAAACGACGGTGATGGCCGCCGCGTCGGAAGTCGTGCGCCTGTGCAACCAGCGCGGCGCCGAAGGCTTCATCGCGGTGTCGGCCGAATCGCGCAAGACCTTCTGGCTCGACCGCGCGCGCACCGCCGCCATCGCACGCCACACCAATGCCTTCAAGATCAACGAAGACGTCGTGATTCCGCTGCCGCGCATGGGTGACTACTGCGACGGCATCGAACGCATCAACATCGAACTGTCGATCGCCAGCAAGCTGCGCTTCTGCGATGCACTGGTGACACTGCTGCGCGGCGAGCTGCCGTTGCACGCCGGTGACGCCAACATCGACGCCGACCAGCTGCTCGGCGACCGCCGCACACAGGCGCTGCAGCAGGTGGCCGCGGTGCGCGGACGCTGGCAGTGGCTGCGCGACAACCTCGACATGCCGCTGGAGCGGGCCGAAGCGATCATTCTTTCGCTCGGTGTCGAAGTCGGTCCGCTGCTCAACCGGGCGGCGTCGCCGACGCTGTTCCACCGGCTGCAGGACTACTCGGTGCGCGTGTCGTGGAAGCGCGAACTGAAGCCGCTGCTGGAAGAGATTTTCGACGGTGCGATGTACCGGCCCATCCTGGAACGCATCGAGGCGGAGCAGAAAGCCGTTCTGCGCAGCCGGGTGTTCGTCGCGCTGCACATGCATGCCGGCGACGGCAATGTGCACACCAACATCCCGGTGAATTCCGACAACTACGACATGCTGCAGGAAGCCAATGCGGCGGTCGCCCGCATCATGGCGCTGGCGCGTTCGCTCGGCGGCGTCATTTCGGGCGAACACGGCATCGGCATCACCAAGCTGGAATTCCTGACCGACGACGAACTGGCACCTTTCATCGACTACAAGCGGCGCGTCGATCCGGATGGGCATTTCAACGCCGGCAAACTGCTGCCGGGCGGTGACCTGTCGCGCGCCTACACGCCGTCGTTCTCGCTGCTCGGCACCGAATCGCTGATCATGGAAATGAGCGACGTCGGCCAGATCGCGACCTCGATCAAGGACTGCCTGCGCTGCGGCAAGTGCAAGCCGGTGTGTTCGACCCATGTGCCGCGCGCCAACCTGCTGTACTCGCCGCGCAACAAGATCCTCGCCACCTCGCTGCTGATCGAGGCCTTCCTGTACGAGGAACAAACGCGGCGCGGCGTGTCGCTGCGCCACTTCGACGAATTCAGCGACGTCGCCGACCACTGCACGGTGTGCCACAAGTGCGCCAACCCCTGTCCGGTGGATATCGACTTCGGCGACGTGTCGATCGCGATGCGCAACGCCTTGCGCAAGCAGGGCAAGCGCAAGTTCAACCCGGGCACGGCCGCGTCGATGGCCTTCCTGAACGCGACCGATCCGGCCACCATCAAGGCACTGCGCGTGGCGATGATGGGCATCGGCTACAAGGCGCAGCGGCTCGGCCACACGGTGGGCAAGGCGCTCGGCTTGATCGACCGGCAGACGAAGAACCCGCCGCCGACGCTCGGCCGGCCGCCGATCAAGGCGCAGGTGATCCACTTCATCAACAAGCCGATGCCGGGCAAATTGCCGAAACGCACCTCGCGCGCGCTGCTCGACATCGAGGACGCAGCCATCGTGCCGGTCATCCGCAATCCGAAGCGCGCGTCGGAAGAACAGGAAGCGGTGTTCTACTTCCCCGGCTGCGGTTCGGAGCGGCTGTTTTCGCAGGTCGGGCTGGCGACGCAGGCGATGCTGTACCACGTCGGCGCGCAGACCGTGCTGCCGCCGGGCTATCTGTGCTGCGGCTATCCGCAGACGGCCGGCGGCGAAGCCGAAAAGGGCCAGCAGATCAGCACGTCGAACCGCGTGCTGTTCCACCGCGTGGCCAACACGCTGAATTACCTCGACATCAAGACGGTCATCGTGTCCTGCGGCACCTGCATGGACCAGCTGCAGAAGTACGAATTCGACAAGATCTTCCCCGGCTGCCGGCTACTCGACATCCACGAGTACCTGATGGAAAAGGGCATCAAGCTCGAGGGCGTAGAAGGCGTGCGCTACATGTATCACGACCCTTGTCACACGCCGATGAAAACGCACGCGCCGCTCAAGGTGGTCAATCAGCTGATCGGCACGGCAGACGGTTCGAAGGTGACGCTGAACGATCGCTGCTGCGGCGAAAGCGGTACGCTGGCAGTCAGCCGGCCGGACATTTCCACCCAGGTGCGCTTCCGCAAGGAAGAAGAAATGCGCAAAGGTGCGGGCGCGCTGCGCGCCGACGGCTACACCGGGGAAGTGAAGGTGCTGACGTCGTGTCCGTCCTGCCTGCAAGGACTGTCACGTTACGACAACGACAGCGCCACGCAGGCCGACTACATCGTGGTCGAAATGGCGCGCCATCTCCTCGGCGCCGACTGGGCCGAACGCTACATCGACCAGGCCAACAACGGCGGCATCGAGCGCGTGCTGCTGTGACGCCGCCGGCCAGCCGTCACCGGCGCCGCGCCGGTGACGCGTCGCGCCGGTTCAGGTCCTGCATGAAAGCTTCGAGCGCCTGTTCGTCGCGCGGGCCGGCGGGCGCCATTTCGAGTTTCATGGTGCCGCTGCCGCCCGGCTGATCCGTCGCACACACGCGGTGGGCGAGCATGCCGCCATGCCGCTCCGGACGCCCTTCGCGGTCGAGATAGAGGTTCTGCGCGCGGTAGGCTTCGCGCTCGGAACGCAGCGTCGCCATGCAGTCCTGCTGATACGCCGCCCCCTTGTGGCGCGCTTCGAGCACATGGACAAACTCATGCACCAGAAAGGAATTGTCGGCCGCGTCCTGCAGGTCGAGGTCCGAACGCATCAGCACCTGATGTCGCTCACGGTCGTACAACGCGACCAGTTCCTCGCATTCCGACGGCGCGTCCGGGCACACTTCCTCGACCAGCGCCGCGGGCGTCATCAGCCGCAGCAGCGGTCGATCCGGTTCTGCTATCGCCGGGTAACCCGACAGGGCTGCCGCCACGCTGAACAGATGGGCAATGATTGCGCTGTCGACCATGTGTGCATCCTTCGGGGCTCGGTAGGCGCCGGTTTCGGGTAAAGCGCCATGTCTGGGAAGATATCCCGGCATTTCGACATCGCCGCGCGAAATCGTTCCGTTCCGGAAGAACTCGGGCACGACGCCCGTGTCGGAAAACGCAGCGATTGCCAGAATGCGTCGTCCAGCCGATCACCCACACGTCCCGCAACGGAGTCCATCATGCCCTCAACTTCCCTGAAGCTCGCCTGCCTGCTGTCGTTCGGCCTGCTTGCCGCACAGACCGCGCAGGCCGTCCCGGCCGATGCCGAGCGCGCAGCCTCGCCCGTGCCTCAGCTCACCGGCGCCTGGAGCTGGACCGATCCGGCGCAGTGCAGTGAAACCTACGAATACCGCATCGATGGCAGCGGCTCGGTGCAGAGTGGCGAGGAGCGCAGCGAAATGGCGTATGTATTCGATCCGAAGGGATCGGACACAGGCTTCTACAAGCTGGAGGCGACCATCCTGAAGGACCACGGCGGCACGGATTGCGCCGGTTCGAAGGAAGACGACACGAACAAGCTTTACACCGTGTACGTGAAGTTCAACCCGGAAGGCGACCAGCACGTCGTGTGCGTGGCGCCAGAACTGAAGCAATGCTTCGGGCCGCTGCGCCGCACCGGCGCAGCGCGCTGACGGTCAGCGCAGCAGCAGGTCGACGCGGTCGAATTCTTCCGGCGTGGCGACCAGCTTCACGACTTCCCGCAGGTCGGCACGATCGATGAAGTGATGCGCGCGACGCGCCACGATGTCGCGCCGCACGACACCGCCGAAGCCGATCACCGTCGCACCGGCGTCGCCGGCTTCCAGATCGGTGATGCCGTCGCCCACCATGACGACGCTGTCCACCTCGCCCAGCACCGCCCGGCACACTTCGGCCTTGCCGCCGCTGCGCGCCAGCGGAGAACTGCGGTCGAAGCCGGCGTAAGCACCGACTTCGTCGAACTGCAGGTCGACCGCATGCACACGCTCGTCCGGTACGCCGAGGTGGCGTGCCAGCGCCAGTACCGCCTGGCGGATGCCGCCACTGACCACATGCACTTGCCAGCCCAGTGCGCGCAGTGCGGCGACCGCCTTGCACGCACCCGTCACCCGCGTATCGATGTAGTGCTGGCCGAGCGCCTCGATGGCGGCAGCGTCCGGCCGGATCAGGTCCAGGCGCGCCGCGTAGGCGTCTTCGAGTTTCAGCCGGCCGTCCATCGCCGCGGTGGTCAGCGGCACGACCTGATCGACCACACCGGCCTGTTCGGCCAGCACGTCGATGCCTTCTATCGTCGACAGCGTGCTGTCACAGTCGAACAGGATGGCGCGGTTCATTCGGAGGATTCCTGCTTCACGGTTTCATAGGCCCAGTCCAGCCAGGGCGTCAGGGCGGCGACATCGGCAGCGTCGACCGTGGCGCCGCACCAGATGCGGAAGCCCGGTGGAGCATCGCGGTAGGCCGCAACGTCGAAGGCGGCCTCTTCCTGTTCAAGCAACGCGCACATGCGGCGCACCCGCGCCCACTGCGTGGCCGGCGGCTGCTCGGTGAACCAAGGATCAACAATCTTCAGACAGACCGAGGTGTTCGAGCGGGTCGCCGGGTCTTCGGCCAGGAAGGCCGCCCAGTGACTGCAATCGATCCAGCGCGCCAGCACGTCGAAGCTGGCCATGCTGCGCGCAATCAGGCCGGGCAGACCGCCGATGGACAACGCCCAGCGCAGCGCATCGATCTGGTCCTCGACACACAGCATCGATGGCGTATTGATCGTGCTGCCCGCAAACAGGTCTTCGATCAGGCCGGCCTTGTTGGTCATGCGGAACAGCTTCGGCACCGGCCATGCAGGTGCATGGCGTTCGAGCCGTTCGACCGCGCGCGGGCTCAGCACGATCATGCCGTGCGCCGCCTCGCCGCCGAGCACCTTCTGCCATGACCAGGTGGTCACGTCGAGTTTCGACCAGGGCAATTCCATCGCGAAGGCGGCTGACGTGGCGTCGCAGATCGACAGACCGCTGCGGTCGTCGGCGATCCAGTCACCATCCGGCACGCGCACGCCGCCTGACGTGCCGTTCCACGTGAACACCACATCGTGCGCCCAGCTGACGGCGTTCAAGTCGGGAAGGCTGCCGAACGGTGCGACAAACGTACGGGCGCCGGCCAGCTTCAACACGCTGTCGACGTCCGTCACCCAGCTCTGGCCGAAGGTTTCCCACGCCAGGCAGTCAACGTCGCGTTCGCCGAGCAGCGACCACAACGCCATTTCGACCGCGCCGGTATCCGAGCCGGGCACGATGGCAATCCTGTAGTCATCCGGCACGCCAAGCACTTCGCGGCTGAGGTCGATGACCGCCCTGAGCCTGGCCAGGCCCTGCGGTGCGCGGTGCGAACGTCCGATGAAGGCATCGCCCAGCGCCGCCAGCGTCCAGCCTGGACGCTTCACGCACGGCCCGGAGGAAAACGAGGGCCGCAACGGACGGATCAGGGGCTTTTCGGCGGTCATGGCGTGACGGTCACTGGACATTGAACGGTGAATCGGCGCGGGCACATCGGCCGGACGGGCGCCGGAGTGCGCCGGGCGCGCACAGATCGCGGCGAAGTATAGCGGCAGCAGTGCCGTGGCGCAGAACGTAGCTCGGAGGCGCAGCGTGCACTGCCCGGCACTGTGTTCGAGCATGCGCTGCCGCGGCGGACCACAGCGCCCCGACGTGGTCCGGAAGGCCCGTTGTAACAATAGTTGGCATTCCCGCAGGCCTGCACGTCGACGGTTGTGACGGGTGTCCTGCCTTCCGGCAGAGACATAACCTAAGTTGTATTACATAATCGGTTCCAAACGCAGTCATGGCGCAGTAACGCACGCGTCCGATGCTGCAGGACTTCGCTCAATCCGGACACCACAGTCATGAAAAAATCACTCTCGTCATTGCTGGCGACGGCCCTGGCGGCACCGCTCGCCGCCTTCGCCGTCGACCTGGCCCCTGCTCTGCCCGGAAGTTATGGCACGGGTGGCGGCTCGGATGCGCTGTTCGTCAAGATCGATGACAACTGGCAGGGCAGCACCGTGCTGTGGGATGAAGCCACGCTCTCCTATGGCAGCGGACAACCGATATCCGACTTTGCATGGGGCACCGGTATCTGGGGCATCGCCGACTGGCATGCGCTGATCGACCAGCCGGCGGGCCAGTCCGGCGTCATCGAACGCTGGACCGGCATCGCGAGCCAGGTGAATTTTGGCAATACGCTCTACAACGCGATGTACTCCGCGCAATGGGGCACCACGCTGGAATTGCCGCTCAGCGAGCCACAGACCAACTGGCTGTCACGCTTCGACGGCTACATCCGCATCACCGAAAAGAGCCTCTACAACTTCGGCGTACTGTATGACGACGGCTTCTTCTTCAACCTGTACGGCGCAGACGGCGCGGTGCTTTCACTGGTCAAGGACGGCGTGAACCCGCGTGACCGGCTTGGCTTCGAGCAAGACATCCTGCTCGACGTCGGCCTGTACCGCTTCCAGCTGGGCGCCTACAACCGGCTGGAAGCCGGCGTCGTCGACCTTCGCTGGTCGCGCGAGGGCGCCACCGACTGGACGCTCGTGCCGACCGAAAACCTGCTCAGCCTGACCCAGCCGCTGCCGGTACCCGAACCTGCGACCTGGTGGATGCTGCTGGGCGGGCTGGGTCTGATCGCCGTTGCCGCCCGGCAACGTACCTGATGCGCCGTGAGCCCCTGCGCGGCGCGGGTCAGCGGCTGATGCATGTCGTGGTCGTCGTCGCGGGGTGGTTCCTGTTCGGCTGGGCCTGGCTGCTGGTCGGTCGTGACCTGCCCGACTACGGCGTACTGGCCTGGATGATCGTTGCCACACTCATCATCAGCCCGGCGGTGACGCTGTACTGGGTGCTGCACAATCTGGCGATTTTCAAGCTCAAGGGCCCCCGGCGCCGGTTGCCGGACACGAAGGCCGAATACGTGAAGGACTGGGCCGGGCGCCCGGTGGTGGCCGACTGGGACATGCTGCGCACCGCGCGCATCACGGTCATCGGCGTCGTCGATTCCCGAAAGCTGTACCGCTGTCTCGCGCCGCGCAGCGTCGATCCAGGAGTGTCGCGACTGTTCGGCAAGGGCTGACCTGCAGTCATGCAAGCACTTGAAGGCCTGCTGATCAGCTTTCAGTACACCGGGACGTACGCGGTGGCGCTTTTTTTCTTCGCCGCCTACCCCATCATTTCCAGCCTGGTCTGGATCACCACGTCGCTGTTCTTCGTATTCCGCTGGGAACGCGACGAGCCGGGTGCGGCGGCGCCCGACCGCAGTTTCGCACCCCCCGTCAGCATCCTCATTCCGGCGCACAACGAAGATGCGGTGATCGCGCGCTCGCTGGTCGCGGTGTGCGCCGTCGATTATCCGGACTACGAAATCGTGGTTGTGAATGACGGCTCCAGCGACGGCACGGTGCGCCAGGTGCTGCCCTTCGTGCAGACGGGCCGGGTACGCCTGATCGACAAGCGCATCAACGAAGGCAAGGCGATGGCGCTGAACGACGCGCTGCCGATGTTGCGCGGCGACATCGTGCTCATCATGGATGCCGATGCGGAGCCGGAGCCCGACATCCTGTGGCATCTGGTTCCGCACTTCCAGAGTGCCCGCGTCGCTGCGGTCACCGGTAACCCGCGGGTGCGCAACGTCGACAACTTCCTGAGCCGGCTGCAGGCGATCGAATTCACGTCCATCGTCAGCCTGCTGCGGCGCTCGCAGCGCATCTGGGGCCGCATCGTGACGGTGTCCGGCGTGGTGGCCGCCTTCCGCAAGAGCGCCGTGCAGTCGGTCGGCGGCTTTTCGCCCGACATGCCGACCGAAGACATCGAACTGACCTGGAAGCTGCAGCGCCACTTTCACGACATCCGCTACGAGCCCCACGCCATCGTATGGATGACCGTGCCGACGCACTTCCGGGCGCTGTTCCGGCAGCGGCTGCGCTGGGCACGCGGCCTGATGCAGGTACTGCGCCGCCATCTCGACGTCATCCTGCACTGGCGTTATCGCCGCATGTGGCCGATGTTCATCGAATCGGTGCTGTCGATCTGCTGGGCCATCGTATTCGTCGCGATGACCGCCCTGTGGATCACGTCGTGGGCGATCGGCTTTCCCCCGGTCGGCGCTTCCCCGCTGCCCAATCTGTGGGGCATGGTGATCGCCACCCTGTGCCTGATACAGCTCGCCCTGGGCACGCTGATCGACCACCGGTATGACCGCGGAATCTGGCGCTACTTTCCGTATGCCGTGTTCTATCCGCTTGTTTACTGGGCCTTCCTTGCGATCACCACCTGCATGTCGCTGCACCACCTGTTTGTTGCGCCTGCGCGACAGTCCATCACGTGGAACACGCCGCGCACCGGGCGCGAGGCCTGATACTTTTGTAATACGACCTGCCCGCAACATCCTGCTCCATGACGCGCGCACTGCCTGCCCTGACGCTCGCCCTGACCCTGATGCTTTCGCTGCCCGCAGCGAAGCCCGCTTTCGCCGCTCACCCGCAGCGAGAGGAAGCGCGCAAGCTGGTCGACGCACGAGACTACGCACCGGCGATCGAGCTCTATCAAGGGCTGGTGAGGCAGTTTCCGGATGACACCGATCTACTGATAGAAGCCGCGCGGGTCGAAGGATTTGCCGACCGCAACGAGGCCGCCGCCGACCTCTATGAGCGCGCCCTGCGCGTGGCGCCTGCCCGACAGGCAGACATCCTCCCTTCACTCGCCTGGCAGTCGCTCTGGGCGGGCCGCTTCGAGCGCGCCGCAGCGCTGTTCCAGCAGCGGATGAATGGCTGGTCCGACGCGGCCTCGGTCAACGACAGCCGGCGCGGTCTGATCGAATCCCTGCTCGGCCTGGCACGTTCGCGCACCGCAGCGCAGGACTACAACGGCGCACTCGACACCTACGCCCAGCTGGCCCGGGTAGACCGCGCGGATGGCGCACGCACCGCTGAGGTGGCGCGCGTGCTGGGCTATGCCGACCGCAACGCAGAGTCTGCGCTCGCCTGGCGGCAAGCGCTGCAGCTCGCGCCGGAGCGGCGCACCGAGTGGTTGCTGCCGCTGGCCTGGCAGACCTTGTGGTCAGGCGATGCCGCGGGTGCCCGTACGCTGTTCTCGGAAGCGCACGCCGAAGGAATCGGCTTGCCTGAAACCTGGCGCGGCCTCGCGCAGGCCTGCGCCGCGCTGGACCGTCACCCCTGTGCGGCCGAGGCGTGGCGCAAGCTGCTCGCCGACCAGCCGGACGACCGCACGGCGCAACGCGGCCTGGCGCGCGCGCTGCTGTGGTCGGACGACCCGGCCGGTGCGCGGGCGATCTACGCCACCCTGCTGCAGGCCGATCCGGACGACGCCGATGCACAGCTTGGTCTGGCGCAGGCGGAGAACTTCTCCGGGCGGCATCGCGCCGCGATCAGCGAGTTCGACCGCCTGGATGCGTCTGCAGATCCCGGCCTGAACGTCGCGAAAGCGCGCGCACTGTACTGGGCCGGATACGCCGACGAGGCCATGCCACTGCTGGCCGACATCGCCGACGACGGTGCGCTGTGGCTGCGCGATTACCGGATCCGGCGGGATACACAGCACTACGCTTCGGCCGGCATCGACTGGTCGGACGACGCCGACCGGTTGCGCATCGTCACGCCGTATGCGCTGGCCGGCTGGCGACGTTCGCCGACCGATTTTTTCGAGGTCGGCGTGCGTTTGCCACAGATCAGCGGCTACGAAACCGGAACACGATCGCCGCGCCGCACGGTCAGCGGCAGCGAAATCAGCGCGACCTACGGATTGCGTCTGGGCGAGGTGCGGGGCAGCCGCGGCACGCTGTGGCCCAGCTTCACGCTCGGCCGACGCGATTACGACGGCTGGCAGAGCACGGTGTGGCGTGCGCGCCTGCGCTACGTCCCCGCCGATCTGTGGCGCATCGACGCGGAAACCGGCAGCGGCATCATCGACACCATCAGTGCGCTGCGCAACGAAGTGAATTTCCGCGACGTGTCGATCGGTGCGACCTATACGCCGACGCCGCGCTGGAGCTTCGCCGCCAGCGTCGCGCGGCTCGAGTTCGACGACGACAACCAGCGCAACCGCGTTGCCTGGCGCGGCGATTATGCGCTGTGGACACGTCCGCAGATCCGGCTGGGCATCGAGGGCAACCGCTTCGAAAACAGCCGGCCGTGGGACGTCAACCGAGCCAATCGCGGTTACTACAACCCGGATCGCTATCTCGAGTACCGGGCCTTCATGTCGATCTACGACGACGTCCGCCCGTGGAGCTATTACGCCAAAGCGGCGTTCGGTCGCTACGACGAAACCGATGGCGACGGCAACGGCGCATCCGGCCGCAACTATCTTCTCGAAGGCTGGGTCGCCTACGACCTCGGGCCGGGCTGGCAGCTGCGCGCCGCAGCCGGCATGTCCGACAGCGAGGCCGGATCGCCGGGCGGCGGCAGTGGCTACTGGCGCCGTTTTGGCAGCATCACGCTGAACGCATGGTTCTGACCTGCCCTGGCCCGATCTGAACGCGACGTTCGCGCGTTTTCCTGGATCGCAAGGACGGCAGCACGCTTTCGACAGTGGGCCACTGCCTCGCCCGGCGTCGATTGACGCTCACCCACAGATCGAATCACCGACGACCAGCACGTCGCAGTCGGACTCCGACAACACATGTCGGGTCACACTGCCCAGCAGCATTTCCTTGATGCGGTTGCGACCGTGCTTGCCGAGCGCGATCAGATCGCAGCGCTCCTGCTGCTGCACCTCGCGGATCAGCGAACACGCATCACCATGGCGAACGATGATGCGCGACTGGTCGGCAATGCCGGCGCTTGCCTGCAGTGCTTCGATCTGCTGGAAAGCCGAGCTGCGTTCGGCAATCCGCAGCGCATGTATTGCCGCATCGTCGATGCCTGCGTAGCGCAGCTTGCCTTCGAACGGCAGTTCGAAGGCGTGCAGCAGAATGATTTCGGCGCGCGGAGCGAGCACGCGGACAGCCTGCAGCGACGGCTCCGACGCCATCGAGAAATCAATCGGCACGAGCACGCGCCGGTAGGGTGCATGAGGCGGCTGGCGTACCACCAGCACCGGCCTCTTCATCACGCCGAGCATGCGCTCTGCCGTTGAGCCCAGCATCAGGTGGCGCATGAAACCCTCACCGCGCGCGCCCACCACCAGCAGATCGGCATCGAGCTGATCGGTCTGGTCAACGATTTCCTGCACGACCGCACCGGTCAATACGCGCACGGCGGCGGATACTCCTTGCGCCTGCCCCAGTTCGTCGGCGAGGTCACGCAGTGTTTTGCAGGCATCATCGACGATGCGCTGTTCGACCGTCGGCGCGCCGGTGCCGAGCAGTTCATGCAGCGCAGCCATGACCCCGCTGCTCACCGCATGCATCAGCGTCAGCTGCGCACCCGTTTCCGCAGCGAGCTGAAATGCGCGCGCAAGCGCCTCCCGGGCCGGCGCAGACAGATCGGTTGCCGCGAGAATGTTACGGATTGGCTTCATGTCGCTCCTCCTTCTTGCGTATCAAATCGGACAGGTGTTCCACAACGTAATCCACCGCGTTGCGGAACGGGTACAGCACGATCGGAGCACCTGCGCGCTTGAGCTGCTCGCCCTGCACATCATCACGGGCCACGATCGCCACCTCGCCGGGAAAGTTGCGCGACCTCAGCGCCGCCAGCCACTCCCGGTTCGACTCGAAGTCAGGCAGGGTACTGATGGCCCACTGGACCGTATCGAGCGGCAGGCTGTCGAGGAAGTGCGGATCCTGGGCATCGCCGAAATCCACCTGCACTCCGCGCCCGCGCAGCTCGAGCACCACTTCCGGATCGAAATCGATGCCGCGTACGGTCAATCCGGCGTCGGCAAGTTGCAGCGCAAGCCGTTTGCCGTAGCGCCCGAGCCCGAACACCATCACGTCAGTCGTACCGGAGCGCTCGACCGCGCTTTCGACTGTCACCTCGCGATACGGATGCTTGCGCTCGAACATCGACAGCCAGGGCGACAGCCTCTCGAACAGCGTCTGTGCGTGAATGATCATGTAGGTGGACAGCGCGATGGTGACGAGTCCGACCAGCGTCGTCAGCCCGAGCGCCTCGCGGCCGACGTGGCCCAGCGTGATGCCCATGGCAACGAACACGATGGAAAACTCGCTGATCTGTGCAACGGTCAGTCCGGCCAGAAAGCTGGTGCGCTTGCGATACCCCATGTAGCCCATGATGGCCATCACGATCAGCGGGTTGCCGATCAGCACAAAGGCGCTGAGCACAAGCGCCGGCGCGACTTCATCACCCAGCGTCGACAGATCGAGCCGGGCGCCGAGATCGATGAAGAAGAACAGCAGCAGGAAGTCACGCACACCGGTCAGGCGGGCGCTCATGGCTTCGCGGTAAGGGGTCGATGCCAGCGAGAAACCAGCCACGAAGGCGCCGGCCTCTTTCGAGAAACCGGCCCACTCGCCCAGTGCGGCAAGGCCGGTTCCCCAGGCAATCGCGAACAGCAGCAGCAGTTCCTGTGAGCGCGCCATGGTGCGCACCAGCGGCGGCAGGATGTAGCGCATCAGCAGGAAGATGATCAGCGCGGCACCCGACACCCGTGCAAGCAGCGACAGCACGACTTCCGTGGCGCCCGCATCGCCGGCACCGCGCAGCGCACTCATGGCCATCATGGCCAGCACGACGGCGATGTCCTGCACGATCAGGAAGCCGACCGCGATGCGTCCGTGCAGCGAATCGAGCTCACGTTTGTCGGACAGCAGCTTGACGATGATGATGGTGCTGGAGAAGGTCAGCGCAACCGCGACATAAAGCGCTTCCATGGCGCCCCTGCCGAGCAGCAGCACCAGGATGAAACCGAACAGTATCGTGAAGCACAGCTGACCCAGACCGGTTGCCAGCGCAACGGGACCGATGCGCCTGACGTGCGACAGATCCAGCTTGAGCCCGACCACGAACAGCAGCACCGCCACGCCGATCTGCGCCAGCAAATCGATCTGGTCATGCGCCTGGACGAAACCGAAAGCCGCCGGCCCGGCCAATATGCCGACCACGATGTAGGCGATCAGCACTGGCTGGCGCAGGCGCACGGCCAGCGCACCGGCGGCCGTGGTCAGCCCGAGCAGCAGCGCCATTTCGGAGAACACGCTGGATTGCATCCCTTCAGTCACCATGAAGCGTTCGTCTCCCGCATCCTTGCCTTACTGTCGATCCGGCGAACGGGATCGCGGACGGATCCGACCTGCGTCGGCTGTACGCAAGACGGACCGTGTGGGCGAAGGCCCGCGGGCATTCATGAGTGACCGTCACCATGGTTCAGCCGCTCTGCCGCCCGCGGCGTGCCCAGGAGCGAACCGCCAGCTTCTCGAGTTCGATGATGACCATCAGCAGTGCGCCGAACACCAGGACCGGCCACCAGGCATTCATCTGCGGCGGAGCGGTGCCGAACAGCATCTGTGCCGCCGGCAGATAGTTGAACAGCCCCTGCAGCACCAGCAGCAAAAAGATGGCGAGCAGCACATAGCGGTTGCCCGTGACACCCTCGAAGGTCAGCGAACTTGCGGTGAGGTGGCGCACATTGAACAGATAGACGATCTCGCCGAACACCAGCGTGTTCACGACAACCGTGCGCGCCAGTTCCAGCGAGCCGCCCTCTTCGAGAATGCGCAGGAACAGGAACATACCGCCGGTCACCAGCAGCAGCGACACGAACACGATGCGCCACAGCAGGAATCCGGTCAGCAGCGGTTCGTCCGGGTTTCTCGGCGGGCGGTGCATGATGTCCGCTTCCGGTGTTTCGAACGCCAGCGCGAGCGACAGCGTGACGGCCGTCACCATGTTCACCCACAGGATCTGCGCCGGCGTGATCGGCAGCGTCAGGCCGAGCAGGATGGCCGCGACCAGGATGCCGGCTTCGCCGCCCCCGGTCGGCAGGATGAATAAGACCGATTTGCGGATATTGTCGAACACCGTGCGGCCCTCTTCCACCGCCGCGGCAATCGACGCGAAATTGTCGTCGGCCAGCACCATTTCGGCGGCCTCCTTGGCGGCTTCGGTGCCTTTGTCACCCATGGCCACGCCGACATCGGCACGTTTAAGGGCGGGCGCGTCATTGACGCCGTCACCGGTCATCGCCACCACTTCGCCATTCGCCTGCAGCGCCTCAACGATGCGCAGCTTGTGTTCCGGACTGGCACGGGCAAATATTTCGGTGTCGGCCACGGCGATGCGCAACTGCGCATCATCCATCTGTTCGATCTGCGGGCCGGCGAGCACGCGCACCGTGTCGCCCAGACCCAGTTGTTCGCCGATCGCGCGGGCCGTGACCGCATGATCGCCGGTGATCATGCGCACGGCGATGCCGGCACCGCGGCAGCGCGCGACCGCGGCGACCGCCTCCTCGCGCGGCGGATCGGCGAGCCCGAGCAGCGCAAGCAATGTGAAGCCGCCGGATTCAACGTCGGCGAACGTCAGCGCACCCACTGAGCCCGGCATCGGCTTGACCGCCAGCGCGAGCAGGCGCATGCCCTCGCCCGCCACGGCTTCGCTGCGGGCATGCCAGTAGCCGGGCTGAAGCGGTTTTGCATCACCGCCTTCGCGCTGTTCGCGGCACAGTTCGAACACGCGCTCGGGTGCGCCCTTGAGCATCACGAATGCATGGCCCTGGTGATCGTGATGCAGAGTGGCCATGAAGCGGTGTTCGGATTCGAATGGAATGGTGTCGATGCGCGGCAGCATTTCTGCTTCGCGGCGGACATCGAGGCCGGCCTTGAGCGCCAGCGTGATCAGCGCACCTTCCGTCGGATCGCCTGCAAGTACCCATCTGCCTTGCCCATCCGGGTTCAGGGCGGCGTCATTGCACAGCAGCGCAATGCGGCCGATCTCGACCAGTTCGGGGCAATCGACCAGTTCGCATTCGCCATCGTCGCGAGAAAACCCGCCTTGCGGCGCGTAGCCCGCACCACTCACCCCGAAAGTGTCGCGCGCCGTGACCACACGCTGCACGGTCATTTCATTTCGCGTCAGCGTGCCCGTCTTGTCCGAACAGATGACCGTGACGGAACCCAGCGCCTCGACCGCCGGCAGGCGGCGGATGATCGCGTGACGCTTCGCCATGCGCTGGACGCCGATGGCCAGCGTCACGGTCATGATCGCGGGCAGCCCCTCCGGAATCGCAGCCACGGCAAGGCCGACTGCGGCGAGGAACATGTCCGCCATCGAAAAATCATGGACAAGAATGCCGAAAGCGAACGCCAGGGTGGCCACCCCGAGGATGGTCCAGGTCAGCCAGGCGCTGAAGGTTGCCATCCTGCGCGTCAGCGGGGTCTCCAGCGCCTGCACCCCCGCAAGCAGGGTGCTGATGTGACCGATCTGGGTGCTTGCGCCGGTCTCGACCGCAACACCTGTTCCCTGGCCGTAGGTCACCAGCGTGCCGGAAAAAGCCATCGACCTTCGATCGCCGAGCGCCGCGTCATCCGCACAGACCTCGGTGTTCTTGTCGACCGCCACCGACTCGCCGGTCAGCGCGGACTCGTCGATGCGCAGGCTGCGCACGTCGAGCAGCCGCAGATCGGCGGGAACCCGGTCGCCTGACGCGAGAAACACGATGTCGCCCCGGACCAGTTCCGTTGCAGGCAGATCGATCCGGCGTCCACCGCGCAGCACCTGCGCGCGCGGCGACAGCATCTTCCGTATGGCATCGAGCGCCGCTTCGGCCTTGCCTTCCTGCAGAAAGCCGATCAATGCGTTGATGAGCACGACGCCAGCGATGACTGCACTGTCCAGCAGATGCCCGAGCAGCGCGGTCACCACGGCGGCGGCGATCAGTACGCGGATGAGCACGTTCTCGAACTGCGCAAGCAGGCGTTGCACAACACTGCGCCCCACGGGCACGGGCAGGCTGTTGGGGCCATCGGCCGCGAGTCGGCGCGCCGCTTCGTCGGTCGTCAGTCCGGCATCGCGTGCGCCGCCGACCGAATCCAGCGTCGCTGCGTCGGTGAGCGCGTGCCAGATTTTCGGCCGTACCGGGGTGTCTGTCTGCTGCTGTTGCCGCATTTCAAGGTTCCTTCGGGTTCAATGCAATGCTAAGCGCCGAACGCGACGATTTAATTCGCACGCTCAGCAAATTCGAACACGCTTGAGGGCGATCAAGAAAGGGCTGAAAAACCGGAGAAAAACTGAACGGGTGCCGGCGCGCCCGGTGATACGTCTCAGTGTGTGCCCGTGAGCGGCAGGTTGAGCAGCAGATTCTGCGGCTTCATCTGTACCAGACCATTTTCGTCCATGGCCAGCGCAAGCCAGATCGGCCGCGCCGCGCCGTCCGGTCGCAGTTCGGCACGCATGTCGCGGACATCGAGAAAGTCGAGCCGGAACAGCGCGACGATGCGCGACAGGCGATCAGGGGCCAGCTCGCCCCCTTCGTACAGCGTGTTGAGCAGGTCCATCGCTTCGCTGTCAAGTCCGATGTGCCAGGCCCAGTGTTCGTCGCGGATATCCTGCTGCGGCGTGATGCGGACCGTGGAGCCGTAGAAATGAGCGATCCAGCGCTCCATCACGCGGCACAGCGCCGCCAGCGCAGGCTGGCCGAAATTCAGCGGCAACACGGCGCGGCGGCCGGCGCGCGCATACAGTTCGGCGGCACTGCCGGCGTCGAGCACGTCGAGGTCGACCGCGCGAGGAATCGCTCCGGCCTGGCGGATCAGGCGGCCGATATTGCCGAAACCACCGGACTCGGCGTAGTCGCCCAGCACTTCGGCGTCGGCCATCAGGATGCGGCCGCCGTGCGGGGTTGCGCGTTGGCTGCGGAAAAATAGCTCGGCTGCGCGCCACATCAGCGCACCGTCATTGCCAGTGCAGTCTTCGAGCAGGCCATGCAGGATGAGCTGCGTGAGCTGTGGCACGAACAACGGCGCGATGCCGCTCAGGCCCTCGAGGAACAGTTCGAGCCAGGCCGATTCGATGTCCGGCCGGGCGAGCACGCGGTCGCGAAAGGCGATGAAGGCGAACCAGTTGTCGCGCGCGTCCGCATCGGCAATCGATGCGATTTCGCGATGCGAGACGATGCGCGCCGGCTCGCCGAGCAGGCTGGACATCAGCGCGCGTTCGGCGTCGCAACTGTCCTCGACGAGCGCCAGCTCAGGCCTTGCCAGCCAGTCGCGCAGCAGCGCGTCGGTCACGACCAGACGCCCGGCTGCGTTGCGCCTGACCCGCCCGAAGGCCGAGTCAGGCCACCAGCCCGCCGCCGTCATCAGCCGCGGACGAGCAGTTCGCCGCGTCCGCTGACCGCCATGTCGCCCATGTATCGGCGCACCGTGCAGGCGCCGGCGTCGAGCGCACCGAACGGTCCGGGCAGGCCTTTCCAGCTGGCGTACAGCAGGCTGAGAAAGCCGAGCCGATGCGCGCCGCAATCGACGACGGTGGGCAGCATCTGCGCCGGCAATGCGTTGAGGATCAGCGTGCCGCGCTTCATGCCGTACGCCGGATAGGCGCCCAGCGTGCCGGCCACCGCGATCGTGCCGGCGATCATGCGGGTACCGCAGTAATCACCGGCATTGCCGCTGACCAGTATCTGGCCGCGCCGCATGCGGTCGCCCAGCCGGTCACCGGCGTGGCCGCCGACCAGCAACAGGCCGCCGGCCATGCCTTTCATCTCACCCGGTATGGCACCGCCGGCCGATTCGCCAACGTCCCCGGCAATGTCGATGCGACCACCTTTCATGCCGGTCGCGCAGAAGGCCCCGGCCGAACCGGCGACCGTGATTGTGCCGCCGAGCAGTCCCTGGCCGACGTAAGGCCCGGCGTCGCCGTCGACGGTGACGCGGCCCGATTTCATGCCGGCGCCGATGCGTTCGAGCTTGCTGCAGTCACCGCGGAACACGATGTCGGTCGCGTCGTCGCCGGATATGTCGAACAGATCATCTGCGCGCACGGCGCGCTTGCCGACCTTCAACACGATGGCTGCGATGTCGGACGCCGCCTGGCCCGCCAGTGCAGCAGGATTCAGCATGCCGACATCGACGCGCTGGGCCGGTGCGCTACGCAGCGTGAATGTCAGGGCGCTCATTTCAGGATCTCCCGCAGGTGGTACTGGAACTGACCGAGCTTGCCGCCGTAATTGCCGGCCGACAGGCGGCGGATGCCGCCGGCGGCACCGATCCGGCACACCGCACGCATGCCGACCTCCATCGCCTTCTTGACCGATGCGTCGGTCAGGCCGTCGATGACGATTTCGAGCACCGCACCGATGCGTTCGTCCAGCTCGGACTTGGTCGCACCGCGCAGCGTCGGGCAGAAAGCGTCATTGGTCGAGGCCGACAGCGCCTTGTACTTGGAGCCCACCTTGGAGCCGGACCGCACGACGCCACCCGGGAAGGGCATGACGATTTCGCGCAGCTTGCGCATGTCGACGATGGCTGCCTCGCATGCTTCGAGTGCCTGCACCTGGGTATCTGCGAGCACCAGGAAATTGCCGCCGCCGACCGCCTTCACCATGCGCGCCGTGTCCTGCACGAGGAATTCGCCATCCATGACCGGGATGCGCCAGTAGCGCTTGCCGGCGATCTGCTTCGAAGTCTGGAAACCGTCGCCGAAGTAGCGCAGCGTCTTGCCCAGCGGCACCGGGTCACCTTCGTCCAGTCCGGCAAAGATGGCACTGGTCGGGCTGGTCAGCACGCACTGGCCGACGCGCCGCTCGATCTGCTTGATCAGTTCCTTGCTCGACACGGCGAACAGCAGCACCGATACGCCCGGACGGCCGTCCGGCGTTTCGTCCGGCGACATCATGCGTTCGATGCCCGCCTCGGCACCGCAGGCGATGACCGAGGTCGCGAATCCGGTCAGCGCATTGGCTGAATGCAGGGCCCAGGTTTCGTTGTAGGCCGTGATGATGAGGCGGATGCCCCGCATGCCGAATGCTTCGGCAAAGGTGTCGTCGATTGCTACGCCATTGATGATCATCGGTTCAACCCCGCTTCCGGCAGGCATGGGCGATCAGCTTCGAGCCGCCACCGCACTCGCACAGTTCATCGTCACTGATCTTGAAATTGTTCATGCGCACCGAATGGAAACGTTCGAAATAGGGTTTGATCTTCTTTTCGATGCCGATGTCGAATTCGGGCTTCACGGCATGCGTGCCGCCGCGCACCACCTTGACGATGCGGCCGTCGCGCACCACCAGTTCGCCGTCCTTGAACACCAGTTCCGGCTTTTCGAACATGCGCTCGCGGTCGGCATCTTCCTTGTAGACCACGATGTCGGCCGCCGCGCCCGGCGCCAGATGACCGCGATCGGCGAGGCCGATCAGCTTGGCCGGACCGGCGCGCGTCATGATCGCGATTTCGTACAGCGAATATTCGCGGTCGAGACCCGCCAGGTTGCTCATCGCGCGCGCATCCGGGTTGATCGTGTCGAGCATCGCATTGCGGAAGCTGCGGTCCATCAGCAGCTTGATCAGGTGCGGATACGTCGTGAACGGCGCGCCGTTCGGGTGGTCGGTGGTCAGGAAAATGCGCCACGGGTCATCGACCATCAGGAAGATTTCCAGGCCGATGGCCCACTGCAGCGCATTGACGAAGTTCTGGTCCTTGTACTTGAACGGCACTACGCCGCAGCCGGCATCGCACTCGATGTCCATGATGACCGACTTCTTCGGCGAGCCGTGACCGGCGTTGCGGTACTGCACCATGTTGTCGCCGGAGGCGGTCACCGTCTGGCCGAACAGGATCTGCCCGACGTCGGCCGACACGTTCTTCTTCTGGTTGATCGCCTCGGCAATGCGGGCCGCAGCACTCGAAAACTTGCGCTCGCCCTCGGTGCCGTAGCTGTGGAACTGGATGTGCGTCAGGTGGACCGGCAGGCCTTCCGCCGCGTCCATCGTGCCCAGCGTGGTGTCCACATTGCCCGGCACGCCCAGATTGCTGGCATGCACGTGCAGCGGTTTGGCCACCCCCAGGTCATGCACCGCGCGCGACAGCACCTTGACGATCTCGCGCGGCGTGATGCCGTAGAAGGCGTTCTGCTCGTCGAGGTCGAGCTTGCGCTGGTTGAACTTGAAGGCGGAAATCGCACCCGGGTTCACCACCTTGATGCCGACCGTCTGCGTCGCGTGCAGGGTCCACGCCACGTAATCGTTGATCGCCTGCTGGTCTTCCTTCGCCGCCAGCATGCGCAGCAGGAAATCATCGCTGCCGAGCATGGCGTAGCCACCGGTGTCCAGCATCGGCGTGTCGCCCATTTCCATGTGGGCCTGGCGCGCGTTGACCGGCAGCAGCGCCGGTTCGAACGCCGCGGTGTAGCCCATTTCGGCATAACGGTAGCCGGCCGCCAGGGTGCCCGGCGCGGCGTGGCCGCAGCTGGAGCGCGTCAGTTCGGTGCGCTCGACCGGATCGCCGCGATGGTCTTCCGGCAACATTTCGCGCGCGATGTTCACCTTGCCGCCGCCGATGTGGCTGTGCATGTCGATCGCGCCCGACATGACGATGCGGCCGGAAATGTTGTACTCGGCGCTGATCCTGTCGTTCGCGTCCGGCGCGGCGATCAGCCGGCCATCGCGGATGTAGAGGTCGCGTACCTGATCGTCGACGCCATTTGCCGGATCGATCACCCGGCCGCCGGTCAGCTTGATGACGCTCACGACTGCACCTCCTTCAGGCGGTTGGCGATGGCCACCGCCACCTCGCCGGCTGCCGGCAGCGCGCTCCGGCGCAAGGCCTGCAGCGGCAGTGTCACGACCTTGTCGGTACGCACGAAATGTCCGGTGTGATGCACGCCCGGCGTCGCGACCGGAATGTAGACCTGCGGCTCGGCGGCCAGCTTCAGTGACGGCGGTGCGATCACGATGGTGGGCACGCCGGTGGCCGGCGGCGACTGCAGGTCGTTCAGGCTGGACAGCCACACCAGCGCATCCGCTTCACCGGTCGCGAGCAGGCGGTCGATGCCGTTGTGCAGCGGGTCGAACTTCGGCGCGCCGCTGGCATAACTGGTGCGCATCGGATAGCCGGTCTGCCAGGTATGCACGGCGCCCATCGACAGGTCGCCGTCGTTGCCGGCCAGCGGCAGGCTGTTGCAGCGGGTGGTCACATTGAGCCGACGCACCAGCGACACGATGGCGCCCACATTCAGGTCGAGCTGCGACAGCTCGAATGCCGGTCCGGTCCACACGACCACGCTGTACTGTGCGCCCAGCAGCGCATCGGCCAGTGCCTGCCAGCGCGCCAGCGCAATGCCCAGCGGGGCATTGCCGGCCACTGGCTGCTGCGCCACCAGCGCATTGAGCACCGACAGCGCTTCGGGCATGCGGCTGGGCTCGAAGTCGAACACGTCGGGCGCACGCCCGTCCGGCGAGTGACCCGGCTGCGTATCCAGTCCGCCGCCGAGATAGACAATGCGCCGGCTGGCCGGCTGCAGGTCGAACATTGTTTCCTTCACCCACACGCAGCGCTCGAAGAAGCGTGGCTGCGCGCTGACCGCATCGGTGCCGACCAGCAGGATCAGGTCGGCGCGATTCTTCACTTCGGCCAGCGTGGTGTTGATGCCGCCGCCGTCCTGGATCACGCGGCTGGCGCGCCAGCCGAATTCGTTGTTCAGGTGGTCGATGACACCGCCGGCCCGATCGACCAGTTCCATCGCACCGCGTGCGCCAGCCACATCGAGCGCCATGCCGCCGAACATCGGCTGGGCCGACGCGGCGAGCAGGCGGGCTGCTTCGGCACAGGCTTCGTCCAGCGTGGCCGGACGACCGGCGATGCGCGGCGTCGCGGCCGTCGAACCGGCGCCCAGGCGGGCAAATCCGCTGACCGCCCGATCGCAGCCATGGGCCACCACCGCCAATGCAGCGCCGGCGGTATCGACGCTCAGGTCGTCACAGGCGTGGCCGCACAGCGGACAGGCCACCTCGGTGACGACAGTCGAAGTCGCTTCATGGGTCATGAATCATCCGTTTCATCAGTTGGGTCACACTCAGCACTCGCCACGATACAACATGCAAAAAGCGGGTGCGGACTGACGTTCGGGTGCCGCAGTGCAGCATCGAAGTCACGACGAACGCGTGAGATCAGTCTGTTTCACATGCGATACAGCACGATCCGAAAACGACGTCACCCGGCAGCACCGGACTCCGTCGCCGGGCCACATCCTCCAAGCCTTCCCTGCGCTGCAGGCGAATTTGGGATAATCAACGCTTCTTCGGACCACGATTGACGCGATGAACTCCAGACACGCAACCGCCGCCGCCCTGACCGTTCGGGCCCCCGCGCGTCTGCACCTGGGCTTCATCGACCTCGACGGCAGCATGGGGCGGCGCTTCGGCAGCGTCGGCCTGACGCTGAACGGGCTGAGCACGGTGGTCGAGATCGAGCCTTCCGACACGCTTCAGGTGACCGGTGCCGACGCCGAACGCGCCCATCGCTACGCCCATGACCTGAGCACGCGCTTCGACCTGCCGCCAGCACGCATCACGCTGACCGACGCCATTCCATCGCATTCGGGCCTCGGTTCCGGCACTCAGCTTGCCCTCGCGGTCGGCGTGGCACTGGCCCGGCTGTACGGTCTCAATCTGGATTCACGCGAAGTCGCCAGCCTGCTCGACCGCGGTGCCCGCTCCGGCATCGGCATCGGCAGTTTCGATGGCGGCGGCTTCATCGTCGATGGCGGTCGCGGCGCCGTGGATGCACCGCCCCCGATCATCGCGCAGATGCGCTTTCCGGCCGCCTGGCGCATGGTGCTGATTTTCGATCACGCGTGCCGCGGCCTGCACGGCAGCGCCGAGAAGGAAGCATTCCGCGTGCTGCCGCCCTATGCGGCGGGCGTGGCCGACCGGCTGAGCCGGCTGGTGCTGATGCGCGCACTGCCCGCGCTGGCCGAGGAAGACATCGACCTCTTCGGCGCTGCGATCAACGAACTGCAGCATTGCGTCGGCGATTACTTCTCGCCGGCACAGGGTGGGCGCTACACCAGCAAGCGGGTCGGCGAGGTCGCGCTGACCCTGCAGGAACTGGGCGCAGCCTGCATCGGCCAAAGTTCGTGGGGGCCGACCGGCTTCGCGCTGGCCGCATCGGAGGCCGATGCGCAGGCCATGGTCCGGGCGGTTCGCGAACGCTACGCGGATGCGGCCGGTCTGGAACTGATGATTTGTGCTGCGCGCAACGAAGGCGCGCAGTGGACATCGCGACAGACTTCAACTGCTGCCGCGACCAGCCGTGAATAAGTACCGGGCACACCTGTGGCCCATGCAAGCACGCACCTGACAACGACGTAACCAGAGTACGCAGCCTTCGGGCGGAAAGAGTGAGACAGACCATGGAAAACCCCTACATCCTTCACATGTTCAGCCCGACCAACAACATCAGCCCGTTCGACGTGAACATGGCGTGTGATGCGGGCTACCAGGTTCTGATGCCCTATTCCGGCGTCGGCCTCGACCAGATCTACGGCCTGACGCAGGACGCGATCTTTTCGCGCGGCCCCAATGGCGTGAAGCGCACGGGCCTGTTCATCGGTGGCCGCGACATCGGTCTGGCGGCCGACATGCTGGACGCCTGCCGCAATGCGATGGTGCCGCCGTTCGAAGTGTCGGTGTTCGCCGATCCGAGCGGCGCCTTCACCACCGCGGCCGCGCTGGTCGCCTGTGTCGAACGCCAGTTGCGCAAGGCGCACAACACCGAACTCGAAGGCAAGACCGTGCTGGTGCTGGGCGGCACCGGCCCGGTGGGGACCGCCGCAGCCGTACTGGCTTCGAGTGCCGGCGCCAAGGTGCTGGTGGGCAGCCACTCGAGCGCCATGCGTGCCCGCGTCGCCTCCGAGGTGGTGAATACGCGCTACGGCTCGTCGGTGCTGCCGGTCGAGGCCGGATCGAACGAACAAAAGGAAAACCTGATGCCGCAAGCCAACATCATCCTGTGTACGGCGAAGGCCGGCATCCAGGTGCTGAGCAAGGCGCAGCTGATGTCCGCGACCTCGCTGCTGGTGGCCGCCGACGTCAACGCGGTGCCGCCGGCCGGCGTCGAAGGTCTGGGCGTGATGGACGACGGCAAGCCGCTGGAAGCCGGTTCGGGCAAGGCGGTCGGCATCGGCGCACTGGCCATCGGCAACGTGAAGTACCTGTGCCAGCGCGGATTGTTCCAGCGCATGATCAATACCGACAAGCCGGTCTATCTCGACTTCCGCGACGCCTTCGCCACCGCCCGCGAACTGGTGGCCTGACCGTACCAGGCTGGAAAGCACGCCGGTGCCGCACTGGCTCATCGTGTCGGGCAGCGCACGCGCGCTGGCGCACTCATGCGCCGCGGCAGGCTGGACCTGCGACGTGATCGATCCGTTCGCCGACACCGACACACGGGCGCTGGCCCGACGTACCGTCAGGGCGGATTTTCGCGACGGTGCCTTCGGTGACGACTTGCCTGCGCTGATTGCCGGACTGGCCGGAGACTGCGACGGCATCGTCGCAGGATCGGGCTTCGAACGGCGGCCTGATCTGCTTTCCGCGCTGGACCTCGCGCGCCACGCATCCGTCCCGCGCATCGGCAACACTGCGGCGACCGTACAGCGCTGCAAGGCGCCGGACACGCTGGCGGCCGGCCTGCAGCAGGCGGGCGTGCGCTTTGCGGCGATGCGCAGTGAAGGTCGGGCACCGGACGGCTGGCTGATGAAACAGACCGGTGCCTGCGGCGGCGCGCACGTACGACCGGCGTGGGCTGGCGAGGCGATTCCGCCCGGCTGGCATGCACAGGAATACGTGGCGGGCGTTCCGGCTTCGGTGCTTTTCCTGGCCGATGGCCGTCGCGGCCGCATCGTCGGCGTCAGCCGGCAGTTTCCAGGGGCGATTGCCGGGCCGTACGCCTGGAGCGAAGCGGTGAGTGACCTGCCGCTGGACGACGCGCAGCTGGCCGCGCTGGAACGCGATGTCGACGCCATCGTGCAGGCGTTCGGACTGCACGGACTGAACGGTGCCGATCTGGTGCTGCAGGGCGGCCGTCACGTGCTGCTGGAAATCAACCCGCGGCCGACCGCAACCCTCGCGCTGTACGAGAACCGGGTCGAAGGCGGCCTGTTCGCAGCCCATGTGGCCGCCTGTGCCGGGCGACTGAACGATGTGGTGCTGTCACCGTCGGGCACGCTGCGCGGCCTGCGCGTGGTCTATGCGCCGCACGACCTGGTCATCGGCGACGGCGTCCGGTGGCCCGGCGGCTGCACCGATCTGCCGGCTGCCGGCAGCCTGGTCGCGAAGGCAACACCGGTCTGCACCGCTCACGCGGCGGGCCATGATGAAGAGAGCGTTCGCATGCAGTTGCAGCAACGCCACGAAGAAGTGCTGCACCGGATCGCCCCGTCCGCCGGAGCGGTTGCAACAGACCATAAAAACGATCTTGTATTCCCGAGGAGAAGCGCATGAGCACTGCAGAACACGGACCGGTACTGACCGGTGCCCAGCCCAGCGTGGGCCGATACGTCATGGATCTGGTCGAGGGCCTGGTACGCGACGCCGACGCGCTGCGCATCAAGGTTGATGCCCTGCCCGGCGGCGGCCGCGTCATCGACGCCGGCATCCACTGCCACGGCGGCATCGAAGCGGGTCGCCGCATCACCGAAATCTGCATGGGCGGTCTGGGCACCGCAACTTTCAATACCCGTGATGCGCACTGGCCACTGACCATCAACGTGCATTCGACCCATCCGGTCGTCGCCTGCCTGGCCAGTCAGTACGCTGGCTGGAGCCTGTCGCACGGCGAAGGCAAGGACGCGTTCCATGCGCTCGGTTCAGGCCCCGGTCGTGCGCTGGCGGTCAAGGAGCCGTTGTTTGCCGAACTGGGCTACAAGGACGACGCGAAGCACGCCGTGCTGGTACTGGAAGTCGATCGTCAGCCGCCGGCCGAAGTGCTGGCCAAGATCCGCCGCGACTGCGGGGTCGCCGACGACGCCGTGACGCTGATCCTGACGCCGACGCGCAGCCTGGCCGGTACGGTGCAGGTGGTCGGCCGCGTGCTCGAAGTCGCGCTGCACAAGGTGCATGCGCTGGGCTTCCCGCTGACCCAGGTGGTCGACGGTTCCGCCAGCGCACCGGTCGCACCGCCGGCGCCCGACTTCCTGAATGCCATGGGCCGCACCAACGACGCCATTCTGTTCGGCGGCGTGGCACAGCTCTATGTGGACAGCGACGACGATTCGGCTTCCGATCTGGCGCAGAAACTGCCGTCGTCCTCGTCGCGCGACTATGGCCGTCCGTTCGCCGAGGTGTTCAAGGAAGTGAAGTACGACTTCTACAAGATCGACCCGATGCTGTTCGCCCCGGCGCGTGTCATCGTCAGCAATCTGCGCACCGGCAAGAGTTTCCGGGCCGGCCAGATCAATGCCGAACTGCTCGGCCGTTCGTTCGGCGAGGGCAAGTAGGCGACATGGGTGCGCAGCAGGCCGACATCGCCATCGTGACCGACGAGCCGGGCTGGCACGGCAAGCGCCTGGTCGAGGCTTTCCGGACGCGCGGCCTGCTGGCGCGCTATGTCAGTCTGGGCGAGTGCCACATCGACCTGCAGCGCGGCGTATCGGGCGTGATGATGCCCGGCTTCGAACAGAAGCTGCCGCAGGCCGTTTTCGTGCGCGGCGTGGCCGGCGGCACGCTGCAGCAGGTGGTGTTGCGCATGGATTTCCTGCACTACCTGGGCGAACTGGGCATTCCGGTCTACAACCACGCGCGCGCCATCGAAAAGAGCGTCGACAAGGCGATGACCAGCGTGCTGCTGCACCACGCCGGCATTCCGACGCCGCCGACCTGGGTGGCCGAGAGCGAAAGCGAGGCGCGCGCCGTGCTGATGCGCGAATTCGCTGCCGGACACGACGTGCTGGTCAAGCCGCTGTTCGGCTCGCAGGGCGAAGGCATCGTGCGCCTGACGGCCGGCGATGCGCTGCCCGACGCAGAAAGCGTCGGCCACGTCTGGTACATGCAGCGCTACAGCGCCCGCTCGCGCGACGCACTGGGCGAGTGGAGCGACTGGCGCATCATGGTGATCGACGGCAAGCCGGTCGCCGGCATGCTGCGCAAGGGCCGCAGCTGGCTGAACAATGTGTCGCAGGGCGGACGCTGCGAGGCCATTCCGCCCGACGAAGCGCTGACCCGGCTGGCGGTCGATGCGGCCCGCGCCACCGGCATGGACTACGCCGGCGTCGACATCCTGCGCGACGACCACGGCCGGCTCACCGTACTTGAAGTCAACAGCATTCCGGCCTGGAAGGGTCTGCAGGGCGTCACCAGCCTGAACATCGCACAGGCGCTGGCGGACGATCTGCTGCGCCGCTGCCCGGCAGCGGGCGAGATCGCATGTTGATGACGCGGCCGCCCGACACCGGCCGGATCGCGCGTCAAACGGCGCTGGAAAGTGCCTTCCTGAACGCGTGCCGGCTCGACATCGAGGCGCTGAAGCCGGGCAATGTCGGCCGTCACGGCGACGGTCACCGCATGCAGGTGGCCGATTTCCTCGCCAGCGCAGAGGCGGCCGCCGGGCCGATCTGTCGCGCGGACGCGACAGTCGGCGAACGCATCGAAGGGGCCATGCGCGCCACCTGGCAGGCGGTCGGATGCAATACCAATCTGGGCATCGTACTGGGCTGCGCGCCGATCGCCCATGCTGCACTGCACCGCCAGTCTGGCGAAGACCTGTCGGCGTCGCTGCAGCGCACGCTGTCTGGCCTGACTGTCACCGACGCGTCACACGCGTATGCGGCAATCCGTCTGGCCCAGCCGGCCGGACTGGGTCGGCGCGACGATCACGACGTGGCGGGCGATGCGCGGATCACGCTGCTGCAGGCCATGCAGATCGCCGCGCACCGCGACAGCATCGCCGCGCTGTACGCATGGCGCTACCAATTGGTCCTCCGCCACCTGTTGCCGGTCCATCTGGCGGCGCGTGATCGATGGTGCAGTGAAGCATGGGCAGCGGCCAAAGTGTTCATGTTCTGTCTCGCATTGATTCCCGACACCCACATCATGCGCAAACATGGTCCGGAAACGGCGCTATCGGTGCGCAACACGGCGATACGCCTGCTGGACGGGTTTGAACGGGCGGATGATCCGGTTATGATGCAAGACACGCTGAGGGAATGGGACGAACGTCTGAAAACGGCGGGCATCAATCCCGGAACGAGCGCAGACCTGACGGTCGTGACCGCCTTCCTCGCCGGCGTGCTGGAAATTGCCGGCGCATGACGGCGCCAGGATGCAACCAAAAGCAAGAAAGCATCACAAAGGCACCAGAAACGCACCACAACGAAGTTTTTATCCTGTGTTTCGTACCCCGGAACGCGGGCTACCACAGGGGGTAAACCCCTATAACTTGCCTAGTAATGAGGAGATTCGATATGGCGAAGATTAATGGTCTGTGTGTTGGTGAATCCCTGGTTGGTGACGGCAATGAAGTCGCTCACATCGACCTGATCATGGGCCCGCGTGGCAGCGCTGCAGAAGCCGCTTTCGCCAACGCCCTGGTGAACAACAAGGATGGTTTCACGTCCCTGCTGGCCGTCGTTGCACCGAACCTGCTGTGCAAGCCGGCAACGGTCATGTTCAACAAGGTCACCATCAAGGGCGCCAAGCAGGCTGTCCAGATGTTTGGCCCGGCACAGCGCGGCGTCGCGATGGCCGTTGCCGACAGCGTTGCTGACGGCACGATCCCGGCTGACGAAGCCGACAACCTGTTCATCTGCGTCGGCGTGTTCATCCACTGGATGGCCGAAGACGACGCAAAGATCCAGGACTTCAACTACCGCGCGGTCAAGGAATCGATCGCTCGCGCTGTTGCCGGTACCCCGACCGCTGCTGAAGTGGTTGCCAAGAAGGGTTCGGCCACGCACCCGTTCGCCGCAAACTAAGCCTCACGGCTTCGTTGCGAAAAACGCCCCCGGCCAGACGGCCGGGGGCGTTTTTTTGTCTGGTGCACAAGCGCATCCGTCCATTCGCTCCGCCGCAACGTGGAGGCTACACTGCGGCGCAGAGACCATCCGCAGGTCGGCCATTCCAACGAAGGGAGCATCATGATCGATCTCTACACCGCCGCCACACCCAACGGTCACAAGGTTTCCATCGCGCTGGAGGAACTTGCGCTGCCCTACACGGTGCATGCGCTGTCGCTGTCGGCGCGCGACCAGAAGGAACCCTGGTTCCTGGCGATCAATCCGAACGGCCGCATTCCGGCCATCATCGATCGCGCGGAGGACGACTTCGCGGTTTTCGAATCCGGCGCGATCCTGATCTATCTGGCGGAAAAAACCGGCCGCTTGATGCCGTCGGACATGAAGGGCCGCTCGCGCGTGCTGCAGTGGCTGATGTTCCAGATGGGCGGCGTCGGCCCGATGATGGGTCAGGCCAACGTATTCTTCCGCTACTTCCCGGAGAAGCTGCAACCGGTTATCGACCGTTATCAGGGCGAGTCGATGCGGCTGTTCCGCGTGCTCGACGGCCATCTGAAGGACCACGAATTCCTGGCCGGCGACTATTCGATCGCCGACATCGCGAACTGGGCGTGGGTGCGCACCTATCCCTGGTCGGGCCTGAACATCGACGAACTGCCGCACCTGAAGCGCTGGCTCGATGTCATCGACGCACGCCCCGCGGCGCAACGCGGCGTGGTGATTCCGCCATCGGACATCGACCTGACGAAGCCGGAGGGTGACAAGGCGGACGCCTTTGTCCAGGGCGCACGGAACATGGTCGAAACCGGGAAATCCAGGAAGGACGGGGTCTGACCGGCGTACCGCGAGAGGTGCCCAGCGGACACCTGGGCCTCGGGTATCCGCCGTCATGCCGCGACGTCAGGCGAAGGTGTCGTCGAACAGGCGTTCTGCCCACTTGAACATCTGTTCGAAGTTCTTCGTCGAGTGCCGTTCCGCTTCGCCGAAGGACGCATCGACGCGCTTCATCAGCCCGCTGCCGGCGTCGTAGGCGAACACCGCGTTCAACCACGAGGCCGTCGTGTAGGTGATGGGACTGTAACAGGCCGAATTGAGCACCAGGCTGGACAACCTCGCCGGCTCATCGATCGGCCAGCCGTTGAGCAGGCGCACGACCGCGTCAGCGCACACCTTGGCTTCACCGTTGGCGATGTGGCCGGCCTTCGGCAGCCCCGTGCCCTGAGCATCGCCGATGACGTGAATGTTGGGGGCGACCGCCGATTCGAATGACAGCGGATCGACGCCGGCCCAGCGCCCACCGACATTTGCCAGCCCGAGCTGATGCACGAGCGGTGCCGCGGTATTGCGCGGAATGTGGTTGAGCACATCGCAGCGGTACGCAACCTCGCTGGCGCCATTGCGCACCCACGCCACGCGCCGGCTGCCCTCGAAGCTCACCCGCACCACCTCCGCGTTCGGCACATATTCAAGCCGGCCGGCGTACAGCACATTGAAGGCGTTCAGGAATGCCGAAGGCTCCGCCTGGATGACCGGGTTGGCGTCAAGCACGACGATTTTCGAGCGCGGCTTCTTGCGCTTCAGATAATCCGCGATGACACAGGCCCGCTCATAGGGGCCGGGCGGGCAGCGATACGGTGCTTTCGGGATCGTCACGATAACGGTAGCGCCATTCGCCATCTTCATGAGCTGGTCGCGCAGCGTAAGCGTCTGGCTGCCGGCGATCCAGGCGTGCGGCACCAGGGCCTGCAGGGCCGGCGTGCCCAGGCCGGGTACCGAGTCGAAGCCGATACCCGGCGCAACGATGAGGCGATCGAAGGCCAGGGTCGAACCGCTGGCCAGATCGAGTTTCCCGGCGACCGGATCAGCCGCGACCGCCCGGTCGCGCACCAGTTCGACGCCGTAGCGCTGATGCAGCATCGAGTGGTTGAAACCCAGCGCCGCGTGTTTGACGCGATCATTCAGCACAAGATTGCTGAGGATGCACGACACGTGCGTTGCATCGGGCTCGACCAGACTGACCGACACACCAGGGCCGCCCCACTGCGCAACATATTTGGCTGCGGTCGCGCCGGCGAAACCACCGCCAACCACCACGACCCGCGAGGTCGCGGCACGCGCGTGACGCATATGACCCAGCAAGGGCAACGCGGTTGCTCCGGAGGCTGCCTTGAGAAAGGTTCTGCGATTGAAATGCATGGACATGTTCTCCCTCAACGACGCGTGGTCGGCGACACGCGCAGACCACTGGCCGACTTCGCCTTGGCTCGATGCTCGGACTCGTCTTCGTCGTCATCACTGCTGCGACCGCTGACCGGCGAACCGGCATTGACAGCAAACCACTGCGCGATGCGCTGTATCTGCGCGTCGTCGTAGCCGCGTGCCTGGAGGTGCATGATGTTCCTGGTGCCAGACTTGGCGCGCATCTCGATCATTTCTTCGGCGATTTCGGCAGCGGTTTCACCGGTCAGTCGGTCGAATCCGCCCCGACCGGTGCGATCGGCGGCGTGACAGCCGAGGCATTGCGACGCCAGCAGCCTGTCGTCCTCAGGTGCTGCCAGGGCCAGCGCCGACCATGCAAACAGCGCCAACGCCACACTTTTCCCCATTTTCTGCATCGCGTCTCTCCTCGTTTGGGACAAGGGAAACGGTCTCACGCCGCGAAAGACCACATGTTAAGCAGGGGTTATCGCAAGATTAAATCTTGTCCAGATGAGGCCGCTGAAAACGGCAGCACCTGGTCGTGATCCCGCGCACCGGCGGGTCGTGTCGATGTGTGGTCACGGCTTCGGCGCGCGCGCTACGTGACCAAAGGTCAAAGTCGCGCCGATCCGGCATGACCGGCGCGGCTGCGGGTTCAGACGGCGGCTTATCCGACCGTTACTGACTCAACCACGCACAAGAACGTGCTGGTGCGGATTCCCCGGGCACCTGCCCGAGGCCGAACCCAAGCGGGGCGACCATGAGCCAGGCCAGTCGCAGCAAAGACACACGCACTGCCAAGCACCCGGTCCACGACCGCAACACTCCGGTTCTTCCCGCAGCGGACGGTGGCAGGCGCCATCCCGATGCCCAGACGACGATAGCCATGCGCAACGTGGCGCCGGACGACTATGTCGCCGATGTAATCGCCACAGCTAGCCGCGAACATCTGATCATCGTCACCAACGGCCAGCGATACGCGCTGTGTTCGGTGATTCCCGCCGGCTGGCGGGCATTCGGGCCGCTCGAGTACGCACTACCCCCGGTGCGCTGAACCGCTGCGACGGATCAGCGTGCGGCCGACGGTGGACGAGGCTTGGAGCGGATCGCCTCTTCGCTAGCCGGGTGGCGCGGCGCCCGGCGTATTGCCCGCATCCGGTCTGCCGGTGCCCCCAGCGCCGCCGTTGCGCGCCACCATGTGTCGCGCCACCGTTTCATACAGCGGCTGGCTGAAGATGCGCGACACCCCCGATGACAGCAGCGACACCGCCATCAGGCCGATCACCACCGAGTAGCCGTCGACCATTTCCATCACGATGATGAAAGAGGTGATCGGCGACTGGGTCACCGCGGCGAGAAAGCCGGCCATGCACAGCACAAGCAACATGCCCGGCGCGTCCTGCTGGCCGATCAGCGGCGCGAGATCGTGACCGATGCCGGCACCGATCGCGAGGCTGGGCGCAAAGATGCCGCCCGGCAGGCCGGACAGGTAGGCGATCAGCGTGGCGAGGAACTTGGCCGGGCCGTAGTACCACTCGAGCGACGCGTCTCCTTCGAGCAGCGCACGGGTTTCCCCATAGCCGCTCCCGAAGCTGCTGCCACCGGTGACGTAGCCGAGTGCCGCGACCAGCACGCCGCAGGCGGCGGCAAAGCGGATCGGATGGTCGCGTCGATAATCCGCCATCCGTCCCTTCCACGACGTGGAACTGATGATGAGCATGCGCGAGAACAGGCCGCCCGCGACGCCGCACACCAGCGCGGTGATGGCCACGGCAAGCGCCATTTCGCGGTCGGTACCGGCGATGGCGATCTGCCCGAAGTAGCTCGCCTTGCCGAGAAAGGCCTGCGACACGATGCCGGCCAGCACGATGGCAGTGATGATGAGACCGCTCATGCGCGACTCGACATTGCGCGAAAGCGTTTCAATGGCGAACACGATGCCCGCCAGCGGCGTGTTGAATGCCGCAGCAATGCCGGCGGCTCCGCCGGCCACCAGCATGTGGGTACGCGGAATGTGCAGGCCGCCCGGCAGCAGCCGGTGCAGTGCGTTGAGCATCGATGCGCCGATCTGTACCGTCGGGCCTTCCCGGCCGAGCGAAAATCCGCTGCCGACGGCTGCCGTGCCGATGACGATCTTGCCGATGATGATGCGCAGCGACAGCAGCGGCTTCCAGCTTCGGTCTTCGGGACGCGACATTTCGGCGATGGTCTGCGGGATGCCGCTGCCTTCGGCACCTGGAAACCAGCGCCGCGTCGCCCACACGCACAGCGCGCCGCCGAGCGGCGTCAGCAGGAAGGGCCACCAGGGGTTGTCGCTTGCGAGGCCACGGAAGTGGTGGATGGCCAGATCCGACAACTGCGCAAAACCGACCGCCAGCATGCCCACCACGACGGCGCCACCCCACAGCACGAGACGGCCGAGCCATACCTTGAAATAGGCCTGATTGCGCCGGCGCAGGGCCGGATACCTGAAATCGAACCAGGCAAGCCGCAGTCGGGCGCGCCAGGCTGACAGCAAAGACCACAGCGAATACTTGTGATGCATCGATCCATTCCGTAAGCGGATACGGCGCAGTACGCCGTCGAAGATGATTGCGGGAGGCAAGATGCATGCCGCTGTCCGCTGCGCGCACAGCGCGACTGTAACCGTGTTCAAGCGGCCCCTTGCCCCGGAAATTCACTGAAAGCCGCGCAACGAAGGCGGCTTGATGCACCATATGGGGGCACTCGAACCCGCCCGGCGCGGCCGCTCATGGAGATGTTCCGATGAAACCCACTGCCCGCGGCATCGCGGTCGCCCCTCACCACCTGGCCAGCGAATCGGCGCGCGACGTGCTGCGCGAAGGCGGCAACGCGATCGAAGCGATGATCGCCGCCGCCGCAACGATCGCCGTCGTCTATCCGCACATGAACGCGCTCGGCGGCGACGGTTTCTGGCTGATCGCCGAACCGGGCCAGCCGCCGCGCGCGATCGACGCATGCGGCGCTGCGGCCGTCATTGCCAGCCGCACCTGGTACGCCGATCACGACGTGCGCGATCGCCTGCCGACACGCGGCCCGCTGGCGGCGCTGACCATGGCCGGCACGGTGTCGGGCTGGCAGCTGGCACTCGAGGCGGCGGCCCAGGCGGGTGGGCGCCTGCCGCTGTCGCGTCTGCTGCGCGATGCCGAACATCATGCGCGGAGCGGCACACCGGTTTCGCGCAGCCTGGCGCGCGGCCTGCGCACGAAGCAGGACGAACTGCGCCACCAGCCCGGCTTCGCCGCGCACTTCATGCCGAACAACACGGTGCCGCAGGCGGGAGACGTGCTGTGTCAGCCACGTCTGGCCGACACGCTTGCCCAGCTGGCGCGCGCCGGACTCGAAGATTTCTACCGCGGCGACCTGGCGCGCCGCATGGCCTCCGCACTGGGCGCCGCCGGCAGCCCGTTGCGCCTGTCCGACTTCCTGACGCATCGCGCACAGTGGCGCACGCCGTTGAAGCTCGAGCACAGCCTGGGCCATGTGTACAACACGCCGCCGCCCACCCAGGGTCTGCTGTCGCTGCTGATACTCGGTCAGCTCGACCGCCTCGGGCTCGACGGCCTGCACGGACAGTCCGCCGAATTCATCCATCGCGCGGTCGAGGCGACGCGCCAGGCCTTCGTGATCCGCGACCGTCACCTGACCGATCCGGCGCGCATGCGCACGGACGCGCAGTCGCTGCTGTCGGACGACTGCCTCGACATGCTGGCTGACGGCATCGACCTGCAGCGCGCGGGTGGCTGGGTCAGCGGTGCGCCGGGCGATACGGTGTGGATGGGGGTGGTCGACGCCGAAGGCCGCGCAGTGAGCTTCATCCAGAGCGTCTACCACGAGTTCGGCAGTGGCGTGATCGCCGGCGATAGCGGCGTGCTGTGGCAGAACCGCGGCATCAGCTTTTCGCTGGCGGTCGGCGCGCTCAATGCGCTGGAGCCCTGCCGCAAGCCGTTCCACACGCTCAACCCGCCGATCGCCCAGCTGACCGACGGGCGCACGGTCGTCTATGGCTCGATGGGTGGCGACGGACAGCCGCAGTTCCAGGCCGCCGTATTGCTGCGCCACCTGCTGTTCGGTGACGACGTGACCGCCGCCGTCGCGGCGCCGCGCTGGCTGCTCGGCCGCACCTGGGGCTCGGACAGCGACACCCTGAAACTGGAGTCGCGCTTTGCGCCCGAGGTGTTCGAGGCGCTGCGCCGGCGGGGTCATGTCGTCGAGTCGCTGCTCGAATTCGACGAAAGCGCCGGCCACGCCGGCCTCATCGTGCGCCACCCCGACGGCCGCATCGAAGGTGCCGCCGACCCGCGTTCGGACGGATCGGTCGAGTACGCCTGACGCGCACGTCCGTAAGGACAGCGGACCGACACCGGTCATCTGCGCATACTCACTGCCGGAGACCGTCCATGTCGCTGCGTCCTGTCCTGCCCGGCCTGCTGGCTGCCGCGCTTTCTCCCTTCGTGCTCGCGCAGGGCGCCCCACCCTGCGAGGCCACCCGCAGCTGGGTACCGGTGGTCGAGCTCTACACCTCGCAGGGCTGCAGCAGTTGCCCGCCGGCCGACGACTGGCTGCGTTCGCTGAAGCAGGCGGCCGACGCGCAGCAGGTCGTGCCTCTGGCCTTCCATGTCGATTACTGGGACTACCTCGGGTGGCGTGACCCTTACTCGTCCGGCGCCCATTCGGCACGACAGCGCCGGCTGGCGCGCGCCGAGGGCGGCAGCGTGGTCTACACGCCGCAGGTCAGGCTGTCGGGCGATGACTTCCGCGGCTGGCGTTCGGCCGACATGGTGCGTACGACGCTGGCGCGCAAGGCGCGGCCACCGGCCGCCGACGTGACGCTGTCGCTCGATCTGCGCGGCCAGGTGCTGAAGGTCGATGCGCGCACCACGCTGCCGGGCGACACGGTGGGTTACGTCGCGGTGTACGAGCGCATGCTGGGGTCGAAGATTTCAGGTGGCGAAAACGCGGGGCGCACATTGCAGCACGACTTCGTCGTGCGCACCCTGATCGGCCCGTTCACACCCGACGCACAGGGCCGGTTCAACCTCATGCGCGACATTGCGCTCGACCCGTCGTGGAAACGCGCCGACCTCGGCGTGGCACTGCTGCAGGCCGCTGCCGATTCGGGCGCCGCGCGGCTCGGCGCATCACTGGCCCTGTGCGCCGCACCCGAGCGCCTCAGCGCGCTGACTTCCAGCGCGCCACGCCGATGAGCGCCTGAAACAGCGCCTCGACCGACGCGGCCGACATCGTGTAGGGATCGAATTCAGGGCGCGGGCAGTACTTCAGGAACAGTGCCCGGTTCTCGGCGGTATAGCCGACATACCCCATGCCCCAGTCGGTGAAGTCGCGTTGCGCGATCTCCCTGAGCCCCAGCAGCAGCGGATCGCGGTGCCGCGCATCGGCGACGATGCGGTGATAGGCCGCATTCACCTGATCGCGGCCACCTTCAAGGCATTGCAGGAACACGCTGCCGGTGTAGCACAGCGCGCCGGTGATGCCGTCCCGCACATTGTTCGCCTGCGAAACCTGCAGGATCTGGTCGATATCGCCCGGCCCGACGTCGGGCTGGACGCGGCTGGCGTAGATCAGTCGGACTAGCATCGTTGTCTCCTCGCTTCCGTCGTCATTCAATCACGGTCGCCCTGCCGCCGGGACAAGGGATTGTGCAGCGCCGCGCCAGCTGCCGGTCGACCGGTAGAATGGCGACCTTATCCCGCTGTCCGTCTCACATGTCCATCCAGTGGTTCCCCGGTCACATGACCGCCGCGCGCAAGCACGCGACCGACGCGATGAAGTCGGTCGACGTGGTGGTCGAGGTGCTCGACGCCCGCCTGCCCGACGCGAGCAGCAATCCGCTGATCCACGCCATCCGCACGCATCGCAACCGGCCGTGCCTGAAGCTGCTGAACAAGGCCGATCTGGCCGATCCGGAGGCGACGGCCGCCTGGCTGAAGCACTTCAACGCCCAGCCGAACACGAAGGCGGTATCGATTTCGGCGCGCAAGCCGGGCGACGCGAAACGCATCGAACAGCTTGCGCAGTCGCTCGCACCGCATCGCGACGACAACCTCAAACCGCTGCGCCTCATCATCATGGGCATCCCGAACGTCGGCAAGTCGACGTTGATGAATGCGCTGGTGAAGAAGCACGTGGCCGCGACCGGCGACGAGCCGGCCATCACCAAGAGCATCCAGCGCATCCACCTGACGCCGCGGCTCACGCTGTACGACACGCCGGGCCTGATGTGGCCGAAGATCGAGCATGAAAGCGACGGCCTCATGCTGGCGGCCAGCCACGCCATCGGCCGCAACGCCATCATCGACGAAGAGGTCGCGACCTTTCTCGGCAACCTGCTGCAGGCGAAGTACCCGGCACTGATGACCGCCCGCTACGGCTGCACGCCGGACATGGACGGCGTGTCGGTCATCCAGCACATCGCCGCGCGGCGCGGCTACCGCATCAAGGGCGGCGCGCCGGATTACGAAAAGGCGTCGTTCACCCTGCTGCAGGACTACCGCGACGGCGCCATCGGCCGCGTCAGCCTCGAAACCCCGGAATCGCGCGCCCGGATGCTGGCCGCCGACCGTGCGGCCAAGGCAGAGAAGGCGAAGCAGAAGGCGCCGGACGACGACACCACGTCGGCGGACTGACGGGAACCGGAGGCCGCTGCGCTGTGGTCGAGCGCTGTGGTCGAGCGCTGTGGTCGAGCGCTGTGGTCGAGCGCTGTGGTCGAGCGCTGTGGTCGAGCGCTGTGGGAGCGGCGTCCCCGCCGCGATCGTGCCGCGATGATCACCGTGCAGAGTGCCGATCGCGGCGGGGACGCCGCTCCCACAGGGGCCGCCATACAGGGGCCACTCCCACAAGGGAGGCCAAAACCGCCGAATGTTCAGTCCAGCGACTCGTCCAGCGTCGCGGCTGCCCCCTGACACACGACATGCGCCAGTCCGGCACACTGGCTCAGCACATGATCGGCGTAGAAGCGGGCGCTGGCGATCTTGGCGCGATGGAAGGCTGCGTCGTCGCTGCCGCCGGCCAGATGACGGTGCGACAGCAGCGCCGCACGCGCCATTTGCCAGCCGCCGGCGGCGCGACCGAACAAGCCGAGCAGCGGCACGGCCCCGGCCAGCACGGCACGCACATCGCTGCGGAAATGTCCGACCACGAAGCCCACGCCGCGCTCCAGTGCCTGCGCCGCGTCGCGCAGTCCGGCGGCGATCACGGCCAGCGCCGCATCACCGGTCGCCTCCAGCGCAGCGCACTGCGCGTGCATGTCCGAGATCACCGCGCGGGCGGCAGCACCGCCGTCACGCGCGATCTTGCGGCCGACCAGATCGTTGGCCTGGATGGCGGTCGTGCCTTCGTAGATCGTGGTGATGCGCGCGTCGCGCAAGTACTGCGCGGCACCGGTTTCCTCGACATAGCCCATGCCGCCGTGCACCTGTATGCCCAGCGATGCGATGTCGATGGACGTTTCGGTGCTCCAGCCCTTGACCAGCGGAATCATCAGTTCAACGAAACCCTGCGCGCGGGTACGCGCCTCCGGGTCGGGGTCATGTTCGGCGCGGTCCAGGGATGCCGCCGTCACGGCGGCCAGCGCGCGCATCGCCTCGACCTGCGACTTCATCAGCATGAGCATGCGGCGCACATCCGGGTGGCGGATGATGGCGACGCGCTCGCCCGACTTCACGCCCGCTTCGGTGCCCTGCACCCGCTCGCGCGCATAGTCCATCGCGCGCTGCAGCGCGCGCTCGGCGACCGCGATGCCCTGCAGGCCGACCGCGTAGCGCGCGGCATTCATCATGATGAACATGTACTCGATGCCGCGATTCTCCTCGCCGCACAGCCAGCCGACCGCGCCGCCGTCGTCGCCGTAGGCCATGACACAGGTCGGACTGGCATGGATGCCCAGCTTGTGTTCCAGCGACACGCAGCGCACATCGTTGCGCGCACCCGGCTTGCCGTCGGCGTCGGGAACGCACTTGGGTACGATGAACAGCGAAATACCCTTCATGCCCTCGGGTGCGCCCGGCGTGCGTGCCAGCACCAGATGCACGATGTTGTCGGCCAGTTCGTGGTCGCCGAAGGTGATGTAGATCTTCTGGCCGAACACACGGTAGCTGCCGTCTGCCTGCGGCTCGGCGCGGGTGCGCACGGCGGCGAGGTCGGAGCCGGCCTGCGGCTCGGTCAGGTTCATGGTGCCGGTCCATTCGCCGCTCACCATCCTGTCCAGATACAGGTGCTTCTGTTCAGCCGAACCACACAGCGACAGCGCTTCGATGGCACCGGCGGTGAGCAACGGGCACAGCGAAAATGCCATGTTCGCGCCCATCACCATTTCCTGGATCATCGCGACCACCACATGCGGCATGCCTGCTCCGCCGTGTGCCGGATCGCAGCCCATGCCGTTCCACCCGTTCTCGGCGTACTGCCGGTAGGCATCTTTGAAGCCCTCCGGCAGCGTCACGCGGCCATCGGCGCCCAGCGTGGCGCCGGCGCGATCGCCGATCCAGTTCAGCGGCGACAGCACTTCGGAGGTGAAGCGCGCGGCCTCGTCGAGCACGGCATCGACCACGTCGGGACTCGAATCCTCCAGCCCGGGCAGCGCCACCACTTCGGCCAGCCCGGCCAATTCGAGCGCGAAACGCATGTCGCGCAGCGGGGCGATGTATTCACTCATGGCTCACTCCTCCGGGGCGCTGCCGGCCCGTTGATGCTGCGCCGCGGATCGCCGCGGCGAAAGACGCTACAGCGACCCTGGCGACTTCCCAGCGCCTGTCAAGCGCCGACTACCCCAGTTCCGCGACCAGTTTCGGCACCAGTTCGAACAGGTCGCCGACCAGGCCGTAGTCGGCGACCTGGAAGATCGGTGCATCGGCGTCCTTGTTGATGGCGACGATCACCTTCGATTCCTTCATGCCGGCCAGATGCTGGATGGCACCCGAAAGACCGACGGCGATATAGAGATCGGGCGCGACGATCTTGCCGGTCTGACCGACCTGGTAATCGTTCGGCGCATAGCCCGAATCGACCGCGGCTCGGCTGGCGCCGAGCGCGGCACCGAGCTTGTCGGCCAGCGGTTCGAGCACGTTGTGGTAGGCCTCGCCGCTGCCGAGCCCGCGTCCGCCGGACACGACGACCCGTGCCGAGCCGAGTTCGGGGCGCGCCGACTGCGACAGTTCCTGCGACACGAAAGTCGCCAGCCCGGTCGCCGCCGGTGGCTGGATGGCTTCGACCGCCGCGCTGCCTCCGCTGGCCGGCGCCGGGTCGAACGCGGTCGCGCGCACCGTGATGATCTTTATCGCGTCGCGGCTCTGCACCGTGGCCAGCGCATTGCCGGCGTAGATCGGGCGCACGAAGGTGTCAGCCGACTCGACTGCGACGATGTCCGACACCTGTGCCATGTCGAGCAGCGCGGCGACGCGCGGCATGAAGTTCTTGCCGAAGCTGCTGGCCGGTGCCAGCAGGTGGGTGTAGCCGGCAGCCAGTGACAGCACCAGCGCGGCCACGTCTTCCGCCAGTGCGTGTTCGAACTGCGGCGCGTCGGCCGTCAGCACCTTCGTGACGCCCGCGACGGCCGACGCGGCGCTCGCTGCGGCGTCGCAGCCCCGGCCGGCGACCAGCACGGTGATGTCGTCACCGATCTTCGCGGCGGCGGCAATCGTGTTCAGCGTCGCCGGGCGCAGCGCGGCGTTGTCGTGTTCGGCAATGACCAGAATGTTCATGTCAGGGATTCCTCAGCGCAGCACTTTGGCTTCGTTGCGAAGCTTCGCGACCAGTTCGGCGACGTCGGCCACCTTCACGCCGGCCTGCCGCTTCGGCGGTTCGGCAACGCGCAGCGTCGTCAGGCGCGGCGTCACGTCCACGCCCAGTTCGTCGGGCGTCAGCGTGTCGAGCGGCTTCTTCTTCGCCTTCATGATGTTGGGCAGACTGGCGTAGCGCGGCTCGTTCAGGCGCAGATCGGTGCTGATCATCGCCGGCAGCGCAACGCTGACCGTCTCCAGCCCGCCGTCGATTTCGCGCGTCACCAAGGCGCGACCGTCGGCCACCTGCACCTTCGACGCGAAGGTCGCCTGACCCCAGCCGAGCAGCGCGGCGAGCATCTGACCGGTCTGGTTGGCGTCGTCGTCGATCGCCTGCTTGCCGCAGACGATCAACTGCGGCGCTTCGCGTTTCGCCACGGCAGCGAGCAGCTTGGCCACCGCGAGCGGCTGCAGTTCAACCTCGGTACCGACCAGGATGGCGCGGTCGGCGCCGATCGCCATCGCGGCACGCAAGGTGTCCTGGCAGGCCGCAATGCCGCAGGACACCGCGATGACTTCGGTCACCACGCCCGCCTCGCGCAGCCGCACCGCCTCTTCCACCGCGATTTCGTCGAACGGATTCATCGACATCTTCACATTGGCGGTTTCCACGCCGCTGCCATCGGCCGCCACGCGGATCTTCACGTTGTAATCGATCACCCGCTTGACCGGAACCAGTGCTTTCATCGTTCGCGCCTCCTGCGCCGCTAGGTGCTGCCGCATCCATACGGATGCGTATGTCCAGGTCCGTACGCTACCGTATGCCTGAATCCATGGTCAATACCCGAATGCGGAATAGCCTCATGCCGGAATCCGAAACGCTCGTGCCGCGGCCGCAGACAGACCGCGACACCTGGCTGCACGCAGCCACCCAGACCCTGGCGGACAGCGGCGTCGACGGCGTCAAGGTCGAAAGCCTCGCGCGCCAGCTCGGGCTGACCAAGGGCAGCTTCTACTGGCACTTCAAGGACCGGCGCGCGCTGCTCGACGCCCTGCTCGAGCACTGGCGGGCCGGTCGCATCGACGACATCTCGCAGCGCACGCAATGTGCGCCCGGCCACGAGATCGCGCAACTTCACCACGTGATCGACACCTACAGCCTGGCACGCAACCAGCGCGGCATGCGCGTGGAACTGGCGATCCGCGACTGGGCGCGCCACGATGCTGCGGCGCAGTCGGTGATCGACGCCGTCGACGCGGTGCGTCTGGACTGCGCCACCGCACTGTTCGTCGCCGCTGGCCACGGCGCCGACGAAGCCGCCAGCCGCAGCCTGCTGCTGTACGCCTATGTGTTCGGCCTCGGCATGATGGACGGCGAGCGCGCGGCGCTGCGTCCGGCCGCCTCGCGCGCCTTCATCGCGCGCCTGATTACCGGCGGATGAGGGTTTGCGCACTGAACTGCGCACTGATACGCGTCACCCTCGCGCCTGCCGAAGGATAATTGCCGCGCTGCCGCATGGCACCCGATGCACCGTGCCGCCCCCGAATCCAGAGAAAGGAAAACAGATGTCCTTCCCCGCACCCGAAATTTTCAAGGCCTACGACATCCGCGGCATCGTCGACAAGACGCTGACCGCAGAGGCGGTTCGCGCCATCGGCCACGCGCTCGGCTCCGAAGCCGTCAAGCGCGGCCAGCGCACCATCGCCGTCGGCCGTGACGGCCGGCTGTCGGGGCCCGAACTGGCGGGCGCACTGGCCGCCGGCATCAATGCCGCCGGTGTCGACGTGCTGGACATCGGCTGCGTGCCGACGCCGCTGTCGTACTTCGCCGCCTTCGATCTGGGCACCGACAGCGCGGTCAGCGTGACCGGCAGTCACAACCCGCCCGACTACAACGGGCTGAAAATGGTGCTCGGCGGCCAGACGCTTTACGGCGACATGATCCAGGACCTGCGCCGGCGCATCATCGAAAACGATCTGGTGCATGGCGTGGGCACCACCCGCCATGCCGACGTGCGCGATGCCTACATCGCCCGCGTGACGTCCGACGTAAAGCTCAAGCGGCCGATGAAGATCGTCATCGACTGCGGCAACGGCGTGGCCGGCGACATCGGCCCGAAGCTGTTCGAAGCGCTGGGCTGCCAGGTGACGCCGCTGTTCTGCGAGGTCGATGGCCACTTCCCGAACCACCATCCGGATCCGTCCAAGCCGGAAAACCTGGAAGACCTGATCCGCGTGCTGGCCGCGGGTGACGCCGAAATCGGCCTCGCCTTCGACGGCGACGGCGACCGTCTGGGCGTGGTCACGCGCGACGGCGAGATCATCTACCCCGATCGTCAGCTGATGCTGTTCGCCGCCGACGTGCTGTCGCGCCAGCCCGGCGCACAGATCGTCTACGACGTGAAATGCACGCGCCTTCTGGCGCCGTGGATACGCGAACACGGCGGAGAGCCGATCATGTGGAACACCGGTCACGCGCTGATCAAGGCCAAGCTCAAGCAGAGCGGGGCCGCACTTGCCGGCGAAATGAGCGGCCACATGTTCTTCAAGGAACGCTGGTTCGGCTTCGACGACGGCCTGTACGCGGCCGCCCGACTGCTGGAAATCCTGTCCGCATCGCCGGACGGCAACGCCGTGCTGAAGGCACTGCCGACCGCCATTTCGACGCCGGAGCTCAATCTCAAGATGAACGAGGGTGAGCCGCATGCGCTGATCGCCGAAATGCAGCAGTCGGCGGTGTTCGACGGCGCGCGCGAAATCATCAAGATCGACGGCCTGCGCGTCGAGTACGCCGATGGCTTCGGTCTGATGCGCGCCTCGAACACCACGCCGGTGGTCGTGCTGCGCTTCGAAGCGGACACCGACACCGCGCTGGCCCGTATCCAGGCCGATTTCCGAGGCGTATTGTTGCGCGCACGGCCGGGCCTGAAGCTGCCGTTCTGAGCCAGCGCGTGCCTGATGGCCGACCCGCGCGGCCGGCCATCAGGGTGCAATCAGTGACACAGTTCGTACGCTCTGCAAAATAAGGTCTCAAGACCCTCAATCTTGAGTTCGGCATGCCGAAACCGGTACATGCCGAACAACCACACCACCTCCACCTCCATCTTCGTTGGACGCCAGCCCATCCTCGACCGGAGTGGCGCCCTGTACGCGTACGAGCTGCTGTTCCGCTCCGGCCAGATGGAACATGCGGAATTCAGCAGCGACGTCAGTGCAACCGCCCGCGTGATCACCACGGTATTCAACGAGCTGGGACTGGAGAACTCGCTCGGCAATGCATTCGGCTTCATCAATGTCAGCGAAGAAATGCTGATGTCCGAGGCGATCGAGTTGCTGCCGCCAGACAAGATCGTCATCGAGTTGCTGGAAACGATTCCGCCGACGCCCTCGGTCATCGAGCGCGCGCGCGATCTGGTGGCCAAGGGCTTCCGCCTGGCGCTCGACGACGTACTCAGGCTGGAAGACGACTTCCGGCCGCTGATCGAGATTGCGTCCTTCATCAAGATCGACCTGCTGGGCATCGACCAGGACACGCTGCCCGCCATCGTCGCCAGTTTCAAACCCTACAAGGCGAAGCTCCTGGCGGAAAAGGTCGACAGCGCCGAGCAGGCCCAGCGCTGCAACGAACTCGGTTTTGCCTATTTCCAGGGCTACTTCTTCGCCCGCCCCAGCGTGCTGAGCACGCGCGCGCTGAAATCGAGTGAAACGACGCTGCTGAGACTGCTCGGTCTGGTCATAGGCGACGCCGAAACGGTGGAAATGGAGCCCCTGATCAAGCAGGAGCCGGCACTGCTGGTGAACCTGATGCGGGTTTCGAACTCGATCGGCAGTGGCGGCCGCCAGATTTCGTCCGCGCGCGAAGCCATCACGCTGCTCGGGCGCACGCAGCTGCAGCGCTGGCTGCAATTGTTGCTGTTCTGCCCGCAAGGCAGCGAGCAGGCCGGCGGCCCGCTGCTTGCCATGGTGGCCACCCGCGCACGCACCATGGAACTGCTCGCGGAAAGGTGCGACAGCCGCAACTGCGACCCCGAGTGCGCCTTTCTGACCGGCATCCTTTCGCTGCTGCCGGCATTGCTCGGTGTACGGATGGAGGAAATCCTGAAGACGCTGGCGGTCGATGACTCCATCCGGAATGCCCTGAACGATGGCTCGGGCAACCTTGGCGCACTGCTTACGCTGATGCGCAACTGGGAGGACAACGCGCTGCATGAATTCGTGCTCACGCTGGCCCGTCTGCCCGCGCTCGGCCTGACCGACTTCACGAACGCGACCTCGGAATCCATGACCTGGGCGGCAACGCTCGGCCAGTAACCAGAACGCAAAAAGGAAGCCTGCATGAACGCAATGGAACGCATCTTCAGCGCCACCGCGCAGCTCCCGGTCATTCCGCGGGTGGTGCAGAAGATGATCGACACGCTCAAGCACGAAGATGCGGACCTGCAGCCGCTGATCGCCGACATCCGGCTCGACCCGGTCATCAGCGCGCGCGTACTGCGCATCGCCAATTCAGGCTTTTACGGCAGCCGCCGCACGGTGGGCTCGATCGACGATGCGGTCCGCCTGGTCGGTACGCGCGTGCTGCGCACGCTGGTCATATCGGCCGGGGTGAGCAGTGCGTTTCCCAAGGTACCCGGTGTTGACCTGAAAGACTTCTGGCGCCACGCGCTGATGACTGCCAGCGCCAATGCACTGCTGGCGCGCCATGCCGGCGAGAACGCCGACAACGCCTACGTCGCCGGTCTGATGCACCGGCTGGGCCAGTTGATGATCCACATCGCCTTTCCGCGCATCGCTGAAGAGATTGCACGTGATTGCCATGGACTCAGCGTCAGCGAGCGCGCGGCCGTGGAACACCTGAAGCTGCATACCAACCACTGCGAAGTGGGCGCCGAGCTGGCAGCACGCTGGAACTTTCCGGATGACGTCGCCCTGGCCATGCAGTACTACTGCCAGCCGCATCACGACAGCGCCACGCGCCTCGCGCGACTGACCAATGTCGCCGCCCAGATCTCGATGGAAATAGATGAAGACGTGAAGCCGGAGGACATTGCCGAACACCTGAACCGCAGCATCACCGACCTGTGCGGCCTGGACCGCACGGCCATCCTGCCCGACATCGCGTACTGCGCGGAACACGCGGCGGAAGCAGAACTGGCACTGTGACCGATTGCCGGCCGGTGCAGACCGTCGGCCTGCCGATTCAGCGCATCTTCGGATTCAGCGTGCCACGGTTGTAGTCCTTGTCGCCGGGCATCAGCACGCGGGTGCCGAACCAGCCGCCTTGCGCGCCTTCCGGCCGAAGGTGGTTTTCCGGGTAGGTGTCGGCGATCTTCTTCGCCTCGACCTGCTTCGCCTGATCGACGAACTTCCAGCGGCCGTCCGGCATCAACTGCACCTTCTCGCCGGCCGCGGTGGTCGCCTCGATCATCGTGCCTTCGCCAGCCTGCACCAGCCCGCCGGCAACGAGCGCCAGCGCCAGCGCCATGAACATCGTCCGTCTCATCACAGTCTGCCCTCCACCCAGTTCGCGACACCGGCCAGTGCCGCCGCGAGGTTTTCCGGCTGCGTGCCGCCGGCCTGCGCCATGTCCGGCTTGCCACCGCCCTTGCCGCCGACCTGCGCCGCAACGAAATTGACCAGTTCTCCGGCCTTCACCTTCACCGTCAGATCCGGTGTGACGCCGGCGATCAGACTCACCTTTCCGTCGTTGACCGCGGCCAGCACGATGGCAGCCGAACCGAGCTTGTCGCGCAGCTTGTCCAGCGTTTCGCGCAACGCCGGCACATCGGCGCCTTCCATCACCGCCGCCAGGACCTTCGCACTGCCGATGGTCACGGCCTGCGCCGCCAGATCGTCGCCCTGGCTCGATGCCAGCTTGCTCTTCAGTCGGGCCAGTTCCTTTTCCAGCGCCCGCACGTGATCCAGCGTCTGCGCAATCTTGGCCGGCAGTTCGGCCGGCGGCGCCTTGAAGGCTGCAGCCGCCTGTGCGACCAGCCGGTCCTGTCCCTGCACGAAGCCGACGGCGTTTTCGCCGGTGATGGCCTCGACCCGGCGCACGCCTGCCGCAACACCCGCTTCGACCGTGATCTTGAACAGCCCGATGTCGCCGGTGCGCGCCACGTGGGTGCCACCGCACAGTTCGCGCGATGAGCCGATGTCGAGCACGCGCACCTCGTCGCCGTACTTTTCGCCGAACAGCATCATCGCGCCGGTCTTCTGCGCGTCCTCGATCGACATCACACGCGCCTGCGTTGCCGCGTTGGCGAGGATTTCCGTGTTGACGATGCGCTCGACGCGGGCGATTTCGTCGTCGGTCATCGGCGCGTGATGCACGAAGTCGAAGCGCGTCTTGTCGGCATCGACCAGCGACCCCTTCTGCGCCACATGCTCGCCCAGCACCTCGCGCAACGCCTTGTGCATCAGGTGGGTGACCGAGTGGTTGCGCGCGGTGGCGGCGCGGGCGCGCACATCGACGCGCGCGCTGACCGTGTCGCCGACCGCCAGACGGCCGGTGCCGACCACGCCGTGATGGCCGAACACCGCCGCCTGGATCTTCAGCGTGTCCTCGACCTTGAAGATGCCCTGCGCGCCGCGCAGTTCGCCGCGGTCCCCGACCTGACCGCCGGATTCGGCATAGAACGGCGTGTCGTCGAGCACCACGACGCCCAGTTCGCCCTCGTGCAGCGACTCGACCGGCGCGCCATCGCGGTAAAGCGCCAGCACCCTGCCCTGTGTATCCAGTCTGTCATAGCCGCGGAAGGCGGTCGCTGCGCCGTCGTACTCGAGCGCAGTGGCCATGCGGAACTTGCCGGCGGCGCGCGCCTGGTCCTTCTGGCGAGCCATCGCGGCGTCGAAGCCGGCCTGATCGACGGTGACGGAACGCTCGCGGCAGATGTCTGCCGTCAGGTCGAGCGGGAAGCCATAGGTGTCATGCAGCTTGAACGCGGTTTCGCCATCCAGTGCGGTGCCCTCGGGCAGCGCGCTCAGCGCCGATTCGAGGATGGACATGCCGTTTTCGATGGTCGCGAAGAAGCGCTCCTCCTCCTGCCGCAGCACGTCCATCACCTTCTGCTGCGCCGACGCCAGATCCGCATAGGCGCTGCCCATCTGCGCCACCAGGTCCGGCACCATGCGGTGGAAAAACGCGGCGCGCGCGCCCAGCTTGTAGCCGTGACGGATGGCGCGGCGGATGATCCGGCGCAGCACGTAGCCGCGGCCTTCATTGCCCGGGATGACGCCGTCGGCGATCAGGAAGGAACAGGCGCGGATGTGGTCGGCCAGCACCTTCAACGACGGGTTGTCGAGATCGGCGGTGTGCGTTTCGCGTGCGGCGGCGGCGATCAGCGCGACGAACAGGTCGATTTCGTAGTTACTGTGCACATGCTGCAGCACGGCGGCGATGCGCTCGAGACCCATGCCGGTGTCGACACTGGGCTTGGGCAGCGGATGCAGCACGCCGGCTTCGTCACGGTTGTACTGCATGAACACGTTGTTCCAGATTTCGATGTAGCGGTCGCCATCCTCATCGGGGGACCCCGGTGGGCCGCCTGGAATGTCTTCGCCGTGGTCGTAGAAGATTTCAGTGCACGGGCCGCACGGGCCGGTGTCGCCCATCATCCAGAAGTTGTCGGACGCGTAGCGCGCGCCCTTGTTGTCGCCGATGCGCACGATGCGCCCGACCGGCACGCCGATCCTGTCGCGCCAGATCGCATAGGCTTCGTCGTCCTCGGCGTACACCGTGACCCACAGCTTGTCCGCCGGCAGCTTGAACACTCCTGTCAGCAGTTCCCACGCGTAATCGATGGCGTCCTGCTTGAAATAGTCGCCGAAGCTGAAGTTGCCCAGCATTTCGAAGAAGGTGTGGTGGCGCGCGGTATAGCCGACGTTTTCCAGGTCGTTGTGCTTGCCGCCGGCGCGCACGCATTTCTGCGACGTGGTCGCGCGGTTGTAGCTGCGCTTGTCGAAGCCGAGGAACACGTCCTTGAACTGGTTCATGCCGGCGTTGGTGAACAGCAACGTCGGGTCTTCGTGCGGCACGAGCGAACTGGACGCCACGATCTGGTGGCCCTTGGACGCGAAGAAATTCAGGAAGGCGGAGCGGATGTCGGCGCTGGTCATGGTCGGCAATGGGGGATCAGGAGGGCGCTAAACTGCGCGAAACAGCCGCGGATTCTAGCATTCCGCCCGTAGCGCCCGATGACTGCGCTGCCGTGGATGCGACAGGCGGACAAGGAGAAGACATGCGCCACGTTCTCGCACTCGATCAGGGCACGACCAGCTCGCGCGCACTGCTGTTCGACACCGACAGCCGCATCGTTGCGATGGCGCAGCGCGAACTGCCCCAGCATTACCCGCGGCCCGGCTGGGTGGAACATGACGCCCGGCGCATCTGGACGGATACCGTCGACTGCGTGCGCGAGGTGCTGACGCGCGCAGCGCTGTCGCCCGCCGACATTGCAGCGGTCGGCATCACGAATCAGCGCGAAACAGTCATGCTGTGGGAGCGTGCCAGCGGCGAGCCACTGGGCCCGGCCATCGTCTGGCAGGACCGACGCACGGCGGAGGTCTGCGCCCGCCTCAAGGCCGACGGCCACGAGGACGCAGTGCGCGCCAGGACCGGCCTGGTGCTCGACCCCTATTTTTCGGCCAGCAAGATCGCCTGGCTGCTCGACCACCTGCCCGGCGCCCGCGCACGCGCGCGGCGCGGCGAACTGGCCTGCGGCACGATGGACAGCTGGCTGGTGTGGCAGCTCACCGGCGGGCGCGCGCACGTGACCGACCTGACCAACGCCAGCCGCACCCAGCTGCTGGACATCCACACCGGGCAGTGGGACGACGGCCTGCTCGAACTTTTCGGGATTCCTCGCGCGCTGCTGCCCCGTGTGGTGGCGTCCAGCGGCGCCCTGGCGGAAACCGGCGCAGCGCTGTTCGGCCGTGCGCTGGCGATCACCGGCATCGCTGGCGACCAGCAGGCGGCGCTTTACGGGCAGGGCTGCACGGCGCCGGGACTGGCCAAGAACACCTACGGCACGGGCTGTTTCATGCTCATGCACACCGGCGATCAGGCCATCGCATCGCACCACGGCCTGCTCACGACCTGTGCCGCGCAGACGTCGGCGCGCATCGAATACGCACTCGAAGGCAGCGTATTCGTCACCGGGGCGCTGGTGCAGTGGCTGCGCGATGGTCTCGGGTTGATCGCCCGGTCGGGCGACATCGAGGCGCTGGCGGCCAGCGTGCCGGACAGTGCCGGCGTCACCATCGTGCCGGCCTTCACCGGCCTGGGTGCGCCACACTGGTCGGCCGGGGCGCGCGGCGCGATGTACGGCCTGACGCGCGGCACCACGCGCGCCCACATCTCCCGTGCCGCGCTGGAGGCCATCGCGCTGCAGACGCTGGACGTGATGCGGGCGATGGAAGCCGATGCCGGTGCGCCGTTGCGCGAACTGCGCGTCGACGGGGGCGGCACGGTCAATGCGCTGCTGATGCAGATGCAGGCCGACCTGCTGGGCTGCCCGGTGCGTGTCGCACCCGCGGCGGAAACCACGGCGCTGGGCGCAGCGAGACTGGCGGCGCTGGGCGCAGACATCGTGATGCAGACGGCGGCGGACGACGGTCGGGTGTTTCTGCCGTCAGGCGCGTCAGCCGACGCACTGATTGCGCAATGGCGGGCCGCCCTGCACGCCACGCTGGATCATGTCGCGCAGCGCTGAGGCAGGTCGAGCGTGTCGGTAAACAGACCGGCCACACCCGCAGCAATCAGCTCACGGGCGCGCGCAGCGTCATTCACGGTGTAACACAGCAGCGGCAAGCCTGCTTCGCGCACCGCCCGGAGTTGCTGAACATCGAGCGCCGACTGGTCGCAGTGCACCGACAGCGCACCGTGCGCGCGCACCCGGGCCGCCCAGTCTTCGGGCAGCCGTTCGAACAGCAGGCCGCGCGGAAGATCGGGCACCGCCTCGCGCGCCGCCTCGAGGGCGTCCATCGAGAACGAGGACAGCAGCGGCGGCCGTACGCCGGCAGGCCAGCGCGCCGCGACCGCGTGCGCGACGACTTCGCCGGTGCGGCGTTCGAAGCCGGTGGCCGGCTTGATTTCGATATTTGCGATGATGTCGAGCGCCAGCAGGCAATCGAGCGCCTGATCCAGCGTCGGAATGCGCTCGCCGGCAAACGCCGGACCGTGCCAACGACCGGCGTCGAGTTGCAGCAGCGCGCGGGCGCTGTGCGCGCTGACTTCGCCGACGCCGTCGGTCGTGCGTTCCAGGGTTTCGTCGTGGATCAGCAGCGGCACGTCATCGCGGCTCAGCATGACGTCGAATTCGACCATGCCGAAGCCGGCTGTCGCGCCAGTGCGGATCGCGGCGAGCGTGTTCTCAGGCGCCGCCGAACCACCGCCGCGATGGGCGATCCACAGCGGATAAGGCCACTGCGAGGGCCAGGGCTGCAGCGTCACAGCGGCCGCTTCAGTCCGGATCGAGCAATTCGCGCGCCTGACGCGCGATGTCGTCGTCGGTCAGCCAGGCGATGGCACTCAGCATTCCTACCGACGTGCCAGCGGCCACGCCTTCGCGCACCCACTTCTCGATCGCCTTGACGCGCGCCGCGTCGTCGAGCGCGAGCAGCCGGCGCAGCGGTTCGCCGACCGTTGCGTCCTCGCGCGCCGAGCGGATCAGCAGGACGAGTTGATCGACGTCAGACATGGGCCTGCCCTCAGGACTGCCGTGTCGAGCACGGCCTTGGCCGGCTTGCGGTCGGCCCATAATTCTTCCAGTTCTTCGTCGAGCACCGCACGCACGCGCGGATTGCTGGCGGCGTGGCTGGTCTGTTCGTCCTTCTGACCGGCCCGACCCGCGAGCTGGCGCAGTGCCACACGGGCGACGCTGTCCGCGGTCGGCGCATCGACCGGACTGATGGCCACCATGCCGGCGCGGTTCAGCGGAATGAAGCCGGTGGCCAGCGACCACTGGGCTTGGCGGTCCGGATCGAGCAGGAAGGTGACGAAGCGCGCGATGGTGCGCGTTTCCTCGGCGCCGCGACCGGCGCTCACCCACAGGCTGGCACCATCGGCCAGCGTATGGCGCGGCGCGTTGCGGATGTCTTCGTGGAAGGGCAGCGCCGCGACGCCGACGTCGAACTTGGCGTCGCGCTTGATCTGCGGCCAGGCCGAGGAGCGCGCCGTCAGCACCTGACACTGGCCGCCGGCGAACATCGGCACCGCCTCGTCAGCGCGTCCGAAAATGTGCAGATAGCGGCTCTTGTACCACGACGACATCATGGCCAGATGCTTCACCTGCACGAGGCCGTTGATGGCAAGCGCTTCGCCGGTCTTGCCCTGCTTGCGCGCGAACGGCTCGTTGTGCCAGGCGCTGATGTTGTCAACATGGATCTGGGTCGGGCGAGCACTGGTGTAGGGGCAGGCGTAGCCGCCATCGCGCAGCGTGCCGAGCGCTTCCTGCAACGAGAACCAGTGGGTCGGCGGCACGTTCGGGTCAAGCCCGACCCGGCTGAAGGCGTCGCGGTTGTAGAACATGACCGGCGTCGTGAGGCCGATCGGCAGCGCATTCAGACGGCCTTTCGCGCCATTCAGGTAAGGGGGCATCGGCGCAGGGATGGCTGCGTGAGTGAATTTCTCCTTCGCGGTCGTCATCACCTGATGCAGCGGGGTGTAGCGCGGCTTGCCGTCCAGAAAGCGCTGACGCGCGCCGTCGTCGAGCACCAGCATGGCGGGCAGCGTGGGCACCGCAGCGTCTGCGTCTTCCCAGTTGCGTGTGCTGAGCACGATCTTCTGCTTGGCCTTGCCGCCGGCGTTGAAGTCGTCCACCAGCGCCTGCAGGGCCAGTGCGGCGGCGTCGTCCAAACCGTGCGCCAGTTCGATCTCGGCGGCTTCCTTCGGCGCGGCGGCCTTGCTGCTGGCTTTCGCGCTGGCCTTTGCGGCCGGTTTGCTTGCCTTCGCGCTGGCCGCCGGCTTGGGGGTTGCAGTGTTGGCGCCCGCCGACATCGGCGCGAGCATGACGCTGGCCGCGATCAACGCGGCTAACGGCTTGATGAACATCCGGAAATCTCCTCTGTGCAACATGGCAGGGCGCCCGGTCAAGGCGCCGGGTTGGTGTAGCGCAGGTGCAGCGCGTCGATGGCTTCGTTCAGCGCGTTCGACAGCGTCACGGTCCACGCATCGATATTTTCCCGCAACTGGGTGCGCGTGGTCACACCGATCAGGGTACTCGCCACGGCATGGCGCCGATAGCAGAACGCGAGCGCCAGCTGGGTCGGCGTCAGTCCGTGTTCGTGCGCCAGCAAGGCGTAGGCGCGCGACGCCGGCGCCACATTTTCCTTGAAGTAGCGCTGGCCGAACTGCGGAAATTCATTGATTCGACCTGCCGCGTCGGCGCGTTCGACGTACTTGCCGGTCAGGTGGCCGAACCCGAGTGGCGAGTACGCCAGCAGCGACACCTGCTCCCGCGTACACACCTCGGACAGGCCGACATCGAAGGTACGGTTCATCAGGTGGTAGGCGTTCTGGATGCTCACCACGCGCGGCAGACCTTCGTCGGCCAGGCGCAGGCAGGTCATCAGGCCCCATGGCGTTTCGTTCGACACACCGATATGGCGGATCTTGCCTTCTTCGATCAGCCGGGCCAGCGCCTCAAGCTGGCTGCGCAGCGATTCCGCCTCGCGCTCGCCGCCCGGGTCATATTCATACTGGCCGAACATCGGCACATTGCGCGCCGGCCAGTGGATCTGGTACAGGTCGATGTAGTCGGTGCCCAGTCGCGCGAGCGATCCTTCGACCGCCTGACGGATATTGCTTTCATCCAGCGCCAGCGGCCCGCCGCGTATCCATTCGATGCCGCGTGCCGGTCCGGCCACCTTGGTCGCGACGATGACCGACTCGCGCGGGCGACGCGCCAGCCAGCTGCCGACGATGCGTTCGGTTTCGCCGAAGGTTTGCGCGCGGGCCGGGACCGGGTACATTTCGGCCGCGTCGAGAAAGTCGATGCCGGCCTCGAAGGCTTCGTCCATGATGGCGTGGGCCGTGCGCTCGTCGACCTGCTGACCGAAGGTCATCGTGCCCAGCCCGATGGCCGGGACTTCAAGCGTCGAGCGGCCGAGACGTCGGCGCGCGATATCCTTCGTGACGACATCCTTCATTCCGGTAACTTTCGTAAGATTCATGCGGCAGACCGGATTGCGTTCCCAAGAGCGCGACATGTATCACAGACCGGTCGGCCCGGCACGGATTCACCCTGAACGGACACACCTTGAAAACAAATCCCCTCGGCCTGCTGCTGTATTGCCGCGCCGGCTTCGAACGCGAATGCGCGCAGGAGATCATGGACCGCTGCGGTGACGCCGGCCAGATGATCGAACCGCAGGCGGAAGCCGGCAGTGGCTACGTCGAAGCGTTTGCCGATGCACGCGCTTTGAGCGCCCTGATGCGCAAGCTGAGCTGGCAGGACCTCACCTTCGCGCGCCAGCTGGTGTGGGCGGGCCGTACGATTGAAGGCATGACGCCGCGCGACCGCGTCACGCCGGTGGTCGAAGCCGCACTTGAACTGGCGCCGGGCTTCAGCGACTTCCTGATCGAAACGCCGGACACGGACAAGGTGAAGGCGCTGTCCGGCCTCAGCCGCAAGCTGGAAGGCTTCATGAGTCAAGCGCTCGAAACGGCCGGAGCCTTCAGCGACGACCGCGAGGCACCGCGGCTGCACATCTTTTTCACCGCGGCCGACCGCGCCACGGTGGCGCTGTCCTGGCCCGGCCGGCGCAGCGAGTGGCCGGGCGGCATTCCGCGCCTGCGCATGCCGCGCGAAGCGCCTTCGCGCTCGACGCTCAAACTGGCTGAAGCGTTTCACAGCCTGCTGACCGAAGACGAACAGGAACGGCTGATCAAGCCCGGCATGAGCGCCGTCGATCTCGGCGCCGCACCGGGCGGCTGGACCTGGCACCTGGTGTCGCGCCATTTCGAGGTCACCGCAGTCGACAATGGGCCGATGAAGCCCGAATTGCTCGAAACCGGCCAGGTGCGGCACAAGAAGGAAGATGGCTTCCGTTTCGTGCCGCGCAAGCCGGTGGACTGGCTGGTGTGCGACATGGTCGAACAGCCGCGCCGCGTCGCCGCCCTGGTGGCGCGCTGGGTCGCGCAGGGCCTTTGCCAGCACGCCATCTTCAACCTGAAGTTGCCGATGAAGCGGCGCTACGAAGAACTGCAGCTGTGTTCCGACCTGATCGCCGAAGCACTGGAGTCGGTCGACAAGAAGCACGAACTGCGTTTCCGCCAGCTCTACCACGACCGCGAAGAAGTCACCGGTTACTTGGGCGTACCCGGGAAGTCCGCATCCGCCCGGCGCCGGCACGGCTGAGCGGAGCGCCTGCCGAGGGGGCGTTCCTGTTGTGGGAGCGGCGGCCTTTCCGGGATCGAGCAGCGATGGTCGATGATCAGCGTGCACATTGCGGCGACGGCGGCGCGGGGGTTTCGGCGAGGATTGCTCGCCGCCCGCGGAGCCGGCTTGCCATGCAGCGCCGGCAGTGGATCGCCGCTCCGACAGGGGTCGCTCACAGAAAGCCCGCACGAGGTCGTACCCGGGTTCCTGTACTTCGAGTCCGCACCACGCGGGGCGAAACCCGGCACTGTGCGATAATGCGGGTGCAGTCGCCTCGCCGGTCATGGCGCGGCCCGGAGTTTCCGATCCGGCCGGACTGACGGCCGATCCCCCACTTCTCCCGCCCAGGCGCCTGCGCCCCGGGCTCGATAGCCGTGCCAACGTCACGTTGGCGCGCCCTCGCGCCGGGTTTTCCGGAACCGATTTCCCCAGCCTGAACCGGCATGCCAGGCGGAAGTCCTTACACAAAGAGCTTCGCATACATGTCGTTTGAAGAACTCGGGCTCATCCCCGAATTGCTGCGCGCTGTCGCAGACACCGGCTATACCGTGCCGACCCCCATTCAGGCCCAGGCCATTCCCATCGTGCTGGCGGGCCGCGACGTCATGGGCGGCGCCCAGACCGGCACCGGCAAGACCGCCAGTTTCACGCTGCCACTGCTGCAGCGCCTCGCGCCGCACGCCAGCAGTTCGCCATCGCCCGCCCGCCATCCGGTACGCGCACTGATCGTCTGCCCGACGCGCGAACTGGCGATGCAGGTGCACGAAAGCGTGCGCACCTATTCGAAGCACCTGCCGCTGCGTTCGGTCTGCATCTACGGCGGCGTGGACATGAAGGCGCAGGTGAAGGAGTTGCGTGAAGGCCGCGAAATCGTCGTCGCGACGCCCGGTCGCCTGCTGGATCACGTCGAAGGCAAGAGCATTGCGCTCGGCCAGGTGCAGATGCTGGTGCTCGACGAAGCCGACCGCATGCTGGACATGGGTTTCATCCCGGACATCAAGCGCATCCTCGCGCTGCTGCCGGCCCAGCGGCAGAGCCTTCTGTTTTCGGCCACCTTCTCGGAAGAAATCAAGAAGCTTGCACAGGCCATGTTGCGCGACCCGCAGCTGATCGAGGTGGCGCGCCGCAATGCGACGGCTGAAACCGTGACGCACCGCGTGCATGCCTGCGCAACCGACGACAAGCGCGCGCTGCTGACGCACCTGCTGACGCAGCCCGACTACGTGTCGCGTCAGGCGCTGGTGTTCGTCAACACGAAATTCGGCGCCAGCCGGCTGGCGGTGCACCTGATCCGTCAGGGTGTGGCAGCCGACGCCATCCACGGCGACAAGAGCCAGCAGCAGCGCACCGAAGCGCTGGAAGCGTTCAAGAGCGGTGCCGTGCGCGTACTGGTCGCGACCGACGTCGCGGCGCGCGGACTCGACATCGAGGACCTGCCCTTCGTCATCAATTTCGAGCTGCCGCACAACGCGGAAGATTATGTACACCGGATCGGCCGCACTGGCCGCGCCGGGCGCAGCGGCGAAGCCATTTCGCTGATGGCGCCGGAAGAGCGCGGTCGCGTGGCCGACATCGAAAAATTGATCCGCAAGGAAATCGAGCCGGCGACGCCGGAAGGCTTCGACCCGGGCCGCGCCCGACAGCGCGAAGCGCGCGAATCGACTCCGCGCGAGGGACGTGGTGGCGAGCGCCCGCGGGAACGCGCCGTCAGCAGCGCTGAGCGGCCGGAACGGCCCGAAGGCGCAGCCCGCCGCGGCCGATCGGCGACCGGAGACACCGCGCGTCCGCCGCGCAGTCCGCGTTCATCGGCCAGCCAGGTTGCGGCCGATGGTTTCGACTTCAGCAAGCCGTACGAATCGCTGCCTTCCGGCGAAGGCACGGCCGCCACTGCCGACGGCACTGCAGCCGGCGCCCGGCGCGGCAAGCGGCAGGTCGCGGCATTGCTCGGCGGCAACGGCAAGCGCTGACCGCCGGGGCACCCAGGCCCCGGCAGACGAACGAACACGCGAAGGCAAAATCGGTTCGACGACTACTTCGTCGCGATGGCGTTCGCGCCGCGCGCAGTACGAACGCGCTGACGCGGCGGCGGTGAGGGAATCCCCGGCCACCCGGGGCAACACCCCTGCAAATTCGGGACACCCCCTCTGGCGGACGTTCGATATTTGTACGAACGATTTGTAAAGATCGGTTGAAATCCGGACGGATCAGCCGTTCGTGCAACCGTTTCCAGGGATTGTCCGGCACGAACGGGACCGCCCGCCTCGCACCGATACCCACGCCGCATCGCCGCCCGACGTAACACCCACTGACCGCAGGGCCTTTATCCGCGCGGCTCAGGGAGCACATCCCTTCGCCGGGCCTTGCCACGCTTGCCGCAACCATCGCCTGCCCGAGGAGCCCGAACGGTAGTTTTGACGCAAAACCGACTAATGGCATGCGTTTTGCAACACTAGGGCGTCGCTCGGTGCGACAAAAAATCCGACAGTCAGACGACTGATCCAAATCAGAGGAGACCATCCATGAAAAGAACTGCTCTTGCAGCGCTCGTCCTCACCGCCTGCGCGCACAGCACCATCGCGTATGCCGGTGTGACGGACGCCGACATCGTGAATGACGCCAAAACCACGGGTAACGTTCTTTCGTGGGGCATGGGCACCGAGGGTCAGCGCTTCAGCCCGCTCAAGCAGATCACTCCGAAGAATGTGAAGCGTCTGGTGCCCGCCTGGTCGTATTCGTACGGCGGCGAGAAGCAGCGCGGTCAGGAAGCGCAGCCGCTGGTCATCGACGGCAAAATGTTCGTCACCGCCTCGTACTCCCGTGTGTTCGCGCTCGATGCCAAGACCGGCAAGCGCCTGTGGACCTACGAACACCGTCTACCCGAAGGCATCATGCCCTGCTGCGACGTGATCAACCGCGGTGCTGCGGCCTTCGACAACCTGATCATCTACGCCACGCTCGACGCCCAGCTCATCGCGCTGGATCAGGCCACCGGCAAGGTCGTGTGGAAGGAAAAGATCGACGACTACCAAGCCGGCTATTCGTCGTCGGCGGCGCCCATCATCGCTGGCGGTCTGCTGCTGACCGGTGTATCGGGTGGTGAATTCGGCATCATCGGCCGCGTCGAAGCACGTGACCCGAAGACCGGCAAGATGGTCTGGATGCGCCCGACCATTGAAGGTCATATGGGCTACAAGTACGACGCCGATGGCAACAAGACCGAAGCCGGTATCAGTGGCACGACCAATGCCACGTGGCCGGGCGACCTGTGGAAGGTCGGCGGCGCGGCAACGTGGCTGGGCGGCACCTATGACGCGAAGACCGGACTCGCCTATTTCGGCACGGGCAACCCGGCGCCGTGGAACAGCCACCTGCGTCCCGGCGACAACCTGTACTCGTGTTCCACGGTTGCGATCGACGTCAAGACCGGCGAGATCAAGTGGCACTTCCAGAGCACGCCGAACGACGGCTGGGACTATGACGGCGTGAACGAATTCGTCACCTTCGACATGGGTGGCAAGCGCATGGGCGGCAAGGCCGACCGCAACGGATTCTTCTACGTGCTGGACGCCAACACCGGCAAGTTCGAGCGCGGCTTCCCGTTCGTCAAGGCGCTGAACTGGGCCAAGGGCCTGGACGAGAACGGTCGCCCGATCTATGACCCGGCGAACCGCCCGGGTGACCCGAGCGCAGGCGCTGACGGCAAGAAGGGCAGCGTCGTGTTCGCCACACCGTCCTTCCTGGGCGGCAAGAACCAGATGCCGATGGCCTACAGCCCGGACACCGGTCTGTTCTACGTGCCGTCGAATGAATGGGGCATGGAAATCTGGAACGAGCCGATCACCTACAAGAAGGGTGCGGCCTACCTGGGTGCCGGCTTCACGATCAAGACGCTGGATGCCAAGGAAATCGGCGGCGACTACATCGGCGCGCTGCGTGCAGTCGATCCGAAGACCGGCAAGATCGTGTGGGAGGTCCGCAACAACGCTCCGCTGTGGGGGGGCGCGATGGTGACCCGTGGCGGCCTGGTGTTCTGGGGCACGCCCGAGGGCTACCTCAAGGCCGCGGATGCCAAGACCGGCAAGGAAGTGTGGTCCTTCCAGGTCGGAACCGGCATCGTCGCCCCCCCGATCACCTGGGACCAGGACGGCGAACAGTACATCGCCGTGACGGCCGGTTGGGGCGGCGCAGTCCCGCTGTGGGGCGGCGACGTGGCCAAGAAGGTGTCCTACCTGAACCAGGGCGGCTCGATGTGGGTGTTCAAGTTGCTGAAGGATTGATCAAGAAGATCTGAAGACTCCTCCTTGCGCCCCGTTATTGGGGCGACCGTAACCGGCGCCTCCTGGCGCCGGTTTTTTTCTTGAGCGTCCGGTTCGTCGACGCGCGTGCTTGCCGGATTGCCCGGCCGCGCACCCGGTACCGTACGCTGACACCTCGGGTTGCCATGGCGGTTGTTGCAACCGATTTCGGGCTGCCGTGCAAAAATGCGGCCTGGCGGTAAATCCTCCCCGCACACACAATACCTCTGGAGACCAGGAATGAAGAACAGATTAACCACGCTCATGCTGTGTGCCGTCATGTGGCTGGGCGGCTTCGCCGGCAGCGCATGGGCGCAAGGCCGCGACCTCGACGAAGTCATCAAGAGCGGCCAGATCAAGGTTGCGCTGTACAAGGAATTCGCCCCGTTCTCGGACGTAGGCACGGGCGGCATCGATGTCGACCTCGCCAAACTGCTGGCCGACCGGCTTGGCGTGAAGCTCGAAATCCTGTGGTTCTCGGCCGACGAAAACATGGACGATGACCTGCGCAACATGGTGTGGCGCGGCACCGTGCTCGGCTACGGCCCGGCCGACGTCATGCTGCATGTACCCATCGACGCGACCTACACGGCGCGCAACGACAAGGCCATGTTCTTCGCACCGTACTACCGCGAAAAGTTTGCCATCGCCCGCAACGTCGACAAGCTCGACAAGCTCGAATCGCTGGATGCCTTCCGCACTCAGCGCATCGGCGTCGAAGTGGAAACCTACCCTGCCACGGTGCTCCTGTCCGCCGATGGCGGTGTCTACCGCAACAACGTCGGCAATTACAAATCGGCCAGCGAAGCACTGACCGCGATGAAGAATGGCGAAGTCAGTGCTGTCATGGCCATGCAGAGCGAACTGGAGGCCGGTCTCGCAGGCACCAGCGGCTACGTCATCGCCGACGTACCGCTTCCGCTGGTCAATCGCCGCCAGTGGGTCATCGGCCTCGCGGTGAAGTCAGGTAACGAAAAACTGGCCCAGTCGCTGCAGGCCGCGATGAACAGCATTGCCGAAAAGGGCGAACTGAAGGACATCTTCAAGCGCCACGGCGTCGAGTACCGCGCACCCTGATGCCCGGCCGGGCGGGCATCGCGGTCAGGTCGGCGGCCCCGCCGACAGCCGGCTCGATGTCAGCCGCCCCAGCATCGACCAACAAAAAAAGCCCCGGAAATCCGGGGCTTTTTTCTGGTCAACCCGTTGTCGGGTCAAAGTCCTGGATCAGCTGTGCTTGTAGTGCTTGCGCAAGGGCTTCACCACTTCCCACATCGACTTCATGCCTTTCGGGAACACCACGAAATCGCCGGCCTTGATCACCACCTTTTCACCGCCCTGCGGCGTGACATGGATTTCGCCCTCCAGCAGATAGGCGCTTTCGGTCATGCCGAAATCGAGCGGAAACTTCGACACTTCCTTCTCCCAGATTTCCCAGCTCGATACGCCCAGTTGCTTGAGCTTGTCTTCCGACGGATTGTGTTCAACGATGATTTGAGACATGGTCGTTTCCGGTTGGTGATTGAAATTGCTGCAAAAACAAAGCCGCTTGAGTGAAATTCAAGCGGCTTGAATCTTCTGTGCGGTCGGCACGGGCAATCCAGGCAGATACGCGATTCCGGCGTGATCCGCGCGCGTTCCACATCCTTGCGATCGCCGCCGGACATGTCAAGGCAGGCTCACGCCGGAGCGCACAAACGAACCACATCGCTACGGCGTGACCGCATTTCCCGATCGTGGATTCCCGTGAACGGAACAGGCTTGGTCTTCGTTCCCCGTGCGGCGCACCCCAACAACACTCGAGCTGCCTTGCGCTAGTGCGACATTCGTTCGCAGCACTGGCCGACGGCGCGGCGGCCTGTGGGAGCGGCGGCCTCGCCGCGATAGTGCAGCGACCATCGTTGTGCAGAGTGCGTATCGCGGCGAGGCCGCCGCTCCCACAAACCGCTGCTCCTGAAGGTCGCCCGTCACAATCGCTGGTGGCGAGTGTGTGTTCATCGCAGGACTCGACCATCAGCCGCCGGATCGAGCACGAATCTCAAACTGTGATGGCGTCCCTCGCCGTCCATCACGGTCAGCCGGTGTTCTCCGGGGTCGTCGAGCAGCAGCTTGCCGCCGCCATCCGGCGTCACCCGCCGGCCGTCGAGCAGCCAATACACCGTGCCATGCGCGCCGCGCGCTGCGAGATGAAGCGACACATGGCCCTGATGTGGCGCGGGGCGCAGCCGCAAGCCATCGGTGAGGCCGACGATGCGCAGCGTGGCGGCCGGAGCGGTGCCGACCGGCGCACACCCCGGTTGCCAGTCGGGCAGGCGCTGGTCGGCGGGCAGCCAGCCGTCAAGCCAGGGTTGCAGCAGCACCGGCCAGCGCGCGAAGTCCCGCACCTGCCCATTGCCGCAGCCCGACACGGTGCGCAGGCCGCTGGCCGGATCGATCCACACGGTCTGTCGCAGGCTGCTGGGGTCGATGCGGTCCGGGCGGGTCGGCGGCACGGCGCCGGCGAGTGACCAGGCGCTGCGACGACGATGGCACAGCGGCGCAGGGGTATCGGCGTTCGCCGTGCCGAGTGGCCAGCAGATGTCGACCGCCAGCACCGACGTCGGCCGGTCACGCGGCGCGGGCGCTGCGCGCGGCAGCGCCGCGGCGATGTCCTTCAGCAACGGCGCTGCCGCGTTGGCGCCGAAGAAGCCGGGGTTGGGTGTGCCATCCGGCCGGCCCATCCAGACGCCGAGCGCGTGGCGGCCGGACACGCCGACTGCCCACGCATCGCGAAAGCCGAAGCTGGTGCCGGTCTTCCAGGCCAGCGGCACACTGCCACCGCCTTCGATGAACGGGCGGTCCGGATGGCCGCCACCTTCCAGAATGTCGCGCACGATCCACGCCGCGCCTTCGCTCATCAGGCGCGATTCCGCTCGCGGCGCGTCCGGCGTGAGCCGCGGTGTACCTGCCAGGCCGCCGGCCGCCAGCGCGCGGTAGGCACCGACAAGTTCTTCCAGCGTCACGCCCGCGCCACCGAGGATGAGGCTCAGATTGGGCTGCTCGCCGGTGGCAATGCGCAGCTTGACGCCGCCCGCGGCAAGCCGCGCAGCAAAGCGCGGCGGCGTGATCTGGTCCAGCAGGTCGACGGCCGGCACATTGAGCGAGCGCTGCAGCGCTTCGGCGGCGCTGACCGGCCCCGAAAAATCGGCCTGGAAATTACCTGGCTGGTAGCCGCCGAAGGCCTGCGGCGCGTCGATCAGCAGGCTTTCGGAATGGATGAGGCCATCGTCGAGCGCCATCGCATACAGGAAGGGCTTCAGTGTGGAACCGGGCGAGCGAACGCCGCGCACCATGTCAACGTGGGCGCTGCGTCCGGCGTCGGTGAAATCGGCCGAACCGGCATAGGCGCGCACCTCCAGTGTGTCGACATCCATCACCAGCGCGGCGATCGACACTTTCGGCGGCAGCACCGAGGCGCGGTCGGCCAGCAGGCGCTCGACCGTGCTCTGCAGTTCGCGGTCCAGCGTGCTGGCGACACGGGTCAGGCCACGTCGGTCCGAGCGGCGCACCTGACCGCGCAAACGTTCGGCCGCCAGCGGTGCCAGCCAGCCGCCCTGCAGGCGCTGCGCGATGACCGGCTCGATGCGCGCGTCGGCCACCACCTCGGGTGCCCAGATGCCGAAGTTGGCCAGCCGCGCCAGCACGCGATCGCGCGCGACCTGCGCCGCCTGCGGCGCGCGGTCCGGACGAAGGCGGCTGGGCGCACGCGGCAGCGTGGCGAGCAGCGCCGCTTCGGCATGGCTCAGGTCGCGCGACGGCTTGCCGAGGTAGGCGCGACTGGCCATCTCTGCGCCTTCGACGATGCCACCCATCGGCGCGTGATTCAGATACAGCGTGAGGATGTCGTCCTTCGACAGCCGCCATTCGAGTTGCAGCGCACGCGCCATCTGCCGCAGCTTCCCGCGCGGCGTGCGCGGCACCGGTTCGAGGATGCGTGCGACCTGCATGGTGAGCGTGGAGCCGCCGGACACGATGCGACCGCTGCCCGCCCACTGCCACGCAGCGCGCGCCAGCGCAGCCGGATTGACGCCCGGATGCCAGCGGAACCAGCGGTCTTCATAGCCCAGCAGCGCCTCGACATAGCGCGGCGACACGTCGGCCAGCGTGACCGGATAGCGCCATGCGCCATCCGCACCCGGCCAGGCACGCAGCGGGCTGCCGTCGCGCGCGAGCACGATGAAACCGTCGTCCGGGCCGGGGAGCGGCGGCGGAAACAGGCGATCGAGCAGCCACAAGGCGCCAAAAAAAAACAGTGAAGCGAGGAGGATGCGGCTGCCCGGGCGCCCGGCGCGCGGTGCCGCCGGACCGATGACAGCCGGCACGGACACTCAGCGCAAACGCTGTGCGGCGCCGTACCCGGGAGAGGTCGGCACCACCGGAAGCGCGTCGGCGTTCGTCGCACGGCCGTCAATGCGACCGCCGATATCGATGATTTCGACCACCTCAACGGCCTCGACCGCGCGCGCGTACAGCCAGCATGCCGTCGCGACCACGGCCACGGCAATCCACATGCCGAAGGGGTTGCGGCCATCGCGCCGGCGCTGCGGGGGCTGATGGGGCTGCCGGTGCCCAGACTGCTCGCCAGCGGGCGCGGTGACATCGTCGGACGACGCGTCGTCACGCACCGACTGCTGCGAAGTGTCAGCGATGTCGCCGACCGCGCTGGCTTCCCAGCGTTCGATGACCGCACGCCCCGCGCCATAGTGGTGATCATCCACCACCAGCCGGACCAGGCCGGCAGCCGGCAGTTCGCCCATGCCACCCTGCAGGAACTCACCATGGATCACCGACGGCACGCCTTCCTGTGCCAGCAGGTCCTTCAGCAGATGGGCTTCGACGAGGCTGGCCGCTTCGTAAAGGGTTTTCATCGCGTTCGATGCACAAAGGATGAATGAATCGGAGGGTACATCACCGCCGCGAGCAGATCATGTTGCAGCGCTCACAGCGCGCTCATCGGGGATCGGGCTTCGCAAACAGCGCGTGCAATCCGCGGTCGGTCGCGCCGGGGTCGACCGAAATCCGCAGCGCGCTCACCGCTTCGCCCGCTGACGCCGCTGTCAGGCGGTCACCGCTGAGCAGGCAATCGTAGGCGTGATCGAGGCTGACCGGCAGCGCGCGGAAAAAACCGCCTGCGCCGCCCTGATCGCTGACGGTCACGATGTCGCGCGGCAAGGGCGCCGGCAGATCGACGCCACCGCCATGCCAGCGCGGCAGGAAGTCCGCGGCCGGCGGCAGCACGACCGGATCGGCGGGCTGGAATTCGGTCAGTGCGGCGCCGGAGGCGTCCCGCCAGTGCAGCCTGAGCCGTGGCAGCGCGGTGCCGGGCCGCCATGCGAAATGCAGATCTGCGCCGTTGCGGCACATGTACGGATGCATCTGTGTCGCGGTGTCCGCCCAGTGACCACCCGACATCGCGTCGACGCGCTCGACCGTCACACCCGCTGGCGCACTCAGCGATTGAACGAGGAGGTCACCGGTGCCGCCGCCGACGGCGGCGAGCCGGAAACGCAGCACCGGCCGCACGTCATGCGGCAGCGGCCGCTGATCGGTTGCGGCCACGCGGGCGCCATCGATCAGGCGCACCAGATGGAAGTAAGGTATCTGCAGCGCGCTGACGATGCCGACCGGCAGCAACAGCATCAGCAGGCCGCTGACCGCCAGCCATGCACTTTCACCCCGACCCAGCCGCGGCGAGGAGAGCCACCCAGCCAGCCCGTGCAGACCGAACCACAGCAGTGGCGCCAGCGTGAACAGCGCGACATAGAACACCGCCAGGCCTTCCATGCCCGGCACCGCGCGCGCGGCGAACAGCACGGCGGCCACGGTCAGCGCGAGGATGGGCAGCGAACACAGGCGCACGAACAACGCACTGGCGCCCTTGCCGCGCGCCCTGAACATGCGCTGCTCGATCACGGCGAGCACCCCGACGGCGATCAGCAGCGCCAGCAACACGCCGCCCCAGAAGATCAGGCCGAATGTTCCGGGCGTGTCCGGGATGCGCGCGAGGGAGGCGAACATGGCAGGTGCGCGGTGCGACGGCTTTCAGCGGATGCGCCGCACGTTCAGCCCCGGCGAAGCGAGGTCCTGGAAGCTGTGTGTGAGCACCTCGGCCAGACGGTCTTCCGTCAGCCCGCGCGGGAAGGACACGTCATAGTCGCGATGGCGCATGCCGGGACCGAGCCGGTAGGCGACCCACGCTCCCGACTCCTCGCAAACCTCGACCTCGAACCGGCCATAGACTTCGAAAACCATGGTGTGTAACCGGTAGATTGGTGCAAGAAAACAGGCCCCTGTCAGCGGGGCACCGGATGCATGTCTGCAGACCTGAATACGGTTCTCGTCCAGCGATCATTCACGATGAACCGGGCCGCTACCGTGATGCAGCGCGGGTGGAGCGCCCCGCGCGGGTAAATATTCGTTTCGCTGCGTCACCCTGCTCACTCGCCGCTCAAGCCGGATCGGCGCGCAACCGTAAAAGCGCTCTGGACGACGTCGGCTGAATGCCCGCGTCACCGGCGACCGAGCATAAGGATAACGCCAACATGATGAGCGAAAAGGCCACCGAACAAACCTATGTTGCGCTTCTGCAAAACTGGACCGCAAGTCTGCGCAGGCGCTTCAAACTCGGCCCGTCGTGGACGGCCGCAATAGACAGACTGGAGCGCCGTCTGGCCGAGCGCCCGCAATCGGTCACCGCACTCGATGTGGGCCGCCTTTTCCAGCCGCTCGAAAAGCATCGCGCCGTGACCGAGCACACCCCCGGGGCGGACCGCGCGCTGCAATACCTGATCGAGTCGGGCCGCCTGGGCGCGATAGACAAGGCGTCGGACGAGCTCTACGCGTGGTTCCGCAAGCACTACCTGTGGGCCACCGGCAGCCTGTCGATCAACGTCAGCGAGTTGAACACCCACACCTCCGACGAGGCGATCCGCCAGTACTTCAACGCACACTGAGTCTGCCGCGGGCCGCGCCCTCGCGGCCCGGCTCAGCCGCCCAGGCTCTCGAGAAACTCCACCGCCACGTCTTCGCTGCGCGTGCGGCGCATCGGCGGCAGGCTGCGCCAGATGGTCTTGCCGTAGTGCTTGTCGATCAGGCGCGGGTCGCACACGACGAGCACACCGTGGTCGCGCTCGTCGCGGATCAGCCGGCCTGCGCCCTGCTTCATGCTGATCACGGCATGCGGCAGCTGGTAATCCATGAACGCGTTGCGGCCTTCGCGCTTCATGTGTTCGATGCGCGCCGACAATACCGGGTCGTCCGGCGGTGCGAACGGCAGCTTGTCGATGATGACCAGCTGCAGCGCGTCGCCACGCACATCCACGCCTTCCCAGAAACTCTGGCTGGCGACCAGCACGGCGTTGCCGGCGGCGCGGTGCCGCTCGAGCAGCTCGCTGCGCGTGGCCTGGCCCTGCATCAGCAGCGGGCGGTCAGGATCGTAGGCCGACAGCTTGTCCTCGATCAGTTCGTGGATGCGCTTCATCGCGCGCAGCGAGGTGCACAGCACGAACACGCCACCGCGGCAGGCCTTGATCAGCGGCCAGGCGGTGCGCGCCACCGCTTCGGCGTAGGTGGGCGCGGACGGTTCGGGCATGTTTTCGGGCGCATACAGCAGCGCCTGTTCGCCGTAGTTGAAGGGGCTGCCCCACTGCGCGGTCTCGGCGCCGGCCAGGCCCAGTTCGCCGCAGTAATGGCCGAAGTCGCCGCCGACCGCCAGCGTGGCCGACGTGAAAATCCACGCCCGCGGGTTGTCTTCCATCTGGCGCCGGAAAATGTCGGCCACCGACAGCGGCGTGGCGTTCAGCGCCAGCGCCTGCGTATACACCTCGGCCCAGCGCACGCGGTCGGGCTGGTCAGGCTTCTGCCAGCGTTCGATGCGCGCCACCAGATCGAGCGAGCGCTGCCAGCACTTTTCCAGTCCCTCGCTGCGCCCGGCCTGGGTTTCGAGCACGCCGGCCAGCTCGCGCAAGGCGTCCAGCACGGTGGCCAGTGCCGGCGCGAACGCAGCGCGCTCGTCGATCTGCGCCGCCGACAGGCGCACGTTCTCTTCGCGGAACACCAGCCGCAGGTCGCGCGCCGTCTTGGCCATGCGCTCGGCGGCTTCGGGTAACTGCTTGAAGTCCTTGGCATTGATGACGGCCTCGGCGCGTGTGTCGCGCGCCAGCTCCAGCATCTGCGAAGTCGATACCGACTCGCCGAAGAACAGGCTGGCGGTCTCGGCAAGCTGATGCGCTTCGTCGAACACCACCGCATTGCAGGCCGGAAGCAGTTCGGCCACGCCTTCGTCACGCAGCATCAGGTCGGCGAAGAACAGATGGTGATTCACCACCACCACGTCCGCCTCCATCGCCTCGCGCCGCGCCGCGGTGACGAAGCATTCCTTCGCGTTCGGACAATCCTGGCCCAGACAGTTGTCGCGCGTCGAAGTGGCCATCTGCCAGGCGCCCGACTCTTCCGGCACCTCGGTGCACTGCGCCTTGTCGCCACTGTTCGTCACCTTGGCCCAGCGCGCGATGGCCTGCAGATGCCCGGCCTCTTCGCGCGAGCCCAGCCGGCCGTCGTGCAGGGACCGTTCGAGGTGGTAGTGGCACAGATAGTTGGCGCGCCCCTTCAGCAGCGCAATGGTCACTGGCACGCCCAGCGCGCCGCGCACTGTCGGCAGGTCGCGCTGGAACAACTGGTCCTGCAGCGTCTTGGTGCCGGTCGACACGATCACCTTGGTGCCGGAGAGCAGCGCCGGCACGAGATAAGCGTAGGTCTTGCCCGTCCCGGTGCCCGCCTCGACCACCAGCACCCCGCGCTGTTCGATCGCCGCCGCCACCCGCTCGGCCATTTCCGTCTGCTGCGCACGCGGCGTGAACCCGTCGATCGCCCGCGCAAGCGGTCCGTCGACGGCGAATGTGGTGGGAATGTCTGGCACGAAGAGAAGATCGGATGGAGGTTGGTCGAAGTGTACAGCACGCCTCGGCGCTGACCGGCAACGCAGCGCGGATTTCTCGCTCAAAGAATCCCTTTGGTATATTCGGCCACACCCCTGCGCACTGATCCGACGATGGCCACCGCTGCCCTCACACAGTCCATCACGTCCTTGAACTGTAACTACACTGTAGTTACACTAGGATCATCGTCGTGATCGTTTTCGAATGGGACGAGCGACAAGCGGTCGCCAATCTACGGAAGCACGGCGTCAGCTTAGAAGAGGCAAGAACCGCCTTCTCTGACGAGCACGCGCGATTGATCGCGGACCCGGATCACTCGGCAGACGAAGACATATTTGTTCTGCCGGGTTACGGACACGGCCAGACGCTGCTGGTGGTGTGTCATTGCTATCGCACTGCAGATCGCATCATTCGCATCATTTCGACCAGACGCGCAACGCTCCGCGAAGCGATGTTTGCTGACAGGACATGACCTTGCGCCCCGAATACGACTTCTCGAAAGCAACAAAGAACCCCCACGCGGCACAACTCAAGAAGCAGATCACGATCCGGCTCGACGAAGAATCGATCCAGTACTTCAAGTCACTCGCAGCAGAGACCGGCATTCCCTACCAGAGCCTGATCAATCTCTATCTGCGCGACTGCGCCGCGTCGCGCCGGACGATTGATCTGAAATGGACGTAACTTCGCGGCGACGCTCAGCAGCATCGGCGCTGCGCAACCGCCAGCTCATACGTACGTCAGGACATGCCGCAGTCCTGAGCAGAATGCGGTCGATGCCCAACGGATAGCTGCACGCAGATCGGCTAGCATGTCCGGGTAGTTGACCGACTGGAGACTGCAACGACCATGCCGACCAAACCGCTCGACCGCCTGCTGTTCGTTCAGGGTGGCCTGTGCTTCTTCTGCAAACAGCCCCTGCCCCGGGACAGCGCAAGCATCGAACACCTGCTGGCCATTGCAAAGGGCGGCGCCAATGGTGACGACAACTGCGTTGCGTGCTGCAAGACGGTGAATACCCTACTTGGCAGCATGTCGATCAAGCAGAAGTTCGAAGTCGTACTGAATCAGAAGGGGCACTTCCGATGCCCGAACAACACAGGCCATCTGCCACCGAAGCCGATCGCGCCCACGGCACCGACGCCCATCGTCGTTGCACCGAAACCGGTCGTCGCCTCGCCGACCCTGCCAAAATCCGCAAAACCCACGCCGCCAAAACCCACTGCAGCATCCGCCCCGAAAAAGGTCGACCGCTTCGCGATGGTGGTCGCCAACCTGAAAACGCGCGGCAACTCACGTCCAAGAACACTGAAAACACTAACGACTACGGTTACAGCGCTTTTTCCGAAGGGCATTTCCAAGGCTGAGGTAGCCGCGATCGTCAGGCATCTGCAGGCGACGGGGAAGGTGAAGGTCGAGGGGGAGAAGGTGGCGTATCAGCTCTGAAATCGAACACTTCGGATACTCTCCAACAGGCTGATGCGAAACCCGTGAATGTATCGACCCGGGCCTTCTAGACACCCTGTAGCCTCACAATCGAGGCATGACGGAGGTGTATATGGAAAAGTAGAAGGACGAGTCGAGGTAGAAGTCTGCCTCAAAACCCGCACCCGGAAACAGGAGCGGTGTTTCTCACCAGCCTGTTAAGCGCCAAAATTGCTGCCAGTTTGCAATGAAATGCAGGGCACTCGGACCCGCAATCAAAGCGATCAGCACAAACCGAAGATCGCGAGAAATAAGTGCCCACATTCGTGCTTGGTCGTTCTTGAATGCACAGTAAGCACTGTCGGAATTTTCTCTAGGCCTCCGAATGTTCATGATGCCCCCTGAAGAGATGACCCTGTTACTGGGACACTTTCCGACACTTCTTTCTCCAGTGGCGCAGCGGCGGGTGAAGGCGGCGCATCCCAAACGGCACGGATGGCTTCTAGGTCGCTATAACCACCGACTTCTGTAAGGCGGTTCACGAAGCGACTGTATAGGTCCGTCTGCACAATCTTTTTTCGCCACATAGCCTCCACCGCAACGTTCGGGTTCAATAGGAGCACGTAGTGAAAGTCGCCTGAAGGTCCTTTTTTCGCGCAAATGAACTTTAGTTCTTGAAGCCGCTTCATCCTTCGACGCCATGTATCTACAGCACGCTCCCCGCTGAATCCTACCTCTGCCGCAAAGGTTGCAGGATTCTCAATAGTCACTAGCGGATGATCCGGGGATCGCGCCCAGAGGCAGAATAATGCATGACCTGCGGGCTGTCCTTTTGACTGATCATCGATCGCTTGCATGGCATAAGGAAGGGTCCGCGGCAGCGTCGTGTAGCCGTCGTTTTGTTTGCGGGTCCATAGCCACACGGATTCGAATGAAGGGAAATGGAGCTCGAGTTGTTGTTGCGCCCGCTCTGACATTTTCAGTTTCTTGACGCCTGCTTGTCTTACAGAAGCCATGTCGTTACCTCGCAGTTAGCCTTGTCCCAAAACAAGTATCTCTTGTGCGAACAGGCTTTCGCAACGAGTGAGTTCGCATGATATGGCGCCAACTGGATCCATTTACGCTGACATCTGAAAGTCTTGAACGAATAGAGTTTCAACTCCAAACGGATCACTGAGATCGCATGAATCCGCACATAAGAAGCAGCACTACCTGCAAAAATTCAATGGCTTGGTTAGGGAAACCGGTGCTCAATGTGCTCGTTGTGCTCCACTGTGCTCGATGTGCTCAATGTGCTCCAGGGTGATGGTGCAGGAAGAGGGGCGCGAACTCGGCAGCGAGGTTGCGAAACCGGCACGTCGGCTGGAAGTCGGCATCAAGCAAGGGCGTCCTACCGCGACATATCACGCACCCGCTATTGGCCGAATAGCCGACAACCCGCCGTTCAGACGACGGCAATCCCGCTTCCGCTGAGCGGCTGGCGTCGCCCACTGGCGAGCAGCGCGCTCGCGTCGGCAGCCGGCAGCGGGTGGCTGAACAGGTAGCCCTGCATGACCTGACAGCCGTGCTCCTGCAGGAAGGCAAGCTGCGGCATCGTTTCGACGCCTTCGGCAACGACATCCATGCGCAGCGCGTGGGCCATGGCGAGAATGGATGCGCAGATGGCGGCGTCGTCCGGGTCGTCGGAAATGTCGCGCACGAAAGAGCGGTCGATCTTGATCACGTCCAGCGGAAAGCGCTTCAGGTAGGCGAGACTGGAATAACCGGTGCCGAAGTCGTCCACTGCGATCGACACGCCCATATCCTTGATCTGGCGCAGCACGCGCACCGATTTGCCGGCGTCCTGCATGAGCAGCGATTCGGTGATTTCCACTTCCAGGTTGCCGGCGTCAAGGCCGCTGTCGCGCAGCGCGCTGGTGACCGTTTCCACCAGATCACTGCCGGCGAACTGGCGGGCGGACAGGTTCACCGCCATGCGCAGGTGCCGGCCGAATTCCTTCACCCAGATGCATGCCTGGGTGCAGGCTTCGCGCAGCACCCAGGTGCCGATCAGTACGATCAGGCCGGTCTCTTCGGCCAGCGGTATGAATTCCAGCGGCGACAGCAGGCCGCGGCGCGGGTGGCGCCAGCGCACCAGCGCCTCGAAGCCGGCGACGCGTCCGTCGCGCGTGAGATCGACCTTGGGCTGGTAGTGCAGTTCGAATTCATCGTTGGCCAGCGCCGCGCGCAGTTCGCGTTCCAGTTCGAGCCGGTTGTTGGCCGCGCCGCCCTCTTCCGGGCTGTAGAAGCGCAGCGTGTTGCGCCCTTCCTTCTTCGCCCGGTACATCGCGAGGTCGGCGTGCTTGAGCAGCGTGCCTGCGTCCTCGCCGTCGGACGGGAACAGCGCCACGCCCATGCTGGCGGTGCAGTAGATGGGATGGCCGAGCAGTTCGACCGGCGGCTCGATGGCGCGCATCACGTTGCGGCACACCGTTTCGGCGTCGGCCGCGCGGTGCAGGTCGGGCAGCACGATGACGAATTCGTCGCCGCCCAGACGGGCCAGCGTGTCGCTCGCGCGCAAGGCGAGCGACAGGCGCTCGGTGATCTGGCGCAGCAGTTCGTCGCCGGCGTCGTGACCCATGCTGTCGTTGATCACCTTGAAACGGTCGATGTCGACGAACAGCACGGCCAGAATGGTTTTGCCATCCGCCTGGCGGGCCAGCGCACGATTGAGACGATCGCTCAGCATGGCGCGGTTGGGCAGGCCGGTCAGGGCATCGAAATTGGCCGCCTGGTAAAGCTTGGCTTCGCTGAACTTGTGCTCGGTCACGTCGCGGGCGATGCCGTCCACGCGCACGCGCGTGCCGGATTCGTTGCATACGACGCGCGCGCGGTCGTGTATCCAGCGTACCTCGCCATCGGGGCGCACGATGCGATACTCGCTCGCCAGACTGCCGACCTTCGACACATCCTTGAGTGAATGGCGCATGCGCTCACGGTCGTCCGGGTGCACCATGTCGAGCCAGTCGATGCGGCCGTCGAGGAATGCCTCCGCCGGTACGCCGTAGATATTGACTGCAGCCGGGTTGAGATAGACCAGTCGCTGCGTTCTGAGATCGATCGACCAGATGATGTCTTCCAGCGTGGCGAGAATGCTCTGCAGGCGCAGTTCGCTCTCGCGCAGCACCGCATTCGCGGCCAGCTGCTCGCGTTGCGCTGCCGCCTTCTTCAGCTCTCGGTGGACGACGGCCGGCAGGCGCTGCAGGTTCTTCTTCAGCAGGTAATCCTGTGCGCCGGCCCGCATCGCCTCGACCGCGATGTCTTCGCCGATCCCGCCTGACACGATGATGAGCGGCAGATCGGGGTCGAAGCGCTTGACGATGTTCAGTGCGTCCAGACCATTGAAGGTCGGCAGCAGGTAGTCGCTGATGACAATGTCCCAGCCCCCACGCACCAGCGCATCGCGCAACCCGCCCGGTGTTTCGACGCACACCGACGTGACGTCGTAGCCACCTGCCCTCAGGCGGACCAGCAGTACGCACAGGTCAACCGGATTGTCTTCGACGATCAGCGCGCGCAGGGCGACCGTGTCCGCGGGAGAGGCCGATTGCTCGCGAGCCGCCATGTCGCGGGGGGTGTCCTGCATTGCGTGTGGTCTCCTCGATGTCCTCATGTGCCGAACGGGACGTGCATCAGTATCGGCAGCAGGAAGGAATCACTTGAGCAGTGCTTTGCCGCGCCCGGTCGCATGGAAAATCGTTCCATACAGGCGGGCGGCACAGGCCCCTCCTGCCGATCGAAATGGCCCGTCGGCGCACGCCGGATGCGCCCGATTCCGGACGGTCCGGACGCCGATGGACCGTTCGGCATTCAACCAGCCACGAATGCACGGGGTCACCTTCATCATAGGCCCTTGCATCCGTCATGGGTTGCAGAAGCCGCCCGCGATCCGGGCGGGCTCGACTGATACGCCCTGCCCCACCGAACTGCCTGCACCCGCACGCCCTGCCGGTGCCCGGTGTGCGGACAACACATGACGCCTCCTGCAGCCGCATAGCCCATCGTCACCTTGACTCCCCGGTCGTGAATCGTCGGTCGCCGATCGGCGACGCAAAACGCGGTCCCTGATGGCGTACCGTTTGTCCGACGCGCGCATCGGTCGCATATCCGACGCTCTGCCAGCACCTGCAACAGAACGTCCGGGACAGTTCGCACGCAAAGCAAGGCGCGGACACGCCGCAGACTCCATGCCAAGCGCGCAGCATGCCGCCACTGCATGAATCTCTTGTAGTCTTGCGCCCTGCAGGGTGTCCGGGCCACACAGGGGAGGTGTCCGCAGCCGCTGCAGCCCACTTGATTCACGCAATGACGCACCGGTTACGCCCGAAGCACTTGATACCCATCTGCCGGCCGGCTCCCGGTCTGCGCAGCACCGGAATTTACCGTGCCGCACTGCGCCCGCTGCTCATCGGCATGCTCTGCTTCGGCGCCTGCAGCGCGGCATTCGCCGACACCCTGCGCTACGGCGGCGACCGCGACTTCCGGCCCTTCGAATTCATCGACGAGAACGGCCGGCCGCAAGGTTTCCAGATTGAACTGATCGCCGAACTGGCGCGCGTCACCGGGCTCGACATTGTCCCGCGGCTCGACGACTGGTCCGCCATCGAGGCCGGCTTCCGTGCCGGCGAACTGGACCTGATCGCGATGTCGCGCACGCGCAGTCGCGAGCACTGGGCAGCGTTCGCGATCGCGCATGCCACACCGGCCATGTCGATCTATCACCGGCGCGACGACCGTGCACCGGTATCGCTGGCTGACCTGTCGCGCGGCATCATTGCCGTGCCCGACAGCGAACCGATGCGCGAAACCCGGGAGAATTTCCTTGCCGGCGAACAGTACCGCTTCCTGAACGTTGCGGACCACGCCGCCGCGCTCGCGGCCGTGCGCAACGGCAGCGCCGTGTTTGCGCTGATGCCGCGTGCCTACGGCGACAAGTTGCTGGACAGCGGCCGCTACGACACGGTGGTGGCGAGCAACTTCATGCTTCAGCTGCAGGACTACGGCTTTGCGGTCGCGCCGGACAACGAGGCGCTGCGCGCGGTGCTGAACGGTGCGCTGAACGAACTCGAACACGCCGGCACGCTCGATGCCCTGCGCATGAAATGGCTGCACAGCCATCGTGACGCAGCCGACCGCAGCGCGCTTGAGGCACGCGTGGTCACCCAGCGCATGGACCTGATGCTGCTCGGCGCGACAGCGGCGGTCGCATTGGGCTGGCTGGCGCTGCGACTGCGTCGCCGCCGGGCCGAGACCGCGCGCGAACGCATCCGGCGCGCCGAGGCGGAACAGGCATTGCAGCGGGCGGAAGATCGGCTGGCCCGAGCATTCACCCATCACCCCGACGCCATGCTGATCAGCGAGTATCACAGCGGCCGCGTGCTCGATGTCAATGACGCACTGTGCCGGCTGGCGGGCGCCGAGGCGGACGCGCTCATCGGTCAGCCGATCGACGCGTTGCCGGCCCTGGTCGATCCGGATGGACTGCGCACCCTGCGCGAGCTGATGCGTGTCGACGGCGAAGTGAGCAGCACGCCGGTGCGCCTGCGCAGGGCCGACGGCGCCCTGCGCGCCTGTCTGGTGTCATCCGGGGAATTCGGTTCGGACGGCGCGCGCGCGGTGTTTTCCATCATCCGTGACGTCACCGACCTGCTGCGCGAGAGCGACGCACTGCGTACCGCCTACGACGCGCTGACCGAATCGGCGCACCGGCAGGCCGAAACACTGGCCCAGACACGGACCGCACTGGCCGGCACCGAGAGTGAGCTGCAAACGCTGACCGCCTCGATTTCGCACGACCTGCGCGGGCCGCTGCGCATCATCCGCGGCTTTTCCAGCATGCTGCGTGACGATCTGCAGTCCGGCAACATCGACAAGGTGCTGCGGCATGCCGAGCGCATCGACAACGTCGCACGCCGCATGGACGACATCATCGAGGCGCTGACCCGTCTCGCCGGCGCCACGCGGTACCCGATCGAGCCAGTGCGCATCGACATGGCGGCCAGCGCCGCCCGCGCCTGGGCGCTGCTTGAGGACATGGGCGAGACCGGTCAAACCACGCTGCGCATCGGCGACCTGCCATTCGCCACCGGCGACGAAGCGATGCTGGCCCAGGTGTGGCAGAACCTGCTCGGCAACGCCTGCAAGTACTCGGCGAAGGCGGCCGAGCCGCGCGTGGCCATTGACGCCTTCGTCGAGGACGGCCGTCAGTGGTACCGGGTGACCGACAACGGCGCCGGCTTCGACATGGCTTATGCCCGTCATCTGTTCGAGCCTTTCCGCCGGCTGCATCTGGCGAGCGAATACAACGGCTCGGGCGTCGGGCTGAGCATCGTGCATCGCATCGTCCACCTCCATGGCGGCGACATCCGGGCGCGCGGAAACGTCGGCGTCGGTGCAGTCTTCGAATTCACGCTCGACGGGCAAGCACGGGGCCGGAATCCGCCGGCCACGCAGAACGAATGATGCGCAAACGTCGGGGCATCCGTCCGGGTTTGCCGGCCGCCGGTACGAACGGCGACTTCGGTACGGCTGACGCAGTTCGATCAAGACCGCCCAGGGAGGCTGAACATGAATGCACAGACAGATAACGATAGCGACGGCCGCATCCTGACCCACTTCGACGGCGGCGTTGCCGTCGTGACGATGTCGCGCCCGGCGCGGCGCAACGCCTACAGCGCGGCGATGATGCGCGCGCTGCGGCTGGCAGTCGGCGCGGTGCTGTCCCACCCGGCCTGCGAACTGCTCGTGCTGCGCGGCGACGGCGCCAGTTTCAGCGCCGGCGGCGACGTGCATGAATTCGCGCAAGGTCTGGCGCTCGAACCGGCAGCGCGCCAGGCGTCGTTCGAGGCGTTGGTCGCCGAACAGGTCAATCCGGTCATCGTTGCGCTGCGCGCGGCGCACCAGCCGGTGATCGCGGCAGTGCGCGGCGACTGTGTCGGCTATGGCCTGTCGCTGATGCTGGCGTCCGACTTCGCCCTGGCCGCCGACGACGCGCTGTTCAGCACCGCCGGCATCGCGCTGGCCCAGCCGGGGGCCGGCGGGCAGTCCGCCTTCCTGAGCCGCGCGCTGGGCGAACGACGCGCGCGCGAGCTGATGTGGAGCGCGCGCCGCTTCGACGCACACGAAGCGAAGGCGCTCGGTCTGGTCGAACGCGTCGTGCCGGTGGCCGATTTCGAGGCAGCCCTTGCCGATGAAGTGACCCGCCTCACCCGCGGCCCACGCCACGCGTACGCCGAGATCAAGCGTCTGCTGAACGCCGCCGCCGACGGCCCAGCCGGTCAGCCGCTGGCCGCTCAGCTGGCGGCCGAGGCGGCTGCCTTCGGGCGCAGCGCTGCCAGCGCCGACTTTGCCGAAGCCGTCCAGGCCTTCGTGGCACGGCGCAGGCCGCAGTTCGGACGGGATGGATGAATCCGGCATGACGGTGTTCATCGTGAAACTCGGCAGCCCGCGCCTGCCCGGCGAAGGGCTGCGGCTGGGCACCGTGCGGCGGCCGCCGCGTGGCGTGCCGAAGGCCGAGCTCGCTGCGCGCGACTGGTACGACCTGTGGTTTCCGGCGCTGGCACCCTCCGCGGACACGCTCAAGCAGTGGAAAGCCGATCCGTCGCCCGCGCACTGGCCGGCGTTCGCGAAGCGTTACCGCGCCGAAATGGACGCACCGGACGCGCGGCACACGATCGCGCTGCTGGCGGCGCTGTCGCACCGGACCGACTTTTCCGTTGGCTGCTACTGCGCCGACGAGGCGCACTGCCACCGCTCGCTGCTGCGCACCCTGCTGGCCGATGCCGGCGCCCTGATGGGGTGAGGCGGCCGGAGCGGTCACCCGTGTCGGCGGTCCGGGCGCAGGGCGTTACACTGCGACCCGCATCCTCAACATTGTTTCTGGAGATACACCATGGGTCTGTTCGATTCGATCGCAGGTCAGGTGGCCGGCGCGCTGTCCGGCCAGAGTGGCGCACAGGGTTCCGGCCTGTTGCAGCTGTTGATGGGCCTGATCAACAACCCGCAGACCGGCGGCCTGCAGGGGCTGATCGCCGCCTTTCAGGACCAGGGTCTGGGCGATCTGGTGTCGTCCTGGGTCGGCACCGGACAGAACCTGCCGATTTCGCCCGAACAGCTGCAATCGGTGCTCGGCAGCGGACAGATCGGCCAGATTGCGCAGCAGCTCGGGCTGTCGTCGCAGGACGTGTCGGGCGAGCTGAGTGCGCTGCTGCCGCAAGTGATCGATGGCATCACGCCGAATGGTCAGGTACCGGAAGGCGACGCCATGCAGAACGCCCTCGGCATGCTGAGCGGCCTGCTCAAGTAGGGCGGGCGGCACGCATGTTCAAGCTGATCGGCGTCGCACTCGCGATCTACACCGTGTATGCCTTCGTGAAGGGCGAGGTGTATGCGCGCTCTTTCGTGATGGGCCGCAAGGTCACGCGGGCGGAAGATGAAAACTACTTCCTGACCGTGATCGCGATCTACGGGCTGCTGAGCGTCGGGTTGATGACCTTTCTCTGAAGTGGTTCGGGACCGGGTTTTGCAGCCATAACCGGCCACGGATGGGCCCGGCAGCTTGAGTGCTGCGCTGCACTAACGGATAATTCAGCGGTTTCGCGGCGCACCGTGTGCCGCGACGTGCAGTAAACCCCTGGCGAACCTTCGCCCCGTCATGACGAGTTACCTCTATCTGCTGCTGGGTGCCGCGCTGGTCAATAACGTGGTGTTCGTGCGCATTCTCGGCCTGTGCCCCTTCATGGGCGTGTCGAAGAAGCTGGAAACCGCGGTGGGCATGGGTCTGGCAACGATGTTCGTGCTGACGCTCGCGTGCGGCACCAGCTACCTGATCGACACCTTCCTGCTCAAGCCCTTCGATCTCGGCTATCTGTCGACGCTGAGCTTCATCGTGGTGATCGCCGCCATCGTGCAGCTGACCGAACTGGTGATCCAGAAGACCAGCCCGCTGCTGCACCAGGTGCTGGGCATCTACCTGCCGCTGATCACGACCAACTGCGCCGTGCTCGGTGTGCCGCTGCTCAACGCCTCGATGGCGCATGACCTGCTCGAATCTCTGCTGTTCGGCTTTGCGTCGGCGGCCGGTTTCGTGCTGGCGCTGGTGCTGTTCGCCAGCATCCGCGAACGGCTCGACGGCGCCGACATTCCCGCGCCCTTCCGGGGCAACGCCATCGCCATGATCACGGCCGGCCTGATGAGCCTCGCCTTCATGGGTTTTGCAGGGCTGGATTCGTGATCACGGCGCTGCTCGTCATGGCCGGTCTGGCGCTGGTGCTCGGTGCGACGCTGGGCGCCGCATCGGTGCTGTTCAAGACACAGGGCGACCCGCTGGTCGACAAGATCGACGCCATCCTGCCGCAGACGCAGTGCGGCCAGTGCGGCTACCCCGGCTGCAAGCCCTACGCCACGGCGATCGCCGGCGGCGACGCCGACATCAACCAGTGCCCGCCGGGCGGCGACGAAGGCGTGCGCAAGCTGGCCGATCTGCTGGGCCGGGAATACAAGCCGCTGAATGCCGAACACGGCGTCGAAAAACCGAAGTCGGTTGCGGTCATCGACGAGGCAACCTGCATCGGCTGTACGCTGTGCATCCAGGCCTGCCCGGTGGACGCCATCGTCGGCGCCGCCAAGCAGATGCACACCATCGTCGCCGACCTGTGCACCGGCTGCGAACTGTGCGTGCCGCCCTGCCCGGCCGACTGCATCGACATGGTGCCGGTGACCGAAACGGTCGAGAGCTGGAAATGGCGCTACCCGGTGTTCGAACTGAAGGTGCAGCCGGCAACGCTGCCCGCGAAGGAAGCGGCCTGACATGCTGAACAAGCTCTTTTCGTTCAACGGCGGCGTCAAGCCCGATCCGAACAAGTCGGCGTCGACGCGCGAACCGATCGCCCGCCTGGCACTGCCGCCGCAGCTCGTCATTCCGCTGCACCAGCACATCGGCGGCACACCGCGACCGCTGGTGAGCTTTGGCGACAGGGTGCTGCGCGGCCAGCGCATCGGTGCGGCCGACGGCAATGTATCGAGCGCGGTGCATGCGCCCACGTCGGGCCACGTGGTCGCCATCGAGCCACGGCCGATGCCGCATGCATCGGGTCTGTCGTCACCGGCCGTGGTGATCGAGCCGGACGGGCAGGACATCGCCATCGAGCGCGAGCCGTTCGACTGGCACGCCGCCGCGCCGGGCGAAATCCGGGACTTCCTGCGCGATGCCGGCGTGGTGGGTCTGGGCGGTGCGGTGTTTCCGAGCCACCTGAAGCTCAACCCCGGCAAGTCCGGTCACACCGACACGCTGGTGATCAACGGAGCCGAGTGCGAGCCCTTCATCACCTGCGACGACATGCTGATGCGTGCCGAGCCCGAAAACATCCTGCGCGGCGCGCTGATCATGCAGCGCATGCTGGCAGCGAAACAGGTACTGGTGGCGCTGGAGGACAACAAGCCGGACGCTGCTGCCGCGCTGAAGGCCGCAGCGCAGGCGCTGGGCCACGCCTCGCTCGAAGTCGTCGTGGTGCCGACGCGCTACCCGGCCGGCGGCGCCAAGCAGCTGATCCGCGTACTGACCGGCATCGAGGTGCCGCACGGCAGCCGTTCGACCGATTACGGCGTGCAGTGCTTCAACGTCGCCACCGCGCTGGCCGTGTGGCGTGCGCTGGAGCACGGCGAAGCCCTGACCCGGCGCATCGTCACGGTGGCTGGCAACGTCGAGCGGCCGCGCAATTTCGACGTCGCCATCGGCACACCGATCTCGCATCTGTTTGCCGCCGTCGGCCTGAAGCCCGACACCGACAAGCTCATCATGGGCGGCCCGATGATGGGCATTCCGCTGCCCAACATCGATGCGCCGGTGGTCAAGGCCACCAATTGCCTGCTCGCGTCGTCGCCCACGCTGTTTGCACCGCCCGAGCCGGAACTGCCGTGCATCCGCTGCGGCGAATGCGCACGCGCCTGTCCGGCTGACCTGCAACCGTTCGAACTGTACTGGCATTCGCGGGCGCGCAACTTCGGTCGCGCACAGGAATACAAGCTGTTCGACTGCATCGAATGCGGCTGCTGCGCCTACGTGTGCCCGTCGCATATTCCGCTGGTCGATTACTACCGCTACGCCAAGAGTGAAATCTGGGCGCGTGAACGCGACAAGGACGCTGCCGATTCGGCGCGCGAGCGTTTCGAATTCCGCAACTGGCGCGCCGACCGCGAAAAGGAAGAGAAGGCCGCCAAGCTGGCCGCACGCAATGCCGCCAAGCCGGCGGTCAAGCCGGCCGACGGCACAGCCCCGGCCGCCGACGCCGCACCGGCCACCGATGACCCGAAGAAGGCGCTGATCGAAGCGGCCATGGCGCGCGCCAGGGCACAGAAGGAGGCGGTCGCCGCGAAGAACACCGACGCGCTGACGCCGGCCCAGCAGGCGCAGATCGACGCGGCAGAGGAACGCCGCAAGCGCGCGTCGGAACGGAGCGGGAGCGACATACCCGCCGAGTGAGCCAGGCCATGAGCCCCCGCAAGAGCCCCCCCATGAGCTGACCCGCGATTGCCCCGGGCAGTCCCCACCCGACGGCCCCGCCGACCACCACGGACTCCGATGTACAACTCGCCCTATCTCCGCCAGAACACCAGCGTGCGCCGCGTCATGGTGACCGTGCTCGTCGCCATGCTGCCGGCCATTGCCGTGCAGGTGTGGCTGTTCGGCATCGGCCTGCTGCTGCAGATCGCCCTCGCCAGCGCCACTGCGCTGGCCTGCGAAGCCGCGATGCTGTCGCTGCGCCGTCGACCGGTGGCGCGCGCACTGGGCGACGGCAGCGCCCTGGTCACCGCCTGGCTGATCGCCGTCTGCCTGCCGCCGCTGCTGCCCTGGTGGATGATCATCATCGGCACGTCGTTCGCGATCATCATCGGCAAGCACCTGTATGGGGGCCTCGGCCAGAATCCGTTCAACCCGGCCATGCTGGCCTATTGCGTGCTGATCATCAGCTTTCCGGCGCTGATGTCGCAGTGGCCCGGGCTGCAGGGCGGCGACCCGGCCACACAGCTGCACTGGGTGCTCGGTGGGGAGCGCGCACTCGACGCGGTGACCGGCGCCACGCCGCTGGACGCGCTGCGCACCGGGCTGCTCGGCAACGCCGACGTCTCCGCCGTGATGCAGTCAGCGGCTTTCGGTCACGTCGCCGGCGCCGGCTGGGAATGGGTCGCACTGGCCTGGGGCGCAGGGGGCCTGCTGCTGCTCGCGCTGCGCATCATCACCTGGCACATTCCGGTCGCCTTCCTCGGCGCCATGGCGCTGGTGTCCGGCGTGACCTGGCTGATCGATCCATCGCACTACGCCAGCCCGGCTTTCCACCTGCTGGCCGGCGGCACCATGCTGGGTGCCTTCTTCATTGCGACCGATCCGGTGTCGGGCGCCACGACGCCGCGCGGGAAACTGATCTTCGCGGCGGGCATCGCGCTGATCGCCTGGCTGATCCGCGCCTTCGGCGCCTACCCGGACGGCATCGCGTTCGCAGTGCTGCTGCTGAACATCTGCGTGCCGCTGATCGACATCAAGACCCAGCCGCCCGTGTTCGGCCACAAGGTCGAACCGCCGGACGGAGGCGCCCGATGAGCGACGCGGAGCGCGACACCCCGGCGACGCCACCGGCTGCCGATCCGGCACCGGCCGAAACGCCACAGAACGAGCTGACACCGCCGGCCAGTGCGGCCGGCACCGCCGCCCGGTCGGCCCTTCTGCTCGGCACCTTCACGCTCATCTTCACCGCGCTGATGGCGCTCACGTTCGAAGCCACGCGCGAGCCGATCCGCGCATCGGTCGAAGCGCGCCGGCTCGAGCTGATCGCGCAGGTGCTGCCGCAGGGCGACTACGACAATGCACTGCTGACCGACATCGTGCAGGTGCCGACGCTGCCGGCGCTGGGCATCGCCGGACCGGTCACGCTGCATCGCGCGCGACGCGGCGCAGATCCGGTGGCGCTGGTGTTCGAGGCGCAGGCGCCCGACGGCTACAGCGGCGCGATCCGCCTGCTGATCGCGCTGCGTGCCGACGGCACGCTGGGCGGCGTGCGCGTGGTCGCGCACAAGGAAACGCCCGGTCTGGGCGACTACATCGATCCGGCCAAGGACCGCGCCACGCCGAAGTGGATCGCCCAGTTCGCCGGCCGCGACACCGCGCAGGCGGGCAGCTGGGCCGTGCGCAAGGACGGTGGCGACTTCGCCTACATGACGGGTGCCACGATTTCGCCACGTGCCGTCGTGCGCGCCACCGGTCGTGCGGTGGCGGCGATCGCGCCCGTGCGCGACGCGTTGTTCGACTTGCCGGTGGGCGCCGACGCGGGCAAGGTACTGGCGGAGAAGGACGCGCGGCGGATCGATGCGGAAGCGCCGGATGAGGGACGCTGAATGCTGCGGACGGCCGGAACCCGGATCAGCCTTTTTTTGCCCATTCCGCGAGAATCCGCGGTGAAGACAGGATCTGCTCACAATGAATCTTGAAGAACGCACAGCGTACGGCGACATCGGTCGCAAGGGCCTGTGGGAAAACAACACCGCGCTGGTGCAACTGCTCGGCCTGTGTCCGCTGCTGGCGGTCAGCAATACGCTGGTCAATGCGGTCAGCCTGTCACTGGCGACCGTGCTGGTGATGGCGCTGGCCAGCGGCGCCGTGGCGGCGCTGCGCACGCTGATCCCTTACGAAATCCGCATCCCGGTGTTCATCCTCATCATCGCCGCGCTGGTCACCTGCCTGGACCTCGCATTCAACGCCTGGCTGCACGAGCTCTATCTGGTGCTGGGCATCTTCATTCCGCTGATCGTCACCAACTGCATCGTGCTGGCGCGGGTGGAAGCCTTCGCGGCGAAGAACTCTCCGCTGGCCGCCGCGTGGGATGGTGCGGCGATGGGCGTCGGCCTGCTGTGGGTGCTGGCGCTGCTGGGCGGCGCCCGCGAACTGATCGGCGCGGGCACGCTGTTTTCGGGTATCGACATGATCATTCCGGGCGCGCAGGCATTCAGGCTGCTCGGTGACGACTACCCCGGCCTGCTGATCGCCATCCTGCCGCCCGGTGCCTTCATCCTGCTCGGACTGCTGATCGCTGCGCGCAACGCGTGGGTCGCGCGCGCCGCGGCCGCCCGTCCGGCGGCACCGCACGCTCCGGCGGACACGGCGTCTGCCTGATGGGGGCGCGGGTCAGCAAGCTCGCACGCGCCGACATCCAGACGATGTTCGAGCGCTGGCGCGCCGCCAACCCGCATCCGCAAAGCGATCTCGAATACGGCTCGCCGTTTCAGCTGCTGGTGGCCGTGGTGCTGTCGGCGCAGGCGACCGACAAGGGCGTGAATGTCGCCACGCGCCGGCTGTTTCCCGTGGCGCCGACGCCGGAAGCCATGGTCAGCCTGGGCGTCGCCGCGGTCGAGGACATCATCAAGACCATCGGCCTGTTCCGCGCCAAGGCGAAGAACGTCGTGTCACTGTCGCACCAGCTTCTGGAGAAGCATGGCGGCGAAGTGCCGAACGACCGCGCCGCGCTCGAAGCACTGCCCGGCGTCGGCCGCAAGACGGCCAACGTGGTGCTGAACATCGTGTTCGGCGAGCCGACCATGGCGGTCGATACGCACATCTTCCGCATTTCGAACCGCATCGGCCTCGCGCCCGGCAAGGACGTCGTCGCGGTCGAACAGGCACTGCTCAAGGTGGTCCCGAAGGAATTCATGGACCACGCCCACCACTGGCTCATCCTGCACGGCCGCTATACCTGCACCGCACGCAAGCCGCTGTGCGGTCGGTGCAACATCACCGACCTGTGCCGGTTCAAGGACAAGAACATCGGGATAAGCATTCAGCAGGCGCAGTGATCTGTGGGAGCGGCGGTCCACTGCTGGCCTTGCATGGCCAGCCGGCTCTGCGGGCGGCGAGCAGTGCTCGCCGAAACCCCCGCGCCGCCCTCGCCGCGATGTGCACGCTGATCATCGACCATCGCTGCTCGATCGCGGCGAGGCCGCCGCTCCCACAGGTGTCCGTGCCCCATCAGCCCTGCAGGAAACGCATCGCGAATTCTTCGCCGGGCAGCGGCTTGCTGAACAGATAACCCTGCCAGGCATCGCAGTCGCGTTCTTTCAGGAATGCGAGCTGGTCGGGGGTTTCGACGCCTTCAGCCACGACGCGCATTTTCAGCGTGTGCGCCATGGCGATGATGGTGGCGGCGATTTCCATGTCATTGCGGTCGTGCGGGATGTCGCGCACGAAGCTCTGGTCAATCTTCAGCACGTCGATCGGAAAACGCTTCAGGTAGGCCAGCGACGAGTAGCCGGTACCGAAATCATCGATCGACAGCGCGATGCCGAGCGCCTTGAGCTCGCGCAGCCGCATTTCGGTTGCGGCCTGTTCGCCGGCCAGCATCGATTCGGTCAGTTCGAATTCGAGCCAGTCCGGGCCGATGCCGAACTCCGCCATCAACGCGGCCACGCGCTGGGCGAGATCGGCCTGCTGCAGCTGGCGCGCCGACAGGTTGACTGCCACCGTCAGGACGTGGCCGGCGTCGCGCCATGCGCGCACCTGGGCACAGGCCGCGCGCAATACCCACTCACCGATCGGCACGATCAGACCGGTTTCCTCCGCCACCGGAATGAAACGCGCCGGTGAAATGACGCCCTCTTCCGGATCGATCCAGCGCACCAGCGCTTCGGCGCCGGTCAGCCGGCCGCTGGTCATGTCGACCTGTGGCTGGAAATGCAGCGTGAATTCGCCGCGCTCCAGCGCACGGCGCAGCCGCGTGTCCAGATGCAGCCGGTCCTGCGCAGCGCGGCTCATGGCTTCGGTGTAGAAGCGGAACGCGCCGCGCCCCGCCTCTTTGGCCTGGTACATGGCCACATCGGAATGCTGGATCAGCTCGGTCACGTTGCGGCCGTCATCCGGAAAGACCGAAATGCCGATGCTCGCACCGATGTAGATTTCGCGTCCCTGGCTCAGGCTGAACGGCGCCGTCAGCAGGTCGATCAGCATCTGCGCGACGATCGCGGCGTCTTCCGGCACCGACATTTCCTCGATCAGCAGCACGAACTCGTCGCCGCCCAGACGGGCCAGTGTGTCGACCTCGCGCAGGCGGCTGCGCAAACGCTTCGCGATGGCGGCCAGCAGTTCGTCGCCGGCCGGGTGACCCAGACTGTCATTGACGTTCTTGAAGCGGTCCAGATCGATGAACAGCAGCGCGAGATGGCAGCGGCTGCGGGCGGCGCGTTCGATCGCATGCTGGATACGCGACTGCATCAGCAGGCGATTCGGAAGATCGGTCAGCGGATCGTGGTGCGCCAGGTAGTCGAGCTTGGCTTCGGAGCGCTTGAGCTGGCTGATGTCGGTCATGACCGAAACATAGTGGCTGGGCGCGCCGGCTTCGTTGCGCACCGTGCTGATGGTGAGCAGTTGCTGGTAAAGCTCGCCGTTCTTGCGCCGGTTCCACACCTCACCCTGCCAGTTGCCGCTGTCCAGCAAAGACGTCCACATAGCCTGGTAGAACGGCGCGTCGTGGCGCCCGGACTGCAGCATGCGCGGTGTCTGACCGATGGCTTCGAATTCGCTGTAGCCGCTGATGTGGGTGAATGCGCGATTGACGGCGACGATCTGCGCGTCGAGATCGGTGATGAATATGCCGTCGCGCGTGCTTTCGAACACCGCGCCAGCCTGCCTGAGTGCGGTGGCTGCGCGCACTTTCTGCACGGCCAGGCCGGTGATGCGGCTGAAATCGTTGATCAGCTCCAGCTGCGCGGCATCCGGCAGACAGGGTGTGTCGTGATAGAGCGCGAAGGTGCCGAGCACGCGCCCGTCCTTGTCCTTGTAGGGCACGGACCAGCAGGCACTGAAGCCGCCCAGGCGCGCCAACTCGACATGAGACGCCCAGTCCGGGTGCTCGAACACATTCTCGACCAGCACGGTTTCGCCCGCCCAGGCCGACGTACCGCACGAGCCCATGCCTGGCCCCGGCAGCACGCCTTCGATCGCCTGCAGATAGCGCTCGGGCAGCGAAGGCGCGGCGCCGTTCACAAGCCGGCCGCTCACTTCATGCAACAGCTGGATCGACACGCGCGTCGACGGTTCGATCGCCTGCATGCGCAGCGCGATCGCTTCGAGAATGACGGACAGCGGTTCGGCGGCAACGATGCGGTCAAGCACTTCGGCACGCGCCTCGCCGATCAGTGCGGCGCGCTTGTCGGCGCTGATATCGGTCCACGAGCCCACGAATTCAGCGCCCGAATCAACGCTCTGACCGACCCGGCGCAGTTCGTCGCGCACCCAGATTTCGCTGCCGTCACGCCGCTTGAAACGGTAGTCAAGGCTGAGATGCCCGTCCAGCAGGAGACCTTCGGAGCGCGCCAGCGCGGTGTCGCGGTCCTGCGCATGCAAGCCGGTCTGCCACCAGCCGGGCGTCAGTACTTCGGCCACCGTATAGCCAAGAATGCGGGTCACGTTCTCGCTGACCCACGACGACTGGTACTCGCCGTCCTGCAGGCGCAGGCTGTAGACGATGGTCGGACTGGCCGCGAGCAGTTGCGACATGCGCTGGTTGGTGGCGTTGAGACGTTCGCTTTCGAGCACCAGTTCGGCCCGGCGATGGACCTTCTCCAGCGTGGCAGGCAGTTCGAACAGATAGCCGGGATGCTTGACCAGATAGTCGTCGACACCCAGATGCAAGGCGCTGGAGGCCAGCTGCTCGCTGTCCTGACCCGCCAGCATGACGATGGGCAGGGACAGCTCACGTTCGCTGCGGATCAGCTTCACCAGATCGAGCCCGGTCGTTTCGTCAGGCAGTGCGTCGATCAGCAAGACGTCGAAGTTCGCGTCGACCTCGGAGCGGGCCTGCAGCCGCTTGATCACCGCATCGGTCCCGCCGGTGCTTTCCAGCCGGATCTGCGGCGCATGCCTGAGCAGATGAGCGCGCATCCGTTCCACGTCGTCAAGGCTTGATTCGGTGCACAACACGCGGATCGGCCGGTCGCACCGGGCCGACATCGAGCGGTGCCGCAGCAAGGCCGCATCAATCACGCACGGCAGCCGTTCGAGGTAAGCGTCGGATTTGATGAGGTAGTCGTCGGCGCCCGCCTTCAGCGCGGCAATCGCCGAACTGCCGTCGCCCGACCCGGTCAGCACGACCACCGCGACCGGCATGGCGCGCTCCCTGACGTGAGCCAGCAATTCAAGCCCGCTGCCATCGGGCAGCTTGAGGTCGGTCAACAGCAGATCGATCCCAGCGTCGGCGAGACGCTGGCGTGCGTCCTTCAGCGTGGGCACGATTTCGATGTCCAGCCCGCCGCGGCGCAGCGCCCGCTGCGTCAGATCCGCGTCAAACTCCGAATCTTCAGCGTAAAGAATGCGCATCAGATCGGCGGCTGGTTGAGTTCGAACCAGTAACGTCCGATCTGGCCCGTCGCTTCGACGAAACGATCGAAATCCACCGGCTTGACGATGTAGGAATTGACGCCCAGCGAATAGGCGTCCAGCAGGTCACGCTGTTCCGCGGACGAACTCAGCATGACCACCGGAATGCTGCGATGCACCGGATGGCGCTTCAACTGGCGCAGTACCTCGAGGCCGTTGACGCCCGGCAGGTTGATGTCGAGCAGGATGAGCCCGGGCGGCGGCTCGCCCTTGTCCCAGCGCTGCATGAAATCGAGCGCCGTTTCGCCGTCGCGCGCCACATGCACCGGTCCGGCCAGCGGGTCGCGGGCGAAGGCGCGACAGGTCAGATCGATGTCGACCGGGTTGTCCTCGACCAGCAGGATGGGCGGGGCCGCTGACGGCTGGCGGGTGGCGGGATTCATGCCGGAAACTCCAGATGGAAGGTGGCGCCCTCGCCCGGCGCGCTCTCTGCCCAGACGCGGCCGTCCATGCGCTGCATGGCCTTTCGCACGAGCGCAAGCCCCACGCCGGTGCCCGAGAAGTCTTCGTTGCGGTGCAGCCGCTGAAAGATTTCGAATATCCGCTCGTGGTACTTCATGTCGAAACCGATGCCGTTGTCGCGAATGCTCAGATGGGCGCGCCCGTCACGCACCGCCGCCTGCAGCGTGACGATGGCGGGACGGGCATCGCGACTGAACTTCAACGCATTGTCCAGCAGGTTGCGAAGCACCATTTCGACTCCCTGATGATCGGCACGTACGGTGATGGACGGCACCTCGCCCACGATCTGTACCGACGCCGCCGCGATTTCATCGCAGCGACGGTGCAGCACATTGCGCATGACCTCGCTCAGGTCGACCCGGCTCGCTTCAAGCGAACGCCGCTCCATGCGCGAGTAAGCCAGCAGATCCTCGATCAGGGCGTGCATCTGGCGTGTGCCGTTCCGGATGTTGGCGAGGAAGCGCTGCCCCTGTTCGTCGAGGCGGTCGCCGTAGTCCTCGAGCAGAATCTTGCTGTAGCCGTCGATACCGCGCAAGGGCGCCTTCAGGTCATGCGACACGGCGTACGAGAAGGACTCCAGCTCCTTCATCGCATCCGACAGCGCCTGCGTGCGGTCGGCGACGCGCTGTTCGAGGTCACGGTTGAGCTCGCGCAGGCTGTCCTGCGTTTCGCGAAACTCGGTGATGTCGCGTGCGATGCCAAGCACACCGACCAGTGTGCCACCCGCGTCCCGCATCGGCGTCTTGATGGTCTGCAGCAGCATCCGCTCACCGGTGTCCCGCATGTTCACCCACTCTTCGTTGACGCTGTTGTGACCGGTGCGCATCGCGCGTTCGTCATGACTGCGGAAGAGGTCGGCTTCTTCCTTGCTGAACAGTTCGTAATCGGTCCGGCCGAGCAGTTCGGCTTCCATCCTGCCGCACAGACGTTCGAACTGCCGGTTGCACGACAGGTAGACGCCTTCCGGAGACTTGAGCCACACCAGATCGGGCAGCGTGGCAAACAGGGTCCGCAGGTGGGTGCGCTCCTGCTCGACCGCACGCTCGGCGTTCCTGCGAGCAGTGATGTCGACATCCATGCAGACCATGATCGGATCCTTGTCCAGCCCGGGGATGCTGAACAGCGTCGCTTCGATCCAGCGTGGTGAACCGTCGCGGTGCCTGACCAGATACTCGGACGGTCCGATGGACTGTCCGCTGCGCACGATCTGCGCAAACGATTCACGGAACGCGTCGGCCTCTTCCCGCGTGTGCATCAGGGTGTCGATGCTGCGCCCGATCGCCTCATCCGGGTGCCAGCCATACAGCCGTGTGGACCCGCCGTTCCAGTACAGCACAAGGCCTTGCGCGTCGAACCATTGCACCGCCACGTTCGGCGCCTGCTCGAGCGTGGCGCGCAGCCGCTCCTCTGACGCGCGCAAGGCGTGCTCGGCTTCGAACTGATACGTGACGTCGAGCAGCGTGCCGACGTACTTGACCACACCGCCCGCATCGTCGGTCACCATTTGCACGCTGGGTCGAAGGTGTCGCACAGGCCCGATCTCCGGCGAGGTGCGATGGACATACACGGGCACCTCGGTCGCGCCCTCTGCGAGCAGACCCATCACGCGCCCCACGAGATCACGGTCGTCCGGGTGCAGCAGACTCAAATATCGCTCGGGCTCGGGCAGCCCATCGGCCGGATCGAGACCGAAGAACGCGTACATCTGTTCCGACCACCAGCCTCCGCCGGTGGCTCTGTGAAACTCCCAGCTGCCCAGGCCGGCGATGCGCTCCGCGGCGCTCAGGCGGTTCCGCTCAAGCTTGAGCGCCTGTTCCGCCTCGTGCCGCGCCGTGATGTCCTGGATGACTGCCAGGTGATAGTCAGGCTCGGTACCGGGCGCCCACAGCGGCGACACGCTCAGCGCGACCCAGATGACGCGGCCGTCCTTGTGGAACACCCGCTTTTCGAGCGAGAACTCGCGGATATCGCTGCGCTTGAGCGATTCGAGCAGCGCAAGGTTGCCAGGCAGATCCTCCGGATGCGTGAGGCGCATGAAATCCAGACCGCGCATCTCCGCTTCGTCGTAGCCCATGATTTCGCTGTATTTCTTGTTGACCGACATGAAGTGGCCGCGGCGGCTGTCGATGCGTGCCACCCCCACGCCCGCCTGCTCGAACATGGCGCGGAACTGCCGCTCGCTGTCCAGCAACGCTGCATGCTGCGCCTGCAAGCGCACCGCCATGTCGTTGAATGCCGAACCGATTTCAGCGAGTTCATCGCGCCCGCCGAGATCAACGCGCGTGTCGAGCCGGCCCTGTCCAAGCGCCCGCGCAGCATTGGTCAGTTGCTCCGCACGGCGGAACCAGATCAGGTGCAGGAACAGCGACAGCAGCAAGGACCAACAGAGGATCAGCACCGCATGCCGCCACAGTTCAAGCCGGCTCGCGTGCAGTCGCTGGCTGAATGGCTGCGTCAGGTCCGAACGCACCAACAGCTGGTGGCCAGCCTCGAGGGACAACAGGCCGATCAGCGCCGCACGCGACGCATCCACCTCGACACGCAGCGAGTTGTCGAGCGCGCGCGGCGCATCAAGCAGCACCGCACCACCACGGGTGTCGGCCGCGAGGATATCGGACAGCGACAGGCCCATATCGACACGTGCAAGGGAAGCGACAACGCGGCCGCCGGGAGCTGTCAGGTAGGCGTGCGTCAGATGCGGGCGCAATGCCAGCTCCGCCACCGCACGCCGCAGCTGCAATGGCCTGTTATGCAGGATGAGCTCATCGAGCGCCGACTGTTCTATACCCAGCCGCTCGACCAGCAACTGCTTCTGTTCCTGTTCCACGCGCTGGCGGTAGTCGGACCGCTGCAGCATGTGGTCGAAGCCGACCATCATCAGCGCCACCACGGTGATCAGCGCCGGCACCAAAGTGCGGGCAGGCAGGCGCATCACCCGACGCAGGGTCATGGTCGCTTCTCCGCGGCCAGTACATCCGCCGCAATGCGGCCGTCGAACAGCTTGGTCCAGTCAGGTTCGGTCATGATGCGCTGACTGGCCTTCAGGTCGCTCACCAGTTGTCCGAGCGCCAGCGCGCGGGCGTCGGGCACCGCATCGAACAGCACCGTGCTGTCTTCCAGCGTCAGCAGGCGCACATTTTCGAGTGCATGAAGGTAGGACGCGGTGTCCAGATCAGTGCCGGCGGCCAGCGTGCGTGCCGCCGCCTCCGGCTGCGCCAGCAGCGCCAGCCGGCCATCCTCGAAGGCACGCACCAGGGCACGTACCTGAGCCGGCCGGGCGCTCAGCGCTTCGCTGCGGACCACCAGCACGTCGACCACCTCACCCTGCATGCTGGCACTGTCGAGCAGCACGCGGTAACCGCCCGCCACCAGGGTGGACAGGACCGGTTCGAAGGTGATGACCGCATCGACGCGTCCCCGCGTCAGCGCGGCCTCGTGCTCAACCACCGGCAGCCGCGAAAGTGCCAGCGCATCACGCTGCAACGCACCTGCTTCGAGCAGGCGCTGCAGCATGACATCGGCCAACGCGCTGTTCTCCATGCCGATCCGTGCGCCTTTCAGTGACGCAGCCGTCGCAAAACCGGGCTGCGCAACGACGGCGTCGGCGCCTTTCGACAGGCTGAGGATGGCCACCACCTTGATGTCAACGCCCGAACTCGCCAGTTCGATCGCTTCGGCCAAGGTCAGGCCGGCCGCTTCGAGCAGCCCGTTCCGCAGCTGCCGCGCACTTTCGCTGCTCGATTCGAGTTCGACGATGCGCAAGGCGGCCGGATCGGTCAGACCGCGCTCGCGCGCCAGAACGAGCGGGTCGTAACCCAGCCAGGGGTTGAGGCCGACCCGCAACGGCAACAGCGGGGGATCACTGCACGCGGTGAGCGCCAGGCAGACAGCCAGCAGCATGAAGGATCGAGACACTACGCGAAGGCGCATTTCGGATCGGGCAGTTCGCTGGCGATGTGAAGAAAGATGGCTTACAAAATTTTACGTTGGACAGGTCACAGTGTGCCGCGTTTCCCCGAACTTGCCACTCAGTTCCAATTGCGCTGGCTCAAATTCTTCGCGGTCAGCAACGCGGCGTCGTAGTCGAACGCGGACAGCTCGCGCTGCAGGCGCCTTCCGGGCTCGCCCAGTGCATCGATCACCGACGACGACTCCCGCACCAGCACGCGGGCGCGCGTGTCACCCGCTTCAAGCAGGGGCAGCAGACTTTCGAGCAGGCCGTGCAGCGCCTCCGGATCGGGATCGCCCGCCGATTCGACGGGTGGGGCAGGCGCCAGGCGCGGCCTGCGCGCATCGAGCCAGCGCAGCAACATGCCGTAGAAATCGACCGGTTCGACCGGCTTGGAAATGAAATCGTCCATGCCGGCATCCGCACAGGTGCGCCGGTCCTCGTCAAAGGCATTGGCGGTCATGGCGAGGATGGGTACCGAGCTCCAGCCAGGCAACCGGCGCAGGCGACGCGTCGCCTCGACGCCGTCCATGCGCGGCATCTGCATGTCCATCAGCACCAGGTCGTAGCGCGTATCGCGAACGCGCTCCAAAGCCTGGACGCCATCCTCGGCGATATCGGCAACGAGGCCCGCCTCTTCCAGAAGGGCGAGTGCCACCTCGCGATTGATGGGGTTGTCTTCGACCAGCAGGATGCGTGCGTCGGCGTACCGGGTGCGCAGACGTCCCGCCGCGTCGTCCGGGCGCTCGCTGGCGGCGCGCGCGGTGGTCTGGCCATCATGCAGCGCCAGCCGGGCCGTGAACCAGAAGGTGCTGCCCTTGCCCGGTTCGCTCGTCGCACCGGCGTCGCCGCCCATCAGTCGGGCCAGCTGGCGCGTGATCGCAAGCCCGAGGCCGGTACCGCCGTAGCGGCGGGTGGTCGAAGGGTCGGCCTGCTCGAAGGTGCTGAACAGCCGGCCGAGCTCGGCCGGCGCAACACCGACTCCGGTATCGCTGACCTCGAACCGGATCATCACCTTGCCGCCGACCTGTTCGGCGCCCTCGTCCACCCGGCGCGCCGTCAAGGTGATGCCGCCGCGCTCGGTGAACTTCACGGCATTGCTGAGGTAGTTGAGCAAGGCCTGACGCAGGCGGATCACATCGCCGACCAGCAGCGACGGAACGTCTTCACTGCTGACGTGCAGATAAAGACCCCGCTCGAGCGCGCGTTCGAGCAGCATGGACCGCATCTGGTCGAGCAGCGAATCGATGCGGAATTCCACCGCTTCGAGTTTGAGCTTGTCGGCGTCGATCTTCGACAGGTCGAGTACGTCGTCGATGATGTGGCGCAGGTGGCCGGCCGCATCCTCGATCTTGGTCAGCCGCTCGCGCTGTACTGCATCGAGCCCGGAACGCGACAGCAGATGGGCCAGCCCGACGATGGCGTTCATCGGCGTGCGGATTTCATGGCTCATGTTCGCGAAGAACAGGCTCTTCGAGCGGTTGGCCGCCTCGGCGGCCTCCTTTGCGAGCGCCAGTTCCGACGTGCGGCTGAGCACCAGTTCTTCGAGCCGGTTGCGGTGGCGCTGCAGCTCTTCCTCCATGCGCTTGCGTTCGGAAATGTCCTGGGTGACCGTCACGTAGTGACTGATCTGGCCGTCCGGCTGACGGATCGGCGTCATGCCCAGGTATTCCAGCGCTTCCCGTCCATCGGTGCGACGCACCGTGAATTCCCCTTTCCAGGCGCGCCCCTCGTCGAGCGCCAGCCGCATGGCGCGGGTCGGATGCGCGTCATCCTGTTCGGACGGCATGTACAGCGAACGCAAGTCACATCCGATCAACGTGCTGCGCCCCAGCCCGGACAGTTTCAGGTAGGCGTCATTCACATAGGTGACACGCCCGGACGCATCGGTGATGACGATGCCGGCAGGATTCTGCTCGACCGCCTGCGACAGCATGTGGATCGACTGCTCGGCCCGCTTGCGGTCGGTCACGTCCTGCAGCGTGCCGCGCAGGCGCACCATCCGGCTGCCGTCGCTGACCGGGGAACCGACCGCCCGTACCCACTTTCGACGGCCGGTCGCGCTGGTCATTTCCAGTTCCAGATCGTAGGGCTGCGCCGCGTCGATGGCCGACCGGATGGCCGCTTCGAGGCGGCGGCGATGTTCGCCGTCGAAACGTTCCAGCCCGCTCGCCAGCGTTGCCTCGTCGCCCGGAGCGATGTCGTGGATGCGCATGACCTCGTCAGTCGAACTGACGCGACCACTTGCCACGTCCAGCGACCAGGCGCCGATATGCGCCATTTCGCCCATTTCGCGCAGCAGTTCTTCCCGCTCCTTCAGGGCACTGGCCACCGCCGTGCGCTCGGTGATGTCGGCCAGGATGCAGTGCGTGCAGACGAACTTTCCGTCAAGGTCCCGCTGGATGCGACCGACCAGCCAGACGACGACTTCATGACCATCGCAGTGCTGCAGCCGGATCTCGCGTTGCGCCTGCCCTTTCTGCAGGAAGCTGGCGAAGCACGACAGGAAGTCATCGCGCACACCAGGCATCCATACATCGCCGAACAGGCGGCCGATCAGTTGTTCCGGCGCATAGCCGATCAGTTCGCACAGCACGGGGTTGACGCTCAGAAAACGGCCCTGCTCGTCGAGCGACTGATAGGCGACCGGAGACTGTTCGAACAGCGAGCGGAAGCGCGCCTCGCTCTCGCGCAATGCGGCTTCGGCGCGGAAGCGATCGGTGATGTCGCGCGCCACGCCATACAGCCCGATCACACGGCCCGATGGATCGTGCATCGGGCCTTTGGTGCTGAGGAAGACACGTTCGCCATCGGCGGTGACCAGCCTTTCCTCGAAGCGGATGACCTGGTTCTGCTGCATCACCCGGCGGTCGTTTTCCATCACCTGCTGCGCTTCGGCCGGCGGATGCACCGAGCGGTCATCGCGGCCGAGCACGGCCTCTTCGGTGGTGTTCAGCAGACGGCAGGATTCGGGATTGAACAGCAGATAGCGCCCGTCGGTGTCCTTGGCGAACATCGGGTCGGACGAGCTGTTGACGAAGGAATCCAGCAATGAAGTGGCCTGCCTGCGCTCGGCCTGCAGACGCATTTCTCGATCAAGTACATCCATCGTTCCGCTGACCAGGCGCCGCATCAGCAGATACAGCGCCACCGCAGTGATGGTGACGAAGAACCATCCCTTGAAGATGCTTAAGCGGGTGCGGGCAGGACCCTCGGGCGTGACCATCTCGAGCGCCTGGTCCGACAGCAGTATCCACAGCCCCGAAATGATCAGATAGCCGAGCACGACGTTGAGCACGCCGCGGCTGGCGCGCTGGCGCGCCACAGCCAGATCCTGCCCCACCTCGTGGTCAATGGGCGTCGGCATGACGCTGAGCGATGTCGATGAAGTGGTCGTAGCACGCGACGAAGGCGTCCACCACGTCCGGATCGAAGTGGGTGCCGCGTCCGGCGAGGATTTCGCGCTTCACCCGGTCGGCCGGGAAGGACGCCTTGTAGACCCGACAGGTGCTCAGGGCGTCGAACACGTCGGCCAGCGCCATCAGCCGGGCCGACACCGGGATCGCGTCGCCGGCCAGCGCGTCCGGGTAGCCGCTTCCGTCCCAGTGCTCGTGATGCCAGTGCGCGATCTCCTTGGCCAGCGAAAGGAAACCGACCGGCTCGCCATCCCCCGGCCCGCTGCGATCCCGCTCGGCCCGCTCGATCGCCTGAGCGCCAAGAAAGGCGTGGGTTTTCATCGTGGTCCATTCGGCCGGATCCAGCTTGCCGCGCTTGTGCAGGATGTGATCCGGGATACCCACCTTGCCGATGTCGTGCAGCGGTGCCGAACGCGCCAGCAGATCGATGTAGGCCGGCGTCAGCGTGGATGCAAAGCGCGGGTGCGCAGCCAGATGTTCGGCCAGCACGCGCACGTAGATCTGCGTGCGCAGGATGTGCGCGCCGGTCTCCTGGTCGCGCGTTTCAGCCAGTTCGGCCAGGGCGCGAATGCTGACCGCCTGATTGCGGTCGTTCTCCGCCATCCGCCGCGCGACCTCCTGCTCCAGCCAGGTGTTCTGGTCACGCAGCACGTCGCGCGCCATCTTGGCCTGAAGCTGGGTGCGCACACGCGCCAGCACGACCAGCGGCTTCAGCGGTTTGGTAATGTAATCAACTGCCCCGCGCGCCAGCCCGGCCTCTTCATCGCCAGCGCCTGCAAGCGCCGTGACGAAAATGACCGGGATGCCGCTCGTGGCAGGATCGGCACGCAGCGCATCGAGTACGGCGTAGCCATCCATGCCGGGCATCATGACGTCGAGCAGGATCAATGACGGCGCATCCGCGTCCTGCGCAAGGCGCAGCGCTGACCGACCGTTGTTCGCCGCCTTCACGCGATACCCCGCTGCACGCAGAAGGCCATCCAGCACGTCTAGGTTTTCCGGCATGTCGTCGACGATCAGTATGCTCGTCGCGTCCGGCGCACCTGTTTCGCTCATGTGACACGTAATGAATTGACAGGTCACCTAGCTTGCACCGCGACGCCGCCGGTACGCAACCCGAAATCGGCCGGGATGCCGTCAGTTTTCGATTTTTGCAGGAAACGGTTACCCGACAGGCCTCAGATGGCAGAGCCCTCCGCGGGCCGGTCGAGGCCGACGCATGCAAGCGTGTCGGGACGTTTTAGAGCGGACCGCCCGCTTGAGGGCATTACAAATTCCCTCGCACGCAAAGCATTGAAAACCAAGGTTGTCTATCGCACCTGGCGCACATTTTGCTGCAGGGCAACCTCACACGCAGACACCGGCCGGCGTGCCCAAGCCCGGCTTCGCCTCCCGCATCGCTCTAACAAAGGAGCTGTCCAATGGCATCCCGACGTCCATCGCTGCAGCTGACCGGCCTGTTGATCGCGCTGGCCGTACTCCCGTTGTCCGCCACTGCCGCAACGCTGGTGCAGCGCGGCCCCGACACGGCGCCCGGCACGGTACAGACGGTGCTCGGAAGCGGACTGCAGTCGCTCAATCTCGACGGCACGCCCTTCGTGTCTGCGGGCGGCGTCACCATCGTGTCGAAGTCCCAGGCCAACGACGACGACGGTGTCATCCGCGTATTCAGCGAAGTCGATTCGCGCGGCGTGGCGGGCATACCGGACGCCCTGATCGGCAATGCCCTCGGCCAGGTGCAGGCCACCGCGGCGGTGGTCGGCGAGGTGGGCAGCGGAGCGGTCGATGTGACCTTCGTGTTCAACTTCGACGGCGCCTTTCACACCTACAGCGGCAATGTGTTCCACCTTCTGGGGGCGACGTTGACCGTCGCCCTGCCTTCTTCGACGGTGGCATTCACCAATGTCGAATACGCCGCGGCGATGGATTTTCGCACCGATCTGCTCGATGCCACAGCGGTCAACGTCTCCGGCAGCACGGTCAAACGCTACTTCGAGCCGGGCTTCGTGCAGGTGGTCGAGGATTTCGACGGCGCGAGCTATACGGTCGGCAGCCAGGCCATGGACAACGTGGCAGGCGAACTGCGACTGACGATGAGCCTCCTTCCGGGCCAGAACTTCCAGCTGATCGCCAACCTGTTCACCCAGGTGTCGCCCGAGCCGCTGATTCCGGTCAGCGGACCGCTCGATTACAGCCAGTCGTGGGGCGCGGTTGACGGCTTCAATACCGGCACGCTGAGCATCCTGCTGCCGCAGGGGTATGCGCTGTCGGGCGACGCCGGCCTGCTGACCAACCCGGCCGTCACGGCGCCGATCCCGGAGCCGGGCACCTGGGCGATGCTGCTGGCGGGACTGATGACGCTGTGGGGTGCGGGTGCGTGGCGCACACGGTCACGGCGCGCCTCACGCATAAGTTAGCGCCAAACCGGGACGCCGCACACCGGCCGGGTTTGCATTTCGCGTCGATCGACAGCGGACGCTTTTGCACGGCGGCGTCACCGGCTCAGCGCCTGCACCGGGCGCTCAGTGCGCCGTCCAGCCGCCATCCACCGGCAGGACCGCGCCGGTGATCGAGGCGGCATCGTCGCTGCACAGGAAGCACGTCAGCGCAGCGACCTGCTCGACCGTCACGAACTTCTTGGTCGGCTGTACCGCCAGCAGCACGTCGCGGACGACCGCCTCGACGCTGATGCCGCGAGCCTTGGCGGTGTCCGGGATCTGCGCGTCGATCAGCGGGGTCCGCACGTAGCCCGGGGCGACCGCATTGACGGTGATGCCCGCCTCGGCCACTTCGAGCGCCACCGACTTGGTGAGCCCGGCAACGCCGTGCTTGGCTGCGACGTAGGCCGACTTGTAAGGACTGGCCACCAGCGCATGCGCGGACGCGATGTTGACGATGCGGCCGAAGCCCCGGCGCTTCATGGCGGGCAACGCAAGCCGCGTGGTGTGGAAGACGGCCGTCAGGTTGATCGCGAGAATGGCATCCCACTGTTCGACCGGAAACTCGTCCACCGGCGCCACATGCTGGACACCCGCATTGTTGATCAGCAGGTCGATGCAGCCGAACTCGGCCAGCGCGCCGGCCATCATGGCCTCGATCGCTTCGGGCCGGCGCATGTCCGTACCGTCGTAGCGGACCCGGACGCCATAACGCTCGGCGAACTCGTCCTTCAGACGGGCCATCGCGGCCGGATCGCCGAAGCCATGGAGAATCACGTTGGCGCCCTGAGCAGCCAGGCCGTGAGCGATGCCCAGGCCGATGCCCGAGGTGGAGCCGGTGACGAGGGCGGTCTTGTCCTTCAACATGGCATGGGGGTTCCTGTGAGGTGAAATGAACGTAGAAACGTGCGCCGGTCAGGCGGCACTTGAAGCTACGCTCGCGCGCGCTTTCGAAGCATCCTGACGGTATGCCCGTGCCGTCATTTTGGTGTGCGCTTAACCTTTCCTTGCGTGCGATGGGTTCGCCGACGGCGGCGCAGCATCTCCGGGCGATCCGGCACACGTTAAGGCGCCAGGCAAGCAGTCATCGTTACCCACGCTTCCCTTCTTGATCGGAAGGCAGCCATGCCGACGCCCCATCAGTGCCGATTCCATTCAGCCCGAGCTCAGCCACGATCTGCTCGGCAGGATGATGGGAAACCGGGCCCTTGTTTCCGGCCGTCGGCATTGAGGCGGACTCCTCCCTGAATCGTCTTACTACTTTTCCGGATTTTCCTGCACGCCCCGGAGCATCACCGCCGATGGTCTGTACCGTCCCGCCTAGCCGATCGGCTGCACCTGCGAAGCCCCTTCCTTGGCGACGACCCAGAAATCGCGCGGATGTCGGCCGTTGAGCATGATTGCCTTACATCGAAAAAAACGAAGTTTATATCCGCCTGAAGTTGATTTGTTCGAACTACGCTTCTCGTGAGACTGCTACCTGATCAGTCATAGGGGTAATTTGATTATGTTCTACGCAATCAGCTGGTTTGTCATGTTCTGCCTGTTGGCATTTTGGTCGCTGGGCGTCTGGGCGCTTCACGCCGCCACCGTATGGGCGGTTTCCAGTGCCGGCGCGCTGACGGGCGCTGGATCGGGAGTCGAGGGCCTTCATCTGCCGGATTGGTTGGCGCCCTGGGTGCCGCCGGACATCGTGCAGGCGATGACGTCGCTGCTTTCTGGGGTGGCGTCAGCCGTGCACGGTGTGTTGCAGGCGACGCCATCGCTGGCTGATGGTCTGAGCGTAGCTGCCTGGGTGATCTGGAGCCTCGGCAGCGCACTGCTTGTCCTGCTGGGCGTGGGCCTTCACCTGCTCGTTGCGATGTGGCGCCGACGGAGTGGCGGCTCCGGTCCCCAGCCACGCCCGCCCGTGACTGCTTGATGGGTTTGGCTTTCTTCGACAGGCGCGACGCCACGCGTCCATGCAGATCGGAGCGTCTGACGGCTCGGGTCAGGGCAGCGCCGGGCGGTGCGACTGCGCCGAGTGCAACGTCTCCGGGGTCTGTACGGGGAACTGAAGCGCAGGCCTTTCGCTGTGCGGGCCATGTGACGTTACAGCCCGAGGTGGGCGAATTTTGTTTTGGCTACGGTGCTCAATCATGAACATGCTCGTTTTTCTCGGCGGCCTGATGCTGCTGGTCATCGGCGCCAACGTGCTCGTGCGCGGCGCGTCCAAGCTGGCCCTGTCGTTCGGCATCAGTCCGCTCGTCGTCGGACTCACCATCGTGGCCTTCGGCACCAGCGCGCCCGAGGTTGCGGTGAGTGTCGGTGCCGTGCTCGACGGCAAGACCGACATTGCCATCGGCAACGTGGTGGGCAGCAATATCTTCAATGTACTGTTCATTCTGGGCATCAGCGCGCTGATTGCGCCGCTGGTGGTCAACATCCAGCTGATCCGTCAGGAAGTGCCGATCATGATTGGCGCGAGCCTGCTGCTGCTGGCGCTGGGGTTGGACGGCCGCCTGTCATTCTTCGATGGTGGCATCCTCTTCGTGCTGCTCGTGTCTTACACGGTCTTCCTCGTTGTGCAGTCGCGGCGTGAAACGCAGGCCGCCCAGGATGAATACGCCCATGAAATCAAACCGGCTGAGGCCGGTGCATGGGACGACCGGCTGCCCGCACAGTTGCTGCTGATCGGTGCCGGCCTCGCGGCGCTGGTGTTCGGATCCGAGTACCTCGTGCAGGCCTCGGTGAACTTCGCCAAGGCGATGGGGGTAAGCGACTTGGTCATTGGCCTGACCATCGTCGCCGCCGGAACCAGCATGCCCGAGGTGGCCACCAGCATCACTGCGGCCGTCAAGGGCGAGCGCGACATTGCGGTGGGCAACGTGGTCGGCAGCAACACCTTCAATATCCTTGGCTGCCTGGGCCTGTCGGGCCTGGTGTCGGGTGACCTTGGCCTCGCCATGGCTTCATCGCTGCTGGCTTTCGACATCTGGGTCATGCTGACCGTCGCGCTCGCTTGCCTGCCGGTCTTCATCACTGGCCGCGAGATCGCACGCTGGGAAGGCGGCGTCTTCCTCGGCTATTACGTCGCCTACGCGGCCTACCTGGTCCTCGCCGCGCAGCAGCATGCCGCGCTGCAGGCATTCTCGGGCGTCATGCTCGGCTTCTTCATTCCTCTGACGGTGGTGACGCTGGTAGTGGTGATGATCCGCCGTCCGGCGGCGTCCAGTGCGCCGTGAGTGAGTCGATGAGCGCTCAGGACAATCTGCTCGGTCCCCGCCGTGCCCTGCAGGTCGACGTTTTGGAGGGGCATCAATCGCGACGCGGCGTCTGCGCGACCCGGTGCGCGCGCAACCCGACGCTGACGGAGTGCTTCGGCCTTTTCGCCGAAGCCATTCGTGCGGTGGTGCCGCCGTGGAAGACGCGCTGGCGCCGTGCTGACGTGGAGGCATCATGACGGAATCTATCGTGCAACGATTGCGCGAAACAGCCGCGACCCTTCCTGCCGACAGGGTGTCGATGCAAACCCTGGCGCAAGCCCACGGGCCTGCCGCACACGGCACCTGGCTGCTGCTGATGGCGGTGCCGTGTCTGCTGCCCGTGCCGGGCGTCGGCACGGTGCTCGGCCTCGGGATGGTCGCGCTGGCGACCGCGATGTGGCAGGGTCAGTCGTCTTCATGCCTCCCTCAGCGGGTGGCCGAACTTGAGCTCTCACGCCACTGGGCGCAGCGGGTGCTGGGGATGCTTGCATCTGCCTACAGCGTGGCCGGACGCTTCGCAAAGGCCCGGCTGAGCCATCTTGCATCGGTGGAAAGACGGTCATCGACCGCCGCCGCCATTGGGCTGATGGCTCTCATCGTCGTGCTGCCAATCCCCTTCGGCAACGTGCTCCCTGCGCTTGCGCTGATGCTCATCGGGCTGGGGCTGGTGTTTCGCGATGGTGTGGCAGTTGTGCTGGGGCTGGCTATGGCGGGACTGGCGCTATGCGTCACCCTGGGCGCCATACTTTTGGGACTGTCATGGGGGAGTGAGCGACTGCCGGGCTGGCTTTTCGCTTGAACAGACCTTGCAAATCATCCAGTGACCCGCAAGATCTTTCGTATGCTGTCCATCGTCGCGCGGAACGGCTTCGTCGCTGGTTGCCCACCGCACAGACGATGGAACAAACGCGAATCTTCGTCTCGCGCGGCCACTACCTGCGTGAAAACCCCTGCATGTGGGTGCTGCACCGGCGTAGTGTGGCCTCGGGGCGTAGCGTTGGGCGTCGGCATCGGCGTGTTTCCGCTGCCACAGCAAATACCAGCCATCATCCTGGCGACTGTGGCGCTGCGGGCCAATGTGGTGGCAGCCGCTCTGCCACCGGGCTGACCAACCCCCCTTCACCATGGCGCCGATCTGGGGCCTGTCCGCCCACGTGGGCGCCTATGCCGTGCAGCAAAAGGTTACGACGACGCCTTCGCCGGCCATGGCCCGCTGCCTTTTGGAGGCAGGTGACGTCCTGGGGTCCAGCCCTGCTGGTGGGTTTTCCCATCGCCGGCGCCGTGCCGGGGCTGTGAGCCTACGCCTTTGTGTGCTGGGGCTGGGCCGTGCTCATCAAACAAGAACGGCGGCGGTGCCCGCGGCGTGCTGACGGGGGCTGAGGAAAGCCAGCGCGCAGCAACGCGCAGGCCCCGTAACGGTTGCTGTCATCGATCAAGGTGGTGTGTGAAGCGCGCACCCGAAGCGTCCGGGAGGCTCCGGTCGCGTCGCCTGCCGGCGTGCGCGAGGTGCAACAACGGGCTCCTCACCGTCGAACAGCTGCCAATGGTGACGGGCCGCCTCGACAACCCTGGCTTCGCCGTCGGCGAGGTGGCCGTCTGCCCTTGCAGCAGCCAGCGACAGGCGCAGCACCGTCCTGCGCAGCACCGGGTCGGAGACCTCGGCCATCAACGATGCCAAAGTGCTGTCGTCGACGTTGTCCAGCAGCGATCCCGTCGCGTAGCCGCCCAGCATAAGTTCTTCACGCAGCGTGTAGACGAGGTGGGGCAGAAGCTGCGGTACCAAGCCAAGTTCGCGCTCGGCACCCAACTTCTTCAGGATATCGAACTCGGACATGCACACTTGACCGTCGGCGATGAGCACCATCGCGACGATACGCGCTGCGGCTTCAGGGCTGTTGTGGGGGTAGCTGCGCATGATGATTGGCTTTGATGTGAACGGGTTGCTCAAAAGTGTTGCTGAAGGAAGGGGTACTGTCTCCCGCCTTGCGCGGATCCGAAAGACCGTCGCGCGGGCCCTCTGTTCGTGCAGCAGCAGCGGGCGGACGCCGGCGACCAGCGCCCCGGCCATCGTCTGCGGCTCCATGACCGTTGCGCGGTGCGTTTGAAGCACGACCTTTTGCCGCAGCCGGGACGCCACGGCCTCGACCGAGTCCCGCCAGGTTCGAGCGGTCGCGCTGATGGCCACAGGGCCGCTCCCCTGCTGCACCAGAACCTCGACGCAGCCGGGCTTGTCGGCGCCGCCTGATGCATGTCGACGTCGTCCAGTTTGACCTTCACACGTGCCCCAGCGCCTGGCACAGCCTGTTGGCCACACGCTGTTGCCACTGCTGGCCTTCACGGTCGTTGGATCGAAACTGAAACTTCACGATGACGGTCCCGCATGGTTGAGATGCCAAGACTCTGACGGCTTCAGGCGTTCGGTAAAAGCATAATTTTCATTACACCAAGTTCGAAAATTACGAAGTCTTTGCAGCCATGTGCTCGGGCCACGGCGAGCAGCTCGGGCAGGTCCGCGACGTCCAGACCCGGTGAACGGGCTGTCGCGGGGACAGGCGCGCTCAGGGGCGTTGGCGCTGCACGGGGCTGACCACCGTGCGGACGCTGTCACGCCCGGCAAAGGACTGGGCGACGCACGGTGATCGCGCCCCTGCGTTCGGACCTACGGCCCTCACTACGGGGCGCGATCACCAACTGTGCAAATGCAATGGATGTGTATCAGTTGTAAATTGGCAAACCGGTGAAAAGCGTGTCCGTTTTAGATCGGCATTGACCACCCGCGGCTGTTCGGTGCCGAAGTCAGTGTCTGAAGACTTGCAGCACGACGCTCATGCGGCGCCCTTTCACGAGTTGGCCGCGCCGACGGCGACCACACCCGTGCGGGTGGCGACGGCCCTTGTCGCAGCCTAGTGCGACACGCCGGTCAGCCCGGTGGGGCTGCACAGAACAGCAGGTCACCTCGCCGTCCACCAACCCGCAGCGCGGCCTCGACCATCTCGCGCTTTGCCTGTGTGTCGCTGCTGCCCGATGCCGCATTGATGACGCACTGGAGCGGCGACGCGAAGTCGATTCCGGTACGAATCGCCGCGGGGTGTTCGAGACGCGACACTTCGAGCAGTCGCTTTAGGCCTTTTCCCGCGTCAACCGCTCGGCAAACGAGATGCCTATTGCAGAGAGTACGAAGGTGAAGTGAACGACAGCCACCATCGTCACGACCTGGATGTTTTCCAGACTCAGGTCACCACTCAGGTAAGTTTTCAACGCATGAACGCCTGAAATGGAGATGATGGCGAATGCGAGCTTCAACTTGAGGTTGTAGGTATTGACATGGTCCAGCCAGTCGGGCTTCTTCATGTCCTTCCTGTCGAAGTGTCCGGTGGTCACGAAGAGCGACACACCCGCCAGCGCAACGACCCAGACAAGCTGCGCCACCATCGTCATGTCGACCAGTTCAAGCACCTTGATGATCAGGTCGATCTTTTCGAGATCGTCAAACAGCAAGGTACTCATCAGCTTGTACGTTTCCAGCAGGAACTTTCCCAGAATGCCGAGAATGATCGAGACCAGACCCACATAAAAGAACAGCATGGTGAATCGCATGCCGTAAAGCAGCGACCCAACTCCCGAAAGCAGTTTTTCCATTTTCGTTGACCTTCAAAAGAGAAGAGAGTGACATCAAAGAGCAATCCGGACGCAGGGTACCGCGCAACACGGCCCAGTTCGTCCAGGTGGCTGACGCAGACCCGGACGATCTCAGTCGTGGCGCAGCAGGTCACCGAAGACGGTGTACTCGCCGTCTCTGCGATGGGCGTCGGGCGCGTCGTAAAGGACAAGCCAGCTCCGACTTCGCCCCGCCAAGGCGGGCGGCAGGTGGCAGATCGCCTCGGCACGGTTGGTGCCGTGCCCGTGCGGCAACGACACCGACGCCGTCAGCGCCGCCTCGAAGCGTACCGGTTCCCGGTTGGCCGCCAGCAGCGCGCGCGCTGCGGGCCACTTGAAGACGCGGATCTCGCCGTTCAGCACCATCGTAGGGCCGGCCAGGATATAAAGGTCGTCGCCGGAAAAGTGCAGGTCGCGCACGCCCAGTCCTTCTAGCTGCAGGAAATGCTTGCGGATCAACGTGCCGTTGTCATCGAGGGGTGCCAAGCGTAGTTGATCCCCGCGCGCCTCGACCTCGATCTCGAGCAGTGCCGACCAGCCGCGCAGCACCGGGCCGCGCAGGCCCAGCAGCAGCCGGCGCCCGTCCACCGCCAGACCTTCGATGTCGAAGCCGTTGTCCTTGCCCGGTATCGCCATGTAGGGCCCGAAGTGCGGGTCGTCAGCCAGCGCGCAGGTGAGCAGATTCGCTTGCGCATCGCCCTTCAGCCGCAAGGCCCGCCGACCGTCCTGAGCCTGTCGAACCAGGCAAGGCTCGCCCTTGGCGTCAGGCTCGATGTGCAGACAGGCCAGCAGGCGACGGTTGCCGTCCAGGGTCACCTTTGTCAAACGCCTGGCGTTGCCGGCGTGGTCGCGGTCGGGTTTGGCGTTCTTGCGCTTCAAGCCATGCGAACCGACCACCCACAGGTAGACATCGGCGACCGCCATCCCTTCTAAGTCGGCCTCCTCGTCGGCCGTGCCAGGCAAGTCCAGCAAATCGGACAGCGGGTAATCGCGCACCTCACCGAAGCGCAAGACTTCGCGACCCACGGTTTCGAGCCTGCGCAAGCGTTCCAGGCCACAGGCTTCGTCGCCCGCCACCCAGAGCCAGTCGCCCGTGAAGGCCGCACCCGACAGATTGGTTTGAACCAGGCAGCCAGGAGCGAATTCCAGACGGACGGCATTGGCGGTTCGAGCGTTGGGCATAGGGTGATTCTCCAAAGGGTGACGTGCTCAGAGGGCTCGCGCACTGCAACACTTCCCAGCCACCACCATCAAATTTTGAAGTCTGGGGCCGAAGCTTGATCCTGTGTTCAGATTTATCCGATGTTCTCATTCATGAAAGAATGCTTTTTCAGAACCGCCCAGCGACCCACATTCCACGTGGATGTCGAACGCTGGAGATCCGTGATGCAAGCGCTCTTCAAGTCCCGCCATCCGCAAGCCACTGACTTGCGCAAGCTGACCGAATGTCGCGCGCGCTTCGCGCTGCGTCGCCCTGGCTGACTGGTGCCACGCGCCGAGGTGCAGATGTCAGACGTGAACGGACGCCGCAGCGGCACTGAAAAGCGATGCCTCATGGAACTCCGGACCGATGGCGCAGGGTCAGTGGTCGTCGTCTCCGCGGCCAGCGACTGGCGCACTTCGCTGGGCGACGCCTTGGCGCGCGTTGCGCGCTCTTCCTCATGCGCCTGTGGCGCCGAGGGAGTGAATCACGCCGCATGCGCCAACGCTTCATCAGTCACGAACGCGGAAATCGAGTCACGCATGAAATAGCGGCGATGGCGGTGATGAGTCGGCTGCTGAAACTCTGACGCGTCCCTTTACCAGTTGAGCGTATGCAGAATTCCCCCTGCGCTCGTAACGGTTGCCGCGCAGGCAGACTATGGCAGCAGCCTCTGACACCCACCGCTGTTTTCGTCATGATTGAGCGCTACAAATCAACGTGAGCTGGTGCTGGCATGGGCATGTCGACTTCGTTCATTGCAGATCACTACTGCGTCAGCCATGTTTCCGCCGCAACCATTCCCGGTTCGCGCTTGAGCAACATCCTTGCCCGAATGTATCAGGGGGAACCGGTTTCCAGACATGCGCTGGATTTTCTGCAGCAGCAGGAGCTTCTCGATCTATATCGACTAGCCTGCGGTGCGATTACCCATGAGGATTACATCGCGGGACTTGATGCCACCTATCTGGTGAGACACGAGGCAGCGAAGGCAGCGCGTCAGGCGAAGGAATCTGAGCAACAGGCACTGGAGGCTCACTACCGGACCCGCAAGAACATGAACCGGGCGGGGAATGCAGCCCCTGCTATGGATTGGAAGGCTGAGCGCAAGCTACGCCACAAGCGCGAGCGGGAGGCCTCCGAAGCTGTCCTCAAGGCGCAAAGGGCTTGCCAGGCGGAATGGAAAGCACAGCGCGAACGCAATTCCGAACTGGCGGACATCGCATATCGGGCTCGTTCGGTCAGCCCGGATTACACCGCGCCGACCGCCCACGACATCGCTCTTTACTTCCACCTGGGCCACTTTCCGGCTGCAGCCTGTCCGCCCATGTGCGACATTCTGGAGGCGCTCTACCGGGGCCGTCCGCTGACCGAAGATGAACTCAACGACCTGGAGCGAAACGGGCCCAAGTACCTGTATCGACTCGCGTTTGGCCAACTGAACTTCGACGCGTACATCGTCGTAGCGAGTACCGCCGAGGCCGAGTCCGAGGCGGTCGAGGCCGCCCGCATCGCACGCGAGAGCGATCCCGCATACATGGCGATGATGCAGACGCAAACCTTGTATACAAAGTACGGATTGTCGCCGGCTGCCAAGTCGCAGACGCCACGGATGACGGACTTGCTCCGTCAAATTGATGCCGGCAACCGCCTAGCAGCGGAAGAAGTTGCCTGGCTCAGCACTACAGCAAGAGAAAAATTTTCGAAGGAAATTCGCGAGGCTTACCATCGTCTGGAAGCAGCGTTTCATGCTGATAAATATCGGACTACGCAGGATCCGTGGGATGTCATCAACGCCAGCGGGCACTACAGAAAATGCGATCAATCGGGGGTAGCGCTCGACCTGATCGACAGCCTGCCACGCCGTCGTCTGACGCACTCAAAGCTTAAGTCCGCCTTGCTCACCACTCGCGGTGGGGTCATGCGCGATCTGGGACGACGGCCCGAAGCCATTCAAATGGGTGAGGAAGCACATGCCCTTATGCCTCGGGACTACCGCCCATGCACTTTGCTTGGGGCTGTGTATACGGAGCAACGCGAGTTTGAACGGGGCAAAGAATGGTATGACAAGGCGCGAAAGCTCGGCGCATCTGAAAACAGTGTCGAATCGGAGCTGCGAGGCATCTTCCAGAGGCTGGATTCCGGTGGCCAAGAGGCCATGAAGCGCTTTCTGCTGGCCGAAGATTCGCATCGATATGCTTGGCTGAACGAGAAGAAGCAACAGAAGGCGCCAAGTTCGCAGCCGGAAGGCTGATCAGAAGGTGCATTTCTCGATGGCGACCCGGCAGCTGACACAGTTGAGCGGTCGTTCGGCTGACCACCTCGGCCAGTAGATCGACGGCCTTCGTTGGCAGGCTCCTGCTTGCCACCTCGCTCGCCAGTGCGGCCGCCACCCAGCAAATTGCGGGCACTAGAAAACCGATAGCCAGGAGTTTCATGCGCGTCCGAAACTGAACGGTCGCCAAGAGAAGATCGGGCCTCATGGTCAGCTCGAACCGCTTCCAAGCGACAGGTCATAGGCTATCCACCTTCTGCACGCTTGGCGGCGCATCGAGAGCCGTCCCCCCGCTTGGGACATCAACGATCCGCAGCTTTTACCGTCACGAAACCCGTCACTCCCACTCAATCGTCGCCGGCGGCTTGCCGGAAATGTCGTACACCACCCGATTGATGCCGCGCACTTCGTTGATGATGCGATTGCTGGTGCGGCCGAGCAGGCTGTGCGGCAGTTCGGCCCAGTGGGCGGTCATGAAGTCCTGCGTCTGCACGGCGCGCAATGCCACGACCCACTCATAGGTGCGGCCGTCGCCCATGACGCCGACCGACTTCACCGGCAGGAACACCGCAAAGGCCTGGCTGGTGAGGTCGTACCAGCTCTTGCCGCTGGCCGGGTCGAGGGTGTTTCGCAGTTCTTCGATGAAGATGGCGTCAGCGCGGCGCAGCAGGTCAGCGTATTCGCGGTGGATTTCGCCGAGGATGCGCACACCCAGGCCCGGACCGGGGAAAGGATGGCGATACACCATGTCGCGTGGCAGACCGAGGGCCACGCCCAGTTCGCGCACTTCGTCCTTGAACAGTTCGCGCAGCGGCTCGAGCAGCTTGAGGCCGAGCTTTTCCGGCAGTCCGCCGACGTTGTGGTGCGACTTGATCACCGTCGCCTTCTTGCTCTTGGCGCCGCCGGATTCGATCACGTCCGGGTAGATGGTGCCCTGGGCGAGGAAGGTGGCGCCCTTGTGGCCGTCGGCACCCGCCTTCAGCTTCGCCGCCTCGGCCTTGAACACCTCGACGAATTCGCGGCCGATGATCTTGCGCTTGGCTTCCGGATCGCTGACGCCCTTCAGGTGGCCGAGGAACTGGTCGGACGCATCGACGTGGATCACCCGCGCGTGCAGCCGGCCGACGAACATGTCCATCACCATCTGCCCCTCGTTCAGGCGCAGCAGGCCGTGATCGACGAACACGCAGGTCAGCTGGTCGCCGATGGCGCGGTGGATCAGCGCCGCCGCAACCGATGAATCGACGCCGCCGGACAGGCCGAGGATGACCTCCTCGTCGCCGACCTGTTCACGGATGCGCGCAACCGCCTCTTCGATGTAGTCGCCCATGATCCAGTCGGCAGCGCAGCCGCAGACGCCGATGACGAACTTGCGCAGGATGTCGGCGCCGCGCGCGGTGTGCGTCACTTCAGGGTGGAACTGCACGCCGTAGAAGCGGCGCGCCTCGTCGGCCATGCCGGCGATCGGGCAGCTGTCGGTTGACGCCATCAGCTTGAAGCCGGGCGGCAGCTCGGTCACCTTGTCGCCGTGGCTCATCCACACCTTGAGCATGCCGTGGCCCTGCTCGGTGCGGAAATCCTCGATGCCGTCGAGCAACTTCGTGTGGCCGCGCGCGCGCACTTCGGCGTAGCCGAATTCGCGCACCGTGCCGGCTTCAACCTTGCCGCCCAGCTGCTGCGCCATGGTCTGCATGCCGTAGCAGATGCCCAGTACGGGCACGCCCAACTCGAACACCGCCTGCGGCGCACGGTCGGTTTCTTCCTCGTAGGCCGACATGTGGCTGCCGGACAGGATGACGCCCTGCGCGCCGAAGCCGCGCACGAAGTCGTCGCTCACATCGGCCGGGTGGATTTCGCAATAGACATGCGCCTCGCGCACGCGGCGCGCGATGAGCTGGGTGACCTGGGAGCCGAAATCGAGGATGAGGATCTTGTTGTGCATTTCAGACCAGATGCAAGATTCAAGTGACAAGATTGAAGAAAAGACGGCAGGTCACGCGACCCGCCGGGAAATGGCACGACTCAGCTTGCAAGGCGCGCCTTGCATCTTTCATCTTGCAGCTTGAATCTCATTCAACGTGGTAGTTCGGCGCTTCCTTGGTGATCTGCACGTCGTGCACATGCGACTCGCGAATGCCGGCCGACGTGATTTCGACGAACTGCGCGGTGCTGCGCATCTGGTCCACCGTGGAGCAGCCGCAATAACCCATCGACGCGCGCAGGCCGCCCATCAGCTGGGTGATCACATTGACCACCGGGCCCTTGTAGGGCACGCGGCCTTCGACGCCTTCGGGCACCAGCTTGTCGGCATTGGACGCAGGATCCTGGAAGTAGCGGTCGGCCGCACCCTGCTGCATGGCGCCCAGCGAACCCATGCCGCGGTAGGACTTGTACGAGCGGCCCTGGAACAGCTCGATCTCGCCCGGTGCCTCTTCGGTGCCGGCCAGCAGGCCGCCCAGCATGACCGCGTTGGCGCCGGCTGCGATGGCCTTGGAAATATCGCCGGAGTAGCGGATGCCGCCGTCGGCGATCATCGGCACGTCGGTCGAGGCCAGCGCGGTCGCCACGTTGTCGATGGCGGTGATCTGCGGCACGCCGACACCGGCGACGATGCGCGTGGTGCAGATCGAGCCCGGACCGATGCCGACCTTGACGCCGTCGGCACCCGCGTCGACCAGCGCGCGGGCCGCATCGGCCGTGGCGATGTTGCCGCCGATCACGTCCAGATGCGGAAAGGTGCGCTTGACCCAGCGCACACGGTCGAGCACGCCCTGCGAGTGACCATGCGCGGTATCGACGACAATCACGTCAACACCGGCTTCGGCCAGCGCGGCTGCGCGTTCTTCGGTGCCTTCGCCGACGCCGATGGCCGCACCGACGCGCAACCGGCCATGCGGGTCTTTCGCCGCCAGAGGGTGTTCGGTCGACTTCAGCATGTCCTTGACCGTGATCAGGCCGCGCAGCGTGTCGTTTTCGCCGAGCACCAGCACGCGTTCGAGGCGGTTGCGGTGCATCAGGGTGCGCGCTTCGTCGAGCGAGGCGCCTTCATGCACGAAGATGAGCCGCTCGCGCGGCGTCATGATGCGCGCGACCGGCTGATCTAGATTGGTTTCGAAACGCAGGTCGCGGTTGGTCACGATGCCGACCACGCGCGGGCCGTCGAGCACCGGAAAACCGGAAATCCGGTGACTGCGTGTCAACCCGAGCAGTTCGCGAACCGTCATGTCGGGAGAGATGGTGATCGGATCCTTCAGCACGCCGGCTTCGAACCGTTTCACCTTCGACACTTCAGCGGCCTGCATCTTGGCCGTCATGTTCTTGTGAATGATGCCGAGGCCGCCTTCCTGTGCCAGCGCGATCGCAAGACGCGCTTCGCTGACGGTGTCCATCGCGGCGGACAGCAGGGGGAGATTGACGTGGATGTTGCGGGAAATACGGGTACTGAGGCTTACATCGCGTGGCAGAACACTCGAATGTGCCGGCACGAGCAGCACATCATCGAAGGTCAGCGCCTTCTGGATAACACGCATGACTACTTTCCAATCTGTCAAAAACGTATTATACGCCGCTCGACGCGGCTGGCTGCAGCAGGCGCGGAGGCGATCGCTGCAGTACCTTCACTCATTTCGGGCAGGAGTTTCTGACGTGCATCTTCGACTGGCGTTCATCGCCCTGACGTGTCTGCCGCTGCTCGCGACCGCGCAGGTTTATCAGTACAAGGACGCAAACGGCAATCCGGTGTTTTCGGACAGCCCGCCGCCCGGCGCAAAAGCCATCCGCAAGGACGTGAAGGTCGCACCGCCCGCGGCCGACACCTCCAACAGCAATCTGCAGGAAAAGCTTCAGAGCTTTCAGCAGCGGCGTGAAGCGGCAGCCGCCGAAGAAGCCAAGGCAGCCAAGGACAAGGCGGAGAAGGAAAAGGCCGACGCCAACTGTACGCGGGCGCGCAACAAGCTGGCGGCACTGCAATCCGGTCAGCGGATCGTGCGCTACAACGCCCAGGGCGAACGCGAGTTCATCGACGACGCGACGCGGGCGGCCGAAACAACCGAGGCGCAGCAGTCGGTGTCGGAGTGGTGCAGGTAGCCGTACAGGTCATGCCGCGCGCAGAAGGCGGCGCTCAGGCCGCCGGCTCTGCCTCGCCACCCCGCTCGCCACCGCCCTTCTTCAGCACCTTGCCTTCGGCGGCACGCTGACGACGCACCTCTTTCGGATCAGCGATCAAGGCGCGGTATATTTCGACCCGGTCGCGATCGCGCAGCACCTGATCGGCCTTGACCAGCTTGGCGAACACCCCCAGTTTGTTGCGCGCCAGATCGATGTCCGGATACTTCTGCATCAGTCCGGAGGCTTCGACCGCCTGCACCACGGTGGCCCCTTCGGGCAATTCGATGGTCACGATGTCCTGCCGCGCAGGCAAGGCATAGACAACCTGGACCTGGATGCTCGCACTCACGTCAGGTCACCTTGCCGTAGATGCGGTCTGCCTGTTTCACGAACGCTTCGACGAAGGTGTTCGCAATGTGGCTGAACACGGGGCCGACGACCTTTTCGATCAGCCGGCTGGAAAATTCGTAGCGCAGGTTGAATTCGATCTTGCACGCCACATCTCCAAGTTGCGTGAAGGCCCAAGTGCCGTCGAGCGACTTGAACGGACCTTCGACGAGTCGTATGGTCATGCTGTGCGGGAACACCTTGGCGTTGGCGGTCGCGAAATGCGCCTTCACGCCGTGGTAGTTGATGTCGATACGCGCGCGCGTCAGCGTGTCGGTGCGTTCGATGACTTCGCTGCCACCGCACCAGGGCAGGAACTCGGGGTAATGCTCGACGCCGTCGACCAGCCTGAACATCTGTTCCGCGCTGCGCTCGATGAGCACGGTTTTTCGGACTTCGGCCATGTCTTCAGAAGGTAAAATCGCAATTCTAGCTGCGCAGCGACGTCTCGCGCAGCCTCTCACTCAAGCCACTGCAGCAATTCCCCCGGTCAACGGTTACCCGACATGAGCATCGCCGAGAACAAGAAAGCGTTTCACGACTACTTCATCGAAGAACGCTTCGAGGCCGGACTGGTGCTGGAAGGCTGGGAGGTCAAGGCCATCCGCGCCGGCCGCACGCAGTTGAAGGAAGCCTATGTCGTGCTGAAGGGCGAAGAGGTTTTCGTGATCGGCATGCATGTGTCGCCGCTGCTGTCCGCCTCGACCCATATCCATCCGGACGCGACGCGCAGCCGCAAGCTGTTGCTGCACGCCGAACAGATCAGCAAGCTGATTGGGCTGGTCGAGCGCGCAGGCTACACGCTGGTGCCGCTCAATCTGCACTACACCCGTGGCCGCATCAAGCTGGAAATCGGACTGGCCAAGGGCAAGAAGCAGTTCGACAAGCGCGAAACCGAGAAGGAACGCGACTGGGAGCGCGAGAAGGCGCGCCTGATGCGCTCGCGTGTGTGACCCTGCACGGCAGGGTGCGCCTGTTCGGTCGCAGGCTGATCCGCACGATGACTTCACCGCCCCGGCACCGGAGCAGCCTGATGTCGCCGCGGGAGAACCCGCCGGGCGGCTGCAGGCAGCGGTGCTAAAGTCCGCCGATCCGTTGAACCTGAAAAGAACACGCCATGAGCCGCGACAGCATTGCCCACATCGGTCTGGGCAGCAATCTCGCCGATCCGGAAGCGCAGGTGCTGGCCGCCTTCGATGAAATCGCCGCCACGCCCGGCATCACGCTGGAGCGCCGCTCGTCGCTGTACCGCACGGCGCCGATCGGCTACGACAACCAGCCCGACTTCATCAACGCCATTGCGCGCGTACGTACCACGCTCGAACCGCAGGCGCTGCTGGATGCGCTGCTCGCCATCGAACGTACGCACGGTCGCGTGCGCGAATTTCTGAACGCGCCGCGCACCCTCGATCTGGACGTGCTGCTGTACGACGAGCGGCAGATCAGCACCGACACGCTGAACGTGCCGCATCCGCGCGCGCATCTGCGTGCCTTCGTGCTGCTGCCGCTGCTGGAAGTGTCGCCCGACCTGGAAATACCCGGGCTCGGTCCGGCAAGCGCCTTTCTGGCGCACTGTCAGGATCAGCCGATATCGCGCATTGCCGACGCGATGATGGTGCGCCTTGCCGTCGGCAGCGTCGTGCCGACGCCCGCCGACGGGTTCTGAACTCAGAACCCCTGCCGGAACACCCGCTGTGCCCAGATCAGGGCCGACAGCGTCTTGGCATCCGTCAGCTCGCCGCGCCAGACGGCGGACATCGCGGCTTCGAGAGACAGTGGAAGTACCTCGAGGAACTCGCCCGCGTCGAGATTGGCGCCGACATGGCGCAGACCACGCGCGAGGAAGATTTCTATCCGTTCATCCGAGTAGCCGATGCACGGATGCATCGTGCCCAGATGCGTCCATTCGTCGGCTTCGTACCCGGTTTCCTCGCGCAGTTCGCGCACGGCCGTCTTTTCAGCCGGCTCGCCCGGATCGATCTTGCCGGCGGGAAATTCGATGAAGGTGCGTCGCGGACCGTAGCGGAACTGGCGTTCGAACAGCATGTCGCCGTCCGGCAGCACCGCGATGATCACCACGGCCCCGGGATGGCGGATGTATTCGCGCACCGCATGCGTGCCATCCGGCAGCGCCACCTGATCCTGATAAACCTTCAGCAGCACGCCGTCGTACACCTGCCGACTGTCCACCGTGGTTTCGATCAGGGGATCCTTCATTACTTCAGCGTCTGCCCCAGGGCCGACGCACACAGCGACAGCAAGGACTGCGGCATCAGCCCGATCAGTGCGATCGCGAGTGCATTGACCGACAGCAGCGCGCGCATTTCGGTCGATGCCACGATGGGTGCTTCATCCTGCGGCGCATCGAAGTACATCAGCTTGACGACGCGCAGGTAGAAATAGGCACCGATCAGCGACATCATCACCGCGAACACGGCGACGTACAGATAACCCGCTGCGACGACCGCCTGCAGCACGGCCAGCTTGGCGAAGAAGCCGATGAAGAACGGGATGCCGGCCATCGAGAACATGACCATCATCATCACCGCAGCGAACCACGGGCTGCGCTTGTTCAGCCCCTTCAGGTCGTCCAGTTCCTCGGCTTCGACCCCGGCACGGGTCAGCAGCAGCAGCACGCCGAAGGCGGCGGCGCTCATCAGCACATAGGCGATGGTGTAGAACATCGCGCTGCCGAAGGCGTACGAAAGGTGGATGTCGCCGGACGCACGCAGCTCGATGACGCCGCTGACCAGACCGAGCAGCATGAAGCCCATGTGCGAAATGGTCGAATAGGCCAGCATGCGCTTCAGATTGGTCTGTGCGATGGCGACGATGTTGCCGAGCGCGATCGACAGCACCGCCAGCAGCATCAGCATCTGCTGCCATTCATCGGCCAGCGTCGGCAGTCCGTCGACCAGCAGGCGGATCGCCATCGCGAAACCGGCCAGCTTGGGCGCCGAACCGATCAGCAGCGTGATCGGCGTCGGCGCGCCGTGATAGACGTCGGGAATCCACATGTGGAACGGCACAGCGCCGATCTTGAACGCGAGGCCGGCGACCAGGAACACGAGGCCGAAGCGCAGCACTTCCATATTGGTGGTCGGGTCGGACAGCTTGCGCGCGATGGCCGATATCTCGAGCGTGCCGGTCGCGCCATACACCATCGACATGCCGTACAGCAGGAGACCGGACGCCAGCGCGCCGAGCACGAAATACTTCATTGCCGCTTCGGTCGATCGCGCCGAGTCGCGGTCGAGCGCCACCAGCGCATACAGCGCGAGCGACAGCAGTTCGAGGCCGAGATAGAGCGTCAGGAAGTGATTGGCGGAAATCATCACCTGCATGCCCAGCGTGGCGAACAGCACGAGCAGGTAGTACTCGCCACGCTCCATGCCGCGCACTTCGAGGTAGCCGCGGCTGTAGATGACGACAGCGAACACCGTCAGATACAGACAGCTCTTCAGCACGTCGGACAGACGATCGTCGACGAACATGCCGCTGAAGGTCAGCGTCGTGTCCGCGCCGGCCGTCGCGACCTGGATGACGAACGCACCGACCAGCGTGCTCAGCGTGAGGATGTAGGGCAGCCAGTTCTGGCGCTCGGACTTGAACAGGTCGGCGAGCAACACGACGCAGGCCATCACCAGCACGAAGATTTCGGCCGATGCGGGATAGAGGTCAGGCAGTGGGAAGTTCATTCTGTGTGTCCGTCAGAGCTTGCCAACGGCAACGTGTCCCAGCAGCTGGTTCACGGTCGCGTGCATGATTTCAGTCACCGGTTGCGGCCAGATGCCCATGGCCAGGGTGCATGCGGCAAGAACGCCGAGGATCAGCATTTCGCGGGCGTTGATGTCTTTCAGTTCGGCAACATGGCTGTTGGCGACCGCGCCAAAGATGACGCGCTTGTACATCCACAGCGTGTAGGCCGCGCCCAGGATCAACGTGGTCGCGGCGGCGAAACCGGTCCAGAAGTTAAACTGCAGTGCGCCGAGCACGACCATGAATTCGCCGACGAAACCGGACGTCGCCGGCAGGCCGGCGTTGGCCATCGCGAACAGCAGGAAGAAGGCGGCAAACTTGGGCATGGTGTTCACCACGCCGCCGTAGTCACCGATGTTGCGGGTGTGCATGCGGTCGTACAGCACGCCGATGCACAGGAACATCGCAGCCGACACGAAGCCGTGCGAAATCATCTGCACCAGCGCGCCTTCGACACCGAGCGGATTGAAGATGAAAAAGCCCAGCGTGACGAAACCCATGTGCGAAATCGACGAATACGCGACCAGCTTCTTCATGTCGGTCTGCGCCAGTGCGACCAGCCCGATATAGATCACCGCAATCAGTGACAGGCCGATGACGATGGGCGCGAAGTGCGTCGCGGCATCCGGCACGATGGGCAGCGAGAAGCGCAGGAAACCGTAGGCACCGAGCTTCAGCCCGATCGCCGCCAGCACCGCCGAACCGCCGGTCGGTGCTTCGACGTGGGCGTCCGGCAGCCAGGTGTGCACCGGCCACATCGGCACCTTCACCGCAAAGCTCGCGAAGAAGGCCCAGAAGATCAGTGACTGCGCCGCCATCGCCAGCGGCTCGCGGTGCCAGTCGAGGATGGCGAAGCTGCCGCTCTTGTGGAACAGGTAGAGCAATGCGATCAGCATCAGCAGCGAGCCGAGCAGCGTGTAAAGGAAGAACTTGAACGCCGCGTAGACGCGGTTCTTGCCGCCCCAGATGCCGATCACCAGATAGAGCGGAATCAGCGACGATTCGAAGAAGACGTAGAACAGGATGCCGTCGAGCGACGAGAAGATGCCGTTCAGCAGTCCCGACATGATCAGGAAGGCCGCGTTGTACTGCGACACCTTGGTTTCGATCACCTGCCAGCCCGCCATGATAACCAACAGCGTGATGAAGCTGTTCAGGATGACGAAAGGCATCGAAATGCCATCGACGCCGAGGTGGTAGTTGATGTTGTAGTCGCGCACCCACGGCATCAGTTCGACGAACTGCATCGACGCACTCGATGGATCGAAGCCGGTGTAGAGCGGGATCGTGATCAGGAAGCCGAAGACCGCGGTCACCAGCGCGATCAGCTTCGAGAAGGCGACGTTGCGGCCATCGCCGCTGGCCAGCACCAGCAGACCGCCGGCAATCGGCAACCAGATGGCGAGACTGAGAAGGGGAATATCGGTCATTTCTTTATTTGTCTGGCTTGCTCAACGACCGGTCCGGCCGGCTGTGCAGAAGCACTCCCTTGAATCACACGCAGCAGGCGGCAGCTGCACCGCCCGCACCCCATCACTTGAAGCCCAGCCTCCACAGCAGCAACAGGCAGACGCCGATCACCATTGCAAAAGCGTAGCGGTAGATGTAACCGGTCTGGATGCCGCGCGCCATGCGCGCAAACGCGCCGACGGCCGAAGCGGAGCCATTGACCAGCACGCCGTCGATCACGGTGCGATCACCGGCGGCCCACAGGCCGCGGCCGAGCGCACGCGCGCCGCCGGCAAAGACCACTTCATTGAACTTGTCGAAGTAGTACTTGTTTTCGAGCAGCGTGTTGATCGGGCGGAAGATCGGCGCGACGCGACCCGGCAGCGACGGCATCGCGATGTACATGACCCAGGCCAGCACCACGCCACCCAGGGCCAGCCAGAACGGCAGCGCGGTCACGCCGTGCAGTGCCATGCCGGTCGCGGTGGTGAAGTGGTGGCCGAGTTCGGCCAGCGTGTCGTGTTGCGGCAGCACTTCGACGACGCCTGAGAACCAGTCGCCGAACAGCATGGGCTGCACCGTCCAGAAACCGATGCCGACCGACGGAATCGCCAGCAGCACCAGCGGCAGCCACACCACCCAGGGGGACTCGTGCGGCTTTTCGCCCGGTGCCAGGCCGTGGTGTTCATCGGCGTGATCGTCGTCGTGCGCCGCGTGATCGTCACCGTGAGCCGCATGGGCGTGATCATCGTGCGCGGCATGCGCCGCCTTCGCGTCGTGCGCAGGCGCGTCGTGAGGGTCGTGATGCGCCTTGCCGAAGTTTTCCGGACCGTGGAATACGCGGAAGTACATCCGGAACGAATAGAAGGCGGTCACGAACACACCGGCGACGACGCAGAAGTAGGCATAGCCCGCACCGGGGATGGTCGAGAAATGCACCGCCTCGATGATCGAATCCTTCGAGTAGAAGCCGGACAGGAAGGGCACGCCGATCAGCGCGAGCGAACCGAGCAGCGACGTGAACCAGGTGATCGGCATGTATTTCCACAGGCCGCCCATGTTGCGCATGTCCTGGTCGTGGTGCATGCCCATGATGACCGAACCGGCGCCGAGGAACAGCAGCGCCTTGAAGAAGGCGTGCGTCATCAGGTGGAACACCGCCGCCGAGTAGGCCGACACGCCGAGCGCCACCGTCATGTAGCCGAGCTGCGACAGCGTCGAGTAGGCGACGACGCGCTTGATGTCGTTCTGGATGATGCCGAGGAAGCCCATGAACAGCGCGGTCGTCGCGCCGATCACCAGCACGAAGGACAGTGCGGTCTCGGACAGCTCGAACAGCGGCGACATGCGGGTCACCATGAAGATGCCGGCCGTCACCATCGTCGCCGCGTGGATCAGCGCCGAAATCGGCGTCGGGCCTTCCATCGAATCCGGCAGCCAGACGTGCAGCGGAACCTGGGCCGACTTGCCCATCGCGCCGATGAACAGGCAGATGCAGACCGCGGTCAGTAGCGGCCAGTCCGTGCCGGCCACCGTCATGGCGACCAGTTCCTCGCGCTTGGCGAACACTTCGGCGTAATTGAGCGTGCCGGCATACGCGGCGATCAGGCCGATGCCCAGCAGGAAGCCGAAGTCGCCGACGCGGTTCACCAGGAAGGCCTTCAGGTTGGCGTAGATCGCGGTCGGGCGCTTGAACCAGAAACCGATCAGCAGGTAGGACACCAGACCGACCGCTTCCCAGCCGAAGAACAGCTGCACGAAGTTGTTGCTCATGACGAGCATCAGCATCGAGAAGGTGAACAGCGAAATGTAGGAGAAGAAACGGTTGTAGCCGGGGTCTTCCGCCATGTAGCCGATGGTGTAGAGGTGCACCATCAGCGACACGAAATTGACGACCAGCATCATCATCACGGTGAGCTTGTCGATCTGGAAACCGATTTCCATCGTCAGGCTGCCGCTGGTCGCCCACGTGTAGAGCGCACCGTTGAAGCTGTTGCCCGCCTGCACGTCCTGGAAGATGACCCACGACGCCACCAGCGACACGGCGACGCCGAGGATGGTGACGCTGTGCGCCACCCAGCGCGGGATGACACGGCAGAACAGGCCGGCGATGATCGCGCCGATCAGCGGTGCCAGCGGGACGAGCAGATAGAGCTTTTGCATCGAGGTCATGTCGCTCAACCTTTCAGGCTGTCGAGATCATCGACGTGGATGGTGTTCAGGTTGCGGAACAGCACCACAAGGATGGCCAGCCCGATCGCGGATTCCGCGGCGGCTACGGTGAGGATGAAGAAAACGAAGATCTGGCCGGACGGGTCGCCCAGATAATGCGAAAAGGCGACGAAATTCATGTTCACCGCCAGCAGCATCAGTTCGATCGCCATCAGCAGCACGATGAGGTTCTTCCGGTTCAGGAAGATGCCGACGACGCTGATCGCGAACAGCAGCGCGCCCAGCACCAGGAAGTGGGACAGCGATAGGGAGAGCAGTGATGTCATGTCGTGCGCTTCTTGTCTCAGTCTTTTTCGGCCGGCATCGACACCAGGCGTATGCGGTCCTCGCGGCGCACCGCAATCTGCTTCGCCGGGTCCTGGAACTTGGTGTCCTTGCGCTTGCGCATCGTCAGCGCGATGGCGGCGATGATGGCCACCAGCAGGATGACCGCCGCCAGCTCGAACGGATACACGTACTCGGTATAGATGAGCCGGCCCAGTTCCTTGGTGTTGCTGTAGTCGGCCGCCGGCGCTTCCGGCGCCGGCGCACCGGCCGCCGAGAAGTAGCGCGCACCGAGCACGGCCACCATTTCGGCGAGCATCAGGCCGGCCACGATCAGACCGGGCACCAGATTTGCCCAGAAGCCTTCGCGCAGCCGCTCGATGTTGATGTCCAGCATCATCACGACGAACAAGAACAGCACCATCACCGCACCGACATAGACCAGCACCAGCGCGATGGCGAGAAACTCGGCGCGCAGCAGCATCCACACGCCACCCGCCGTGAAGAAGGCCAGCACGAGATAGAGCGCCGCGTGCACCGGGTTGCGCGCGGTGATCACGCGCAGCGACGCCAACACCAGAATCGTGGCGAGAAAGTAGAAGACTGCGGTATGGAAATCCATCATCTATATATGTCGTTCTTGTCCGTTCCCTGAAGCACCGCCCGCGCACCGCGCGGACCGGCACCCGTCAGCGGTATTTCGCGTCCGCTTCCCTGTCGCTGGCGATCTGGCCTTCGTAACGGTCACCGACCGCGAGCAGCATCTGCTTGGTGTAGTACAGGTCGCCACGCTTCTCGCCGTGGTACTCGAGCACGCGCGTTTCGACGATGGCGTCGACCGGACAGGCTTCTTCGCAGAAACCGCAGAAGATGCACTTGGTCAGATCGATGTCGTAACGCGTGGTCCGACGCGTGCCGTCGTCGCGCTGATCGGATTCGATCGTGATGGCCAGCGCCGGGCACACCGCTTCGCACAGCTTGCACGCGATGCAGCGCTCTTCACCGTTCGGGTAGCGGCGCAGCGCGTGCAGGCCGCGGAAACGCGGCGACTGCGGCGTCTTCTCTTCCGGAAACTGGATGGTGATCTTGCGTGCGAACAGGTGACGGCCGGTCAGCGCCATGCCCTTCAGCAGTTCGGTCAGCATCAGACCGCCAAACATGTCTTTCATCGATCCCATGACGCGTCCTTCACTTCCAGATCGACAGCGGAGACATCATCCAGCCGCCGATGAACACGAGCCACACGATGGTGACGGGAATGAACACCTTCCAGCCCAGACGCATGATCTGGTCGTAGCGATAGCGCGGAAACGTCGCGCGCAGCCACAGGAAGAAGAACAGGCAGAACGAGGTCTTGGCGGCAAGCCAGAAGATGCCGTCAGGCAGGAAACCCACAGGCGACAGCCAGCCGCCGAGGAACATGATCGACGTGAGACAGGCGATCAGGATCATGTTCGCGTATTCGGCCAGGAAGAACAGCGCGAACGCCATGCCCGAGTACTCGATCATGTGACCGGCCACGATTTCCGACTCGCCTTCGACGACGTCGAAGGGTGAGCGATTCGTTTCCGCCACGCCGGCAATGAAGTAGACGACGAACATCGGCAGCAGCGGCAGCCAGTTCCACGACAGCACGCCGACACCCATGTTGGCGAACATGCCCTCGCCCTGCCCGCGCACGATGTCGGACAGATTCAGGCTCTGCGACACCATCAGTACGGTCACCAGCGCGAAGCCCATCGCGATTTCGTAGCTGACGATCTGCGCGGCGGAACGCAGGCTGCCGAGGAAGGCGTACTTCGAATTCGACGCCCAGCCGGCGATGATGACGCCGTACACGCCCATCGACGTGATGGCCATGATGTACAGCAGGCCGGCATTGATGTCGGCCAGCACCATGCCTTCACTGAACGGAATCACCGCCCAGGCGGCCAGCGAAGGCGCAAGGGCGAGTACCGGAGCCAGCACGAACAGCATCTTGCTCGACGCCGACGGCAGCACGATTTCCTTGAACAGCAGCTTCAGGCCGTCGGCGATCGGCTGCGCCAGACCGCCGAGAAACTTGATGCCGAAGAAGGTGACGCGGTTCGGGCCATTGCGCACCTGCATCCAGCCGATGATCTTGCGCTCGGCCAGCGTCAGGTAGGCGACGCAGCCGAGCAGCGGCAGGATGATCGCGAAGATCTTGACCACGGTCCATACCGGCAGCCAGGCGGCGCCGAGCAGGTCCTGCACGGGTTGCAGCAGCGCATCCATTACACCGCCTCCGCTGTCAGGGTGCCGGTCAGGCTGCCCAGTGTTGCCGTCTGCGGCCAGCCGGCCGCCACGCGGACACAATCGGCCGGCACCGTGTCATCGAGTGCCAGATCCAGTTCGCAGGACGACGCCGCTCCACGCAGGCGCACCCGCTTGCCGGCCACCAGACCGAACTGCGCAGCCGTCGCGCTGTGCATGCGGGCAACCGGCGCGGCCGAGTCTCGCGCTGCAGCCAGTGCGGGCGCGCGACGCACCGTGGCGTCATTGCGGTAGATCGGGAAGTCGGCCACGCGCTGCAACCCGTCCGGCGACGCGGTGCTCGCCAGACTGACGCCGGTCGCCACATTGCCCAGCGCCGCGTCGGGCAGCCAGCCGCTTGCACCGGACAGCGCCTTGTCACGCACGGCTTCCGACGTGTCGAAATCGAAGCCTGGCAATTCGAGCAGGCTGCCGAGCACGCGCAACACTTTCCAGGCCGGACGGCTGTCGCCCCTGGGGCGCACGACGGCATGGAAACTCTGGATGCGGCCTTCGCAGCTCACGTAGGTACCGGAGGTTTCGGTAAAGGGCGAAATCGGCAGCAGGCAGTCGGCGTAATCCAGGCCGGTCTTGAACGGCGACATCACGATCACCGTATCGGCCGCCCGCAGCGCGGCAAGTGCGGCGGGCGGATTCGCCGAATCCACTTCCGGTTCGGTATTGAGCAGCACAATGGCGTGCAGACCGGCCGCGAGCATGTCGTGCGCATTCAGGCCCGATTGCGCGCCCACCACCTGCGCGCCGACACTGTTGGCCGCTTCGACCAGATAGCCGAACTGTGCGCCGGTGATGTCGGCCAGTGCCTGCGCCAGCGCATGCAACTCGGCGGCGTTGCTCGCCTGTTGCACGACCGAGCCGAGGAAAATCGCGCGACCGCCTTCGCCTTCGTCAATGAGGCTTTGTGCAATGCGCAGCCCACCATCCGTCACCGGACCGGCTTCGACACCAGCCGGCACGGCAACGCTGCGGATCTGCGCTGCGGCGCGCACCAGCGCGGCCAGTTCAGCAGCCATCGCCGACGGCGCGACGGTGATGCGTTCGTACAGCGTCATCAACCAGTCGCTGCCATCGACACCCAGTGCGCTGACGTGGGTACCGTGACGCGCGGCCTGACGCAGACGCTGAGCGATCAGCGGGTGATCCTTGCGCAGGAAGCTGCCGACCACCAGGGCTGCGTCGAGCTTCGACACGTCGGCGATCTTCATGCCCAGCCACGGTGCGCCGGACAGCTTGCCGTCGAGCGAGAAGTCACTCTGGCGCAGGCGGTGATCGATGTTGCCCCCGAGCCCGCGCGCCAGTTGGCCGGCGAGATACAGTTCTTCGGTGGTCGAATACGGCGCCGCGAGAACGCCGATCTTGCCGGCGCCATGGTCGCGCGCCACGCGGCGCAGACCGTTGGCAACGTATTCAAGCGCGGTCTGCCAATCGACTTCCAGCCACTGACCATCCTGCTTGATCATCGGCTTCGTCAGGCGCTGATCGCCGTTCAGCGCTTCATACGAGAAGCGGTCGCGATCGGAAATCCAGCACTCGTTGACCTCTTCGTTCTCCAGCGGCAGCACGCGCATGACCTGATCGTGCTTGACCTGCACCACCAGATTGGTGCCGAGGCTGTCGTGCGGGCTCACGGTCTTGCGACGCGACAGTTCCCAGGTGCGGGCGGAGTAGCGGAACGGCTTGGAAGTCAGCGCGCCGACCGGGCACAGGTCGATCATGTTGCCGGACAGCTCGGAATCGACCGTGTGGCCGACGAAGGCCATGATTTCCGAATGCTCGCCGCGGTTCGCCATGCCCAGTTCCATGACACCGGCGATTTCCTGTCCGAAACGCACACAGCGCGTGCAGTGGATGCAGCGCGTCATGTCGGTCGAAATCAGCGGACCGAGGTTCTTGTTGAACACGACGCGCTTCTCTTCCTGATAGCGCGACGCCGACGCGCCGTAGCCCACTGCCAGATCCTGCAACTGGCACTCGCCGCCCTGATCGCAGATCGGGCAGTCGAGCGGGTGGTTGATCAGCAGAAACTCCATCACGCCCTTCTGCGCGGTGATGGCCTGATCCGAATGCGTCTGCACCTTCATGCCGTTGGTCACCGGCGTGGCACACGCCGGCAGCGGCTTGGGCGCGCGCTCGACCTGCACCAGGCACATGCGGCAATTGGCGGCGATGGACAGCTTCTTGTGATAGCAGAAATGCGGGATGTGCACGCCCAGACGGTTGGCGGCGTCCATCACCGTGCTGCCGTCCGGCACTTCCAGCTTCTGGCCGTCGATTTCGATCTCTAGCATGCTGCGTGGTCCACGTAGATACGGCTGCCTTCGCGCTGCACGTCGACCGGGACGAGGCAGCGCTTGTGTTCGATGTGATATTCGAACTCGGAGCGGAAATGCTTGATGAAGCTCTTGACCGGCAGTGCCGCCGCGTCGCCCAGGGCGCAGATGGTGCGGCCAGCGATGTTGGTGGCGACGTTGTCGAGTACATCGAGGTCGTCCGGACGGCCCTGACCGTGCTCGATGCGATGCACCATGCGGTACAGCCAGCCGGTGCCTTCGCGGCACGGCGTGCATTGGCCGCACGATTCCTCGTGATAGAAATAGGACAGGCGCTCGAGCGACTTCACCATGCAGGCGCTTTCGTCGATCACGATGACCGCGCCTGAACCCAGCATCGAGCCGGCCTTGGCGATGGCGTCGTAGTCCATCGTGCAGTCCATCATGACGTCGGCCGGCAGCACCGGTGCCGACGAGCCGCCCGGAATGACCGCCTTGAGCTTGCGCCCGCCGCGCATGCCGCCGCACATGTCGAGCAATGTGGCAAACGGCGTGCCGAGCGGAATTTCATACACGCCCGGACGATTGACGTGACCGGACACCGAGAAAATCTTGGTGCCGCCGTTGTTCGGCTTGCCCAGCGCGAGGAACTGTTCGCCGCCATTGGCGATGATCCACGGGATGGCCGCGAAGGTTTCGGTGTTGTTGATCGTCGTCGGCTTGCCGTACAGGCCGTGACTGGCCGGGAACGGCGGCTTGAAGCGCGGCTGGCCCTTCTTGCCTTCGATCGATTCGAGCAATGCGGTTTCTTCGCCGCAGATGTAGGCGCCCCATCCGTGGTGCGCGAACAACTCGAAATCGAAGCCCTTGCCCATGATGTCCTTGCCAAGGAAACCTGCGGCACGCGCTTCGGCCAGCGCCTCCTCGAAGCGGGTGTACAAGGTCCACACTTCGCCGTGGATGTAGTTGTAGCCGCGGCTGCAGCCCATCGCGTAACCGGCGATGATCATGCCCTCGATGACCATGTGCGGGTTGTAGCGCAGCAGGTCTCGGTCCTTGAACGTGCCCGGTTCGCCTTCGTCGGAATTGCACACGACGTACTTGTCCATCGGGAACTGGCGCGGCATGAAGCTCCACTTCAGGCCGGTCGGAAAACCCGCACCGCCGCGGCCGCGCAGGTCGGACTTCTTCACCTCGGCGATGACCTGTTCCTGCGTCATGCCGGTTTCGAGGATCTTGCGCAGGGCGGCGTAACCGCCGCGCTTCACGTAGTCGGCCAGACCCCAGGTCCGGTCGCCATCCAGCCCTGCAAGCAGGATCACGGGCAGTTCGGTCGCGGCATTCATTTGAGTTCGTCCAGCAGGGCGTCGATGCGTTCGCGGGTCATCCAGCTGCACAGGCGCGTGTTGTTGACGATGATGGCCGGCGCGTCACCACAGACGCCCATGCACTCGCCTTCCTTCAGCGTGAAACGGCCATCAGGCGTCGTCTCGTTGAACCCGATGCCGAGCTTTTCCATCACGTACTCGGCCGCCTGCTCGCCACCGGACAGCGCACAGGGCAGATTGGTGCAGACGGTGACCTTCCAGCGGCCGACCGGCTTCACGTCGTACATGTTGTAGAAGGTCGCCACTTCCATCGCCGCCATCGGCGGAATGCGCAGGTGCTGCGCCACCGCTTCGATCGCGTCCGGCGACAGCCAGCCGTTCTGTTCCTGCGCAATGCGCAGGCCGGCCATGACGGCCGAAATGGCCTGGCCTTCGGGATACTTCGCGACTTCGCGGTCGATCGCCGCGCACGACGCTTCAGTCAGCGTGAAAGTCATTCTGTCCATGCTCATCGATCACTCATCGATCTCTTACCGGTCAATCTCGCCGAACACGATATCCATCGTGCCGATGATGGCGACCACGTCGGAAATCATGTGGCCGCGCGACATTTCATCCATCGCTGCGAGATGCGCGAAGCCGGGGGCGCGAATCTTCAGCCGGTAGGGCTTGTTCGCACCGTCGGACACCGCATAGATGCCGAACTCGCCCTTCGGGTGCTCCACCGCCGCGTAGCACTCGCCTTCCGGCACATGGATGCCTTCGGTGAACAACTTGAAGTGGTGGATCAGCTCTTCCATATTGCCCTTCATCGCTTCGCGCGACGGCGGCGCCACCTTGTGATTGTCAGTGATGACCGGGCCGGGATTGACGCGCAGCCAGTCGATGCACTGACGGATGATGCGATTGGACTGGCGCATTTCCTCGATGCGCACCAGATAGCGGTCGTAGCTGTCGCCATTGGTGCCGATCGGGATATCGAAATCCATGCGGTCATACACTTCATACGGCTGCTTCTTGCGCAGATCCCAGGCAATGCCCGATCCGCGCAGCATCGGGCCGGTGAAGCCGAGCGCCTTGGCGCGTTCAGGCGTCACGATGCCAATGTCGACCAGGCGCTGCTTCCAGATTCGGTTGTCGGTCAGCAGCGTTTCGTACTCATCGACGTAGCGCGGGAAGCGATCGGTGAAATCCTGCAGGAAATCGAGCATCGAACCGCTGCGGTTCTCGTTCAGCCGCTTGATCGCGTCGGCATTCTTGAACTTGTTCAGCTCGTATTGCGGCATCGAATCGGGCAGATCGCGATAGACGCCGCCCGGACGGTAGTACGCCGCATGCAGACGCGCGCCGGACACGGCCTCGTAGGCGTCCATCAGGTCTTCGCGCTCGCGGAACGCATACAGGAAAACCGTCATCGCACCGACGTCGAGCGCATGCGCGCCCAGCCAAAGCAGGTGGTTCAGGATGCGCGTGATTTCGTCGAACATGACGCGGATGTACTGCGCACGTTCCGGCACCTCGAGCTGCAGCAGCTTCTCGATCGCCATGCAGTAGGCGTGCTCGTTGCACATCATCGACACGTAGTCGAGCCGGTCCATGTACGGCACGCTCTGGATCCAGGTGCGTGTCTCGGCCAGCTTTTCGGTACCGCGATGCAACAAGCCGATGTGCGGATCGGCGCGCTGGACGACTTCGCCATCGAGCTCAAGCACCAGACGCAGCACACCGTGGGCCGCCGGATGCTGTGGCCCGAAGTTCATCGTGTAGTTGCGGATTTCAGCCATGACCGACGTCCCCGTAATGCTCTTCGCGCACGACGCGCGGCGTGACTTCGCGCGGTGCGATGCTGACCGGCTGATAGATGACGCGCTTCTGGTCCGGGTCGTAGCGCATTTCGACGTGACCGGAAATCGGGAAATCCTTGCGGAACGGATGGCCGACGAATCCGTAGTCGGTCAGCAGGCGGCGCAGGTCGCCGTGGCCGGTGAACATGATGCCGAACAGGTCGAACGCCTCACGCTCGAACCAGTTGGCGGCGGGCCAGACGTCGTTCACCGACGCGATGACCGGGAAATCGTCGTCCTGGATCAGCACGCGCAGACGAAGACGCAGGTTGGACGCAACCGACATCAGGTGGCACACCACCGCGTAGCGCGCACCCGAAGAGCGTGTCGCATGCGTCGAGTAGTCGATGCCGCACAGGTCGATCAGTTGTTCGAACGGCACGTCCGCGTGGTCGCGCAACGCGAGCGCCATGTCGTGATAGTCGACGGAACCGACTTCGAGTGTCAGTTCACCGAGCGCGGACGTCGTTGTCCGGAGGCGTTCGCCAAACTGCGCGAGCAATGTCTCGCGCAGGGATTCAAGCCGAGAGCTCATGATGTTCAACGCGCGATCGTGCTGGTGCGACGAATCTTGTTCTGCAGTTGCACCAGACCGTAAATCAACGCCTCGGCTGTCGGAGGACAGCCCGGCACATAGACATCCACCGGCACGATGCGATCACAGCCGCGCACCACGGAATAGGAGTAATGGTAGTAACCGCCGCCGTTGGCGCATGACCCCATCGACAGTACCCAGCGCGGCTCGGGCATCTGGTCGTACACACGGCGCAACGCCGGCGCCATCTTGTTGCACAGCGTGCCGGCAACGATCATCAGATCGGACTGGCGCGGACTGGGACGAAACACGATGCCGAAGCGATCAAGGTCATAACGCGACGCACCGGCCTGCATCATCTCGACGGCACAACAGGCCAGACCGAAGGTCATCGGCCACAGCGAACCCGTGCGCGTCCAGTTGATCAGCTTGTCCAGCTGCGTCGTGACGAAGCCTTCCTGCAGTACACCTTCAATGCTCATCGCTCAATCCGTCGAAAAAACTGCAAGTACCGGGGGAACAGCCAGCATGTTCATTCCCAGTCTAGTGCGCCCTTCTTCCATTCGTAGACAAACCCCACAACGAGGATGCCGAGGAAGATCATCATCGCCACGAAACCAAACATGCCGATCTCTTCGAGCACGATGGCCCACGGGAAGAGGAAGGCGATTTCAAGGTCGAACAGGATGAACAGGATGGCCACGAGGTAATAGCGGACGTCAAACTTCATCCGCGTATCTTCGAACGCCTCGAAGCCACATTCGTAGGGGGATAGCTTTTCGGGGTCGGGACGACTGGGTCCGACGAGCTTGCCGGCGAGCATCGGCACGAAACCGAAGGCGACACCGATCAGGATGAACAGCAGGACCGGGAAATATTCGATCAACATGACGGGTTGTTCATGCGTAAAAACTGTTCCGGCGACACGGTGAGTAGTCCGGGGCCGGCATCGACACAGGGCCGGATGGACCCTGCATCACGTTGCACTGCAGCGTGAAACGCGCGGAGTATAGCGCGTTTCACATCAGCCGAAACCTACTTGGGGATATCGCCAGCCTTCGAATCGGGATTCTGCGCTTCCGGGGCCTGAGGCGCAGCCGGCACGGCAGGCACCGTAACACTCTTGGCCGCGTCGATGACCGAACTGGCGCCGGAGCGCGGCTGATTGGTCGCGATGTAGCTCAGTGCGAGACTGGTGCAGAAGAAGACGGCCGCCAGCGCGCCGGTGGCACGACTGAGGAAGTTGGCCGAACCGGACGAGCCGAACAGGCTGCCCGATGCGCCACCGCCGAACGCGGCCCCCATGTCTGCGCCCTTGCCATGCTGCAACAGCACAAGAACGATCACGGCAATTCCGACCAGAACGTGGATCGAAAGTACTACTGAAAAAACGATGCCCATCAAATCACCTCAGGATGCAGCAGCAGCTGCAACGATGGCGAGGAAATCCCCCGCCACCAGCGCCGCGCCGCCAATAAGACCGCCGTCAATGTCAGGCTGGCTGAAAAGTTCGGCTGCGTTTTGCGGCTTGACACTGCCGCCATAAAGAATCGATGTGCGCGCCGCTACCGCTGCATCGCACAGCGCACCAAGGTGCGCACGAATGAAGGCGTGCACCGCCTGCGCCTGCGCCGGCGTGGCCGTCACGCCGGTACCGATGGCCCATACGGGTTCATAGGCAATCACGCAGCGCGCCAGGGCCTCGCTTCCGATCCGCTGATGGACCGCCGTCAGCTGCCGCTCGACCACGGATTCGGTCACGCCACGTTCGCGCTCGTCCAGCGTTTCGCCGACACACAGGATCGGAGCCAGACCGGATGCCAGCGCGGCTTCTGTCTTGACTGCGACCAGCGCATCGCTCTCACCGTACAGTGCGCGCCGTTCGGAATGGCCCACAAGCACGTATCGACAGTCGAAATCCGCCAGCATCGCGCCCGACACTTCGCCTGTGTAGGCACCGGATTTCACGTGCTCGCTCAGGTTCTGGGCACCCCAGCCGACAGAAGACCCCGAAAGCAGCTCAGCGGCCTGATGCAGATAGGGAAACGGCACGCAGACCGCCACCGGGAATCCCGGGGCCGGCGCATCGCGCAAGGCCTCGAGCAGCTCGGTGTTGACCGCCTTCGAGCCATGCATCTTCCAGTTGCCTACGACCAGTGTTCGCATCGCCGCCACAGTCACCTGCCAAAAGCAAAACCCCGGATTCTAGCGCATGGCCGCGCAAAAATCCGGGGTTCGCACGTCGGACGGCTGCAGGTCAGCCGAATCGACCGGTGATGTAGTCTTCGGTTTCCTTGCGCTGCGGCTTGATGAATATCTGGTCGGTCAGGCCGAATTCCATCAGTTCGCCCATGAACATGTAGGCGGTGTAGTCGCTGACGCGCGCCGCCTGCTGCATGTTGTGGGTCACGATGAGGATGGTCACCTTGTCCTTCAGTTCGGTCACCAGTTCCTCGATGCTCGCGGTGGCGATCGGATCCAGCGCCGATGTGGGCTCATCGAACAGGATGATTTCCGGATCGGTCGCCAGTGCGCGCGCGATGCAGAGCCGCTGCTGCTGCCCGCCGGACAGATTGGCGCCCAGCTCGTTCAGGCGGTTCTTGACCTCTTCCCACAGTGCCGCGCCGCGCAGCGCTTCCTCGACGCGCTCGTCGATCACCGAACGGCGCTTTTCGCCGCGCACACGCAGGCCGTAGGCAACATTCTCGTAGATGGACTTGGGAAACGGATTCGGCTTCTGGAACACCATGCTGATGCGCATGCGCACCTCGATCGGATCGACTTCCTTGTCCAGCAGATTGGTGTTGTCCGGGTGCAGCAGGATCTTGCCGTCGTAGCGGTTGCCGGGATACAGGTCGTGCATGCGGTTGAAGCAGCGCAGCAGCGTCGACTTGCCGCAACCCGACGGGCCGATCAGCGCCGTCACCTTCTTTTCATGCACCGGCATGTTGATGCCCTTGAGGGCATGAAAGGCGCCATAGTGGAAATCGAGGTTCTGCACCTCGGCCTTGGTGGCAATGTTCGCGTCGGTCACGGTGTTCATGTCGGATCTCTCAGAATGCAGGGGGCAGAGCCACTTACCACTTGATGTTGCGGCGCAGACGGTAGCGCAGCCAGATTGCAGTACCGTTCATCGCCAGCGTCATCAGCACGAGCACGAAGCCGGCGGCGGCAGCGTTGACCTGGAAGGCGGCCTCGGGACGGGATGTCCAGTTGAACATCTGGATCGGCATCACCGTGAAGGGTGCGAACAGCCAGTCGAAATTGATGAAGGGCGCGACGTCACCAATCGGCGCAGGCGGCAGGAACGCGATGAAGGTCAGCGCGCCGATCGTGATGATGGGCGCCGTTTCACCGATCGCTCGGGCCATGCCGATGATGATGCCGGTCAGTATGCCGGCGCTCGAATACGGCAGGATGTGATCCTTCACCGTTTGCCAGGTCGTCGCACCGCAGGCATACGAGCCTTCACGCACCATCTGCGGAATGGCACGGATCGATTCGCGGGTTGCCACAATGACGACAGGCAGAATCAGCAAGCCCAATGTCAGGCCGGCCGAAAGCACGCTCTGACCGAAACCGAACTTGTACACGAACAAGCCGAGCGCCAGCAGGCCATACACGATGGACGGCACGCCGGCGAGGTTGGTCACGTTGATTTCGATGATGTCGGTCACCCAGTTCTTCGGCGCGTACTCTTCCAGATAGATGCCGGCGGCGACGCCCAGCGGCACGGCAGACATCGCGGTCACGAGCATGACCAGGATGGTGCCGACCCACGCCGACAGGATGCCGGCGCTGCCCGCACGGCGCGACGGGAAGTTCGTCATGAAATCGTAGTCGAGGCGTTCCCACCCTTTCATCGCCATGTCCGCAAACAGCGCGGTGAAAGTGAGCACGCCGACCATCAGTGCGAGCAAGCCCAGCAGCCCGAACAGCATGTCCCAGCGCTTGTGGCGCGTGATGATGGCCCGGATGGCCTGGATATCCTGTTGATTCATCGCTCAGTACACCTCACGGAAGCGCTTGCGCAGGTAGTAGCCAAGCAGGTTGAAACACAGGGTCAGCAGCATCAGCATCAGGCCAGCGGCAAAGATCGTCTGGTAGCCGATCGAGCCGTGCGGCAGGTCACCCAGCGCCACCTGCACGATGTAGGACGTGATGGTCGCGCCCGGTTCGGTCGGATTCAGAGTGAGATTCGGCTGCATGCCGGCCGCGACGGCAAGAATCATCGTTTCGCCAACCGCGCGCGAAATGCCGAGGATGTAGGCCGAAGCGATGCCGGACGTCGCCGCCGGCACCACGGTGCGCAGCGCAGTCTGCAGACGCGTGGCGCCCATGGCATACGAACCTTCGCGCAGGCTCATCGGTACCGCGCGCATCGCGTCTTCCGACAGCGAACTGACGTAGGGAATGATCATGATGCCCATGACCAGACCAGCCGACAGCAGACTGAAGCCGGGAAGTTCCGGGAAGAATATCTGCAGTATCGGCGTCACCACGGTCAGTGCGAAGTAGCCATAGACGATGGTCGGAACGCCGCCGAGCAGTTCGAGGAAAGGCTTGGCGATTTCGCGCGTCCGGAATGACGCGAATTCAGACAGGTAGATCGCGATGATGGTACCCAGCGGCAAAGCCACCGCCAGGGCGACAAAAGAGCTGGTGAGCGTGCCCGACAGCAGCACCATGATGCCGTAGTGGGCATCGTCGAACAGCGGGGTCCATTGCGTGTCGGTCAGGAAGTCCCACAGCGAGACGTGTTCGAACAGCATCAGCGATTCGCTGACGAGCACATAGACGATGGCGATCGTCGTGATCACTGACACCGACGCGGCCGCGAACAGGACGAATTCGATCAGCCTTTCCTTGATGTGACGGGATGCGCGCTTGCGCAGGCGGTCGCTGACCGTATCGGGCGCACTCGACAAAGGTGCTGACATGGGCGGGGCGTTGGCGGACATTTGGGGCGCTCATTCTATCGGCCGCGGGCAGTTGCGGCGACTGGACAGCAAAAAGCCCCGGACTTGCGCCCGGGGCATCTCTGCGCCTGCTTTATTCCTTCGGATCGCGCTTGAGCAGTTCCGACACCGTTACGCCCACTTCGGCCACTCCGCCGAAAGCGGTGCCCGTGCGCTTCTTGGTGAAGTTGTCGAGCGCGTGTTTGTAGTCGGCCTTGGTCAGCGGCACATACTTCACTTCCTTCACCAGCTCTTCGCTTTCGTTGAGGTAAAACTCGACGAACTCCTTGATCTCCGGACGGCTGATTTCGGCCGCATTCACGTAGATGAAGATCGGGCGCGACAACGGCTGGTAATCACCGGCGATCACCGCTTCGAGCGACGGCAGAACCGGCTTGCCGGTCTTCGGATTGACGATGGGGACCGCCTTCAGCTTGTCCTGGTTTTCCGCGTAGTAGGCGTAGCCAAAGTAGCCGATCGCATTCACGTCGCGCGACACGCCCTGCACCAGCACGTTGTCGTCTTCCGAGGCGGTGAAGTCGCCGCGGCTGGATTTCGACTTGCCGACGATGGCTTCGGTGAAGTAGTCGAAGGTGCCCGAGTCGGCACCCGCGCCGAACAGCTTCATCGGCGCATCCGGCCACGCCGGGTTGACCTGGTTCCACTTGGTGATCTTGCCCTGGGCGGACGGCTCCCACATCTTCTTCAGCTCTTCGACCGTCGCCTGCTTCAGGAAGGTGTTCTTCGGGTTCATCACGACGGTCAGCGCGTCGAAGGCAACCGGCAGTTCGATGTACTTGATGCCGGCTGCCTTGCAGTCCGCCATTTCCTTCTCGAGGATGGGACGCGAAGCGTCCTGGATCGCGGTCTCGCCGCGGCAGAACTTCTTGAAGCCGCCGCCGGTGCCGGAAATCCCCACGGTCACCTGCACCTTGCCCTTCTTCAGCTTCATGAATTCTTCGGCAACCGCTTCGGTCACCGGAAATACGGTGCTGGAACCGTCGATCTTGATCAGCGCCTGAGCGAGAGCCGAGCCGGATGCAAACAGGGCGCCAAGGGCGGCGGTCAGGGTGGCGATCTTGCGTACGTTCATCAGTAGTCTCCGTGAGGTGTCATCGATTTCGATGCGACCTGCGCAGTCTATGAAGACTTTGTTACAGCCATGTGAAGGTGTAACAATTGATCGAACCACCCATCCGGGCGTCGTCAAACGGCCTGCAGCGCCTGTTCCAGATCATCCACGATATCGTCGATGTGCTCGATGCCGATCGACAGCCGCACCATGTCTTCCGACACGCCTGCCCGCTTCAGTTCGTCCGGCGACAGCTGGCGGTGGGTGGTCGAGGCCGGATGGCAGGCCAGCGACTTGGCGTCGCCGATATTGACCAGCCGGGTGACCAACTTGAGCGCGTCCTGGAAGCGCGCCCCGGCCTCTCGACCGCCCTTGACGCCGAAGGTGAGCAGCCCGGACGCCTTGCCGCCGAAGTAGCGTTGTATCAGGCCGTGGCTCGAATGCTCAGGCAGCCCCGCGTAATTGACCCACTCGACCTTGGGATGCGACTGGAGATATCGGGCGACCGCAGTCGCGTTCTCGCAGTGGCGGTCCATGCGCAGCCCCAGTGTTTCGAGTCCCTGCAGGATCAGAAAACTGTTGAATGGCGAGATCGCTGCGCCCATGTTGCGCAGCGGCACCGTGCGTGCCCGGCCGATGTAGGCCGCCGGCCCCAGCGCCTCGGTGTAGATCACGCCGTGATAGCTCACTTCCGGCTCGTTCAGCCGGCGAAAGCGCGCCTTGTGCTCGGTCCACGGGAAACGGCCGCCGTCGACGATGATGCCGCCGATGCTGGTGCCGTGGCCGCCCATGTACTTGGTCAGTGAATGCACGACGATGTCGGCGCCGTGCTCGATCGGCCGTGTCAGCCAGGGCGAAGGCACGGTGTTGTCGACGATCAGCGGCACGCCGGCGCGGTGCGCCACGTCGGCGAAGGCCGCGAAGTCGACCACGTTGCCGAGCGGATTGCCGATCGATTCGCAGAACACCGCCTTCGTGCGCGCGTCGATCTTCGCTGCCGCCGAGGCCGGATCGGCTGCATCGACGAAGCGCACCTCGATGCCGTACTGCGGCAGCGTGTGCGCGAACAGATTGTAGGTACCGCCGTACAGCGCCGACGTGGCGACGATGTTGTCGCCCGCCTCGGCGATGGTCATGATCGCGTAGGTGATCGCCGCTTGGCCGGACGCCAGCGCCAGCGCCCCGATGCCGCCTTCGAGCGCGGCGACGCGCTGTTCCAGCACGTCGCTGGTCGGGTTCATGATGCGGGTGTAGATATTGCCCTTGACCTTGAGGTCGAACAGGTCGGCCCCGTGCTGGGTGTCGTCGAAGGCGTAGCTGGTGGTCTGATAGATCGGCACCGCCACCGCCTTGGTGGTCGGATCCGGCGAATACCCTGCGTGGATGGCGAGCGTGTCGAAACGCATGGTCGTGTCCTCCCTGACTTGAAGGGCGGAAATCTACACGCGACAGGCCGCTTGCACAAAAGCGGTGCAGCAAAAGAAAATGCCGCCCCGCGAGCGCGGAGGCGGCATGGCCGGACGAAGACTGCCGTGCGGTCAGGCAGCCATCGCGGACTTCACGACTTCGGCCAGTCGCGTCGCGAGCCGACCGACTTCCGCCGCATCCTGCCCTTCGACCATGACGCGCAACAAGGGCTCGGTGCCCGACGGACGCAGCAGCACCCGGCCACGCTGGGCCAGCTCACCTTCGACCTCGATGCGCGTCTGATCGATGATGGGCGCCTTGGACCAGTCGAATCCCGGGCGCAGCTTCACATTGACGAGCTTCTGCGGATAGAGCTTCAACCCGGAGCAGGCCTGATCAAGACCCATGTCCTGCGAGCGCAGCGCCGCGAGCACCTGCAGTGCCGCGACGATGCCGTCACCTGTCGTATGCCGATCGAGGTCTATGATGTGACCCGAATTCTCGCCACCCAGGCGCCAGCCCTGCCTGTGCAGGGTTTCCAGAACGTAGCGATCGCCGACCTTGGCGCGCGCCAGGCCCACGCCCATCTCGTTCAATGCGTGTTCGAGCGCCAGATTGGTCATCAGGGTACCGACGACGCCGTTCAGCCGGCCTTCCCGCAGCCGCTGGCCGGCGATCACGTACAACAGCTCATCGCCATCGTAAATGCGACCGGATCCATCGCACATCATCAGGCGGTCGGCGTCGCCGTCGAGTGCGATGCCGATGTCCGCACCATGGGTGCGTACCGCCTCCGACAGCGATGACGGCACCGTGGCACCCACACCGTCATTGATGTTCATGCCGTTCGGGCTGCAGCCGACGCACACGACCTCGGCACCCAGTTCGTGGAAGACCTTGGGGGCGATCGAATAGGCAGCGCCATGCGCGCAGTCGAGCGCAATCTTCAGTCCGCGAAGATCGAGTTCGGTCGGGAAGGTGCTCTTGCAGAATTCGATGTAGCGACCCGGCGCATCCTCGATGCGGCGCGCCTTGCCCAGTCGCGACGACTCCATGCAGCCCATCGGCTCGTCGAGCAGTGACTCGATCTGCAGTTCCACCTCATCCGGCAACTTGGTGCCGCGTGCGGAGAAGAACTTGATCCCGTTATCTTCGAACGGGTTGTGCGACGCGCTGATCACGACGCCCGCCTGCAGGCGCAACGCGCGCGTCAGATAGGCAACGGCCGGCGTCGGCACCACCTTGGCCAGCACGGTATCGACGCCCGCAGCCGCAAAACCGGCTTCCAGCGCGGCTTCGAGCATGTAGCCCGACACCCGCGTGTCCTTGCCGATGAGCACCGCCGGGTGTTCGCCGGCCGGCAGATGTTCGGTCGCCACCAGCACGCGTCCGGCGGCATAACCCAGCCGCATCACGAAATCGGGGGTAATCGGCGCCTGGCCGACACGGCCACGCACCCCATCGGTACCGAAATAACGTCTCGACATCTTCTTCGTCTCCTCAAGGGCGGTCGGGGAAAACCCCTGCGACCTGCCAGACGGCCAGCGCATCGCGCGTCGCCGCCACATCGTGTACGCGTACCATCCACGCGCCGCGCGCGACCGAGGCCAGCGCCGCCGCGACACTCGCCGCCGTCCGGTCGGTCACCGGACGTCCGGTCAGCCGCCCGAGCACCGACTTGCGCGATAGACCGACCAGCAACGGGTAACCGCATCGGGAAAGTTCGGTCAGTCCCTGGAGCAACGCCAGATTGTGCGCCGAGGTCTTGCCGAACCCGAAACCCGGATCGAGCATGATCCGTGACCGATCAACGCCCGCATCCTGCGCCTGCCGGGCGCTTTGCAGAAGGAAATCAGTCACTTCACGGCATACATCGGCATAACTGGGCGAAACCTGCATGGTTTGTGGTGTGCCTTGCATGTGCATGATGCACACGCCGGCATCGGTCGCTGCGACGACCTCCAGCGCCCCGGGTGCGCGCAGGCCGTTGATGTCATTGACGAGAGACGCGCCCGCAGCCAGTGCAGCCCGCATCACCTCCGGTTTCCAGGTGTCGATCGACAAAGGCACGCCCAGTCCGGCGAGCGCTTCGATGACCGGAACGACACGGCGTAATTCTTCATCCAGCGATACGGGATCGGATCCCGGACGGGTCGATTCGCCGCCGATGTCGAGCATGTCCGCCCCATCGGCGATGAACTGCTCGGCCTGCGCAACCGCGCGCTCGAGGTCGAAGGCCACACCATCGCCCGAGAAGGAATCCGGTGTGGCGTTGATGATGCCCATGATCAAGGGGCGGTCGAGCGGAAGGCGGTAGTCACCGCAGTGAAAGCCTGAGGCGGCGGAAGGTGGGTTCATGGCGCTCACAAAAGAAAACCGGAGGCATCAGCCTCCGGTCGGGGTTCCAGCATCCTGCCTTGATCAGGCTGGCGCAGCCGCGCTCGGGGCGGCACCCGGCGTATTGCTGTCGGCCGAAGGCTTCGGCGGACGCGACGTCGGCTTGGGCGGGCGAACCGGCCGGCTGTTCATCACGTCGTCGATCTGATCGGCATCGATGGTTTCGAAATCGAGCAGCGCCTGGGTCATCGCCTCGACCTTGTCGCGGTTCTCCTCGAGCAAGCGGCGGGCTTCGGCGTAGCGGTCATCGATGATGCGGCGGATTTCCGCATCAACCCGCTGCATGGTCGTTTCCGACATGTTGCGGTGGGTGGCCATCGAACGGCCGAGGAACACTTCGCCTTCCTCCTCGCCGTACACCATGGCGCCCATCAGATCCGACATGCCCCACTGCGTCACCATCCTGCGGGCCAGATCGGTCGCACGCTGGAAGTCGTTCGCCGCACCGTTGGTCATCTGGTGCATGAAGATTTCTTCTGCGATGCGCCCTGACAGCATCATCGAAATGAGCTGCAGGCAGTATTCCTTGTCGTAGCTGTAGCGATCCTTTTCCGGCAGCGACATGGTCACGCCCAGCGCACGGCCACGCGGAATGATCGTCACCTTGTGCACCGGGTCGCACTTGGGCAACAGCATGCCGACGACTGCGTGACCCGACTCGTGATAGGCGGTGTTCCGCTTTTCTTCCTCGTCCATGACCATGGTGCGGCGCTCCGCGCCCATGATGATCTTGTCCTTGGCGCGCTCGAAGTCTTCCATGTCGACCACGCGCTTGTTGCCGCGCGCAGCGAACAGGGCCGCCTCATTGACCAGATTGGCCAGATCGGCACCGGAGAATCCGGGCGTACCGCGGGCGATGATCTCCGCCTTCACGTCAGGCGCCAGCGGCACCTTGCGCATATGCACCGCGAGAATCTGTTCGCGACCGCGGATATCCGGCAGCGGTACCACGACCTGACGGTCGAAGCGGCCCGGGCGCAGCAGTGCGGGATCGAGCACGTCCGGACGGTTGGTCGCAGCGATCACGATGATGCCGGTCTGACCTTCGAAGCCGTCCATCTCGACCAGAAGCTGGTTCAGGGTCTGTTCGCGTTCGTCGTTGCCGCCGCCCATGCCGGCACCACGCTGGCGACCGACCGCGTCGATTTCGTCGATGAAGATGATGCAGGGCGCCTGCTTCTTGGCCTGTTCGAACATGTCGCGAACACGTGCCGCACCTACGCCGACGAACATTTCGACGAAGTCGGAACCGGATATCGAGAAGAACGGCACCTTCGCTTCGCCGGCGATCGCCTTCGCGAGCAGCGTCTTGCCGGTGCCGGGCGAACCGACCAGTAGCACACCCTTAGGAATGCGGCCACCCAGTTTCTGGAATTTCGACGGATCACGCAGGAATTCGACCAGTTCGACAACTTCCTCCTTCGCCTCGTCGCAGCCCGCGACATCGACGAACGTGATGGTATTGGTCGATTCATCGAGCAGCCGAGCCTTTGACTTGCCGAACGAGAACGCGCCGCCACGGCCGCCACCCTGCATCTGACGCATGAAGAAGATCCAGACGCCGATCAGCAGCAGCATCGGGAACCACGATACGAAGATGCTCATCAGGAAGCTCTGCTCTTCTTCGGGCTTCGCGACCACCTTGACGTTGCTCTTCAGCAGATCGCTGACCAGCCAGATGTCCTGTGGCGGCGCATAGGAGGTGATGCGCTTGCCGTCGACGGTCGCGGCATTCAGCGTCCGGCCCTGGATTTCAACCTTCGCGATGCGCCCGGCCTTGACCTCGTCAAGGAACTCGGAGTACTCGACCGTGCCCTGTGCCGCCTGGCGCTGGTTGAACTGGTTGAAAACCGTCATCAGCACGATGCCGATCACGAGCCAGATTGCTAGATTTTTGAACATGTTGTTCAAGGCAGTTCCTCAGTATCTCGATGGCCGGGAAACCGGCCGGATCAATGCAGCAACAGACAGACCAGACGAGGCGCCTTATGTTCCGGGTCCGGGGCAGTACTTTTCAGACGGACGGCTCGCCGCGCCTGCCGCGACACAGAAGATACACCTCTGCACTGCGGTCGCGCGAACTGTCGGGTTTTCGCACGGATACGGTGTCGAAAAGCTGTTCCATGTCGCGCCGCAGCGCGTCAAAGCCGGTGCCCTGGAACACCTTGACCAGCATGTCGCCGCCGCCCTTCAGGTATTCGCGTGAAAACTCGAGCGCCAGTTCAAGCAGGTGAATCGAACGCGCCTGGTCAGTCAACGCGATTCCGGTCAGATTGGGGGCCATGTCCGACAATACAAGCCCGACCGGCCGACCGTCCAGCGCCGACACCAGCTGGGCAAGCGTTTCGTCTTCGCGAAAGTCGCCCTGGATGAAATGAACACCGGCCACAGGCTCCATCGGCAGCAGGTCGAGCGCGATGACACGACCGCCCGGCAACGCCTTCTTGGCGGCCACCTGCGACCAGCCGCCGGGCGTGCTGCCCAGGTCGATCACCACCTTGCCGGGGCCGAGCAGTCGGTCGCGTTCGTCGATCTGCAGCAACTTGAACGCGGCGCGCGAGCGGTAGCCCTGCGCCTGCGCCTGCTTGACGTAGGGGTCGTTGATGTGGTCGTGCACCCACTGGCGGCTGGTTTTGTTCTTTGCCATGACTTAGACTTGCGCGCCTTTACGGATTAAGCACATGTTGACCCTTTCGCCTGACGAACGCCGCGCCCTTCGCGCAAGCGCCCATCCGCTCAAACCGGTCGTGATGATTGCCCAGAACGGGCTGACGGACGCCGTGCTGAAGGAAATCGAGCTCGCGTTGAATTCGCACGAACTGATCAAGGTCAGGGTGTTCGATGCCGAGCGCGAACAACGTGACGCCTGGCTGACAGCGGCCTGCGAGGCGCTCGGCGCGGCGCCGATCCAGCGCATCGGGAACATTCTCGTGCTGTACCGCCCGAATCCTGAATTGCACGTCGTGGCGGCACCGCCTGCGGCGCCGGTGCGCAAGACGCGCGCCAATGCGGGCGACAAGCCCTCGGCCGGCAAACCGGTGCCGACGCGCAGCAAACCGGCCAAGCCGGTCGCCGGCCGACGCGGTGTGGCACGCAATGCCAAACCCGCCAGTACGTTCAAGGCGCGTGGCCGGTAAGCAGCGGGCCGCGACGGCGGTTTTTCAGACGTAGCGCACATCCACGATTTCGTACTCGCGCACACCGCCCGGTGCCTGCACCTCGGCCATGTCGCCCGCGTACTTGCCGATCAGCGCACGGGCGATCGGCGAATTCACCGAAATCATGCCCGCCTTCAGGTCTGCCTCATCGTCTCCGACGATCTGGTAGCTGACCGGCTTGCCGGCCTCGACATCCTCCAGATCGACGGTTGCGCCAAACACCACACGACCTTCCGCGTCGAGCGTCTTCGGATCGATGACCAGCGCGTTGGCCAGTTTGCCTTCGATTTCCTGGATGCGCCCCTCGACGAAGCCCTGGCGCTCCTTCGCCGCGTCGTACTCGGCGTTCTCCGACAGATCGCCATGCGAGCGCGCTTCGGCAATCGCCGCGATCACGCCCGGACGATCGACGGTTTTCAGGCGATGCAGCTCCTGCTTCAGCTTTTCGGCACCGGCCACGGTAAGAGGTACGCTCATGTCAGTCCATCTGCGCATGCAGGGCCTGCAGCGCGTAAGTTTCGAGTTCGGAAATGCGCATGCCGGCACATGCGGCACGCGCCCCTTCAACCGTCGTGAACAGGGTCACCCGGCTGGCCAGCGCACTGGTACGGATGGAACGCGAGTCGTTGATTGCACTTCGTTTTTCATCCACGGTATTCACGATGAAGGTGATCTCATCGTTCTTGATCATGTCGACGATGTGCGGCCGGCCTTCATTGACTTTGTTCACCGCCGTCACCGGCAGACCCGCGGCGGCGATGGCCGTTGCCGTGCCGCGCGTGGCCACCAGCGTGAAGCCGAGTTCGTGCAGTTCGCGCGCCACATCGACCGCCTTGGGCTTGTCGGCCGGGCGCACCGAAATGAAGGCCTTGCCGCTGCGCGGCAGCTTGACGCCCGCCGCCAGCTGACTTTTCACAAAGGCTTCGCCGAAGGTGCGACCCACCCCCATCACTTCACCGGTCGATTTCATTTCCGGACCCAGGATGGTGTCAACGCCCGGAAACTTGACGAAGGGGAACACCGCTTCCTTGACCGAGAAGTAAGGCGGCACGACTTCACGCGTCACGCCCTGATCCGCCAGCGAACGACCCGCCATGCAGCGCGCGGCGATCTTGGCGAGCGGCAGGCCGCAGGCCTTTGAAACGAAGGGCACGGTGCGCGAGGCACGCGGATTCACTTCCAGCACATAGACGGTATCGCCCGACGCGTCGCGCTGAATGGCGAACTGCACGTTCATCAGGCCGACCACGTTGAGGCCGCGTGCCATCAGCTCGGTCTGGCGGCGCAGTTCGTCGCACAGTTCCGGCGTGAGCGAGAACGGCGGCAGCGAACAGGCGGAGTCGCCCGAATGCACGCCCGCCTGTTCGATGTGCTCCATGATGCCGCCGATGATGACCTGGGTACCGTCGGAAAAGGCATCGACGTCGACTTCGGTCGCATCGTTCAGGAAACGGTCGAGCAGCACCGGCGAGTCGTTGCTCACCTTGACCGCCTCGCGCATGTAGCGTTCGAGGTCGGACTGCTGGTGCACGATTTCCATCGCCCGGCCGCCCAGCACGTAACTCGGACGGACCACCAGCGGGTAACCGATTTCCGCCGCCAGGCGCACGGCCTGATCCTCAGCGCGCGCCGTTCGGTTTGGCGGCTGCCTGAGCCCCAGTTCATGCAGCAGCTTCTGGAAGCGTTCGCGGTCTTCCGCGGCATCGATCATGTCCGGGCTGGTGCCGATGATGGGCACGCCGTTGGCTTCGAGGTCACGCGCCAGCTTGAGCGGCGTCTGGCCGCCGAACTGCACGATGACGCCGACCGGCTTTTCGATCGCGACGATTTCCAGCACGTCTTCCAGCGTCAGCGGCTCGAAGTAGAGTCGATCGGAGGTGTCGTAGTCGGTCGATACGGTTTCCGGATTGCAATTGACCATGATGGTTTCGAATCCGTCCTCGCGCAGTGCGAGCGCCGCGTGCACGCAGCAGTAGTCGAATTCGATGCCCTGGCCGATGCGGTTCGGGCCTCCGCCCAGCACCATGATCTTGCGCGCCGACGTCGGATTGGCTTCGCATTCCTCTTCATAGGTCGAATACATGTATGCGGTATCGGTCGCGAACTCCGCCGCGCAGGTATCCACCCGCTTGTATACAGGGCGCACGCCCAGCGTCTGGCGATGCAGGCGCAGCGCGGTTTCGTCGCACTGGAACAACCGGGCCAGACGGCGGTCGGCAAAACCCTTGCGCTTGAGGTCACGCATCGTCGCCGCATCGACGCTTTTGAGGCTGCGGCCGAAAAAGGCGCGCTCGGTCAGGATGATGTCTTCGATCTGGGCGAGGAACCACGGGTCGATCTTGGTCAGCTGATGCACCGCGTCCAGGCTCATGCCGTTGCGGAAGGCCTGGCCGACATACCAGATGCGGTTCGGGCCGGGCAGCGCCAGTTCCCGTTCCATCTCGTCATGGTCGGTTTCGATTTCGTCGAAACCGTAGACGCCGACTTCCAGGCCGCGCAGCGCCTTCTGCATCGACTCCTGGAAGCTGCGACCCATGGCCATGACTTCGCCGACCGACTTCATCTGCGTGGTCAGGCGGTCATTGGCCTGCGGGAACTTCTCGAACGCGAAGCGAGGAATCTTGGTGACCACATAGTCGATCGACGGCTCGAAGGACGCCGGGGTCGCACCGCCGGTGATGTCGTTCTGCAGCTCATCCAGCGTGAAGCCCACCGCCAGCTTGGCGGCAATCTTGGCGATCGGAAAACCGGTCGCCTTCGACGCCAGGGCCGACGAGCGCGACACGCGCGGGTTCATTTCGATGACGATCATCCGGCCATCTTCCGGATTGATCGAAAACTGCACGTTCGATCCGCCGGTATCGACGCCGATCTCGCGCAGCACGGCGATCGAGGCGTCGCGCATGATCTGGTATTCGCGGTCGGTCAGCGTCTGCGCCGGCGCCACGGTGATCGAATCACCGGTGTGCACGCCCATCGGATCGAGGTTTTCGATCGAGCACACGATGATGCAGTTGTCGGCGCTGTCGCGCACGACTTCCATCTCGAATTCCTTCCAGCCGAGCAGCGACTCTTCGATCAGCAGTTCGCTGGTCGGTGACGCTTCGAGGCCGCGCTTGCAGATCTCGACGAATTCTTCGTGGTTGTAGGCGATGCCGCCGCCGCTGCCGCCCATCGTGAAGGACGGGCGGATGATGGCCGGAAAGCCGATGCTGGCCTGCACCTGCAGGGCTTCTTCCAGCGAGTGTGCGATGCCCGAGCGGGCTGAACCCAGACCGATCTTCGTCATCGCGCGCTTGAACTTCTCGCGGTCCTCGGCCTTGTCGATCGCCTCCTGCTTGGCCCCGATCAGTTCGACCTTGTACTTGTCGAGCACGCCGTGACGGGCCAGATCAAGGGCGCAATTCAACGCGGTCTGACCGCCCATGGTCGGCAGCAGCGCGTCCGGGCGCTCCTTTTCGATGATCTTCTCGACCATCTGCCAGGTGATCGGCTCGATGTAGGTCACATCCGCCATGCCCGGGTCGGTCATGATGGTCGCCGGATTGCTGTTGACCAGCACCACGCGGTAACCCTCTTCGCGCAGGGCCTTGCAGGCCTGGGCGCCCGAGTAGTCGAATTCACAGGCCTGGCCGATGACGATGGGGCCGGCGCCGATGATCAGGATGGACTGGATGTCAGTACGTTTTGGCATGGTCAGCTACAAGGTACACGTTGCAAGGTACAAGAGGGCGCGGTTGCGCAGTGCGGCCCGCGACACGCACTTTCGTCGGTCAGGCGGCGCCTTGTTCCATCATTTTCACGAATCGGTCGAAAAGGTAGGCGACGTCGTGCGGTCCCGGGCTGGCTTCCGGATGGCCCTGGAAGCAGAAGGCCGGACGATCGGTCCATGCCATGCCCTGCAGGCTGCCGTCGAACAGCGACACGTGGGTCACGCGCACATTGGCCGGAAGCGTCGCCGGATCGACCGCGAAACCGTGATTTTGGCTGGTGATCAGCACGCGACCAGAGTCGATGTCCTTCACCGGATGATTGGCACCGTGGTGGCCGAACTTCATCTTCAGGGTCTTCGCGCCTGCAGCGAGGCCCATCAGCTGGTGGCCGAGGCAGATGCCGAAGGTCGGGATCCTGCGATCAAGGAAGGTCCGGATCGCGGATACCGCGTAATCGCAGGGCTCCGGATCGCCCGGGCCGTTGGACAGGAACACGCCGTCCGGCTTCATCGCCAGCACCTTTTCGGCCGGCGTCTGCGCCGGCACGACGGTCAGGCGGCAGCCCCGGCTGGCGAGCATGCGCAGGATGTTGCGCTTGACGCCGAAGTCGTAGGCCACGACGTGCCGCGGCGTGGCGGCCGGCTTGACGAAGCCCTGGCCGAGTTGCCATTCGCCCTCGGTCCAGTCGTAGGGTTCGGTTGCGCTGACGACTTTGGCCAGATCCATGCCGGACAGGCCGGCAAAGGCGCGCGCCTGGGCCAGTGCCTCGGCGACATCGACCCTGCCGGCCATCAGGCAGCCGCTCTGAGCGCCCTTTTCGCGCAGCACACGGGTCAGCTTGCGGGTGTCGATGTTGGCGATGCCGGGAATGCCCTGCTCCCGCAGATAGGCGTCCAGTGTCTGGTGACTGCGGAAGTTCGACGAACGCAACGGCAGGTCACGGATGACCAGGCCGGCGGCAAATACGCGGCCGGCTTCGACGTCTTCGTGGTTGATGCCGGTGTTGCCGATGTGCGGATAGGTCAGCGTGACGATCTGGCGGGTGTAGCTCGGGTCGGTCAGGATTTCCTGATAGCCGGTCATCGCGGTGTTGAACACCACCTCGCCCGTGGTGAACGTTTCCGCTCCGATGCTTTTGCCGTGAAAGACAGATCCATCGGCGAGTGCGAGCAGCGCGGGCGCATGGGCGGACACGTAAAAACTCCTGAAATCTGTTCGGGGGACGGCGGCGCAAGCAAGCGCCACATATGCGAAGCGGGAGACGCCGGTTTGGGCGCTCCCGCTGATTTCCGAATTATACCTTGCCGCTGGTGCGCCGCGCAATTTCACGGGCGTCGAGCGCCAGGGTCTGTTCTCTTTGATTCGTGCATCACGCGTGCAGCCGGCGCGTCGCCGGGCAAGGCGCACCGAGGGTGCCTGTCCGGCCGTCAAGTCAGGCGGTGCAATGCGGCCACGTGACGCGCGCGCCGCGGGTCGCCCTTGGGCAACGTGACGCAGCAATCAGGTGAGGAGGAACCTCAGGCGACGGGCGCCATCACCGCATCGCGCGCGTCGAGCAGCGCGTCGGACAGCCGGGCGAGATGGACATCCACCCGCTCATGCTGGCCGGCAAGTGCCGCCAGATCACTCACGCGGGCGTCTTCCTCGAGTTTCGAAACGGCGGCTTCGGCCCGCGCGGCACCGAATACCGACAGGGAACCGCGCAGCCGGTGGCAGATGCGCGCAGTTCCGGCGCAGTCCTTCAGCTGGATGCAGACATTGAGGCCGCTGCGCAGCCCCGGCAGTTCACCGAGGAACACATCGATCACGCGCAAGGCCATGGCGCGGTCACCTTCAAGTGTTTCCAGCGTGTGCGCGATGTCGATCACCGGCAGTTCGGCCCGCTCCGTTTCGATCGGCACACCGTTGACGTCCGTACCGACCGGCGTGCCGTCGGGCTCGCTGCGCGACAGCACGCGTTCCAGCGTCGCCAGAAGTTCGTCCGCCTTGACCGGCTTGCTGATGTAGTCGTCCATGCCTTCTTCGAGGCACAACTCGCGGTCACCCTTCATCGCATTGGCGGTCATCGCGATGATGGGCATGTGCTGAACGTTGTCGGTATCGACCACCCAGGAGCGTCGCTGCTCGCGCGCACGGATCGCGCGCGTCGCCTCGATGCCGCCCATGACCGGCATCTGTACGTCCATCAGCACGACCTCGAAATGGTCGCGCTCGAGCAGATCCAGCGCTTCCTGACCATTCGACGCGACCGTCACGACATAGCCCGCGCGTTCCAGCGTCCGCACGGCCACCAGCTGGTTGACCGGATTGTCTTCCGCCAGCAGCACGCGCCGCTTGCGCGCATTGCCGATGCCTTCGTGCGCCAGCGAGCGCTCGATATCGAGGTCTCCGATGGCGAAAGCGAAGTCATCCATTTCAGGTGCCGCGTCGTCCGGCTGGGTGGCGAGCGCCTCGGCCAGCGCGCCGGCCAGTTCGTTGGCCGAAAACGGCTTGTGCAGACGGCCACGCACACCCAGCGAGCGGGCATGCGCGTTGTCGGCCGCCTGATTGGAGCCGCTGAACATCATCACGACGCGGTTGAGCCGGTTCGGACCTTCGCAGAAGGCAGAGATGAAATCGAAGGCATCGGCATCCGGCAAGGTGCGATCGACCAGCAGGATGTCGAACGGGCGCCCTGCTTCGTGCGCCTGCTTGAGCGCCTGGCGCGCCGCCTGGACCGAACTGACTGCCAGCGCCGAGGCGCCCATGTCGCCCAGCATGGCGGCCACGACACCGCGTGACGGCAGGTGATCTTCGATCAGCAGCACATGGCGACCGACAAAGCGGCGGAAATGCGCGGGCAGCGTGGCCTGTTCGATCACCGCACCACGGAGCGTGAAGTGAAACGTTGATCCCTGCCCCGGCACGCTGTCCAGCCAAAGACGGCCGCCCATCAGGGACACGAGACGGTTGCAGATGGCGAGCCCGAGCCCGGTACCGCCGAAGCGCCGGGTGGTCGAAGTGTCGGCCTGCGCGAACGCTTCGAACACGACGGCCTGCTTTGCGGCGTCGATGCCGATCCCGGTGTCGCGCACCCAAAGATGCAGTTCGACCTCGCTACCGTTGCCGACCGGCGTACCGGTTGTCTCGCAGCCGATCTCGATTTCACCGCGCGCGGTGAATTTGACGGCATTGCCGATCAGATTCACCAGAATCTGCCGCAATCGACCCGGGTCGCCGAGCATGCGCACCGGCAGATCGGGCGACAGGCGGCAGTACAACTCCAGCCCCTTGTGTTGCGCCGCGATGGCAAGGCCGCGTGCCGCGTCGCCGACCACCTCCTCGACTGAATGCTCGACCTGTTCGATGGCGAGCTTTCCGGCCTCGATTTTCGAAAAGTCGAGAATGTCGTTGATGATGACCAGCAGCGCGTCGGCCGACGTCTTGATGGCACGCACGTATTCGAGCTGTTCGCTGTCGAGCGAGGTGTCGAGCATCAGTTCGGACATACCCATGATGCCGTTCATCGGGGTACGGATTTCGTGGCTCATGTTGGCCAGGAAGTCGCTCTTGGCCCGGCTGGCCGCTTCCGCCTTTTCCTTGGCCAGCAGCAGTTCGATTTCAGCCTGCCGGCGTGCATCGAGCTGACCAAGATGACCCGCTACCCGGATGACGCGGCCGCGTTCGTCGCGCTCGGTTGAACCGGCTTCCAGCCTGACCCAGACCGTACGGCCATCGGCATGGCGGACCCGGCAGTCCATCGAGGCGTCGTCTGCCATGCTGGCCAGTCTGTCTTCGAGCCACTGGTCGAAGGCGGCAGCGTCGTCGACATGCACGATGTCGCGCCACACCGGAAGCAGATCCGGCAGATCGGTCGGGCCGTAACCCAGCACCCCCTTGAACTCGGCCGACACCTCGAAGCGCGAACTCGACGGCACCCATTGCCAGCGGTGGCGCGAAGCATCGGTCGTGTCGCCGGCCTCGAGCAACTGGTCGATGCGCTGCAGCGACTCGGCCAGCGCGGCGGCTGACGGCCTGCCCGCGAGCCATCGCGCAAGATCGGCTTCATCGATCGATGGCAGGCCGAGGTGCTGCAGCAACAGGGAGGACAGCGCTGGATGCATGGAAATCCGGGGGCGTATGGGACCTGTCGAATTAACGGCCGTACATCGGCGGGCTGAAGAACCGGCGCACAGGCGGCGCACTGCCCACCACTCAGCGCAGGCCCAGCACGTCCTGCATGTCGTACAGACCGCTTTCACGACTGACCAGCCAGCGTGCGGCGCGCAGGCTGCCCAGCGCATAAGGCATGCGGCTGGCCGACTTGTGGGTGATTTCGATGCGCTCGCCAAGGCCGGCGAACAGCACCGTGTGGTCACCGACGATGTCGCCGCCACGTATCGTGGAAAAACCGATGGTCGTGTCCTGCCGCTCGCCGGTGTGTCCTTCGCGTCCGTAGATGGCACAGTCGGCGAGCGAGCGACCGAGCGCGTCGGCCACCACTTCGCCCATGCGCAGCGCAGTACCGGACGGCGCATCGACCTTCATGCGGTGATGCGCCTCGATCACTTCCACATCGTAGCCGCTGTTCAGGATGCGCGCGGCGACATCAAGCAGCCGGAACACGGCATTCACGCCGACCGCCATGTTCGGCGCAAACACGATGGCGATCTCGCGCGATGCCTCGAGCAACCGGGCACGCTGCGCTTCGCTGAAGCCGGTCGTGCCGATGATCATCTTCACGTTGTGGCGCCGGCAGGCTTCAAGGTGGGCCAGCGTGGCTTCCGGACGGGTGAAGTCGATCAGGAAGTCGGCACCGGCCAGCGCGGCATCGACATCGCTGCTGATCGGCACGCCGGCCGGGCTGCCCAGGAAGGCGGCTGCGTCTTCGCCGATGGCGGGCGCATCAGGGCGGTCAAGGGCAGCGACCAGCCGGGCGCCTTCGTCGCGCGATGTGGCTTCGATCAGCATGCGGCCCATGCGGCCGGACGCCCCGGCGATCGCTATGCGCATCGGTGACATGGAATCCTTTCAAACGTGAATGAGCCGCGATGACCTCGCGTCGGGTCACTTCGGCGCGATGACCTCGCCCAGATCTATCGTACGGGTACGCGGCGCCTCGGGCTGGTTCAGCTCGGCTTCTTCCGCGCCCACCACGTCGCCACCGAGACTGACCAGCTTGTCATTCTCGAAATAGACGATCAGGCGGCGCTGCTGGGTGTCTTCCGGCTTGTTGCCCGGCTTGAAGTAATACAGGTAGTCCCAGCGGTCCGGATGGAACACGTCGGCCAGCATCGGCGAACCGAGCACGAAACGCACCTGGTCGCGCGACATGCCGGGCTTGAGCTGGAAAGCCATTTCCTGGGTCACCAGGTTGCCCTGGCGGATATCGATGCGGAACGGGTTCAGACGATTGGTCACGTCGAGCGCCGAAGGCACATTGGTGCATCCCGCGAGCACCGGAATCAGAGCGGCAAGAGCGTAGCGGACAACTACCACGGGGGCGAAGGACATCGCTGGACGGGACTCGGTTAGGGCTTCGGGCAGGTCGATCCGCTCACGGCACGACGCCGGGCGGGAGACGAAAGTCTATATTATAGCGACCTTGATATTGCCGTCAGCCTTGCCCATGAGCGCAAACTCGCACAACCTGAAGAACATCGGCCTTAAAGCCACCCTGCCGCGACTGAAGATCCTCGAGCTGTTCCAGCGCGCGGATGTGCGTCACATGAGCGCGGAAGACGTCTACAAGGCGCTTCTGCAGGAAGACATGGACATCGGCCTGGCCACCGTTTACCGGGTGCTGACCCAGTTCGAGCATGCCGGTCTGCTGGAACGCCACTTCTTCGAATCCGGCAAGGCGATGTTCGAGCTGAACGAAGGACACCACCACGATCACCTCGTCTGCATCCAGTGCGGCAAGGTGGAAGAGTTCTACGATGCGGAAATCGAGCGCCGCCAGATCAAGGTCGCCAAGGATCACGGCTTCGCAGTGCACGACCACGCACTGACGATTTTCGCCAATTGCACGACCGAAGCCTGCCCGAACAAGAAGAAACCGCAGCGCGAACCCGGCCGATCCGAACCGGGTTGATCAGTTCGCCGGGCGCTCGCCCAGCATTTCCTTCGCGTGTGCCCGCGTGGTGTCGGTGATGACCTCGCCGCCCAGCATGCGTGCGATCTCCTCGATCCTTGCCGCGTCATCAAGCGCGTTCACCGCGCTGACCGTCTGCCCCGCCAGGCTGCGCTTGGCGATTGACCATTGCCAGTCGGCGCGTGCGGCGACCTGGGGCAGATGGGTGACGCACAGCACCTGGCGCGCCTTGCCCAGCCGCGCCAGCTGACGCCCCACCACTTCGGCCACTCGGCCGCCGATGCCGACGTCCACTTCGTCGAAAACCAGCGTCGGCGTCCCGCTGCGTGCACTGGCGATCACCTGTATCGCCAGTCCGATGCGCGACAGTTCTCCGCCCGACGCGACTTTCGCCAGCGGTGCCAGGGGTTGCCCGGGATTGGCAGACACACGGAACTCGATCTCTTCCAGTCCGGTGGCTGAGGGTTCGGCCAGCGGATGAAGTGCAACGTCGAAACGCCCCCCCTGCATCGCCAGTTCGGCCATGGCTGCGGTCACCTCGGCCGACAGGCGCTCAGCCACCGGCTTGCGCGCCGCTGACAGTCGTGTCGCCGCCTGCACACAGGCGGTGCGCGCTGCGTCGCGCGCCTGCTCGAGACGTGCCGGATCCGCGTCGGCGGTCAGCTGGTCGAGTTGCGACTGGCCGTCGGCCAGAAGCGCCGGCAGGTCGTCCGGCTCGCAGCGATACTTGCGGGAAGCGCCGAGCACGGCGGCAATGCGATCGTCGGCACGCGCCAGCGCAGCCGGGTCCGCATCGAGTCGATGTGCATAGGCGCGCAGCGCGCGCGCGGCTTCGCCGACCTGGGCCGACGCCGAATCGATCAGGCTGCAGCATTCGCCCAGCGCCGTATCGAACCCCTGCAGGCGGCCGAGCACGGCAGCGATGTGGGCGAGCTGCGCATCCAGCGCCACCTCGCCGTCCTCCAGCAACGCGAGCGCCTCGGCGCTGCCTTCGAGCAGTTGCGTGACATGGGCAAGCCGGCTGTGTTCCTGCTGCAGCGCTGCCCAGGCGGCGGGTTCGAACGCCAGTGCGGTGAGCTCCTCGACCCGCCACTGCAGGCGTTCGCGCTCGCGCACGGCCGCGTCACTGTCCTGCACGGCGCGCAGCAGCGCTTGTTCGCGCGCCTGCCATTCCCGATACAGCTTCGTGACCTCGGTGACCTGGGCGTGCAGGCCGGCGTGCTGGTCGAACAGCTCGCGCTGCGCCGATTCGCGCATCAGGGCCTGGTGCGCATGCTGGCCGTGGATATCGACCAGCAGCCCGCCCAGTTCGCGCAGCTGCGCGATGCCGGCCGGCACACCGCCTATCCATGCACGCGATCGGCTGCCGCTGTCGATCACCCGTCGCACGATGACCCGGTCACCGTCGCATTCGAAATCCTGCGCAGCCAGCCAGTCGCGCGCCGGACTGTCCGGCGCCAGCATGAACTCGGCCGACAGCTCTGCACGCTCCCGCCCGAGTCGTACGACCGACGCGTCGGCGCGCGCGCCGAGCAGCAGGCCGAGCGCATCCACGAGGATCGACTTGCCGGCGCCGGTTTCGCCGGTCAGGGCGCCGAAGCCGGCCGAAAAGTCGAGTTCGAGCTGGTCAACAAGGATGAAATCGCGGATGAAAAGGCGTTCGAGCATGCAGCGCGGTCAGGAGTCGGATCGATGATGAAGATCGGGCAGAACGGAGATGGCTCAGGCCTCTTTCGGCGCCTCGCTCCAGCGGAGCTTTTCGCGCAGCATGGCGAAGTAGCTGTAGCCGGGCGGATGCATCAGCGTCACGCAGTAAGGCGAGCGCTCGATGCGCAGGCAGTCGCCGCCCTGCAGATTCACATGTTCCTGGCCGTCGAAATGGGCACGCGCGTCATGCCGCAGGAACAGCCGGACATCGAGTACCGAACTGTCGCTCAGCGCAATCGGGCGCGACGACAAGGCATGCGGACACAGCGGGACGATCAGCATGCTGCCGAGCGACGGATGCACGATGGGACCGTTGGCCGACAGCGAATACGCCGTGGAGCCGGTCGGCGTGGAAACGATCAGCCCGTCGGACCGCTGGCTGTATACGAATTCGTCGTCCACCCGGACTTCGAATTCGATCATGCGACCCAGGTCACCCTTGGACAACACGACATCATTCAGCGCCAGCGCCGAAAAAACCGATTCACCGTCGCGCAGTACGCCCGCCTGCAACAGCGCGCGGCGCTCGCGGGTGAATTGCCCGGCCATCAGGGCGTCCATCGCCGACAGCATGTTGGAACGGGCGACATCGGTCAGAAAACCCAGTCGTCCCTGGTTGACGCCGACCAGCGGTACATCATGCGGCGCCAGCTTGCGGGCCGCGCTGATCAACGAACCATCTCCGCCGATCACCACCGCCAGTCCGGCGCGGCGGCCGATCTCGTCAAAAATCGCCGTCTCGAAATCGTTGCCGGACAAGGCATCCGCCGAATCCTGCTCGATCAGGACCTCGCGACCGGAATCGCGCAGCCAGTGCGCGAGCGTGCGCATCGATTCGCCCACTTCCGCGCTCTGGTACTTGCCAATCAGGGCGACGCAGCCGAACGACGGTGGGGTTTTATCCATCGACGAATTAAACCACAAAGCCTGCGATCGACCGTGAAGCCGTCGAGAGCGGGCCGGCGTGTGTCAATATCCGGCCCTGACACCGTCGCACCCGTGGCGCTGTTCTAGAATCTGAAGCCGGAAGCGTACCCAAACCGCGAAGTCATGCTCGAAGACCGCTCCAGACTGCTGCTCAAAACCCTGGTCAAACGCTACATCGCCGACGGTCAGCCGGTCGGTTCCCGCACGCTCTCGAAGTATTCGGGGCTGGACCTGTCGCCCGCCACGATACGCAACGTGATGTCGGATCTGGAGGAGCTGGGATTCATCACCAGCCCGCACACCTCGGCCGGACGCGTTCCGACGCCGCGCGGCTACCGGTTCTTCGTCGACAGCCTGCTGTCGGTTCAGCCTCTGGAGCCGGGCCAGATCAGCGAACTGAAAGGCGAACTGCGCCCGGCGGACCCGCGCGTGCTGGTCGGTCAGGCGTCGCAATTGCTGTCGCAGCTGACCCATTTCGCCGGCATCGTGGTGGCGCCGCGGCGCCAGATGGTGCGCATCCGCCAGATCGAATTCCTCAGCCTGTCCGACAAGCGCATCCTGCTCATCATCGTGACCGATCAGGGCGAGGTGCAGAACCGCATCCTGCTGACGGAGCGCAATTTCTCGCCGGCGGAACTGGTCAGCGCAGCCAATTTCCTGAACCAGAACTATGTCGGGTTCGATTTCGAGGAAATCCGCGGCCGGCTGCAGGCGGAACTGAAGAAGCTGCATGGAGATCTGACGTCGCTGATGGCGGCTGCGCTGCAGGCAGGCAACGAGGCATTTTCCGGCGACAAGGGCCAGTACGTCATTTCCGGCGAGCGCAACCTGCTGGCGGTGGATGATCTGGCGTCGAACATGTCGCGTCTGCGCGAGCTTTTTTCGCTGTTCGACCAGCGCACCCAACTGGCGAGCCTGCTCGATCTGTCGCAGCAGGCCGAAGGCGTGCAGCTGTTCATCGGCGGCGAATCCGGCCTGGCACCGCTGGATGAATGCAGCGTGGTCACCGCGCCTTACGAAATTCAGGGGCAGGTGGTCGGCAGCGTCGGCGTGATCGGCCCGACCCGCATGGCGTACGAGCGCGTCATTCCGATTGTCGACGTCACCGCCAAGCTGCTTTCGAGCGCGCTCAGCCAGACCTGACCCGAACCACCCGAACCGGGCGCGCCATGGATGCGCGCACCGCAAACCCAACGAGCCCATGTCACGATTCAACGCCGAACCGTCCTACACCCATGGCCAGCCCGCGCGCACCGGCGTGTTGCTGGTGAACCTCGGCACACCGGACAAGCCGGACGCCCCGTCGCTGCGGCGCTACCTCAAGCAGTTCCTGTCGGACGACCGCGTGGTCGAAATTCCGAAGGCCGTGTGGTGGTTCATCCTGAATGTCATCATCCTGAACGTGCGCCCGAAACAGTCCGCCGAAAAGTACGCCTCGGTGTGGACCGATGAAGGGTCGCCGCTGCGCGTGCATACCGAACGCCAGGCCAAGCTGCTGCGCGGCTGGATGATTGCCGAAGGTCAGCCCGACATCGATGTGCGATTTGCCATGCGCTACGGCAGCCCGGCCATCGGTGACGTGCTGCAGCAGATGAAGATGGACGGCTGCACGCGCATCCTGATGCTGCCGATGTACCCGCAGGCGGCGTCGAGCACGACCGGCTCGATGATCGACGAACTGGCGCAGACCCTGCTGCGCTGGCGCAACCTGCCGGAATTGCGCTATCTGCGTGCCTTCGCGGCAGACGCCGGCTACATTGGCGCGCTCGCGGCCAGCGTGCGTGAACACTGGGCGAAGAATGGCCGCTCGGACAAGCTGGTCATGTCCTTCCACGGCGTGCCGCATTTCCATCTGGAACAGGGCGACCCCTACCACTGCGAGTGCCACAAGACCGGCCGCCTGCTGGCCGAGGCACTCGGGCTGGCGAAGGATCAGTACCTGGTCACCTTCCAGTCGCGCTTCGGCAAGGCGCGCTGGCTCGAACCCTACACCCAGCCGACGCTTGAAAAGCTCGCCGCGGAAGGCCTGCAGAGCGTGGACGTGATCTGCCCGGGTTTCGTCGCCGACTGCCTGGAAACGCTGGAGGAGATCGCGGTGGAAAACCGCGACGCCTTCATCGGCAAGGGCGGCAAGACCTTCCAGTACATCGCCTGCCTGAACGAGCGACCCGACTGGATCGACGCCCTGGGCCGCATCGTGCGACGCGAGCTGGGTCACTGGTGGGACGAGGCGAGCCCGGTGGCCGATCAGCTGGTGCTGCAGGCCGAACGTGCGAAGGCCTTCGGGGCGCCGAAATAGCGGCGCGACGCCCGTCTCGCGACAAAGAAAAAGGCGACCCGTAGGTCGCCTTTTTCATGCGCTGACCGAATCTCACGCAGCGCGTGCTTCGGCCACCGGTGTTTCATCATTCTTGGCACGGCGCGGGCGACCGCGGCGCGATGCACCGGGGTCGAACTGGCCGTCGAGCTTCTTCAGCGCATCCTTGCGCGCCTTCAGTGCCATCTTGAACGCGCCTTCCTCGCCATACTTGTTGACCGAGAACTTCACCCGCTTGCGCCGGCCCGACGGCAGTGGCCATGACGCCACCCAGAACCAGCGCTGCTTCTCTTCCGGCATGTCGCGCGTTTCCGACGCACAGTAGCGGCACACCCCGACAACGCCGGAGCGGTTGTTCTTCTTGACGATGCTCGAATACTCGCGCAGCGAAAACGGCGGAAACTTCGCAATGATGTCGTCGCGGAACTGTTTGGCGGCAGTGAACGCCTTCTGCTTGCCGCCAAACACGCCATCGCTGAAGTGCTTGCGGTGTATCACGCCGCGTCGCTGGATGGTCACCAGCCAGCCGTGCGTCCGGCTGGCTTCGTTATCCACGCGGCTGATGCCATAAACTGAATTGCGGCTCAAGGTCGGTCTCCTTCCGATCAGCACCGGGTTGGCCGGGTGCATGTGAGGAGAGTTTCGGCCTGCAGGATCGAAACTTTAGCGGCCTGAGCGGCTGCGTTTCACGATGAAACAGACGGGACGTGAAGTCGGTCCGGGCCGCGAAGCAACATCGTTCAGCGACGCAGCGGCGGATCGGGTGCCAGTTCGAGATCGAGCCCGACGCCAGCCACGCAGAAACCGGACTCTGTCGGCAGCATGACTTCCTCGCCCTGGGCGGCGAGCGCCGCGTTGGCACGCACCAGACGCTGCACGATGGTGCTGATCAGCTGGCCGCGGAAGTGTTCTAGACACTCTTCGGACGCGAGCGTCAGGGCCGAGGGGTTGATTTCGAGGAAGGTGATCTGGGTGGTGGCGATCACCGTGGCCGACCGGCTGACATGCTTGGGATCCAGATAGCCCATCTCGCCGACCACGTCGCCCACACCCAGTTCGGCCAGCAGTCGACCGCCGACGCTGACCTGGGCCTGTCCCGACACGATGAGGCCGAAGCGGTTGTCCGTATCGCCTTCGCGCATCATCACCGCGTTCTCTGCAAACTGGCGCCAGCCGGAGAAGCGCAGCACCTCCCATACCTCGACATCGTCGAATTCGGTGAAGAAGGCCATCTTGCGCAGGATGGTGAACCGCGTGGTATCCGGCGGCACATAGCTGTCGTCGAGCAGCTTGAAGCGCACCGACGACAGATCCTTCGCGAACTCGGCACCGTTCTTGTAGCGCGAGTACAGATCCTTTTCGAGCGCCTTGCGGATCACACGGTCCATGCCTTCCGGCACCTCCGGATTCAGCTGCGACGCGGACGGCGGATCGGCATGGATGATCTTGTAGATGAGCTGGGCTGGATGCTTGGCGCGGAAGGGCAGCCGGCCTGTCAGCAGGTGGAACAGCACCACGCCGAGCGAATACAGATCGGTTTTCTGGTTCAGCGGATAGCCCTTTACCTGCTCCGGGCTCATGTAAGCCGGCGAGCCCACGCCCATGATGAAGGTCGAATCCTTGTCGTTTTCCTTCGCGACATTCAGCGCCAGCCCGAAATCGGTCACCTTCACGAGGTCGTTGGCGCCGATCAGGATGTTGGCCGGCTTGATGTCGCGGTGAACGACACCCTGCTTGAACGCGTAGTCGAGTGCCATGCAGCACTTGAACACGATGCTGACGGCGCGTGGCAGCGGCAGCATCTTGTTGAATTCGCAGTAGTGATCGAGCGCTTCGCCCTCGATGTACTCCATCACCAGATAGGCGCGCCCCTCTTCCACCTGGGCGTCGAAGATGCGGATGATGTTCGGATGGTTGAGCTTGGCGGCGATCGCCGCCTCGGTCAGGAACAGCTTGCGCATGCGGCGCGACCATTTGCCCTGATCGCGGTTCTTGTCGCCGAAATCGACCAGCTTCACGGCAACCAGCTCTTCGATGTCATCGGCCTTGCATAGATATACGGTGGCGGTCGCGCCCTTGCCGATTTCCCGGATAACCCTGTATTTGCCGATGCGATCAAGCATGCTTGAAGTGCGATGGAGGCGTCATGAACAGCCGCAATGATAGGGCATCGGCCGTAAACGAACAAAAGCACTTGCCGGCGCCGGCCTGAACCGGTGCGCGGTCCGCGATTTTCTGCCGGCAGACGCCAGGGCGGAAACCATGGCGGTCGGCAGGGCTTGAAATCGACCGGCTACGGCCCCAAGTGAATCGGGTCCGAAAGCCAGAGGAAATCGCTGCATGACCGATCAGACCCCGCAAGAACTGCCGAACGAGCTGCCGGCCGATGCCGCAGCGACCGGCGACACCCAGGCAGCCACCGCCGATCCGGCGCTCGCCGCTGCAGAACTCAAGGTGGCCGAATTGCAGGACGCCCTGCTGCGCGCCAAGGCCGAAACCGAAAACATGCGCCGCCGCGCCGCCGAGGATGTGCTGAAGGCGGGCAAGTTCGGCGCCGAGAAATTCGCCAACGCCATGGTGCCGGTCAAGGACAGCCTGGAAGCGGCGCTCGCCGACCGGTCGTCCGACGTGGCCACGCTCCGCTCTGGTGTCGAACTGACGCTCAAGCAGCTGCAGCAGGCATTCAGCGGCGCCGGCATCGAGGAAACCGATCCGCTGGGCGAGAAGTTCGACCCGCACCGCCATCAGGCCATCAGCCAGATCGAGGCGCCGGGCGAGCCGAATCACGTGGTTCAGGTATTGCAGAAAGGTTATCTGCTGCATGAACGCGTGCTGCGCCCTGCCCTCGTGATCGTTTCCAGGGCAGCCAGCTGAAAGACCCCTTGAAATGTGGGCGAATGCGCCCACATCTGAGGCCAAGCGGTCGTTTCGCTCCCGACATACACATTTATATATAGAGGACCCCGAACATGGGAAAAATCATCGGCATCGATCTGGGCACCACCAACAGCTGCGTGTCCGTCATGGAAGGCGGCAAGCCCAAGGTGATCGAGAATTCGGAAGGCGCGCGCACCACGCCGTCCATCGTCGCCTACACCGACGACGGCGAAATCCTGGTCGGCGCCTCGGCCAAGCGCCAGGCGGTCACCAATGCCGCCAACACGCTGTTTGCCGTCAAGCGCCTGATCGGCCGCCGCTTCGAAGAGAAGGAAGTGCAGAAGGACATCGCGCTGATGCCCTACAAGATTTCCAAGGCCGAGAACGGCGACGCCTGGGTGGAAGTGCGCGGCAAGAAGATCGCGCCGCCGCAGGTATCGGCCGAAGTGCTGCGCAAGATGAAGAAGACCGCTGAGGACTACCTCGGCGAAGAAGTGACTGAAGCCGTCATCACGGTGCCGGCCTACTTCAATGACAGCCAGCGTCAGGCCACCAAGGACGCCGGCCGCATCGCCGGCCTGGACGTCAAGCGCATCATCAATGAGCCGACCGCGGCTGCGCTCGCCTTCGGCATGGACAAGAAGCCGGGTGATTCGAAGATCGCCGTGTATGACCTGGGCGGCGGCACGTTCGACGTGTCCATCATCGAAATCGCCGATGTCGATGGCGAACACCAGTTCGAGGTGCTGGCCACCAACGGCGACACCTTCCTCGGCGGCGAAGATTTCGACCAGCGCATCATCGATTACGTGATCGACGAGTTCAAGAAGGACCAGGGCGTCGACCTGAAGAAGGACATCCTCGCGCTGCAGCGCCTGAAGGAAGCCGCCGAAAAGGCCAAGATTGAACTGTCGTCGGGTGCGCAGACCGAAATCAATCTGCCCTACATCACCGCCGATTCGACCGGGCCGAAGCATCTTGCGATCAAGATCACGCGTGCCAAGTTCGAGTCGCTGGTGGAAGAGCTGATCGAGCGTTCGATCGAGCCCTGCCGCATCGCGATCAAGGATTCGGGCGTCAAGGTGAGCGACATCGACGACGTCATCCTGGTCGGCGGCATGACCCGCATGCCCAAGGTGCAGGAAAAGGTGCGCGAATTCTTCGGCAAGGAGCCGCGCAAGGACGTGAACCCGGACGAAGCCGTCGCAGTCGGTGCCTCGATCCAGGGCGGCGTGCTGCAGGGCGACGTGAAGGACGTGCTGCTGCTCGACGTGACCCCGCTGTCGCTGGGCATCGAAACGCTGGGCGGCGTCATGACCAAGATGATCCAGAAGAACACGACGGTGCCAACCAAGTTCTCGCAGACCTTCTCGACCGCCGACGACAACCAGCCGGCGGTCACCATCAAGGTCTATCAGGGCGAGCGCGAAATGGCCAGCGGCAACAAGTCGCTCGGCGAATTCAACCTCGAAGGCATCGCCCCGGCACCGCGCGGTCTGCCGCAGATCGAGGTGACCTTCGACATCGACGCCAACGGCATCCTGCACGTCGGCGCGAAGGACAAGGCGACCGGCAAGGAAAACAAGATCACCATCAAGGCGAATTCCGGTCTGTCGGAAGACGAAATCCAGAAGATGGTGAAGGACGCCGAGCTGCATGCCGAAGACGACCGTCGGGCACGCGAGCTGGCCGATACGCGCAACCAGGCCGATGCACTGGTGCATTCGACGCGCAAGGCGCTGACCGAGCACGGCGACAAGGTGGATGCCGGCGAAAAGGATGCGATCGAAGCCGCGATCAAGGAGACCGAAGAGGCCATCCGTTCGGGCGACAAGGAAGCGATCGAAGCCAAGAGCGCCGCATTGTCGACCGCAGCGCAGAAGCTGGGCGAAGCGATGTACGCCCAGCAGCAGGCCGCTGCCGGTGAAGCCGGTGCCGCACCGAGCGGCTCGGGCAAGGACGACGGCGACGTGGTCGATGCCGAGTACACCGAAGTGAACGACAAGAAGTAAGCTGCGCGTCTTCCGGTTGCCGATGGCGACCTGACCGCCGGGGCACAGAGACGCAGGGTCGCACCCTGCTCCTCTGTGCCTTGGCGTATCTGTGGTGATAACGAATGGCAAAACGCGATTTTTACGACATCCTCGGCGTCAATCGGGATGCATCCGACGACGAGATCAAGAAGTCCTACCGCAAGCTGGCGATGAAGTACCACCCGGACCGCAATCCGGACAGCAAGGAAGCGGAAGACAAGTTCAAGGAAGCCAAGGAGGCTTACGAAATCCTGTCGGACGGGCAGAAACGCGCGGCCTATGACCAGTACGGCCACGCCGGCGTCGACCCCAACATGGGCGGCAGCGGCGGTGGCGCAGGCCCGGGTTTCGGCGATGCCTTCGGCGACATTTTCGGGGAAATCTTCGGCAATGCAGCCGGACGCGGCCGGGCGGGTGGCGGTCGCAGCGGCGTCTATCGCGGCGCCGATCTGCGCTACAACCTCGAAATCACGCTCGAGGAAGCGGCCCGCGGCACCGACACGCGCATCCGCATTCCGACCATGGACGAGTGCGGCACCTGCGACGGCACCGGTGCGAAGCCGGGCACCAAGCCGGTCACCTGCACGACCTGCAATGGCGCGGGGCAAGTGCGCATGCAGCAGGGTTTCTTCTCGATCCAGCAGACCTGCCCGAAATGCCATGGCACCGGCAAGATGGTGAAGGACCCGTGCGGCACCTGCCATGGCGCCGGCCGCGTGAAGTCGAGCAAGACGCTGCAGGTGAAGATTCCGTCCGGCATCGACGAGGGCGACCGCATCCGGCTGGCCGGCGAAGGCGAGCATGGTCAGGGCGGCGGCCCGGCCGGCGACCTGTACGTGCAGATCCACATCAAGCCGCACAGCGTGTTCCAGCGCGAGGGCGACGACCTGCACTGCGAAATGCCGATCGGCTTCGCCACCGCGGCACTGGGCGGCGAAATCGAGATTCCGACGCTGGAGGGCGCAGCCAAGATCAAGATTCCATCGGAAACACAGTCCGGCAAGGTATTCCGCCTGCGCGGCAAGGGCATCAAGGGCGTGCGCAGCAGTACCCCGGGCGACCTGATGTGCCACGTGGTGGTCGAAACGCCGGTCAATCTGACGGCGCGCCAGAAGGAACTGCTGAAGGAATTCGACGACATCAACCTGAGCGACGAAGCGAGCCACAGCCCGCGCGCCAAGTCGTGGATGGACAAGATGAAGAACTTCTTCGCCGGCTGAACCCCGGCGCTGCCGTTTCGGCAGGCCGGAAATCAAAACGCCCGCATGATGCGGGCGTTTTGATTCAGCGGTGCGCCTTCGATCAGGCGACCAGGTTCTTCTCGATCCGCGCCTTGACCGCCGACAGGGCCGGCGGCAGGCGATTCTGCAGGCGCGAAAACAGCTCGTTGTGCAGCTCGATCTCGAGTTGCCAGGCCGCATGGTCGATCGACGTGATGCGCTCGAACAGTTCGCGGCTGAAATCGACACCCGTCCAGCTCAGGTCGTCATAGCGCGGCGTGGTGCCGAACAGGTGCTCGATGCCGTTCGCCTGGCCCGCCACGCGGTCGAGCATCCACTTCAGCACCCGCATGTTCTCTCCGAAGCCCGGCCACACGAACTTGCCGTTCTCGTCGGTACGGAACCAGTTCACGCAGAAAATGTGCGGCAGCGTCTGTCCGCTGGCTTCGATGCTCTGACCGAGCTTGAGCCAGTGACTGAAGTAGTCGCTCATGTTGTAGCCGCAGAACGGCAACATGGCGAACGGGTCGCGCCGCACCACACCCTGCTGGCCAGCCGCCGCAGCGGTGGTTTCCGAGCCCATCGTGGCCGCCATGTAGACGCCCTCGACCCAGTTGCGTGCCTCGGTCACCAGCGGCACCGTGGTCGAACGGCGGCCACCGAAGATGAAGGCCGAGATCGGCACGCCGGCCGGGTTGTCCCAGGCCGGGTCGATGACCGGGTTCTGCGTCGCCGCGACGGTGAAGCGCGCGTTCGGATGCGCCGCCTTGGCACCGGTTTCCTTCGCGATGGCGGGTGTCCAGTCACGGCCCTGCCAGTCGATCAGGTGCGCCGGCGGCTCCTTGGTCATGCCTTCCCACCACACGTCGCCGTCATCGGTCAGCGCGACATTGGTGAAGATGGTGTCGGACGCGAGCGACGCCATGCAGTTGGCGTTGGTGTTCTGATTGGTGCCCGGCGCCACACCGAAGTAGCCGGCTTCCGGGTTGATCGCGTACAGACGACCGTCCTTGCCCGGCTTGATCCATGCGATGTCGTCGCCGATGGTGGTGACTTTCCAGCCCTCGAAGCCCTTGGGCGGAATCAGCATCGCGAAATTGGTCTTGCCGCAGGCAGACGGAAAAGCCGCCGCGACGTAATGCTTTTCACCCTGCGGGTTTTCCACGCCGAGGATGAGCATGTGTTCGGCCAGCCAGCCCTGGTCGCGGCCCATGGTCGAAGCAATGCGCAGTGCAAAGCACTTCTTGCCGAGCAATGCGTTGCCGCCGTAACCCGAGCCGAAACTCCAGATTTCCCGCGTTTCAGGGTAATGAACGATGTATTTGGTGGCGTTGCACGGCCACGGCACATCCTTCTCACCCGCCGCCAGCGGCTTGCCCACCGTGTGCACGCAGGGCACGAAGTCGCCGTCGCTGCCCAGCACGTCGTACACCGCGCGGCCCATGCGGGTCATGATGCGCATGTTGACCGCCACATACGGCGAATCGGACAGTTCGATGCCGATCTGCGAAATGTGCGAACCGAGCGGGCCCATCGAGAACGGCACGACGTACATCGTGCGCCCGCGCATGCAGCCGCGGAACAGGCCGGTCAGCGTTTCACGCATCTGCGCCGGCGCCATCCAGTTGTTGGTCGGGCCGGCATCTTCCTCACGCGCCGAGCAGATGTAGGTGCGGTCTTCGACGCGCGCGACGTCGGACGGGTCGGACAGTGCGAGATAGGAATTCGGGCGCTTGACCGGATCGAGGCGCTTCATCGTGCCCGATGCGACCATGTCGGCACACAGACGGTCGTATTCTTCTTCCGAACCGTCGCACCAGAAGATGGCGTCGGGTTGGGTGAGCGCCGCCACTTCGGCGACCCATGTGACCAGCTTGCGGCTCTTGACCCATGCCGGAACGGGTATTTCGCCGGAGCGGATCTGCTCGGGCGACAAGACGACTTTCATGCGACGCTCTCCATAAACCACACTGGGCGGGACGCGGCAGCTGCCACGTACCGTCCGGTTCAACCGTTTGAACGAAACCCGCATCAGGCCGGGTGGGCCCATGCATCGGACAGGTACTGACACAGGCGGGGTGGCCTGCGCCTTCCTTTCGGAGGTCGCACTTTATAGATAACCGCATCTTATGTCTGCTATAAGAATCACGAATGGCGCGATTCTTTGCGCGCCTGCGGGCGCGTGGCGGAGGGCGCCGCGGCGCGGGTCAGTACTCGACGGGCGGCGCGACGAGCGCTTTCAGTCCGGCCCGATCGATCAGCCAGTGGTAACGGGAGTCGGGCGCATCGGCCAGCAGATTGCTGCGGCGCATGATGCCGAGCGCGCGGCTCGCGGATTCCGGCGCCACGCCCAGAATGGCGCCGATGTCCTCCAGACTCAGACGGATCGCCCGGCCCGGCTCGATGTCATCGACGAGCCGGAGCAGCAGGCGCGCGACCCGGGTTTTCACGTCGGCATGACCTGCCGTCAGTTCGGCCAGCCATGCGTCGGCCTCGGCCAGCGCGGCATGCCAGTGTTCGAGCAGGGGTTTCTGCAGACGCGGCGTATCCCGGTTCAGCCGCTCGACCAGCACACGCGGGATGCGGCACAACGCGACCGGTGACAGCGCAATCGAGGTGTGATCGTAGGCCGGGCTGACCAGCGCCTCGAGGCCAAACACGTCGCCTCGGCCCAGGATGCGCAGGATGCGCTGGGTGCCGTCCGCGCCGTAGCGCACCAGCTTGACCGCACCGCTGCGCACCGTGAACAGCCAGTCGCCGTGCGCGCCAGCGTGATAGATGACCGCGCCGGACGGGTAATCGAAGTCGTCGATCTGGTCGTGCAGAAGCGCGAAATCGGACTCGACCAGATCGGCAAACAGTGCGCTGCGGCGCACGCCGCATTTCTGGCAATCGCTGTGGCCGTGCCAGGCAGACTTGATCGTGATCGCGCGCACCCTACCCCCGGTGAAAGTCCGCTAGGACCGCCGCCAGGTGGTGCCGGCGGCAGAGTCTTCCAGTATGACGCCTTGTTGCTTCAATTCGTCCCGTACGCGGTCGGCGGTCGCAAAATCGCGCGCCTTCTTGGCCGCAATACGCTGTTCGATGAGCGCACCGATCTGCGCATCGTCCAGCCCGCCTGCCTGCGCACGTCCTTGGAGGAAATCTTCCGCAGATCGTTCCAGCAGACCGAGGACGCCGGCCAGCGCACGCAGTTCGCCCGAAACGGCCGGGTCGCCGCTGCGATTGGCGTCGTTCGACAGTTCGAACAGCACCGCCATCGCCTCCGGCGTATTGAAGTCGTCATCCATCGCGGCCCGCAGCCGCTGTCCGGCCGGTGTGGTCCAGTCCGGCCGGACATCCGCCGGCGGCACGTTCTTCAGCGTCGTATACAGGCGGCTCAGTGCGCCGCGGGCATCGTCGAGGTGGGCGTCGGAGTAATTGAGCGGACTGCGGTAATGCGCGCGCAGGATGAAGAAGCGCACCACTTCCGGGTCGTACTGCTTCAACACTTCGCGGATGGTGAAGAAATTGCCCAGCGATTTCGACATCTTTTCGTCGTCGACGCGCACGAAACCGTTGTGCATCCAGTAATTGACGAAGGTATGGCCGTGTGCGCCCTCGCTCTGGGCAATCTCGTTCTCGTGGTGCGGAAACTGCAGGTCGGCGCCGCCGCCATGGATGTCGAAATGATCGCCCAGAAGTTGCGAGCTCATCGCGGAGCATTCGATGTGCCAGCCCGGCCGGCCGTCACCCCAGGGCGACGCCCATTTTGCGTCGGCCGGTTCCGCCGGCTTGGCGTGTTTCCACAGCACGAAGTCGAGCGGGTCCTGCTTGCCATCGCTGACGTCCACGCGCTCGCCTGCGCGCAATTCGTCCAGCGACTTGCCAGAGAGCTTTCCGTACCCATCGAACTTGCGCACGCTGTAATGCACGTCGCCGCTCGCCGCGCGATACGCCAGTCCCTTGTCCTGCAGCCGCTCGATCAACGACTGCATCTGCGGCACGAACTCGGTCGCACGCGGCTCGTGATCGGGACGCAGCACGCCGAGCGCATCGGCGTCCTCGTGCATCGCCGCGATGAAGCGGTCGGTCAGCGCGCGCATCGATTCGCCGTTTTCGCCCGCCCGCTTGATGATCTTGTCGTCGATGTCGGTGATGTTGCGGACATAGGTCACTGCATAGTCCGAGGCGCGCAGCCAGCGGGCCACCATGTCGAACACCACCATCACCCGGGCATGACCCAGATGACAGTAGTCATAAACCGTCATGCCGCACACGTACATGCGCACGCGACCCGGGTCGATCGGAAGGAATGCCTGCTTTTCGCGGCCTATGGTGTTATAGATCTTGAGCATTGGTGTGGGCCAAACGGAGGGTGCTTGCGGTACGCGCCGGCCCGGCAGGCAGGTCGGTTCGGAATTCAGGCGCAACAACAGGACGTCGGCACGCCTTCTTGATAAGATTCGGGTCTGTCAAACGACGGTTTCACGCCAAAAAGTCTAACACATGGCCTCTTCGACACGTTTTCGTCTGCCGCTCGTCCCGCGTCTTGCCGCCCTCCTGATCATGCTCGGCGTATCGCTTCAGCCGGCCTTCGCCACCAGCGTTCAGGAAGCCGAAAAGCTGCTGCGACAGAAGCAACCACAGCAGGCGCTTGAACAGATCGACCTGTTTCTCGCAAAAGTGCCGCGCGATCCGCAGGGCCGTTTCTTCAAGGGGCTGATCCTGACCGAACTGGGGCGCATTCCGGAAGCGACTTCGGTATTCCAGAAGCTGACCGAGGACTACCCGGAATTGCCCGAGCCCTACAACAACCTGGCCGTGCTCTACGCCCAGCAGAAGCAGTTCGACAAGGCCAAGACGGCACTCGAAATGGCCATCCGCACCCACCCGAGCTACGCCGTGGCGCACGAGAATCTGGGCGACATCTACGCGCGCATGGCCACCCAGGCCTACGACCGGGCGCTTCAGCTCGATTCTTCGAACGTCGGTGCGCAGAGCAAGCTGAACCTGATCCGCGAAATGGTCGGCAATGCGCCGCGCGGCGGTGGCAAGCCGACCTCCACCAGTACGCTGGCAGCCACCCCGCCCGCGACCGTCACAGCGGTCACGCCGCCGGTTGCGTCGGTTTCGCCGAAGGCGCCCGAAGCTGCAAAACCGGCCGCACCGGCGGCCCTGCCGGCCCCGGTTGCTGCGGCGCCGGTTGCTGCGACCCCGGTCGAGCCGGAAGCCGGAAGCGCAAGCCTGCCAGTGGCAGACATCACACGCATGGTCGAGGACTGGGCCGCAGCCTGGGCACGCAAGGACGTGAGCACCTACCTCGCACAGTACGACAGCACTTTCGAGATCCCGGGCAAGAAATCGCGCAAGGCGTGGGAAGCCGAACGCCGGGCGCGCATCGACAAACCGGGTGCCATCGAGGTACGGGTCGAGAACCTGCAGGTCGCCCGTGACGGCGCCGATCGCGTCAAGGCAACCTTCCGCCAGCACTACAAGGCCGTGGGCCTGAAGAGCGCCACCACCAAGACGCTCGTGCTGGTCAGCCGCGACGGCCGCTGGCTGATCCAGCGGGAGCGCGTCGGCGGATGACGGCGATGCGGTACTTTTCCGGACGCGCCGTCGCGCGCGTCCTGCGCAACGCGCTCTGCCTGTCGTCGCTGATCGTCCCGCTTGCCATCGGCTCGGGTCAGTCAGGTGACGCTGTGCGCTATTCCGACAGCGGCCCGGAACCCATGCTCGAACAGGTGTTCCGCCAGATCGAGCGCAACAAGCTGGGGCTGGCGCTCGAACAGGTCGATGCGCTGCTGCATATCTGGCCCAACTTCCGGCTCGGCCACCTGATTCGGGGCGACCTGCTGCTGGCCCGGTCGAGCGCGCTGACCACGATAGGCAATGCGCCAAACGCCCCGGAAGACCGGCTGGCCGACCTGCGCGATGAAGCCGTGGCGCGCATCCGCGCCTATCGCGACAAGCCGCCGGTCGATCGCGTGCCGCGCTACCTGCTGCAGCTGCAGGCGTCGCAACGCCATGCGGTGGTGGTCGACACACGCCGCTCGAGGCTCTATCTGTACGAGAACGTCGATGGTCAGCCGCGCTTCGTTGCCGACTACTACGTGTCGCATGGCCGTCTGGGTATCGAAAAGATGCGCGAAGGCGACAAGAAGACGCCGCTGGGTGTCTATCAGGTCACCGGTTTCCTGCCGCCTGAACGGCTGACCGATTTCTATGGTGCCGGTGCGCTGCCGATCAATTACCCGAACGCGTGGGACCGCAAGCAAGGTCGCAAGGGCCACGGCATCTGGCTCCATGGCACCCCATCGGACACCTTCTCGCGCCCGCCGCGCGCGTCCGACGGCTGCGTCGTACTGGCCAATTCCGATTTCCTCGCGTTGAACAACCACCTGCAGGGCGCGTCGGTGCCGGTCATCATCAGCGACTCGGTGGAATGGCTCACGCTCGACGACTGGCATTCCGAGCGCAGCGAATTCAACAGGGCGCACGAACAGTGGCGTACCGATTGGGAAAGCCGTGACGTCGAGCGCTTCCTGTCGCACTATTCGGCGCGGTTCAGCGCGGGCACGAAGGACCTGGCCGCATTTGCAGCACAGAAGCGCGCCGTCAATGCCGGCAAGAAATGGATCAAGGTCGGCGTCGACAAATTGAGCACCTTCCGCAACCCCGGCCGCGAAGACCTCGTCGTCGTCACCTTCGAACAGGACTACCGCAGTGACACGCTGTCGAACCGCATGATCAAGCAGCAGTACTGGCAGCGGGAAAACGGCCGCTGGCGCATCGTGTTCGAAGGCGAAGGCTGAACCTGGCCGCCCGACATCGGTCTGTTTGGCTGCCCTGTCCGTTTGCATGCCCGCATGAATTCCCGCTCACCCAACCCGGAGTCATCCTCATGAAGAAGTTTCTGCTCGCGCTGCTCGCCAGCCTGATCCCGCTGGCCGCCGTCGCCGCCAATCCGCAGGTCGAACTCAAGACCAGTCAGGGTCCGATCCTGATCGAACTCCTCCCGGAGGCCGCACCCGCCACGGTTGCAAATTTCCTGCAGTACGCCAAATCCGGCTTCTACGACGGCCTGATCTTTCACCGCGTGATCAACGGTTTCATGATCCAGGGCGGCGGTTTTGACGCCCAGATGAATCAGAAGACGGTCGGCGCGCCGATCCGCAATGAAGCGGAGAAAGCCATGAGCAAGGGCGTGCGCAATGCGCCGGGCTATCTGTCAATGGCGCGCACCAATGATCCGCACTCGGCCACTGCCCAGTTCTTCATCAACCTGGTCGACAACCGTACGCTCGACTATCCGTCACGCGACGGCTTCGGCTACGCCGCCTTCGCCAAGGTGATCAAGGGCATGGAAGTGGTCAATGGCATCGCGAACGTCCGTACCGGCGACAACGGCCCGCACCAGAACGTACCGCTGACGCCGGTGGTCATCCAGTCCGTCCGGGTCATCGAAGCACAGCCCTGATTCCCGGCGCGCAGTCGGCACGACGCGCGTCCCCTCGCCCCAACCCACGGCCGCCCCGCGCGGCCCCGCTTACGGAGATTCACATGGTCAAGCTGCACACCAACCACGGCGTCATCACGCTCGAACTCGACGCTGAAAAGGCACCGCAGACGGTCGCCAACTTCCTCGCCTACGTCGAGGCCGGTCATTACAACAACACCATTTTCCACCGCGTGATCGGCAACTTCATGATCCAGGGCGGCGGTTTCGAACCCGGCATGAAGCAGAAGGACACCCAGGCGCCGATCAAGAACGAGTCGGCGAACGGGCTTTCGAACACGGTCGGCACCGTCGCCATGGCGCGCACGTCGGACCCGCATTCGGCCAGCGCGCAGTTCTTCATCAATGTCGGCAACAACCTCTTTCTCGACAAGGACCAGGCACAGGACGGCTGGGGCTACTGCGTGTTCGGCCGGATCAGCGACGGCATGGACGTGGTCGAAAAGATCAAGGCCGTGCGTACCGGTCGTTCGGGCTTCCACCAGGACGTGCCGGTCGAGGACGTGCTGATCGAACGCGCCGAAGTGGCCTGAGCGCGCTGGCGCGACGACGCATGGACCTGTTTGCTTCCGATCTCCACCTGTCGTCCGCCACGCCAGACCTCAACGCGGCCTTCCTGCACCTGCTCGAAGGCCGCGCGCGCGGCGCCCGGCGTCTGTTCCTGCTGGGTGACATTTTCGAGGTGTGGGTCGGCGACGAAGACGCCGATCTGCCTGAACACCGCCCGATCATCGCCGCATTGCGTGCGCTGAGCGACGCCGGCACCGAGATCCATGTCCTCCCCGGCAACCGCGACTTCCTGCTCAGCGCCGGATTCACCGCCGCCACCGGCGCCACGCTGCATGGCGACTGGCTGCTGTGCGACATCGCCGGTCGGCAGGCGCTGCTGATGCATGGCGACACGCTGTGCACCGACGACCTGCCGTATCAGCAGTTCCGCCGCATGGTGCGCCAGGCCGATTGGCAAGCCGCCTTTCTGGCCCGCCCGCTCGCCGAGCGCCACGCGATCGCCGCAGACCTGCGCCAGCGCAGCCAGCAGGCCGTCGCCGGCAAGACCGAACAATTGATGGATGCCAATGGCGACGCCATCGCCGCCGTGCTGCGCCACCATGAATGCACGCTGCTGATCCACGGCCACACGCACCGGCCGGCCCATCACGCGCTCGAGGTGGATGCCGTCGCCTGCGACCGCTGGGTGATCGCCGACTGGCGCGACCGCGCTTGCTGGCTGGAAGCCGACGACCACGATCTGCGCGCCTTCACGACGGCCGATGACGGCCGCATCGTACCCGACGCGCGCCACGCCTGAAGGAGGTCCCCCATGAGCCTGTCCGACAACAGGGATGAACTGACGCTGCGCCTCGACGCCGATGGCCGCATCGAATGCCGCCGTGGCACCGATGAGACAGCGCCCGCCATCAGGTTCGACCCGGCGTTCTTCGGCGAGCCCGAGTCTGCCGACGCCCAGCGCGCGCTCGGCCGTTTCGTGTTTTCGCTGCTGCAGGGCATGGCCCCGGCGGCGAATGCCGGCGCAACGCCCGCCGTCGACGCGCCGGCCGCGCTGTACGACGAGTTCGTCACCCTGCATAACCGCGCGATGAAGGAATACTCCGCCAGCCTGCTGGAAATGGCCGAGAAGTCCCTGCAGCAATCCGCCGCCGCCGGATTCGGCCAGGCCATCGAGGCAATGAAGGACTGGCCATCGGTCCGGACCGTCGCCGACATGCTGATCGCACGCGGACCGGAACAGCCGCGCTGAGCTGCGCCGATCTCCCGGACGGAAGGCGGGCCGACGGGCCACGCAGGCGCCACCGCAACACCTGCTTGCAACTGGGAACAGCCGCACGGCGGCGCATCGATTAGTGTTCAGTTGTCGCGACGGCCTTCGGGCAGTCCGGCCCTCTCCTTCCGCAAGCCCGCCCTGTGCGGGCTTTTTTTTGCCGGTCCGCAGCGCAAGCCGCAGCCATCCGGTTCCAACTGCGACCGCTGCACGACGCCCTGAAAAGAAAAAGCCAACTCACGGGAGTTGGCTTTTACGACCGGATTCATTGGTGCCGCTTGTCGGAATCGAACTGACGACCTACCGCTTACAAGGCGGTTGCTCTACCAACTGAGCTAAAGCGGCGCGCGGCGGATTATATCTGCTGTGCGCCGGGCATGGCGCGCGCATCGGTGACTCATCGCATCCGGCATGGATTAAACTCAAATCATCATGAACATGTCTCCGCATATCAGCGCGGTGCAACCGTTTGCCGCGGAAGGAGACCCCCGCCCGATGCCCGATACCGTCACGCCGGTGCCCGTTCCGGGCCCTTCCGCAAATCGCCTGACCGGGACCGATGCCGCGCATTCGACGGCTCGTCCGCTGAATGTGCTGCTGATCGAGGATTCCGAGGACGACGCGCTGCTGCTGCTGCACCGCTTCCGGGCAGCCGGCTACCAGGTGTGGTCGCAGCGGGTGGAAGACGAGCGGTCGCTGCGCGAGGCGCTGTCGTCGCGCACCTGGGATCTGGTGCTGTCCGACCACAACATGCCGCGCTTTTCGGCGATGGCGGCGCTGTCCATCCTGCAGAAACTGGAGCTCGACCTGCCCTTCATCATCGTTTCGGGTGTCATCGAGGAAGATATTGCAGTGTCGGCGATGCGCGCCGGCGCGCATGACTATCTCAGCAAGGGCAAGCTCGACCGGCTGATTCCGGCGGTCGAACGCGAAATGCGCGAGGCGCGCAACCGGGCCGAGCGGCACAGCGCGCTCGACGCCGTACGCGACAGTGAGGCCCGCTTTCGCGCGCTGGCGGCCAACATTCCCGGCATGGTGTTCCAGCTGCTGCGGCATGAAGACGGCGGCTGGCGCTTCCTGTTCGTCAGCGAAGGCTGCCTGGCGCTGCTCGGTTTCAAGGCCGGTGAGCTGGTGGCTGCACCGCGCCGCTTCCTGGACATGATCCTGCCGGACGACATGCCGGAACTCGACCGCGCGATGCATCTGTCGGCGCACACCCATGCCACGGTGAATTGGGACGGCCGCATCCGCCTGCCCGACGAGGACATCAAGTGGGTGAACCTGCGCTCGTCACCGCGCGTGCTCGCGTCCGGCGTGCTGATCTGGGAAGGCATCGTTTCCAACATCACGCAGAGCAAGCTGACCGAACGCGAACTGCGCCAGTCGCGCGGCCAGTTGGCCGAGCTGTCGTCGCACCTGCAGATCGCCAAGGAAGAGGAACGCGAACGCATTGCGCGGGACATCCACGATGAACTGGGCGGCCTGCTGGTGGCGCTGAAGTTCGAAGTGTCGCTGCTGGCGAACAAGACTGCAGCCGATCCGGACGCGATCAAGGCGCGCTCGGTCAGCATGGGCAAGCTGGTGGATGACGCGATCACCACGGTCGGGCGCATCGCACGCGAGCTGCGCCCTGGCATCCTGAAGGAATTCGGCCTGGCGCCGGCCGTCGAGAGCCATGCGGAAGATTTCTCCGCCCGTACCGGCCTGAAATGCGAGTTGCTGTGCATCGATCACGACATCGATCCGGACGAGGAAACCGCCATCGCGCTGTTCCGGGTGTTCCAGGAGGCGCTGACCAATGTGTCCAAGCACGCCGGCGCGCACACCGTGGAAGTACGCCTGACCCAGGAGGACGACGACATCGTGCTCGAGGTGGGCGACGATGGCCGCGGTCTGGCGCCGGAAGACCTGAACAAGCCGAAATCATTCGGCCTGCGCGGCATCCGCGAGCGCGTGGTGCACCTGAACGGACGTTTTGAAGCGAGCAGCCGGGAACATGGCGGTACCCGCCTGCTGCTGAGGGTGCCGGCCTGCCGCCGCACCGTACTGGAGTTCTCCCGATGAGCAGCATCCGTATACTTATTGCAGACGATCACGCCATCGTGCGCTCCGGGCTGCGCCAGATCCTGTCCGACAGTCCTGACCTGCTGGTCACCGGCGAGGCGGAGAACGGTGTCGAGGCGATGCACAAGTTGCGCGACGGCAGCTTCGACCTCGTGCTGATGGATGTTTCGATGCCTGACCGCAACGGTATCGACACGCTGAAGCTGGTGCGCAAGGAATTTCCGCGCCTGCCGGTGCTGGTGCTGTCGATGCACCCGGAGGACCAGTACGCGATCCGCGCGCTTAAAGCCGGCGCCTCCGGCTATCTGACCAAGCAGAGCGCGCCCGAACAGCTGGTCACCGCGATCCGCCAGGTCGCCAGCGGCAAGAAGTACGTCTCGCCCACGCTGGCGATGGAACTGGCCAATGCGATCACCGACGACGACGAGCGGCCGCCGCACGAAAAACTGTCCGACCGCGAGTACCAGACGCTGGTGATGATTGCCTCCGGCAAGACGCTGACGCAGATCGGCGAAGAGCTGAGCCTCAGCGTCAAGACGGTCAGCGTCTATCGCGCACGGCTGCTGGAAAAGATGCGCATGAAGAACAACGCCGAACTGACGCACTACGGCCTCAAGCACGGGCTCACCGACTGAGGTCTGCTGTCCGCCCGCACGTCGCTGCGGAGTGTGCAATAACTTGCGGTTCCGCCCTAAAGCCCGTCGTCCGCGTGCCGTTGTAAGCATTCGTTACGGACTGTCAATTGCCACTGAAATGTCTGACGCCATGCAGCCGCTCGAAATCGCCCGTGAAGCCTTGCGACGTCTCGCCATGCGTCAGCTCCAGCCCACGCCGGAGAATTACCGGTCGCTGTATCACGAAATTGCCGGCACCAAGGCCGATGACCTGTTCCCGGAACGGGCACTGAAGCTGGTCTGCAGCACCCTGCCCCGCCTCAATCAATCGCAGATCGAATTTGTCGAGCGGCTCGAAAGCGCTGTCGTCAGCCGCAGCTGGTCAGCGATCAGCGGATCCCTGGTCGGATTGCTGCGCGCACAGGCGGCACCTCAGCGCAAATGGACGGCGCTGCTCAAGGACCTGTTCAAGCAGTTCGAACGCCAGCACGACTCGATCACCTATGCACAGAAGCAGGCGGCCATCCAGCAGGTGCTGGATTCGTCCAGTGGCGAACTCGACGCCCTCTACGCGCGACTGAGCAAGCTGGCCGACACCTGGGAAGCCAGCGATGGCAGCGATGCGCCCGCTGCCCAGCTTCAGGGCCAGGGCACCCACAAGATCGTTCCCGCGCTGGACAACAGCGATGCCGCCCTGCGCGACCTGTTTGCCAGCACGCTCGAAGGCGTGGTGGGCAGCCTGCTGATTTCGGCGCCCGAACTGCGCGAAGAAGCCCTGGCGCTGGGCCAGGCGCTGCGAGATGTACGCGACATGAGCGGCGTCGATGATCTGGCCTCGAAGCTGCGCAATCTCGTGTATCGCCTGAACTGGGTGGTCGACGATCAGGCTGAAATCCGTGCAGGTCTGCTGTCACTGCTTGATCTGCTGCTGAAGAATATCGGCGAACTGGTGCTGGACGACCGCTGGATGCGCGGTCAGATCGATTCGTTGCGCGCGTTGTGCGATCACCCGCTCAGCGCGCGGGAACTGGACGAAGTGGAACGCCGGCTGCGCGAGGTGATCGAGCGTCAGGGCTCGCTGCGCGGCAACATCGACGATGCCAAGCACCAGATCAAGCTGATGCTCGCCGGCTTCGTCGAGCAGCTCGGCAGTTTCACCGATGCCACGTCGGGCTTCAGCGAAAAAATGGAAGGCTACGCGGAAACGATCGCTGCCGCCGACGACATCGGCTCGCTGCAGGGTGTCATTGCAGAGGTGATCGCCGCCACGCATTCGATGCGCGCCACGACCGAAAAGTCGCGTGCCGAGGTCGACAACATGCGCGACCGCGTGCGTGCGGCGGAAGCCGAAATCGAACGCCTGCAGGTCGAACTGGAACAGACCAGCGAGAAGATGCGGCACGACCCGCTGACCGGCGCACTCAACCGCAAGGGGCTGGAAGAGTCGTACGCCAAGGAAGTGTCGCGCGCCGCACGGCGCGGTTCGATGCTGTGCCTCGCGGTGCTGGACATCGACAACTTCAAGCGTCTGAACGACACGTATGGCCACAACACCGGCGACGAGGCTCTGCTGCATCTGGTCGGCACCGTACGCGACTGCCTGCGCCCGCACGACACCCTGTCGCGCTATGGCGGCGAGGAGTTCGTCATATTGTTGCCCGAGACCTCGGTCGAGGATTCGGTCATCGTGCTGCAACGCCTGCAGCGCGAACTCACCAAACGCTATTTCCTGGCCAACAACGACAAGCTGCTGATTACCTTCAGCGCCGGCGTCACCGTGGTCGGCCATGAAGAACCGCAAACATCGGCGATCGAACGCGCCGACGTGGCCATGTATCAGGCCAAGGCCACCGGCAAGAATCGCGTGGTCATCGCACCCGAGCAACCGATCGCCGCGTGACCCGGGGCCGGCAGTCGCCGCGCCCGTCGTCTGTTCCCCGTTGCCCACAACATTCAATCGTGATCTGCGCCGGGCTTCCGGTTCTGGCGGCCCTTCCTGATCCGGAGGCAAGCACGCCCGGCGTGAAGCCATGCGCGAAGCGCCATCGGTTCCGGGCACACCTTGTGGTGCGCAGTCTTCACTCACCCGGTCATCAGCTGACCGGACATCGCGGGCATCAGCGCTTTCCATGCGGACGTGAGAGGTGATCGACCTCAGGTTGTTGGGCATCACCGAGGTGCGTGGGCGGCCCCGTCAGCCGCCACGCAAAACCCGCTCCGCTGACATTCAGTAACAGTCCAGAACAGGTCCGGAGCGATGTCGGGAGCACAAAACGGGCCGACCTTGCAGGCAAAAGCGAATGCTGCGGCAACCTTACGTGAGCGTGAACGCCCGTACATGCCGCAAGGGCAAGCCATTTCACATCGACGGCTGCCTGAAAGCCAAGACGACAAAGGCTTTCATTGAGGTGCCCCGCTAAAGTTTGCAGCGACAACTCCGTTACTTGAATCATCGGCGACATCAACAGCGGGCCATGCAGCCCGGAGCGCCGTAACTACACACTACTTCGTGACAGGAGAAACAAAATGCCGCAAATCATCAACACCAACGTGCCGTCGCTCACCGCACAACGCAACCTGAACTCTTCGCAAAGCTCGCTCGCCACTTCGCTGCAGCGCCTGTCTTCCGGCCTGCGCATCAACAGCGCGAAGGACGACGCCGCCGGCCTCGCCATCTCGGAACGCATGACCTCCCAGGTGCGCGGTCTGAACCAGGCTGTCCGCAACGCCAACGATGCGATCTCGCTGACGCAGACGGCTGAAGGCGCAATGGGTTCGATCACCGAAGGTCTGCAGCGCATGCGTGAATTGTCGGTTCAGGCCGCCAATGACTCGAACAGCGCCAGCGACCGTCAGGCCCTGCAGCAGGAAGTGTCGCAGCTGCAACAGGAAATCAACCGCGTTGCCTCGACGACGCAGTTCAACGGCAAGAATCTGCTCGACGGTTCGTTCTCCGGTCAGTACTTCCAGGTCGGCGCAAATGCCAACCAGTCGATCGGCATCAGCCTGAACAACACCAAGGCCACCAATATCGGTGCCAACACCGTGAGCGCCAACGGCACGCTGAACAACGCGACTGCCCTGGCAGCCGGCGCCGGCGCCCGTGTTGCCAACACGGTTGTGGCAGCAGAAGACCTGACCGTGACCGGTTCGCTCGGCACGGCAGCCGTGACCGTCAATCTGGCTGACACCGCCAAGGCTGTTGCCTCGGCCGTCAATGCACAAAGCGCCACCACCGGCGTGAGCGCATCGGCTGCGACCGAAGCCACGCTGAGCGGCCTGACCGCCACCGGCACCTACACCTTCACGCTGTTCGGCGAGAACACGACCGGCGTCGCCGTGTCGGCCACCATCGGCAACACGGCTGATCTGAGCTCGCTGTCGAACGCCATCAACAATTACGCTGCCACGACCGGCATCACCGCCACGGTCAGCGGCGGTTCGGTCACGCTGAAGTCGGAAAGCGGCGCAGACATTTCGCTCACCGACTTCGCCGGCGCCGGCGATATCAGCCTGCAGGGTCGCAATGCCTTCACCAGCGCAACGGCCGGTGCAGCAGTCGTCCTGACGGGTGCCACTGCAGCGACGGACTCCTCGACGGTCGGCGGCACGCTGAAGTTCTCGTCGTCGGATGCCTTCTCGGTCACGAGCGCCTCGGCCGGTGGTCTTTTCACCGCCACCACCGCAAACGCCAGCGCGCTGTCGTCGGTTGCTTCGATCAGCGTCGGTACGCAAACCGGTGCCAACGCAGCGATCGACGTCATCGACGCCGCCCTGCAGTCGATCAACACGCAACGCGCTTCGCTGGGTGCCATCCAGAATCGCGTGCAGAACACGATCAGCAACCTGCAGACCACGTCGGAAAACGTCAGCGCAGCCCGCAGCCGCATCCAGGATGCAGACTTCGCGATGGAAACCGCCAACCTGACCCGCGCGCAGATCCTGCAGCAGGCCGGTACCGCGATGCTGGCGCAAGCCAACTCGCTGCCGCAGAACGTGCTCAGCCTGCTCCGCGGCTAAGCACCGGCAACTGAAAGAAACGGGGCACGGTTCGCCGTGCCCCGCTAACTGCAAGGGGAAATCGTCATGGCGATCCAGCCAGTCCCGAGTACCTCGCCACCGCTCACTCCGGCCCTCACGCAGAGCACCGGAGTGAATGTCGTGGTGCCCGCCAGTGTTCGTGAACAACCCGCGCAGAACACCCCGCTCACAACCGAACAGATCGAACAGACGGTGGATGAAATCCGTCGCCAGATTCAGCCGGTGGACCAGAATTTGCTCTTCACGATTGACAAGGAAACAGGGAAGACAATCGTGAGACTCATCGATTCAAGCACCAAGGAAATCCTGCGTCAGATCCCCTCAGAGGAACTGATCGCGATTGCGCGCGCGCTCGGCAAGGGCCAGAGCGGTCTGATCGAGCGCAAGGCCTGAGGGGCCCGTCACCATGGCAATCTCTTCCGCAGGAATCGGCTCCGGCCTTGACGTTTCAGGCCTCGTATCGCAGTTGATGTCGCTGGAGCAACGTCCGCTGACGCTGCTCGCACAGAAGGAAGCCGGCGTACAGGCGAAGATCTCGGCCTATGGTTCCATCAAGGGTGCGCTGTCATCCATCCAGTCGGCTGCCACCGCATTGTCGAATGCGGCAACTTTTACCGCCCGCAAGGCAGCCATCGGCAATGCCGACGTGGCAACAGTTGCCGGCACGCAAACGGCAGTTGCCGGCAACTACACGCTTGAGGTGAACACGCTCGCCGAATCGCAGGTGGTGGCGTCCGGCCAGTTCGCCGGCACCGCGGCCAGCGTCGGCAGCGGCACGCTGACCATACAACTGGGCAAGTACAACGCCGGCGCATTCACCGCCAACCCGGACAAGACCGCCGTCAACATCACCATCGGCACCGATGCGATGACGCTGGCCGACGTGCGCGACGCCATCAACGACGCCGATGCGGGCGTCACCGCCTCGCTCGTGAATGACGGCACCGGCCATCGCCTGGTGCTGCGCTCGGTCGATGGCGGAACCGAAAACACGGTGAAGATCACCGCCACCGACGACGACGGCAACAACACCGACGACGCAGGACTGTCGCGCATGATCTACGACGCATCGACCGGCGGCACTTCGCGCCTGTCGCAGATGATTCCGGCGTCCGACGCCACGCTGACGGTCAATGGCATCGCCATCACATCGAGCACGAACACGCTGACCGACGCGATCGAGGGCGTGACGCTGAGTCTGAAGAAGACCAACGTCGGCGCCCCGACCGTGGTCTCCGTCACCAATGACACGAGCGTCGCCCGCAGCGGCGTCGAGCGTCTCGTCAAGGCCTACAACGATGCACTCGGCGTCATCAAGACGCAGACCAGCTACAACACCGAAACCGACAAGGCCGCCACACTGAATGGCGAAAGCACGATGCTTGCGCTGCGCAACCGCCTGAGTGCCCTCGTCGGTACCTCGATCGCCCCCGGCCTGAATCTGTCGGCCATCGGCGTATCGGTGGAGAAGGACGGCAAGCTGGCGATCGATTCGACCAAGCTCACGGCCGCGCTCGACAACGGAAACGTGGAAAAACTGTTCCGCGGCTTCGACGACGTGAAGGGCATGGGCAGCCGGCTGACCAGCCTGATGGACGACATGATCGACGCCGGCGGTCTGATTTCCAGCCGCACCGAAGGGCTGACCGCGGCTGCAAAGGCGTTCCAGAAGCGCAGTGAAGCGATGTCTGACCGCCTGCTGACGATCGAGGCGCGCTACCGCAAGCAGTTCAGTGCGCTCGATTCGCTGATCAGCAACATGACCGCCACGAGCAACTATCTGACGCAACAACTGGCCAATCTGCCGACGATGTCGTCGAGCTGATGCAGTCACCACGACCGGGAAAAAGGGACTTTCATGTTTGCATCGCTTTCGAATCCGCACATGGCTTACGCACAGGTCGGCATGGAAACCCGGGTGGCCGGTGCGGATCCGCATCTGCTCATCCTGATGCTGTTCGACGGTGCGCTGATGTCGGTATCCACCGCCAGCCACCAGATGGAAATGGGTGAAACCGCCGGCAAGGGCCTGTCGATTTCGCGTGCCATCGACATCATCGGCAACGGCCTGAAGGTGAGCCTGGATCTGGACGCCGGCGGCGAACTGGCGCAACGACTGTACGCGCTGTACGACTACATGTGCGCGCGTCTGCTGCATGCCAATGCCCATAACGACCGCGCCGCGCTGGAAGAAGTCAGTCACCTGCTGGGCGAATTGAAGGATGCCTGGGAAGAAATCAGGCAGAAGCTGTCTCAAGGCGCGCCCATGTAGGCAAAAGCGGAAATTGCACGGTAAAAACCGCTTACCTGTGCGCCTCCGAACCCCTGCCCGCCTGTACGCTCATCGACTAACCGGTACCTCCTGCAAGACGGCCCGACGACATGAACTCACTGCCCCTGCTCGAAGACATGCACCAGATCTCCAGTCACATGGTGGATGCCGCGCGCGCCAACGACTGGGACCGTCTGGTCACCCTCGAACTCGACGTGTCCGCACTGCGCCAGCGCATCGCCGACAATGACGAGGAAGTGACTTCGCCTTCCGAGCGCGCCCGCAAGGTCGCGCTGATGAAACAGATACTCGCCCACGATGCCGAAGTGCGCCGCCACGTCGAACCGTGGATGGCACAGGTCAAGGTGTTCCTCGGCAAGCTGCCGGCGGGCCGGGCCGAAAACGGCTGAACGCATGAACAACCTGCTGCCGGGCATCTCGCAACGTCTTGCGGAACTGGCCCGCGGCTCGGTGCAGGTCGCCGGTCCGGTCAGCCCGATCGGCGAACAGCTGCCTGAATTCCAACCGGGTGAGCGATACACCGCACAAATCATCCAGAACCTGCAGGACGGGCGCGCACGTGCCCAGGTGGCCGGTCAGATGGTCACGCTGCAGTTGCCGCAGGGCGCACGCGAAGGCAGCACGGTCACCCTCACCCACGTCGCGCGCAGTGCGCAGACACTCATTGCCACGCTGGTCCCGGAGCCCGCGGCGGGCGAATCAGGCGACGTCAGCATCAGTGAGCCGGCGCGCGCCATAACGGCCCTGCTCGACCGCCCCGCACCGCCACCGGCACGCCTGTCGGCCGGGCAGGCGCTGATCGATCCGGCCATGCTGCGCGCCAGTGCCAATGTGACCGACGCCGCTGCAACACCCCTGATCGCCGGCCGGCTGGCGAGCGCGATCGGCCAGAGCGGTCTGTTCTACGAATCGCATCAGGCCCAGTGGGTCAGCGGCGAACGCACGATCGAATCCACCGAACGCGAGCCACAGCGCGCCTTCGATCCGCAAACCCGCGCCACACCCGCCGCCGCGCAGCGCACCGATAGCGCAACGCTCGCCCGGCCGGGCGCGGAGTTCGCACAGATGAATGACGCACCGGCTCCGGAACGGGCCGAGGTCGCCCGCGCCGATTCCGCAACGCCTTCCGAACTGCGGCCGCTGGTGCACAACCAGCTGCTCGGTCTTTCGCAACACTCGCTCGCCTGGGAGGGCCTGGCCTGGCCGGGGCAGATGATGAAGATCGAGATCGACGACCCGCGCGCGGACGGACACGCCGCCGAAGCCCCTGCCGAGGCGGACGCCGATGTGCCCTGGACATCGCGCCTGCGTCTGGTGCTGCCCGGCCTGGGCGAAATCGAAACATCACTGACGCTGTGGCGCGACCACGGCATCGCCCTCAATTTTTCCAGTGATCCGGACGCGCGGCTGCGCATGGGCGGCGCCCTGCTGGAACTGCAGCAACGTCTGAGCGACGCCGGTCTGCGCCTGGGTCAGGTGACCTTTGGCGATGCACCACCGGTGGCCGACAATCCCTCCGCCGACACGCTTGATGAAGGCATGGGCGATGCTTCCGGCACGCAGGTGATCGCATGACGCAGTCGGCCCGCGCCCAGGCGGTTGCCATGGCTTACGGTGCCGGCGATGCCGCGCCGCGCGTCGTGGCGAAGGGCCGCGGACTCGTGGCCGACGAAATCATCCGGCGCGCACGGGAAGCCGGCGTTTTCGTGCATGAATCGCGCGAAATGGTCGCGCTGCTGATGGGGCTCGATCTCGACCAACGCATCCCGCCTGAGTTGTACGTCGCCGTAGCCGAACTGCTGGCGTGGATCTATCGTGTCGAAAAGGGGCTGAACGCCGCTCCGCCATCGACCATCAGGGTGCCCGCCTGACCCTACACTCCAACGCACCGTCGCCGCCTGCGCAAGCAGGCGCGGCCCACCGACAGGACGCATTCCATGACCGAGGACATCCGGTTCGATCTGCTTGAAGCCGACGACTTCGCCCGCTACGTGCTCGACGGCACGACCGACATCGTGTTCTACCTGCGCGCCATCAAGGACCAGAAAGCCAATATTTCGGTCTACGCCGGTCGCTCGAGCGAGCCCTTCCTGAGCGCCGTGCTCGACATCGACGAGGCGCGCGGCACGGTGGTACTCGATGTGCCGCGTGACGAGAAGCAGCTCGAAAAGGCGCTCAAGTCATCACCGCTGGTCTGCCTCACTTCGCTGGAAAAAGTGAAGGTGCAGTTCATGGTGCCGCGCTGCCGCAGCGTCGAATACGAAGGCGGTCAGGCAATGGAGATTCCGCTGCCGACGCGCATGCTGCGCCTGCAGCGACGCGACTATTACCGGCTGATCGTGCCGCCGAATCCCCGCCTGCGCTGCCTGATTCCGACCGGCGATGGCAACGGACGCATGACGGAGGCAAACATCGTGGACATTTCGGGCGGCGGTCTGGCCGTGGTGGCGCCACCGAGCAGCCTGAACCTTTCGGTCGACAGCCTGATCGACCAATGCCAGATCATGCTGCCGGAACTCGGCACGATCACGGCCACGCTGCAGGTGCGCAACATGTTCCGCGTCACCGAGCGCGGCGGCAGCGAGCTGCGCGCCGGTTGCCAGTTCATCGGCCTGCCGGCCACCGCCGATGCATTGATCCAGCGTTACATCCTGCGCATCGAGCAGGAACGTACGAGTGCGCGCAGCGTCGAGTAGCCACGACTCGACACTGCATTCGCGCCTTGCTGCAGATCGTTCGGTTGCTGACGGCAACCAATAAGCGCGCTAAGGTCTTACGATGGTGCGAACAGCAGTGCCATTCACGATCGAGACCGAGGGGCAATGAACATGGTGAACGAACTGCAGACATTGTTGCCCCACGGCTACTGCTTCTCTTGGCAGAAAGATCTGGTGCTGCTGCACGTCGTGGCCAACGTGCTGATCGCCGTCGCCTACTTCACGATTCCAGTGACCTTGTGGACCTTCGTGCGCCGCCGCACCGATCTGAGTTTCGGCCCGATCTTCGTGATGTTCGGCGTCTTCATCATGGCCTGCGGCATCACCCACGTCATGGATGTGTGGACCCTGTGGCATCCGGATTTCTGGCTTGACGGCTGGCTACGCCTGATGACGGCGGGCGTGTCGATCGCGACCGCCATCATGCTGTGGCGACTGATTCCGGTCGCGCTTTCGCTGCCCAGCCCCGCGTCGCTCAGCCAGGCCAACACCGAACTGAAGGCGGAAATCGCACGCCGCAAGCAATACGAAACCGAGCTGCGCGCGCTCAACAGCCAGATGAAGCAGCAGATCGAGGAACTCGAAGCGCTGTCGTACGCCATTTCGCACGACGTGCGCGGCCCGCTGCGGCACATCGAAGGGTTCGCGCGCGCGCTGGCCGACAAGCATCCGGCACCGACCGACCACCCGGCTCAGCGCTACATCGAGCGCATCCGGGCGTCAGTCCATCACCTGAGCAATATCGTCGAAGGCCTGCTCGCGTTCTCGCGCGCCAGCCGCACCGAAATGCGCCGGGAGCGCTGCGACATGAACACGCTGATCGCCGAGGTGGTGGAAGAACTTGCCCCTGACATGGACAGTCGTGTCGTCGAGTTGAAGGTCGGCGCGCTGCCCGACGTGCAGGCCGATCCGAAACTGCTCTACCAAGTGTTCTACAACCTGATGGCCAATGCAGTGAAGTATTCGCGCGACCGCGCTCCGGCCGTCATCGAAGTCGATTGCATCGAAGACACCGGCGACAACCTTGTCTTCCGGGTCCGCGACAACGGTGCCGGATTCGACATGCAGTATTCGGGCAAGCTGTTCGGCGTGTTCCAGCGCCTGCACCATTCGAGCGAATTCGAAGGCACCGGTATCGGGCTGGCGAACGTGAAGCGCATCGTGGAGCGTCACGGCGGCCGCGTATGGGCCACCGGCGAAACCGGCGCAGGCGCCAGTTTCTTCGTCGCCCTGCCGCGGCTGGCCCGAACTGCTGCCGAAGGTCCGGCAGCCCCCTTCACAGGAGTAAGAGATGTCCCTGCACTTGCGTGACATTCTGGTTGTCGAGGACAACGACAACGATGTCGAACTGATGCTGCTCAGCCTGGGCGAACTCAAGCTTGCCAACGATATCGTCATCGTGCGTGACGGCGTCGAGGGGCTGGACTACCTGTACAGGCGCGGCCGCTTCGCCGCGCGCGAGGGCGATCAACCGCTGTTCATGCTGCTGGACCTGAACATGCCGCGCATGGGCGGCATCGACATGCTGGTCGAAATGCGCCGTGACGACGGCCTGCGTACCCTGCCGGTGGTCATCATGACCTCGTCGCGCGAAGATCCTGACCTGCGCCGCTGTTACGACCTGGGCATCAACGCCTACGTCGTCAAACCGGTCGATTTCGACCAGTTTTCGCGCACCGTCACCAATCTGGGCATCTTCTGGGCGCTGATCAACGAACCGCCGCCGCGGATCTGAGCTTCCCGAAAAGAACGAACCCTATGATTTAAAGTAACTTTTTTGTCCACCCGGAATTTTCGCGCCTCGAAGCATGAAAGTTCGGTGACACCTGCATCCGTTTGAGCCTCTGCCGAGTAGTGGGAATGACGACGCGCTTTCGAGTTGCGGTCCCGTCCATTTCCCCAACCATTTTCTTCGGAGAGGTCAGACATGTACGAAAAAACACTGTTGGCAGCGGCATCCACCCTCGCATTCGCCTTTGCAACCCCGGCCAGTGCAGCAGATTTCATCGGTCTCACGACCGGCAACGAGATCGGCATGATCAGCAGCAGCAATACCTCGGCTGCCACGTTCACCTCGATCACCGGTCTGGGCGCCGGCGAACGTATCCTCGGCATCGATCTGCGCCCAAGCAACAACATGGTGTATGGCGTCAGCAGCCTGAACCGCATCTACACGCTTGACGTGTCGAGCGGCATGGCCACCTTCATGGCGGCGCTCGACACCCCGCTGGTCAACCCGTCGCTGTCCTATGGCATCGACTTCAATCCCGTGGCCGATTTCGCCGGTGCGGCGTCGCTGCGTTACGTCAGCAACGTCGGTCAGAACCTGGCGATCAACGTCAATACGGGTGTCGTCGGCAACGCCGCCAGCGTCATTCCCTCCGGCTTCAGCGCCGTGGCCTACACCAACTCGGACGCCTCGGCGATGAGTGGCCCGGCATCGACTGCGCTGTACTACCTGAACACCACGACCGATACGCTGCACGTCGCGCCCACCGCTTTCAACGCCCCGACCATCATGACCGTCGGGTCACTCGGCATTTCGGGCAACGTGATCGGCGCCAACGGTTTCGAAATCGACGCCGGCGGCATGGGCTGGGCGGCATTGACGCTGGACAACGGTGACAGCGGTCTTTACTCGATCGACCTGGGAACCGGTCTGGCGACCTTCAACGGCGCATTGAACGCCAACCTGCGCGGCTTCACATCGGCCTCCTTCATGGCGCCGGTGCCGGAACCCGAAACCTGGGGCATGCTGCTGTCGGGTCTCGGTCTGATCGGCATGATGGCGCGCCGCCGCATGCGCAAGGCCTGAGCACGCTGCACCTCGCGCGGGCTTCGGTTCGCGCGAATTTCAAGGGCTTCGCACCGCAGGGTGCGAAGCCTTTTTTTTGTCCGTGCTCGACGACGGGTGGCGCCGGTCCGGATCAGCCGAGCAGCAGGTCGAAAAAATCAACCGGAACGACCTTGCGCGCCAGCGGTGCCGGCGGGCGCGGCCAGGGTCGCAGCAAGGCGCCCCGATCCGGCGAAAGACGCTGTTCGAACTGCACGAAGTGCTGGCCGTTGATCCGGTTGTATTCGCTCTGGAAGGCCGCAAGGTAGGCATCCGGCGTCAGTCCGCGGGTGGTGCCGTGCAGCAGGTTTTCGATGCACAGCGCGGACAGCCCCGCAAACGCGGTGAGCCTTCCGACTTCGGCAGCCGCGTCCAGATGGCCGTCGGCATCGAGCGTCCATTGCTTGCGCTCGAGCAATTGGGCGTAGGCGACCGCGGCGTCGCGCACCGGTTGCAGTCCGGTGACGGCCGTCGGGTAGGCATCGTTATGCAGGCGTGCCTGGGCGATGTCGATCAGCGTTTCGCGGAATCGCCTGTAGCGGTCGAACACCACCGTCGCGTAGAGTGAAAGCAGCGTACCGAACAGAATGCCGAGCAGCGCGCTGGTTGCATCCTTGCCCCATCGGGCCCAGACACGCTCTTCCGGCGGTGAATCGGCAGGCAGATCGGGCGGCTGGGCGCAGACGATCTGCGGCGGCGGCGCCGGTGGACAGGCCGGGCAGCCATCAGTCGGCGGGCAGACCGCGCCGGGATCCGCCACGGGCTCGGGCGCAGTGGAAGCCAAGACAATCGCTGCGACCGGCAGCGTCGGCGCATCCTCGGTCGCATGCACGGGCACCCCGCAGGCAAGCCACAGCGCGCCGATCACCGCCCCGGCACGGCACAGGCGCGGCAGCGTCACGCCACCGGCCACCGGGTCCGGACACCCACAGCCCGGTCGTCAATCGAGTACATAGGTTTCATCCTGCTCGGGCACCACGGCAGACCACCCCAAGTCGTGTTCCAGCTTCTGGCGCAGGCTGTCCGCCGCGCTTGCTTCGCCGTGCGTCACGAATACACGGCGCGGCGCCCGCCCGACCGGGCGCAGCCAGTCAAGAATCTCGCGGTAGTCGGCGTGCGCCGACAGGCCGTCCACCTTGGCCACTTCGCAAGCGATCGGCGCATCGCGGCCGAAGATGCGCAGGCTGCGCGAGCCCTTGAGCAGCGCGTCGCCGCGCGTACCTTCGGCCTGGTAACCGGCGATCACGACCGTGTTGCGCGGGTCGGCGCCAAACGCCAGCAGGTGATGCAGGATGCGGCCACCGTTGAGCATGCCGGCCCCGGCGATAATCACTTTGGGATACCGGTTGCCGGACAGCGCTTCCGACTCTTCTGGCGTGCGGGTGAAGGTCACCGCGTCACGCATGCGGTCGCACGCGTCCTGACTGAGCCGGTGCTCGTGCCGGTAACTGCGAAACACGCCGGTCACGTCGATCGCCATCGGGCTGTCGAGGAAGACCGGCAACGCCGGAATGCGTCGCTCGTCCATCAACGTCGCCAGCAGATGCATCAGGGTCTGGGCGCGCCCGACCGCGAACGACGGCAGCAGCACGGTACCGCCGCGCGCCGCGGTGCGGCTGACGATGTTGGCCAGCGTGGCAAACGGGTCATGTTCAGGATGCAGGCGGTCGCCATAGGTCGACTCGACCACCAGCCAGTCGGTGTCGGGCAGCGGCTCGGGTGCGTGCATCACCGGATCGTCCGGACGCCCGAGATCGCCGCTGAAGGTGATGCGCTGCCCGGCACATTCGATGCAGACGCTGGCCGCGCCGAGGATGTGCCCGGCGCGCTGGAAGGTGACGCGATACGGGCCGATCGCAAACGGTTCGCCGAAGCCCGTGCTGCGCAGATGCTTCATTGCGTGGCGCGCGTCATCCGCCGTGTACAGCGGCTCGGCCGGATGGTGCTTGCTGTAGCCGTACTTGTTGGCGTGACGCGCGTCTTCTTCCTGCAGATGAGCACTGTCCTCAAGCAGGATGTCCACCAGTTCCCGCGTGGCTGGCGTCGCCCACACCGGTCCGTCGAAACCTTCGCGCATCAGCCGCGGCAGGTAGCCGGAGTGGTCGAGATGGGCATGCGTCAGCACGACTGCCGACAGCCCGGCCGCATCGACCGGAAATGGCTTCCAGTTGCGACTGCGGATGTTCTTCACGCCCTGGAACAAGCCACAGTCCACGAGCAGTGAGTGCTCCTCGTGCGTCAGCAGATAGCGCGAGCCGGTCACCGTACCGGCAGCGCCCAGAAATCTGATTTTCATCGTTGTCGTCCTCCCGCCTCGAGTGTAGGCCCCGACGGCGACAAGTGACAGGCGCGCCTGTCAGCCCGCTTGCGGAAGGTTCTCGGCGATGCGCCACAGCACGCCGGCAGGATCGAACAACACGAAATCCCGCATGCCCCACGGCCGGTCTTCCGGCCTGCCGACCAACACGCCGAAGCGGCGGGCAATATCGGCCGATACGACATGTGCGTGCCAGTCGTTGACGTCGGCAACCAGCAGATGCATCTGGAACTGCCGGGCAAACGCCGGCGCGTCGAACGCCTGCAGCAGGAAGCTCACGTGGCCGTGGCGAACGTATGCGAGGCGGTCATCCGTCCACGAAACTTCAAAACCGAGCGCAAGGTAGAACCGGCGCGACAGTTCAAAGTCGGTGGCCGGCACGAAGGCCTTGATTTCGACCGGATCCAGATTCATCACGCGTCGCGACGGATAACGCCGGCGCGTCTCGTCCACAGACCGATCAGGGCCAGGCCGGCCAGCAGCATCAACGCACTGGCAGGCTCCGGCACTGCCGACACCTGCCAGCCCATGTCGGCGAAGCCGGCATAGTCGAGTGCGGTGGGCAACTGGCGTTCGCCGAAGGGCGTGCTTGGATCCATCATCGTTTCCTGCAACTGGCCATCGCGCACGCTGTGCGTACCTTCCGCCCAGTGACTGCCGTAGCGGTCGACCGGCACGCCGCCTCCGTAGGCCGCCACCGACGCGGCGCCGGTGAACAGACCGGTGGTGGCATCGATCTGCGCCCGCCACGAATCGGCTTCGCCGAAACCGAGGACATGACCGATTTCGTGCGTGGCCGTGGTGAGGAAATCCGGGCGGCCGGACGACAGCCCTCCGGCGTCCGCGCCGAAGTACCAGTCATTGCTGGCGTTGAACCAGATGTAACCGCCCCACGTGGCGTAGTCGCTGGCATCCGGACCGGTGGTGTCGAGCTGGCCACGCGTCATGACGGCGCCGACAAAGGCGGCACTGCCGGTGGCCTGCAGGTTGACGCCGGTACCGGCGAAGCCCAGCACGCCCGGCGCCGACGGCGAGCCGCCGACATAGATGCGCAACGTGTCGGCTTCGATGACGACGTTGTTCAGCGTCACGCCGGGCCCGCCCAGACTCGGGTGCATGAAGGACACCGACCACTGGTCGCCCTCAGCCGGCGCGATCGCGCTCAGCGTATCCGTGAAGCCGCTGTAATGGGACGCAGCCAGATCAAGCAAGGCGCGGCGATCGATGCGCGGCGCACCGCTCGCCAGGTCGGTGAAGAAGCCGCGCGTGTCGTAGGTGTAGTCGAACTCGATCTCGAGTGCGGACACCGGCGACGAGGAAGCGATCAGCAGCCATGCGAGCAGCGGCCTCGGTGCCGCGCGTCGCCATGACCTCGCTGTGCGATCACGCATGGCCGGTCTCCCCGCAGCCACCCGTGCGTGCGGTGCGGCGAGCCCGCGCGGCGACCAGGCCCAGGCCGCCCAGCAGCGTGGCCCAGGCGTGCGGTTCGGGCACCGCCGACAGCGGCGTGACCGAACCGGTACCGCTGCCATAGACACCCTGCAGCGCACTGACCATTTCGCTGTCGAGCGCGAACACCGGGCCTTCGTAGACAGAAAGCTGTGCCGGCGCAGCCGCTGGCGCATCGCCACTGTCGTAGTGCCCCATGCCGAGCGAATGTCCGAGTTCGTGCTGAGCCACCGCATAGAACCACAGCGGCGTCCAGCCGGCGCCGAAGCGTCCGCCATTGAACACGATGTCGCCTGCCAGACCGCTGGCAGGCGAAAACGGGAAGTAGGCGTAGGCATTCGCGTCGCTGATGTGCGCGACCAGACCGACCCGGATGTCGGCCAGACCGGCCGGGTCGTATTCGCCGGTTTCCGGCTTCGGCCCGCCATCAGTCTGCTCGACAAAATGGATGGGCAGCACCGCCGCATAATCGGACAGCGCCTGCTCGAAGGCGCTGCGCAGCACCGACATCGGCAGCGCCACGCCGGCGGCATCGCGCAGCCCTCCGTCGAACAGATTGCTGAAGCTGTAGGTCAGCGTGAGATCGCTGCCGGGTCCGTCGGGCTGGGCCCAGCTGGCGTACATCGGGTAGTGGCCGGCCCATGCGGGCGCTGCGACGAACAGTCCGGCGAGGGTCAGTGCGCCGACCAGCTGACGCAACGGAAGGATCGTGCCGCTCACCGCGTTTCCCCGGCAGCGCGCTGGCGGCGACGCGCCAGGCTCAGCAGGCCTAGACCGGCGAGCAACATCGCGTGGGTTTCGGGTTCGGGCACCGCCGAAACCGTCAGGAAGACCGAACCGGGCGCTTCGGTGTTGTTCAGGAAGCCATGCAGGAATTCGTTGCCCGAGGTGTCGTTGAGGCCGGTCAGAGCGATCACCTGCACCGCATTGCCGCCGCTGATCCAGCTCCCCACCAGCGCCGACACATCGAAGGTGACGGCGCCCGGCCCGGTCACGACACGGCGCGCCGCGGCGTCGGCCGGCAGGATGCTCTGGTTGTAGAAGTGCAGCCAGCTCAGGCTGCCCGCGGGATTCGTGTCATCGCTGATGGCCGTGAGCGGATTGGCGGCCACACCGTGCGCCGACACGGTGAAGGGGGTGTCGGCGCTGGCGTCGGCACCGAATCCGCCGCTCGTCGACTGCACCGTGAGCAGCGCGCTGACCGGTCCGATGAAGGACGAGAAGTCGTAATCGAACGCGAGATAGATGGTTTCTGCGCCGATCGTGCCGAAAGGATTTCCCGTCGATACGCGGAACACGGGTCGGTTGTCGCCCGCATAGCCGCGCACGGCATTCGCGCCCTGGAAGAAGGAAGAGGTCATCACGTCTTCGGTCACGTCTATCGTCACCGCGTGCGCGGGCGTAGCGGTCAGCAGTGCGCCCAGCATCAGGGCAGCGGCGGCATGCGGGGCATGTGTGCGGATGGTCATCGTGTCACCTCTTGGCTCTTGAAAGTTTTCTGCACCCGGTCGCACTGAAGGACACGGCTTTGCGACATGACGGGTGTGCAGACGGAGGCTGGCGGACCGATACGGTCGCGGCTGGCAGGTCGGACGCGAACAGCGGAACGGACGGCTTGCGCGCCCGTACGGTTCGGGCGGTGGCTGGCGAAGGACTTGCTGGGTGACGGACGGGGTGTCGACGCCTGGCTTGCAGGTGCCGCGGTGACGACTTCCATGTCATTCGGAAGCCGTCACCGCAGACGATCGAAGAATCCGTTAAATGAGAATCATTGTCAACCGTAACTCGACGTGCCGGACCTGGCCGATGGCGATCGGTGCCCGAGCGCGTCTCGGGATCGACGCGGTGACTCAGTCGTTTCGCCTAGTCCGATGCTTTTGATGCACTTCGGTGCTTGAATGACAGCAGTCGTCCCTCCCTTTCCGGAAAGGCTGGTCCATGTTCAACGTCCCGTTTCTGCAGGCGCGCACGCGCCGCCTTGGCTGCGCACTGATCGTCTGCGCACTGGGCAGCGCAGGCGCCCACGCCGCCTACTACTCGACGGGCACCACAGCTTCATCGCTATCGAGCTTTGCCAACGGGCCGAACGAACAGACCAACCACGGGGCTGCCACCCCCGGTGGTTCGGCGGCTTCCAGCGCGGTGCTCAGCAGCAGCGGCAACAGGGTGATCGAAGGCGGCGCGCAGAGCACGGCGCGGGCCGAACCCGGTGGCATTCACGTCGTGGCCGATGCGAACGTGCGCCTGAACAATCCGGACTACAACCTGAATCTCGCTGTGGCGGCCAGTTCCACCGCCCACGCCAGCTTCAGCGACACACTGATCATCAGCGCACCCGGCCTCGCCGCCGGTACAGCCGCGCTGCTCACTTACCGCGTCAGCGTATCGGGTGACCTCGGCATCGAAGGCAGCAACAGCTGGAATGGTGGCTGGAACGCCTCGTCGTACTGGAGCTTCACCGCCACGCTCGGCTCGTCGTCCACCTTTCGCAGCCTGCTGAATGACTCGACCCCGGGCAGCGACCCGCGCCTGCTGGGTGACGGCCGGTTCGGCAACCTCGACATCACGGTGCCGGTGATACTGGGTACGGTGCTTCCGTTCAGCCTGGGCGGCAATGCCTCGGCTTCGGTCAGCCTGGGCAGCACCCCCTACGAGCCCTCGTCCGGTCAGTTCGCTGCCTTCTCCAACCTGGGCAACACAATAGGCTGGGGCGGCATCGTGTCACTGACAACCGCCGAAGGCACGCCCATCAGTACCTACTCCGCATCCGGCGATTCCGGCTTCGACTACCGTCAGGCCTATGTCAGCGCCGTGCCGGAACCCGCCCCGGCCGTGCTGCTCGCCGGCGGCCTGCTCGCACTGCTGGCACTGCGCCGCCGCTGACAGGCAAAAAAAAACCGGCCGACGGCCGGTTTTCCCGAGCGGTCCGAGCGGTCAGACCGGCATGTTCATGATGTCCTGGTAGGCATTCACCAGCTTGTTCCTCACCTGCACCATCTGCTGGAAGGACAGGCTGGCCTTCTGCGACGCGATCATCACGTCCTGCAGATTGGATTCGGAAGTGCCAGTGATGAAACCTTCCGACATCTGCCTCGCTTGCGCCTGAGCCGCATTGACCTGCTCGATCGCATTCTTCAGCGCATCACCGAAGTCAGCCCCCGAATCAGCGCCCGCCTGAGCGGCAGGCTTGCCAGCGGCGACCTGCGCGGTAGAGCGCAGTTCGGTGATCATCTGGTTCAGGCTGGTGTTCATGTCATTTCTCCGTTGCCGTACGGCATTGCTGTCCGACGCATCGCCGACCGGCGGCAAAAAATGCCGCCTGCGGACTGCCCGTTCAGGGGTTTTGACCCGGTTGCTGATTCTTTAGCAAATCCCGGGCCAACGCGCTGCGTGGCGCCGTTCAACCTTCCCGCAGCAACCCGTCTGCCTTGTAGCGCGCCAGTTTATACCGCAGCGTGCGTTCGGAAATACCCAGTTTCTCGATCGCCTTCTTGCGCGAGCCTCCCACCGCCGCGAGCGTTTCGAGGATCAGGTCGCGTTCCATGTCGCGCACCGACCTCACCTTCAACGGCGCGTCAGGCGTGGCACTGGGCGGTGCATCGTTGGCCGCGGGCGTCGGCATGACCGGCTCGGCCACAGGTGCCGGAACAGCGACCGGGCGCGACAGGCCGCGCTGGCCACCCAGAATGATGTGCTCGGCTTCGATCAGGTCGTCGGGTGCCATGATGGCGGCACGCTGCACGGTGTTTTCCAGTTCGCGCACATTGCCGGGCCAGTCGTGACCGGCAAGGATTGCCGCCGCCGAATTGCCGAGCCTCAGCACGCGACCCTGCGCCTTCGCGCAGCCGGCGAGAAAGTGGCGGGCCAGCGGCACGATGTCGCCCGGGCGGTCGCGCAGCGACGGGATGCCGATCGGGAACACGTTCAGGCGGTAATACAGATCTTCGCGGAAGCGGCCGGCGCGCGCCTCGGCTTCCATGTCGCGGTTGCTGGTGGCCAGCACGCGGATGTCGAGCGGAATCGGCTTCTTGCCGCCGACCCGCTCCACCTCGCGCTCCTGCAGCACGCGCAGCATCTTGGCCTGCAGCGCCAGCGGCATTTCGGAAATTTCGTCCAGCAGCAGCGTGCCGCCATTGGCCTGTTCGAACTTGCCGGCCTGCGCGGCGGCTGCACCGGTGAACGCGCCCTTTTCGTAGCCGAACAGTGTCGCTTCGAGCAGGTTGTCCGGGATGGCCGCGCAGTTGATCGCGATGAACGGCATGGCGGCGCGCGCCGACTGCTGGTGGATGTAGCGCGCAAACACCTCCTTGCCGGTGCCGGATTCGCCGGTCAGCAGCACGGTGGCTTCGGAGCGGGCGACCCGCGCCGCGAGACCGAGCACCTGCCGGGTGCGTGCGTCCTCGGCGACCATGTCGGCCGGCGTCACCACCGGTGCGGCATAGCGATCGATGTGGGCGAGAAGCACATCCGGCTCGAACGGCTTGAGCAGGAAATCGCAGGCGCCGGCGCGCATTGCGGCGACCGCCTTTTCGACGTCGCCGAAGGCCGTCATCAGCAGCACTGGCAGCGCGGCTTCGCGGGCGCGGATTTCGCGCAGCAGCGTCAGCCCGTCCATCGGCTGCATCTTCAGGTCGGTGATGACCAGATTCAGCGCGTGCTCGCCGGTATTGCGCTCGATCATGCGCAACGCCTGCGGGCCGTCGGCCGCACCGATCACGCGGTGGCCGGCGCATTCGATGGCCAGACACAGCGCATCGCGCAGATTCGGTTCGTCCTCGACCACCAGGATGTTCAGCTTTTCACTCATTGCAGCTTCTCCAGCACGTCTTCCGGGGCACCGCTGCCTGCCGTGATGGGCAGGCGCAGCGTAAATTGACTGCCCGCGCCGGGCGCGGACACACATTCGATGTCGCCGCCGTGCACGCGCGCCACACCGCGTGCAATCGCCAGCCCGAGTCCGGTTCCTTCATCACGGGTGGTGAAGAAGGGTTCGAACAATCTTTCCTGAATCTCCGGTGCTATGCCGCGCCCGGTGTCTCGCACAGCGAAACCGAGGCGGTTGCCGTCGATGCCGACCGACAGGCCGACTTCACCCCCCGCAGAACAGGCTTGCACCGCGTTCTCGAGCAGGCTGACCAGCGCGCTGGCAATCGCCTTGCGATCGCCCGACACCGTGCCTGCTGCCGATGCGTCATCGACCATCAGTTCGACACCGGCCGCGCGCGCCACCGGCTCGACCGTGTGGCGCAGTTCTTCTAGCAGGCCGGCGACGTCTATCGCCTCGCGGCCGAGCACCTCGCCACGCGCGAACATCAACGTGTCGCGGATCAACCGCTCGAGATGGCGCAGCCTGTCCTGCGCGCGCGACGCGATCGAACGCATGTCGGCAGGCGGCAGTTCGCGGCCGATCAGCGTACCGACGTACAGCGTGGCCGCGGCCAACGGCGTGCGCAGCTGATGCGCCAGCGACGCGGCCATTTCGCCCATCGCGGCCAGACGTTCGTTGCGGGCGGCGGCAATCTTGAGTGCGTGCTGGCGCGTCATGTCGTGCAGCAGCACGATGCGTGCGTTCTCGCCGGTCAGCGGCGCTTCGCTGACCGACAGCCGGCGATGCGCGCCCTCGCTGTCGGTGCAGTCCCATTCGGCGGGAGCGTCGGCCTGTACCAGCCGGCAGGCGCTCGACGACCATGGCTGCCCGGCCCGCGCGCCCACCATGTCGAAAGCCACCGGGTTGGACTGTTCGATTTCGCCGGCACCATCGACCACGACGACACCCGCCGGCAGCTGATTCAGCAAGGTGGTCAGCCGGTCGGTCAGACGCGCCTTCTGTTCATACTGGCGACGCAACTCGCCATTGGCTGCGGCCAGCTCTTCGGTCAGGCTGGCGACCTGACGTTCCAGCGTGCCGTAGGCTTCCGACAGCTCCGCCGACGCGGCATTGAACAGGCGGAAAGCTTCGGCCAGGCGTGCGGCTTCGTCCGGCGCAATGCGCGGCGTGTCCGCAGCCGAGGCGGCGGTGACGGCAGCAGTGGCAGCAGCGGGTTCGGCCATGTACGGAGCGCCGGCAGGCGCAGGAATTGATCGACCGTGCCAGCGTAGCAAGGCGCAGGCCACGTTTTCGGGCGGATCAGCCGGCCAAAAACCCGCCTTATCCGCGGAACGGCTCGCGCGAGGCACGCCGACAATCCGTCTCATCCTGCAAGGTCTGCCGTACTGCAGACCCCTCATCCGTCACCTGCGCGAGACGAAACATGGCCGCTGCAAACGCCGTACTTGATCCGAACACCGCCCCTGCCGCGGGGACCAACCCGCTTGCGCTTGCGCAGCAGCGGCTGGCCGCCCTGCCGATGCAGAAGAAGATGGGACTGGCCGGCGGTCTGGCGATGGCGATCGCGTTGCTGGTCGGCCTCACGCTGTGGAGCAACAGCCCCAATTACGAAGTGCTGTTTTCGAACATCAACGACAAGGACGGCGGCGCCATCGTCGCGATGCTGCAGCAGCAGAACGTACCGTACAAGTTTTCCGAAGGCGGTCACGCCATCCTGGTGCCCTCGCAGTTTGTACACGACGCGCGGCTGAAGCTGGCCGCCCAGGGCCTGCCGCGCGGCGGCTCCATCGGCTTCGAGCTGATGGAAAAGCAGAAGATGGGGCAGTCGCAGTTTTCCGAGCAGGTGACCTATCAACGTGCGCTGGAAGGCGAGCTGGCGCAGACCATCGGCACGCTGGCCGCAGTGGACAACGCCCGCGTGCATCTGGCCATTCCGAAGCAGAGTGCCTTTCTGCGCGATGACCAGAAGCCGTCGGCCTCGGTGGTGCTCGGTCTGCTCGGCGGCCGCACGCTGAGCCCGGAACAGGTCGGCGGCATCGTGCACCTCGTGGCATCGAGCGTGCCGCAGCTGGCCACCGAAAACGTGTCGGTGCTCGACCAGAACGGCAATCTGCTGTCTGGCAACCGCGACATGAAGGACGGCGCGGCGCTCAACCCGACCCAGCTCAAATATGTCAACGAGATCGAGGCATCGACCATCCGGCGCATCGAAGCCATGCTGGAACCGTTGATGGGGCGCGGCAACTACCGCGTGCAGACCGCCGCCGACATCGATTTCAGCCAGACCGAACAGACGGCCGAAACGTACAAGCCGAACCCGACGCCGGACGCCGCGATCCGCAGCCAGCAGATGAGCGAATCGGTCAGCAACCAGCCGGCCGCCGGTGGCGTGCCGGGCGCGCTGACCAATCAGCCGCCGACCCCAGCCACCGCACCGATCACCACCCCGCCGGCACCGGGAACGCCGGCGGCCGAGGGCGCCCCCGGCACCCCGCCGATGGTGCCGATCAACACGCGCAAGGATTCGACGACCAATTTCGAGCTGGACAAGACGGTGCAGCACGTGCGCCAGCCGACCGGCCAGATCCGCCGGCTTTCGGTGGCGGTGCTGGTGGCGCAGAAAGTGAAGACCGACGACAAGGGCAATGTCACGCCGGTGGCGCTGACCGACGACGAACTCAAGCGCATCAACGACCTGACGCGTGAGGCGATGGGCTTCAATGAAGCGCGCGGCGACACGCTGAACGTGGCATCGGCCCCCTTCACCGAAGTGCAGCAGGAAGTGCTCGACACGCCGATCTGGAAGGACCCGGAACTGACAGGCATGGCAGGCGACCTGCTGAAGTACCTGCTGGTCGCCGGCGTTGCCGCCTACCTGCTGTTCGGTGTGCTCAAGCCACTGGTGCGCACGCTGACGGCACCGGTCGAGCGCGACGAGGACGACGTGCGCGACGTCACGCTGGATGCAGATGGGCAGCCGGTTTCCCTGCCCGGCGCCGCCGCAGCGCAGCTTGAACTGTCACCGGAGGCGCGCGCGGCACTGGAGTTCGAAACCAAGCTCGAAGCGGCCCGCACGATGGCGAAGAATGATCCGAAGGCGATCGCGGAAGTGATCAAGCACTGGGTGAATGGCGATGAATGATGTCGGAATCGAACGCAGCGCCCTGCTTCTGGTGACGCTGGGCGAGGACGCCGCAGCCGAGGTGCTCAAGCATCTCGGGCCGCGCGAGGTGCAGAAGATCGGCACCGCGATGGCCGGGCTGCGCAATGTGCCCCGCGAACGGGTGACCGAAGTGCTCGACCTGTTCGACGAAGCCACGTCGGCCGGCAGCCGCGTGTCGGCCGACGAAACCCTGATACGCAACATGCTGACCAAGGCGCTCGGCGAGGAACGCGCCGGCCACCTGCTGTCGCGCATCCTGAACGACTCGGACACCGCCGGCATCGAAGGCCTGAAATGGCTGGACGCCGCCACCATCGCCAACCTGATCAAGAACGAACACCCGCAGATCATCGCCACCATCCTGACCCACCTGGAATTCGACCAGGCCGCCGAAGTGCTGAAACTGTTCGCGGAACGGTTGCGCAACGATGTCATCCTGCGCATCGCCACGCTGGACGGCGTGCAGCCGGTGGCACTGAAGGAGCTGAACGACGCGATGTCGCGCGTGCTGGCGGGCTCGGCCAAGATGAAGAAGACCGCGCTCGGCGGCATCAAGGCGACCGCCGAAATCCTCGGTTTCGTCGGCAGCGCGAATGAATCAGCCATCCTCGATGCGGTCAAGGAATACGACGCGGACCTGGCGCAGAAGATCGTCGACGAAATGTTCGTGTTCGAAAACCTGCTCGACATCGACGACCGCGGCATCCAGACCCTGCTGCGCGAGGTCAGCGGCGACCAGCTGGTGCTGGCGCTGAAGGGCGCCTCGCCCGAGTTGCGCGAGAAGATTTTCAAGAACATGTCGTCGCGCGCCGCCGAATCGCTGCGCGAGGACCTGGAGGGCCGCGGTCCGGTCAAGCTGTCCGAGGTCGAGGGCGAACAGAAGGAAATCCTGAAGATCGCGCGTCGTCTGGCAGAAGAGGGCCAGATCGTCATGGGCGGCAAGGGCGGCGAGGAAATGCTGTGATCCGGTCCCGCCCCGACGACATGCACGGGAGCAATCGATGACATCGGACGGCGCACTCGCCTTCACCCACTGGAAGATGGAAGTATTCGACCAGGGTATGGCGCAGCCTCCGGGCATCGACGATACCTTCGGCGGATCGCCGGGGCGCGAATCGGCAGCGCCTGCTTCTGCAATACCAGCGAACACTGGCTCGCAGGCAGACAGCGAGACGCAACCCGCCTTCAAGCTCCCCACGGCCGACGAACTCGAGAAGCTGCAGGCCGACGCACATCGCGAGGGCTACGCGGCGGGGTATGAAGAGGGTACCGCGCGCGTGCGAATGGAAGCCATGCGCCTGCACAGCGTGATCGAGCAGCTCGAAGAGGCACTGGCGTCGCTCGACACCGAAGTGGCGCAGGGCGTACTCCACCTCGGCGTGGAAATCGCCCGCCAGGTGGTGCGGCAGGCAATCGCGGTCAAACCGGAAGTGATCGTCGGGGTCGTACGCGAAGCGATCAACCAGCTGCCGCACCAGCATACGGCGGTTTATCTGAACCCGGACGACGCCTCACTCGTGCGCTCTCACGCCGGTGACCAGCTGGCACACGCCGGCCATCGCATATTCGAAGACACCACCATTGCGCGCGGCGGCTGCAAGATCGAAGCCGGCGGCAGCCACATCGACGCCACGCTGGCCACGCGCTGGACGCGCATCGTCGAGGCGCTGATCGACGACGCGGACTGGATAGAACATGACTGACACCCTGGATACCCCGGCCGACGCGTCACTGCTCGACGACTCACCCGACAGCGCAGCGGCGCAGGCAGGCGCACCGGTCATTTCGAACCCGCACGTTGCGAAGTGGTCGGGTTTCATGACCGACTGCGGCACGCTGGCCGGGCGGGTCAATCCGTATCTGCACGCTGGGCGGCTGACCCGCATCAACGGCCTGGTGATGGAAGCTGCGGGCCTGAAGCTGCCGCTGGGTTCCGGCTGCCGCATCATGGTACCGGGCGGCAACAGCTGCGAAGCCGAGGTGGTCGGTTTCAACGGCGACAAGCTTTTCATGATGCCGACCGACGACGTGGTCGGCCTCGCGCCCGGCGCCCAGGTGATTCCGCTCGAAGCGGTGCCACAGCGCCCTACCCCGACGGAACGGCTGGAGCCGCGCCGGCGCGCATCCGACCGCGCCAAGCACCTGCCGGTCGGCGACGCGCTGCTCGGGCGCGTGGTCGATGGCGCGGGCCGGCCGCTCGATGGTCTCGGGCCGGTCATCACGCGACATTCCCGTTCGGTGGCCAGCCGCGCGGTGAATCCGCTGCTGCGCGAACCGATACGCCGGACGATGGACACCGGCATCCGCTCGATCAATTCGCTGCTGACCGTCGGCCGCGGCCAGCGCATCGGCCTGTTCGCTGGGTCCGGCGTCGGCAAGTCGGTGCTGCTGGGCATGATGGCGCGCTTTACGTCGGCCGAGGTGGTCGTGGTCGGGCTGATCGGCGAACGGGGACGCGAAGTGAAGGAATTCATCGAGCAGATCCTCGGCGCCGCCGGACTGAAGCGATCGGTGGTGGTCGCCGCGCCGGCCGATACCAGCCCGCTGATGCGGCTGCAGGGCGCCGCCTATGCGACCACGGTGGCCGAATGGTTCCGCGATCAGGGCCGGCACGTGCTGCTCATCATGGATTCGCTGACCCGCTATGCCATGGCACAGCGCGAGATCGCGCTTGCAATCGGCGAGCCGCCGGTCACCCGCGGCTATCCACCCAGCGTGTTCGCCCGCCTGCCGCAGCTGGTGGAGCGCGCCGGCAACGGGCCGGAGGGCGGTGGCTCGATCACCGCCTTCTACACCGTGCTGGCCGAAGGCGACGACCAGCAGGACCCGATCGCCGACTCGGCGCGCGCGATCCTGGACGGTCACTTCGTGCTGACCCGCCAGTTGGCCGATGCCGGCCACTATCCGGCCATCGACATCGAACAGTCGGTGTCGCGCGCCATGCACGGGCTCGTCAAGCCGAGCCATTTCGATCTGGTGCGCCGCTTCAAGGGGTTGTGGTCGCGCTACCAGCGTGCGCGCGACCTGATTTCGGTCGGTGCCTACTCCCCGGGCGCGGACCCTCAGCTCGATCTTGCGGTGAACATGTTTCCGACGCTGGAAGCCTTCTTGCAGCAGGCGATGGACGAACGAGAAGGATTTGAGGACGCCGTGATGAAGCTGCACCAGATTTTCGGTCTGAACCCCTGATTGCAAAAATCAGTGACACATGCCGCGGCCGTGACAGACGGCACGCGGCGCGCCAGAACAAAAGAGCGACCTTTGAATCATGGCTGAACCTTTCCGTCTGCAGACCATTCTCGACCTGAGCCAGACACGCATGGACGAGTCGGCGCGTGCGCTGGCAGCACTGATCGCCAGCGAGCACGACCAGTCGCGCAAGCTCACGATGCTCGAGGACTACCGCAAGGAGTATCAGGACCAGTTCATGGCCGCTGCACGCAACGGCATGACACCGGGCCAATGGAGCAATTACTCTGCTTTCCTCGCGCGCATCGACGACGCGATCGGCCACCAGCAGCAGCGGGTCGAACAGTCGCGCGACCGCGCCCAGGCCGGTCAGCGCGAGTGGCTGGACACCCGCACCCGCGTGAAAGCCTTTGAAACCCTGTCCGACCGCCATCAGGCCACGCTGGTCAAGCGCGAAGCCAAGGCCGAACAGCGGGTGGCCGACGACCGTTCGGGTCGCCTGGTTGCGGACGACTGACACTGCACGTTCGCACGGCCCGGAAGCTGGCACGCTAGCTGCTTATACCCCTCCATCAACGGAGGACTTCCCATGTCAGACATCAAGCTCAGCCTGCCCTCGTCCGCCACGCCGCTCGCTTCAAGCGGCCCGGTGGGCGAAGCGCGCGGCATTGGCGCCGATGCATCGCCCGAAGACGCGGCGACGGCATTCGCCAACCTGTTGCAGGACTCCCTCAAGAACGCACCCGAAGATCCGCGTGCCGCCTTGCTGGCCAAGCTGCTCGATGACGGCAGCGCCAAGCCGGACGACGAGAAGGTCGTTCTGCTGGATGCACTCAGCGCCGACCCCGGTCGTGTCGCCACCGAACTGCTGCCGGCCGGCCTGCTCGCACCGGCAGTCCTGCCGGTCATCGAACGGCTTGCGGGTGGCACCGGTGCGGCGGTCGAACAGTCCGACCTTGATCTCGATCTGACCGGGCAAGGCGGCAGGAAAGCGGGCCGCGAGGCATCGGGGGACTTGCCGGCGGCAGCGATTGCCGCGGCGACGGACGGCACCGGCGACTCGAACGGCAAGAATCTGCCGGATGCGTTGCTGAATGCTGACACCCGGATGGACGCCGGACAGTCCGCGACACAGCAGCTCCCGCAGGGCGACTTCCGCGCCCACCTGAACGCGGCACAGAAACCCGCCACCGAAATGGCCGTTGCCACGCCGATCACGCATCCGGGCTGGGCGGACGACATCGGACACCAGGTGACCTGGCTGGCCGAGAACGGCAACAGTCGCGCGGAACTGATCCTGACGCCGCCCCATCTTGGCCGGATCGAGATTTCGCTGCAGATCGGCGGCGATCTGAGCACGGCGCAGTTCGTGTCTGCGAGCCCGCAGGTGCGGGAAGCGCTGGAGCAGGCCATGCCGCGACTGCGTGAAATGCTGGCCGAGGGGGGCATTTCGCTCGGCGACACCAACGTCAGCGGCGAGCAACGCTCCGGCGATCAGGGCCAGGGCGGCCAGCGCGGTGAGCGCGGGCGTGACGGCAACGGCGATGCCGAGTTGCTGATCGCACCGGCGGCGCGGCGTGGCAGCGGCCTCGTCGACCTGTTCGCGTAGCGATATAGAGCGGTGTGAACACGCGCTCCTGATGGCGCCGCGAACATCGGCGCTAAAAAAACGGGACATTCGGCCGTTATTCGATCATTGAAAGGCATCAGTACCCGCCGACAATCCCGATCCATACAGGAGCGCACACCATGGCCAAAGCCGCCACCGCAGACGACGTCGCCGCAGACGCACCCAAGAAGAGCAAGAAGATGCTCTTCATCATCCTCGCCGTCGTGCTGCTGGTCGTCGTGGGCGGCGCCGCCGCGATGTTCATGATGGCTGGCAGTCACGCCGAAGAAGGCGAGGACGAGCACGCCGATGAAATGAGCGACGAAGACCCGGACGCCAAGGCGCTCGCCGCCAAGAAGGCCAAGCTGAAGAAAAAGAAGGAAGCGGAAGCCAAGGGCCTGCCGCCGGTGTTCGTCGAACTCGACCCCTTTACGGTCAATCTGGCGCCGGAAACGCAGGTGGATCAATACCTGCAGGTCAAGGCCTCGGTCAAGGTGGAAGAACAGCCCGCCGCAGACAACCTGAAGGCGTACATGCCGGAAATCCGCCACCATGTGCTGATGCTGCTGTCGGGCAAGAAGGCGTCCGAGCTGGGCACGACCGAAGGTCGGGAAGCACTGGCCGGCGAAATCAGGAACTCGATCAACGCCATCGTTGGCGAAGTACCGACCAACAAGAAGGGTGAGCCGGAAGAGCCTGTCGGACCCGTGGAGGCCGTGCTGTTCACGTCCTTCATCGTCCAGTAGGCCAGATCCGGTCGTCACGAGGAAACGCGATGTCCGATTTTCTTTCCCAGGAAGAGGTGGATGCCCTGCTCAAGGGCGTCACCGGCGAGGCCGACGAAGTGGCCGAAGCCGAAGATACGAGCGGTGTACGCCCGTACAACCTCGGCACCCAGGAAAGAATCGTGCGCGGGCGCATGCCCACGCTGGAACTGATACACGAGCGGTTTGCGCGCTATCTGCGCATCGGACTGTTCAATTTCATGCAGCGCAGCGCCGAAATTTCGCTCGGACCGATCCGGCTGCAGAAGTATTCCGAATTCATCCGCAACCTGGTCGTACCGACCAATCTGAATCTGGTCCAGGTCAAGCCGCTGCGCGGCACCGGGCTGGTGGTGTTCGATCCGAACCTCGTCTTTCTGGTCATCGACAACATGTTTGGCGGTGACGGGCGATTCCACACCCGGGTCGAGGGACGTGACTTCACGCCGACCGAACAACGCATCATCCAGGGCTTGCTGGAAGTGTTCTTCGCCGAGTACGAACGGTCGTGGGAACCGGTGTTCAAGATCAATTTCGAGTACGTGCGCTCGGAAATGAATTCGCAGTTCGCCAACATCGCCACGCCGTCGGAAATCGTCGTGGCAGCGACCTTCACGCTGGAACTCGGGGGCGTGTCGGCGGAAATGCACATCTGCCTGCCGTATTCGATGGTCGAGCCGCTGCGTGACACGCTGAATTCATCGATGCAGAGCGACAGCGTCAGTTCGGACAACCGGTGGATCAACCTGCTGACCCGTCAGGTGCAGGATGCCGCGGTGGAACTGAACGTCCAGCTGGGGGGCGGCTCGCTGACCCTGGGCGGCCTGAACAACCTAAAGGTTGGCGACATCATTCCGATAACCATTTCAGACACCGTGCAAGCCGAGGTCGATGGCATTCCGGTTCTGGAATGCAAGTACGGCATACAGGGCGGCCGTTATGCGCTGAAGATCGAGCGTTTCATGGCCGGCGAGGAAGAATTGATCGAACACGCCCTGAACGTGCAGGGCAAGAAAAAGGGTGAGGAACCATCATGAGTGATCTGGCTGAAGCGGAAGAGCAGGTCAGCGAGGACGACTGGGCCGCTGCAATGTCCGAGCAGACCACGGCTGACGATGCGCTTGCCGCACTCGACGGGGACGCGGCGAAGGATGTCCAGCCCGCCAACATCTTCCAGCAGTTCGGTGATGCGGCGAACAAGTCATCCGAAGGGTTGCGCGACTTCGAAATGATTCTCGACATCCCTGTGCAGCTGACAGTCGAACTGGGCCGCACCAAGATTTCCATCCGCAATCTGCTGCAACTGGGCCACGGTTCGGTGGTCGAGCTCGACGGCATGGCCGGCGAACCGATGGACGTGCTGGTCAACGGCACGCTGATTGCGCAGGGCGAAGTGGTGGTGGTGAATGAAAAGTTCGGTATTCGCCTGACCGATATCATCACGCCGGCAGAGCGGATGAAGAAACTGAAACGCTGATGGCTGGCCCGATCGGGCCGGCCATCAGGAAGCAGTCGGGCTGACCGACAAAAAAAAGAGAGCGACGCCGCGGCGTCGCTCTCTTTTTTTTGTCGGTGTCCGCCGTCACGGCAAGTACCCAAGGCTGACGCGACGGCGATTCGCGGGTCGCGCAGCGGATGGTATCTTTGGTCATCCCTTCCCTTCACGGAGCCGTCATGCGACTGCTGCTCGCCATCTTCCTGCCCTTCATGGTCTTCTTCACCATCGGTCGCCCGATCGCCGGGGTGATTTGCCTGATTCTGCAGCTGACGCTGATCGGATGGATACCGGCTGCGCTGTGGGCCGTCTATGCACTGAGCCAGTACAAGACGGACAAGCGCATCGAGGAAGCGCTCGGCAAGCGATGATCTGCGCAGCCGTTTCAGCGCCCACGGGTCAGCGCAGGGCCCCCTCGCTCAACGGCGCGCCGCGTGGGTACTCCCGTCGCGCGAGATCTACCCCGGGTTATCGCCGTCGAAGATCGCAAAACCGCTTGCTGCCCGCTTTGCCTGATACATGGCGACATCGGCACGCTCGATCAGTCGATCCACGGTCTCGCCATGCTCCGGATAAAGCGAAATGCCGATGCTGGGCGTGATGACGAGCTGCAGGCCATCCATGTCGATCGGGGCACCCAGGTTCCCCAGCACCATACTGGCCACACGCTCGATGTTTTCCCGGCCCTGTGGGTTCATCAGCAGATAGAGGAACTCGTCCCCTCCGTTGCGGCATACCGTGTCTTCGTCGCGACAGTGTCCGTTCAGCCGGCGCGCAATCTCTTCCAGCACACGGTCGCCAGTGGCATGCCCATGCGTATCGTTGATCGCCTTGAAGCGGTCCAGATCGAGGAACATGACGGCCAGCGTCCAGCCATGGCGCTCGGCGAGCGAAATGGCTTGCGCAAGCCGGTCATCGAACAGCGTTCGATTGGGCAAGCCGGTCCGCGGGTCATGCATGCCGTCGAACTTCGCCTTCTGCTCTCCCCGCTGTGACCTCGCCAGAGCGGCCTCCGATTCAAGCAACGCTTTTCGGGAGCGCTTCAGCGCAGATTCAACCTCTTTCAGATCATCGATGCCCTGAGCCAGCGTATCGGTCACTTCGTGCAGGTCGCCCGCGACTTCCTGCACCTTGACTTCAACCCCCTCGCTGTCTGCCAGGGCTTCATGCACGGGCAGAGACGTTACGCCCTTCGCAATCTTTGCCTTCACGGCATCGTTGGCCGAGGTGAGCTCGTCGGCACACACTTCGACTTTTGCCTTTGCTTCGTGGCTCTTTTCAAGCGCACGTCTGAAGGTCTGCGGGGCGAGCACGGGACGATCCGGGCCGGATGGATGTGACGTCATGGAAGGGTGTGATACCAGGTGGGTACGGTGCAATGTCCTGCATCCGTGGAAATCGCGATCGACACATCTTCATCCAGTGAATCGCACCTGTTTGGGCATCGGCGCAGGCGATACGTTCAATGCCTCGTTCCCGCCGCGCATGACCATTCCCGGCGGCGCACGGCGCCCGATGTCGAGCGGCAGAAATTGCCGCCTTAAAACCGATCTATTCCCGCGCTGAACCTGTACTGCCGGGCGCTAGCCTTGGCGCATGAAAACATGGCTTTCACTCATGCTGCTCGTTTCCGCCGGCTTGCTGCAGGCTGCGGAGCCCGTGGCACCTGCAGCACCCGCGAGCGGCGCCGGCGCGGTCATGCAGATGGTCGGCGCGCTCGGTGTCGTACTGGCGACACTGTTCGCCGTGCTGTGGCTGCTGCGCCGTCTGTCCGGCGGTCGCCTGACCGGCAGCGCTCCAATCCGCACCGTCGGCGGCATCGCGGTGGGATCGCGCGAACGCGTGGTCCTGCTCGAAATCGGCGAACACTGGCTGGTGGTCGGCGTGGCGCCCGGCTCGGTCACCGGCATCGCGACGCTGCCGCGCGGAGAGATCAGTACGGCAGGCACCGATGCAAAGCCGGTCGCGGCAGACTTCGGCGCCTTGCTGGCGAAACTGAAAGCGGGTCGGTCATGACGCGACGCCTGCTTCCGGCACTGGGGCTTGCCGCACTGGGCGCCGTCACGGCCCCGGATACGTGGGCACAGGCCCTGCCCGCACTGACCAGCACGCCGGCCGCCGGCGGCGGCACCAACTGGTCACTGTCCATCCAGACCCTGCTGCTGCTGACCAGCCTGTCCTTCCTGCCGGCGGTCATGCTGATGATGACCAGCTTCACCCGCATCATCATCGTGCTGTCGCTGCTGCGTCAGGCCATGGGCACGCAGACCAGTCCGCCCAATCAGGTGCTGATCGGTCTGGCGCTGTTCCTGAGCTTTTTCATCATGGCGCCGGTCGGCGAGAAGATCTACGCCGAGGCCTACCTGCCGCTGAGCGAGAACCGCATCGGCTTCGAACAGGCGCTGGACGCGGGCGCCAAACCGCTGAAAACCTTCATGCTGAAGCAGGTGCGCGAGCCGGACATCGAGCTGTTCATGCGTCTGTCGAACACACCCAAGGTCGCCAGTTCGGAGCAGTTGCCGATGCGCGTCGTCGTGCCCGCCTACGTCACATCAGAGTTGAAGACGGCTTTCCAGATCGGCTTCATCATTTTCATTCCCTTCATCATCATCGACATGGTGGTCGCGTCGGTGCTGATGTCCATGGGCATGATGATGATGTCGCCGGTCATCGTGTCGCTGCCGTTCAAGCTCATGCTGTTTGTGCTGGTGGATGGCTGGAACCTCATCCTCGGCACCCTCGTTTCCAGTTTCGGCCAGATATGAAGGACTGCGCACCATGACGCCCACCACCGTTGTTGACATCGGCCGTCACGCCGTCGAAACCCTGCTACTCGTGTCCGCACCCATGCTGGGCGCGGCTTTGATCACCGGCCTCATCGTCAGCATCTTCCAGGCTGCCACCCAGGTGAACGAAATGACGCTTTCGTTCATCCCCAAGCTGATCGCGGTGTTCGCCGTGCTGGTGATCGGTGGTCCGTGGATGATCACCATCATGACGGACTACATGCGCCGGCTGTATTCGTCGATCCCGTCGCTGCTCGGCTAGTCCTGAATGATTTCGGTCACCGCCGCCCAGCTCGACCTGTGGATGGCGAGTTTCCTGTTTCCGCTGGCGCGGGTGATGGGACTGATCGCCGCGGCGCCAGTTTTCAGCAACCGCGCCTTCGTGATGCGCGCCCGGCTCGCGCTCGGCCTGCTGATCACCTTCGCCATCGTTCCCACGCTTCCGCCGTCCGGGCTCAGTGTCGGAACATGGCCCGGTACGATGGCACTGGTGCAGCAGATGCTGATCGGCATCGCGCTCGGCTTCACGATACGCATCGTGTTCGCGGCGGTTGATCTGGCCGGTGAGCTGATCGGCCTGCAGATGGGTCTGGGCTTTGCGATGTTCTACGACCCGGACAATGCGTCGCAGTCACCGATAATCGCGGAATTCCTCGGTCTTATGGCGACACTGATCTTCCTGTCGATCAATGGCCATCTGATGCTGCTGGCTGTGCTGGGCAACAGCTTCGAGTGGTGGCCGGTCGGTGCCGACCTTTTCCCGGCCAATGGCTGGCTGGCCATCGCGCGCTGGGGCAGCACGGTGTTTTCCGCCGGCCTGATGCTGGCGCTGCCGCTGATCGCGGCGCTGCTGGTGGTGAACATCGCACTGGCCGTGCTCACGCGCGCCGCACCGGCGCTCAACCTGTTCGCCATCGGCTTTCCGGTGACGCTGATCGCCGGCTTCGTGATGCTGATGCTGTCACTGTCCTTCATCGCACCAGCGATGCAGCGCATGTTCGAGTACGGACTCGAAACCGTAGCCCAACTGGCAATGGGGTGAAGCAGGGGTTTCGCAGCGCATTGCGCTGCGCCTGCTGAACGGGCCGGCTGTGCAAAGCCGGCCTCCCGAGCTCCGGGGTTTCGCAGCGCAGTGCGCTGCGCCTGCTGGACTGGCCGACTTGGCAAAAGCCGACGCAGACGGCCCCCCAACGACGCTTACAGCAGCACGTCGCGCGACACACCCGCCCTCCGCAGGATCTTGCGCAGCTGGGCGAGTGCCTCGAGCTGGATCTGGCGCACGCGTTCGCGCGTCAGGCTGAGCTGGTCGGCCAACTCTTCAAGCGTGGCGATTTCGCGGTTGTTGATGCCGTAGCGGAACTCGATGACGGTACGCTGCTTGTCGTTCAGCTGGGCGATCCAAGCCTGGACCAGGCAGCCGATCTCGGCATTCTGTATCTGCTCTTCCGGCCCTTCCTGATTGTCGTCGGCAAGGGACTCGCCGATCGACAGCGACGGGTCGATGTCGAGCGGCGCGTCGAGCGAGGCGGTGTGCTCGTTCAACGACAGAATGTGCCGCACGTCCTCGACCGGCTTGGCAAGCAGGGTTGCGATGTCTTCCGCACAGCACTCGCCACCGCTGCGTGCCTCCAGATTGCGCATGGCGCGCAGCACCTGATTCAATTCCTTCACCACATGGACCGGCAGCCGGATCGTGCGCGACTGGTTCATGATCGCGCGCTCGATGTTCTGCCGTATCCACCACGTGGCGTAGGTGGAAAAACGGAAACCACGTTCCGGATCGAACTTTTCCAGCGCGTGGATCAAGCCGAGATTGCCTTCTTCAACGAGGTCAAGCAGCGGCATGCCGCGATTCAGATAGTGCTTGGCGATGTTCACGACGAGTCGCAGGTTGCGCTCGATCATGGTCTGGCGCGCCTCGAAATCGCCCTGTCGCACGCGCCGTGACAACGCCAGTTCCTCCTCCGGCGTCAGCAGCGGATTGGCACCGATCTCGTTGAGGTAGAGCTGCGTGGCGTCGCCGAGGAATTCGGCCTCGGGCGCTTCGACCGGTTCGGCCGCGACCTCCACGCCATCGAGCTCGCCCGCGACGGCATCGTCGTCGACGGGCTCAGCCGGTTCGGCGTCTTCGGGTTGCGAAAGATCGGACATGGATTATCTCGGTGGCAGATACTTCATCGGATCGACGGGCTTGCCCTGACGCCGTATCTCAAAGTGCAGACGGGGCTTGCCGGCTTCGGTGTCGCTGTCGCCCAGCTCGGCGATACGCTGACCGCGCTTTACCGTGTCGCGTTCCTGAACCAGTATCTTGCTGTTGTGCGCGTAAGCGGACAAAAACGTGTTGTCGTGCTTGACGATGACCAGTTTGCCATAACCACGCATCGCATCGCCCGCGTACACCACGCGACCGCCGGCCGCCGCCAGAACCGGATCGCCAGTTCGACCTGCAACATCGACGCCCTTATTGCTGCCGTCGCCGAAGCGCCCGATGATGCGGCCGCTCGCCGGCCAGCTCCACTCGACGCCATCTTCCGTACGCACGGCGTCCGGCGGTGTCACGATGGCCGGTGCGCCGGTCCCTGCGGCACCGGCCGTTGCCGCTGGCGGCGCGGGCGTGACGGCCGCGACGGCTGCCCCCGACGGCTGAGGCGTGATTCCGGCCGAACGGATGCGGTCGAGTGTCGCTTCGGAATAGGGTTCAACCCCGCCTCGCGGCTCGCGCTTGAGCATGGCGTCCACTGCCGAGGGAGGCGGCTCGGTCACTGCCGGCGCGCTTGGGGCGGGCGTGTCGAGCGGCCGCGATTCGACGCCGGGTGCTGCGATCGGGCGGGTCTCCATGCCCCCCTCAGGTGCGGCAACACGCAGCTCCTGCCCGAGCTTGATCAGATTGGGGTTCTCGAGTCGATTCCAGATCACCAGATCTCGCCAGTCCTGACCATGTTCGAGCGCGATGCTGAACAGCGTATCGCCCTTGGCGACGATGTGAACGCCAGAACGCGGTACAGCGGCAGCGGCGGGCGGCGTGGCCGGTACCGCAGTGGGCGGGGTGCCAACCGGCGGACGGACTTCAACCGGCGCCGGCCGTGTCCCTGCGCATGACGCAAGCAGCAGGCACAACACTGGCACCGCGAAGAACGATCTATTCATTCAACCCCCGGCAACAGCGGCACGAAGCGCACCGCGTCCAGTTTCGTTTCGACATAGCGCTGAGGCTGTCTTTCAATCAATCTCAATGACTGGTCGGCGGTACCGACGGGAATCACGAGTCGCCCGCCCTCGGCCAGCTGATCCAGCAAGGCCTTGGGCACCGACGCCGCCGCGGCCGCCACAATGATTGTATCGAACGGCGCCTCGGCAGCCAGGCCGATCATGCCGTCGGCGTGTTTCAGGCGAACGTTGGGCAGCCGCATCGGACGCAGGTTGCGCTTGGCACGTTCCAGCAGCGGCGCAATGCGCTCGATGGCATATACATCACTGGCAAGCTTCGACAACACGGCGGCCTGATACCCGCACCCAGCTCCGACTTCAAGCGTCTTGCCGAGAGGACGTCCGCCAGCGCGGAGAAGTTCAATCATGCGAGCGACAACAAAGGGCTGCGAAATGGTCTGCTGGAAGCCGAGTGGCAGCGCAGTGTCCTCATAGGCCCGCGTACCGAGTGCTTCTTCGACGAACTGATGACGCGGAATGGACTGCATCGCAGCAAGCACGCCTTCATCGCGTATGCCTGAAACACGCAGCCGTTCAACCATCCGGGCGCGCGCACGCGTCAGGCTCAGACTTGCGTCCGCTGCCGTCATGCGCCCAGCCAGTCGCGCACCTGCCCCATCTGGGCCATGTGGGTCAGGTCGATCTGCAGCGGCGTGATCGACGCGAATCCATTTGCCGTGGCATGGAAATCGGTGCCTTCGCCGGCGTCCTGAGCCGCGCCGGCAGCGCCGACCCAGTACACGGTCTCATTGCGCGGATTGGTGGTGCGCACGACAGGCTCCGCCTTGTGTCGCCGGCCAAGCCGCGTCACCTGTACGCCTTTCAGCGCGTCGAACGACAGATCGGGCACATTGACGTTGAGCAACACCGGCGTGGCAAAAGGCCGATCGGTCAGCCGACGCACCAGATCGCAGGCAATGCGGGCAGCAGTGTCGTAATGCGCGCTGCCCTTGCGCGTCATCGACATGGCGATCGCCGGTACGCCGAGCAGGAAACCTTCAGTCGCAGCGGCAACGGTGCCCGAATAGATCGTGTCATCGCCCATGTTGGCGCCGTCATTGATGCCCGACACGACAATGTCGGGCAGGTGGTCGAGCATGCCCGTCACCGCAAGATGGACGCAGTCTGTCGGCGTGCCATTGACATAATGAAAACCGTTGCGCGCGCGACGCAAGATCAATGGACGATCAAGTGTCAGGGAATTGCTGGCGCCACTGCGGTCAGCCTCGGGCGCCACGACGGTGACGTCTCCAACCTCGCCGAGAGCCCGTGCGAGCGCCTCGAGGCCGGGAGCAAAGTAACCGTCGTCGTTGGACAACAGAATGCGCATGGGAAACGGAAGGCGAATGTCGCGGCACGATGCTGGAACGAACCGGCCACAACAGATTGAAGCAACAAGAATTGGTCGGGGCGGCGGGATTCGAACTCGCGACCCCTTGCACCCCATGCAAGTGCGCTACCAGGCTGCGCTACGCCCCGACTCAGCTGAAAATTATATCAGGGGCTGACGGACTTGAACCGGCACCCCCGCAAAAATCGGCAACCGGGCGTCACTCGAGCAGGTCGAGTATCGCCTGCAGGGAAGCCCGCAACTCGGCCACGTCGACGTCGTTGCCCGCTGCACTCGATGCAGCCCCCGAACGAGGATCGGAATCATCGAGGCGGTTGCGCGCACCGCTGATGGTGAAGCCTTCTTCATAGAGCAGCTGACGAATGCGGCGCACCAGAAGCACTTCGTGGTGCTGGTAATAACGCCGGTTGCCACGTCGCTTCACCGGCTTGAGCTGGGTGAATTCCTGTTCCCAGTAGCGCAACACATGCGGCTTGACGCCGCACAGTTCGCTCACCTCGCCGATCGTGAAGTAACGCTTGGCGGGAATCGCTGGCAGAACCAGCGGCTCCTTACTCGTCGTTTCCATCGTAATCGATGCCCTCGACGGCCGCCTTCAGCTTCTGGCTCGCGTGAAAAGTAACAACCCGCCGTGCGGTGATCGGAATTTCCTCGCCGGTTTTGGGGTTGCGCCCCGGGCGCTGCGGCTTGTCGCGCAACTGGAAGTTGCCGAAGCCCGACAGCTTGACGCCGTCGCCGCTTTCGAGCGCGTCACGGATCTCGTCGAAGAATGCTTCGACCATATCCTTCGCCTCGCGTTTGTTCAGCCCTACCTGTTCGAACAGCATTTCCGCCAGTTCGGCTTTGGTCAGTGTGGTCATGCGGCTTCCTCGTAACCCTGTCGCCCTGCCGCCTCAGGCGCGCAGCTTTGCACCGAACTCACGCTGTGCATACATCACCAGTTGATCAACGGTCGCATCGACTTCAGCGTCCGCCAAAGTACGTTGAGTATCTTGCATAACTATACGGAAAGCAAAGCTTTTTTCGTTATCTGATATGCCTTTACCCTGATACACGTCGAACAGGGCGATGTCCTGCACGATGGCCGGCGAGGCGCTGCGAAGCCCTTCAAGCACCTGCGAAAGCGGTGTCGAACGCGGCAGCAGCAGCGCCAGATCGCGACGTACGGCAGGCTGCCTGGACACGGTCTGGTACGACGGCACTGCGCTGCCGAGCAGCGGTTCAAGATCGCATTCGAACACCAGCGGCGCACTCGCCAATTCGTAGCGCTGCACCAGTTCCGGATGCAGCTCTCCGATGAATCCGATCACGTGTCCGTTCAGGCTGATCGACGCCGCACGCCCTGGATGCAGCGCAACATGTCGCGTCGACGCAAATACTGCCTGATACGGCAGCACCAGCGCTTCGACATCGCCCTTCACATCGAAGAAATCGGTGGGACGCGCCACGGCGCCCCACTGCTCCGCTTGCGCAGCCCCCCACGCGAGCCCGGCGATGCGCAGCGTCTGAGCGAAACCCGGGACCGGCACCGCCTGCGCATCATGTGCGAAGCAGCGGCCGATTTCAAACACCCGCACGCGATCGAGTTGACGGCGACGGTTGGTCACTACGTTGTCGACCAGACCACCGATCAGCGTCGAACGCATGACCGACATCTGGCTCGCGATCGGGTTGGCCAGCACAACCGGCGTGTCGTTGCCGGCGAAATCCTGTTCCCAGCGCCGCTCGACGAATGCGAAGTTGATCACTTCCTGATAGTCACGATCAGCCAGCAGGTGACGCACATTCGATGCGCTTCGACGCCCTTCTGACAGTTCCGGCATGGCCAGTCGGCCGACCGGCGGATGGGTCGGGATGTTGTCGTAGCCGTGCAGACGAGCCAGTTCCTCAATCAGATCTTCCTCGATACGCAGATCGAAGCGCCAGGTCGGTGGCTGCACGATGAAATCACTGCCATCGCGCGCAAAGGGCAGCGCCATGCGCTGAAGACAGGCTTCGATGGCGTCGTCACCAAATGGCAGGCCGAGCACACGCGCCACACGCGCCGGCCGCAGGCGTACCGGCTCGCGCGACGGCAGCGCGGTGATGCGGTCATCCATCGGGCCGGCTTCGCCGCCGCACAATTCGAGAATGAGCTGTGTGACGCGTTCGACACCGGCCACGGTATCGGCAAAATCCACACCACGCTCAAAGCGGTGAGCAGCCTCGCTGGAGAACGCATAGCGGCGGGCGCGCCCTTGAATGGCATCAGGTTGCCAGAACGCGGCCTCGACATAGACATTGCGCGTATCGAGCGAGCACGCAGTCGATGCGCCGCCCATGATACCGGCGAAGCTCTCGACGCCGGTCTCGTCGGCGATGACGCCGCAGTCCGGTGCCAGCGTGATGGTCTGCTCGTTCAGCAACACGAGTTGCTCGCCCTCGCGCGCCCAGCGTACGGTCAGGCCACCCTTCACGCGATCGAGATCGAACACGTGATTCGGTCGGTTCAACTCGAGCATGACGTAATTGGAGATGTCGACCAGTACGGAGATCGAACGCATGCCGGCGCGCTCCAGCCGGCGCTTCATCCACTCCGGCGTGGCCGCGCGGGCGTTCACGCCACGGATGATGCGACCCGAGAAACGGCCGCACAGATCTGCTGCCTCGATACTGACCGGCAGCACCTCAGTCAGCGTGACGGGCGCGGCGACGATCTCCGGCACGCATAACGGCGCACCGGTGAGCGCCGATACTTCGCGCGCGATGCCCAGCATGCCGAAACAGTCTGCGCGGTTCGGTGTGAGCTTGATGACGAAAGCGTTGTCATCAAGCTCGAGGTAATGACGGATGTCGGTCCCCACCGGCGCATCGACGGGCAGCGCGAGCAGACCGCCGTGATCTTCCGACAGCCCGAGTTCGCGTGCAGAACACAGCATGCCATTGCTTTCGACGCCGCGCAGTTTCGCCCGCTTGATGTCGATACCCGGCAGACTGGCCCCCACCGTGGCGCACGGCACCTTCATGCCGGCGGCAACGTTGGGCGCACCGCACACGATCTGCAGCGGCTCGCCGCCCGCATTCACGCTGCAAACACGCAGGCGGTCGGCATCCGGATGCGGTGCAACGGACAGTACTTCCGCCACGACAACACCGCGAAAGGCGGCTGCCACCGGATCAAGTTCCTCGACTTCGAGACCCGCCATGGTCAACAGGTGCGACAGCGTCTGCGTATCGATGGCCGGGTCAACGAACTCGCGCAACCATGTTTCTGAAAATTTCATCGGGCAAAAACCTCAGCGGAACTGGCTCAGAAAACGCACATCGCCGTCATAGAACAGGCGCAGGTCATTGATGCCATAACGCAGCATGGTCAGGCGGTCGGGCCCGAAACCGAACGCAAAGCCGGTATGACGCTCGGCATCGATGCCGCAATGGCGCAGCACATTCGGATGCACCATGCCGCAGCCGGCGATTTCCAGCCAGCGACCGGCCAGCGGTCCGCTCGGAAATGCGACGTCGATTTCCGCTGACGGCTCGGTGAATGGGAAGAACGAAGGCCGGAAACGCACGTCGAGCCGATCGGCTTCGAAGAACCGGTGCAGGAAATCGCTCACCACGCCCTTCAGATCGGCAAAGCTGACCGACTCGCCGACCCACAGGCCTTCGACCTGGTGGAACATCGGCGAGTGGGTGGCATCGGAATCGACGCGATAGACGCGACCGGGCGCAATGATGCGGATCTCCGGCATCGTTGCCGCGCCTGCATGACGCGCCACGTGCGCCTGCATGTAACGCACCTGGATCGGGCTGGTATGGGTGCGCAGCATCACGTCACTCGCCCCCTCCAGGTAGAAGGTGTCATGCATCGAACGCGCAGGATGGTTTTCCGGCGTGTTCAGCGCAGTGAAATTATGGAAGTCGGTTTCGATCTCCGGGCCATCCGCCACGTCGAAACCGATGCCGCGGAACAGGGCTTCGATCCGTTCGAGGGTGCGGGTCACCGGATGCAGACCACCCTTCGCATGACCACGCCCGGGCAAGGTCACGTCGAGTGACTCTTCCGCCAGGCGGGCTTCGAGTGCGGCGTTGCGCAATGCCTCACGACGCGCTTCAAGGGCTGCCTCGACCCGCTGCTTGGCGGTGTTGATCTCCGCACCAGCGATCTTGCGAGCGTCGGGATCGAGCTTGCCGAGGCCTTTGAGCAATTCGGTCAGGCTGCCGGACTTGCCGAGAAAACGCGCCTTGACCTGTTCCAGCGCCACGGCGTCCGCCGCTGCAGAAAAATCGATTTCCGCTTGTGAAACAAGCGCTTCCAGATCACTCATCGACTTGAATCCGAACAATATGGGGACAAAAAAAGGAGGCCAGGCCTCCTTTTTCTGCGTGCAACACGCTTAGCCGAGCTGGGCCTTGGCCTGATTCGCGATGGCGGCGAACGCAGCCTTATCGAATACGGCGAGATCGGCAAGCACCTTGCGATCGACCTGGATCGACGCCTTGTTCAGGCCGTTGATCAGCTTCGAGTAGGTCAGACCCACTTCGCGTGCAGCGGCGTTGATACGCACGATCCACAGCGCGCGGAACTGACGCTTCCTTTGGCGGCGGTCACGGTAGGCGTACTGGCCTGCCTTCATCACCGCTTCCTTGGCGATGCGATAGACGCTATGGCGACGACCGCGGTAACCCTTGGCCTGATCCAGTACCTTCTTGTGACGGGCGCGTGCCGTTACACCACGTTTGACTCTGGGCATCTCGTGGGCTCCTTATGCGTAGGGAAGCATGTTGCGAACGCGTGCGTCGTCCGTCGCATGCACCGCCGTCATACCGCGAAGCTGACGCTTCGACTTGGTGGTTTTCTTCGTCAGGATGTGGCGCTTGAACGCCTGCGAACGCTTGATGCTGCCGCTCGCCCTGACCTTGAAGCGCTTTGCAGCGCCCTTCTTGGTCTTCATCTTGGGCATGACAAAACTCCATTTATGTCATCTTCACAGGTGACCGCGAACCTTTCGCAGCACTTTCATACCCGTGAACACTTGTTGTGCCGCGATTCTTCAACCGCGGCGACGCGAGGCAAAACCTCACGCATCGCCGGACTTCAGGTCCGGCAGATTCTTCTTCAGGCTGAGTGAATCAGACCTTCTTCTTGCTCGGTGCCAGCACCATGATCAACTGACGTCCTTCAAGCTTCGGAAACTGCTCAACCACCGCAAGCGCTTCAAGATCGGCCTTCACACGTTCCAGCAGGCGGATGCCGAACTCCTGGTGCGCCATTTCCCGGCCGCGAAACCGAAGCGTGACCTTCGCCTTGTCGCCGTCCTGAAGGAAACGCGACAGGTTGCGCAACTTGATCTGGTAATCGCCTTCATCCGTTCCCGGACGGAACTTCACTTCCTTGATCTGTATCTGCTTCTGCTTCGATTTCGCCTCGGCAGCGCGCTTCGCTTCCTGGTACTTGAACTTGCCGAAGTCCATCAGACGACAGACCGGCGGCTTGGCGAGCGGCGCAATCTCGACCAGATCCACACCGGCTTCTTCTGCCATCGTCAATGCCTGACGGGCCGACATGATACCGAGTTGCTCACCCTCTTCGCCAACAAGACGTATTTCCGGGGCGTTGATCTCCGAATTGAGGCGCTGCGATTTTTGCTGACTGATGCTCTTACTCCCGAGGCGAAAAAAATCAGGCCGTGCGATCGATTCCCCGCGTGGCGATTTCTTCAGCGAGACGCTGCATGAAATCGCTCAGGGTCATCTGCCCGAGATCCGTATTTCCCCGGGCACGCACGGCCACCATTTTTGCCGCCTTTTCTTTGTCGCCCACGACGACTTGGTAAGGCAGCTTCTGCAGACTATGTTCGCGGATTTTATAGTTAATTTTCTCCCCGCGCAAATCGCATTCGACGCGCAGACCCGCAGCGCGCAAAGCATTCGTGACTTCCTGGGCGTAATCCGCCTGCGCCTCCGTGATGCCCATCACGACGACCTGGACCGGCGCCAGCCACAGCGGAAAGTTGCCGGCATGGTTTTCAATCAGGATGCCGATGAAGCGTTCAAGCGAACCGAGTACTGCCCGATGCAACATCACGGGTCGGTAACGGCCGTTGTCCTCGGCGACGTATTCGGCGTCCAGGCGCTCTGGCAGCACGAAGTCGAGCTGGAGCGTGCCGCATTGCCACGACCGGCCGATTGCGTCCTTGATGTGGTATTCGATCTTCGGGCCGTAGAAGGCGCCCTCTCCCGGCAGCTCTTCCCACTGCATGCCGGACGCGGCCAGAGCATCGCGCAAACCGGCTTCGGCGCGATCCCACACGTCATCGGAGCCCGCGCGCTTGGCCGGTCGGAGGGAAAGCTTCACTGCCAGATCATGGAAGCCGAAATCGCGATAGACGCGCAGCAGCAATTCGTTGAAGGCCGTGACTTCCGAAGTGATCTGCGCTTCGGTGCAGAAGATGTGCGCATCGTCCTGCACGAAACCGCGTACCCGCATCAAGCCATGCAGGGCACCGGATGGCTCGTTGCGATGGCATGAGCCGAACTCAGCCAGACGCAGCGGGAGATCGCGGTAGGAATGCAGCGCCGCATTGAAAATCTGCACGTGGCCCGGGCAATTCATCGGCTTCACTGCGTAGTCGCGCTTTTCCGACTCGGTGGTGAACATGTTCTCGCGGTAGTTTTCCCAGTGGCCGGACTTCTCCCAAAGTACACGGTCCATCATCAGCGGCGTCTTCACCTCGCGATAGCCTGCGTCATCGAGCACCTGACGCATGTACTGCTCGATCTGCTGCCATACGACCCAGCCCTTCGGGTGCCAGAACACCATGCCGGGCGCCTCCTCCTGCATGTGAAACAGGTCGAGCTGCTTGCCCAGTCTCCGGTGGTCGCGCTTCTCCGCCTCTTCGAGCATGTGCAGATAGGCGTCCTGCTCGTCCTTCTTCGCCCAGGCCGTGCCGTAAATGCGCTGCAGCATTTCGTTCTTCGCATCGCCGCGCCAGTAGGCCCCGGCCACCTTCATCAGCTTGAACACCTTGAGTTTGCCGGTCGACGGCACGTGCGGGCCCCGGCACAGATCGATGAATGCGCCCTCGCGATACAGCGACACATCCTGATCGGCCGGAATCGACGCGATGATTTCCGCCTTGTAGTGCTCGCCGATCGACTTGAAGAAATCGACCGCCTTGTCGCGCTGCCATACCTCGCGCGACACGGGAATGTCCTTCTTCGACAGCTCGGTCATGCGCTGCTCGATCGCCGCCAGATCTTCCGGCGTAAACGGGCGCTTGTAGGAAAAATCGTAATAGAAGCCGTTGTCGATCACCGGGCCGATGGTCACCTGGGCATCCGGAAACAGCTCCTTGACTGCATATGCGAGCAGATGGGCGGTCGAATGGCGGATCATGTCCAGCCCGTCGGCATCGCGGTCGGTGACGATGGCCAGCTGCGCGTCACCTTCGATCACGAAAGAGGTGTCCACCAGCTTGCCATCGACACGACCGGCGAGCGCCGCCTTGGCCAGACCGGCGCCTATGGATGCCGCAACGTCGCGTACGGTGACTGCAGCCTCGTAGCTGCGGACCGAACCATCCGGCAGGGTGATATTGACCATTGGCGTTGCTCCGGAAAACGGTAACGGGGGTGTAACGAAAACTCGGGACGAAAAAAAAGTGCGGCCTGAGCCGCACTTTTCAATTTGCACACGCTTGAACGACATCATCGTTCCGTGCGTCTTGATCTGCAGGCCTCAGACAGCGATAGGTACCGGAGTGAAACGCGTTCGCGGTGTCATAACGCAACCTTTCAAAACCTGCAGCGTGTGTTGGTAGGCGCGATTGGACTCGAACCAACGACCCCCACCATGTCAAGGTGGTGCTCTAACCAGCTGAGCTACGCGCCTAAAAGAGCGCGCAAGTATAGCCTGAATCCGGCGCGACTCAAGACAAATTTCGCACGCTGTTTTACGGTGCCTGCCAGGCGGCCAGATACTCCTTCCAATGCGCACCCGGCTGCGTGGCCAGCCATTCGCGCACGAAACCGATTTCGGCATCGTACTGCGCGCGGTCGAGCACGCCGCGCATCAACTGGAAGCGCTGGAACACGAGGAAGGTGTTGAGCACATCGGTTTCACAGTAATCACGGATCTGCGCAATCTCGCCGCGCTGCCACGCCCCCCACACGGCCGAGCCGTCCATGCCCAGCTTGCCCGGGAAACCGATCAGCTTGGCCAGTTCATCCAGCGGCGCATTACCGCGGCCCTGATAAAGCGCCAGCAGATCCATCAGGTCCAGATGACGCGAGTGGTAGCGACTGATGTAGTTGTTCCACTTGAATTCCCGGGCGTCCGGGCCATCGCCCTCGCCCATTTCCCAGTAGCGCGGCGCAGTGACGCCGTGGATCAGACCGCGGTAGTGCAGCACCGGAAGATCGAAGCCTGCGCCGTTCCAGGACACGATCTGCGGCGTCAGCCGCTCGATGCCTTCGTAGAAGCGCTGGATGATCTGGCCTTCGCCGTTTTCCGGCTCGGCCAGCGACCACACCTTCAACGAGCGCGCATCGCGCAATGCGCACGAGATGACGACGACGCGCTGCAGATGCAGCGGCAGGAAGTCGTGGCCGACGCTGGCCCTGCGTTGCTGAAAGGCGAACTCGGCCACTTCCGAGTCGGACAGCTCGTCCGGCAGCTGATGCAGCCGGCGTATACCGGCGATGTCCGGAATGCTTTCGATGTCGAATACGAGTACGGCGGCCATGTCTGTCCTGTGAGGATTGAAGTTACTTGCGCGACCACTGCCCGCCGGACTGGACATACCAGCCACTCTGGGCACGCCCGATCCAGCGTTGCGCGAAGGTGGAGCGGATATCCGCCTCCCATTCGGGATGACCGTTGGCGCGCGCGATTTCGCGATACAGCGCATCGCGATCGCCATTTTCCTGCGCCACCAGCCCCTGCACTGCCTGGCGTTGTGCCAGCGGCACCGCATTGGCATCGCGCAACGCGACCCGGCCATCGGCGGTGAGACCCAGCGCGCCGGATGCATAGTGCGGTGCAAGCTGCGCGTGGCGTGCCTGCATCGCGTCGCGCAGCTGGCTGATCGCAGGTGTGTTGATTTCCAGATTACCCTGGGACCAGACTGCGCCCGCGTACATCACGCACAGCAGAACGATACGGTGCACTGTCTTCATGGTTGCTTTCCTTCCGGAATCGACGGCGTCTGGCTGCCGTTCTTCAGCTGCCAGACTTCGTCGATGATGCGATCGGCGGCCTTTTCCGCCGCAGCGGCGGGAAAGTAGATGTTGATGGTGACGCAGCCCCCGAGCAGAGCAGAGGCCGCCAGTACGATGGCCATCGACCTGCGCGACGGTGATCGTCGTGTGAGCGCCTTGTATGTATGCGACCTGTTCATGTCCACCTCATTGAAGCACCGGTTTCGTTTCGGTCACGCGCGCCAGCCGTTCCAGCAACACCTGCCAGTCGACGCGTCGATTGTAGCCAACCACGCTGAGCGCCGGCACACCGCCCCCCTCGATCAGCACGAATCCGCCGTTCCGGTTGCTCAGCCCATCCATCTCGCACACACCATTGCGCAAACGGCACGACACCCCGATGCGCCGATATCCGAAGCGTTCGAACACACCCAGGAATGTACGCTGGATCGCCGCAGTGGCACCCGAGCCCCCCAGCGCAGTGATGCTATCCACAGCGCGCTGGCTGATCGACCGCGGATAGTCACCCTCACTCGAACGCACGCGCGCATCGAACGCCAGTGGCGCCCAGCGCGACAATTCCAGCCCGGTGACATCACCGTCGAGCCGACCGGTGATGCGACCGAACTTGAAGGTTTCGGTCAGCGCGTCCAGATCGACGTAACGCATCTGCAGGTCGGAAAGTACACGCGGTGTCGTGCCGAAGGGCTCGATCACCTGCAGACCGCTCGCGGCGATGTAACCGCCGAACACCTGGATCATCAGTTGGCCGTCCAGTGACAGCACGCCATCGCGCCAGCGCACGTGCGGCACGCTGGCGCCGACACTTCCGGCCATGCGCGGCCAGCCGAGTGCCTGCGTCAGCTCCGGCATCGACAGTGGTTCAAGGTCGGCCGACAGGTCACCGGTCCACCGGCCGTCCACGCGCTCGAAGCGCAGCAGATTCAGCTGAAGGCCGGCGTCGAGCAGCGGGATACGCACCGGCTGAACAGCCACATGATCGGGTGCCACGTCGGCGTCGAGCGCGAAGCGGCCGACAGGCACGCGGCCGAATCGCCCTTCGGCCGCGGTGATGTGCATGCGTGTCGCACCTTGACGCTGCCACGGCAGGTCTGCGTCCAGTTGCTGCAGCGAATACCGCCCGGCTGCGTCACTCACGTGGCCACCGCGTACGATCAGTTTCGCACTGTGCAACCCGGCAGGATCAAGCCGGGCGGCCACATCTGCGTACCCCTGCATGACGAATGGCGGCCAGCCCCGCGCGGCAAACAGGGGCTGGACGAAGCGTTCGTTAAGCAGTTTCAGGTCGAGTTCGGCGCCCTGCACGCGCGCCGCGTGCAGCGCGGCACTTGCGCGATCCAGTGTGGCGTCGCCGGTCAGACGCCCTATACCGGCAAGATCAAGCGCGAGCGACGTAAGATCCAGCGCTGACGCCGACAATCTGAAATCCGCCGACAGAACGCTGCCGCCTCCAGTCAGATAGACGCTGTCCCACAGCAATTCGCCGCCGCGCCAGTCGGTTACGAGCGTGCCGCGCCAATCCGGGCCGTCGCGCTGCACGTCGATATCCATGACCGCCGAAAGCGATTCCGCTGCACGCAAACCATCTGCCGAGGCGAAACGTCCGTCGCGTAGAGCGAGCGCGGCACGCAATCGGGGTGACCGTTCGGCGCCCTTCAGCACCAATGTGGCGTCAACATCAGCCGTACCGGCTGGCAGATAAGGTTTCAACGCCGGAAGGTCGCCGAGCAGGAATGCAAGCGGCACGCCGGACGCCACCAGCCGCAGTTGCGGCAAACTGCCAGCGAGGTCGCCGCTCACCGTTGCCGTGACTTCGGCGCTCAGGCGGACGTCTGCGCGCAGCGCGCGTTGAGGTCCGCGAAGGCTGAACTCGACCGGCCAAGGACCGTAACCTTCGGCGCTCAGTCGCCCTCCTCTGCAATGCATTTCAGGCAGCACCGCGAAGTCGCCGCATTCGAGTTTGACATGCTGCAGCGTGCGCCCGGCCACAAGCGCGCGTGAAGCAGTGATGCGTGCGCGGCCGCCACCCAGTCCGGCTGCAGCAATGCGCACATCGATCAATTCGACTGCAGCCGCCGACAGCGACTCGAAGCGCAGTTCGATGGCCGCCTGCAGCGATGAATGGGCACCGAGCAGAATCAGCGCTGCCGCGCAGCGGCGCAGCGGGCGCAACAGTCGTTCAGGAGGGAAATACACCCGTAGACAGATAGCGGTCACCACGGTCGCAGACAATGGTGACGATGGTCGCATTCTCTACTTCGGCCGCAATCCGCAAGGCGACCACAAGTGCACCGCCGGAACTGATCCCTGCGCAAATCCCCTCTTCCGCCGCCAGGCGGCGGGTCATGTCTTCCGCGGCAGCCTGGCTGACGTACTCCAGCCGGTCGACGCGCGCGCCGTCGTAGATCTTCGGCAGATAGGCTTGCGGCCACTTGCGGATTCCCGGAATCTGCGCACCTTCCTCCGGCTGACAACCAACGATCTGGATGTCCGGATTCTTCGCCTTGAGAAAGGTCGAGGTACCCATGATGGTACCGGTGGTGCCCATCGAGCTGACGAAATGAGTGACGCGACCGTCTGTGTCGCGCCAGATCTCCGGGCCCGTCCCTTCGATGTGGGCGCGCGGATTGTCCGGATTGGCGAACTGGTCGAGGATGATGCCGCGACCTTCGTCACGCAACTTCTCCGCCACATCGCGCGCCAGTTCCATGCTGCCTGCCTTGCTGGTCAGCACCAGTTCGGCACCGTAGGCGGCCATGCTCTGCCGACGTTCGATGCTCTGGTTTTCTGGCATCACCAGAATCATCTTGTAGCCGCGCATCGCCGCCACCATGGCCAGCGCGATGCCGGTGTTGCCGCTGGTCGCCTCGATCAGCGTGTCACCTGGCTTGATGTCGCCGCGCTCTTCGGCGCGGCGGATCATCGACAGCGCCGGTCTGTCCTTGACCGAACCAGCCGGATTGTTTCCCTCAAGCTTGCCGAGGATGACGTTGCCGCGGCGGGCATTGTCAGCACCCGGAATACGCTGCAGCCGAACCAGCGGTGTGTTGCCGACGAAATCTTCGAGTGTCTTGTAGTGCATGGCTGCCTTGAAGTCTGTAGGGCGGATTCAGCGTGAGCCGGCCGGTTTGGGGGGCGCGCCTGCCGGCCTCGGCGGAGCAGCGGACGTCGCGGCCGCTGGATCGGCCGACGGCTGGGCGGGAGGACTGCCGGCGGGTCTCGGTGGTGCGCCTGCCGGGCGCGTCGGCGGTGCATGCGGGGTGCCCGCTGTACCGCCCGCCGGACGCGGCGGTGGCGATCCGGCGGATCGCACCTGCGTTGCAGCGGGCGCCTGCGCCTCCGGTAGCGGTGCTGCAGCAGGCGTCTGAACCACTGAAGGTGAAGCGCGGCGGCGCATCACCACGACGCCGATCACTGCGACGAGCACGAGCACCCCGACAATCCACCAAGGGAAGCCATCGGAGGCCGGTTCGGCAGAGGGCGGGCTCGCGGTCGCTTCGGACCGCGCTGCACCGCCCCCGGCCCCGACGGTGAGCAGCGGCTTGAGTTCGGCGAATGTCTTGTCGCCGATGCCCTTCACATTGCGCAGATCTTCCACCGAGGCGAACGGGCCATTCTTCGAACGGTGCTCGATGATGGCCTGGGCGCGACTCGGGCCGACGCCGGGCAATGCATCGAGTTCAGCTTCGGTGGCGACATTCAGATCGAGCGTGGCCAGCGCCCAGGGGGCGGCGAGGCAGAGAAGCAGACAACAGGTCAGGCGACGCATGGCGCAAACTCCACAGGCAGACGAAAGACGGACGTCGCGCGACCGTCGGATCAGGTGTGACGCAGATCGGCCGCCAGTTCGTCCAGCGAGCATACCGCAGTGCCGAGCTTCGCAACGACGATGCCCGCCGCGCGATTCGCCAGCCGCATCGCATCGATCATCGAACTGCCCGCCGCGAGCATGACGGCCATCGTGGCAATCACCGTGTCGCCTGCGCCACTCACGTCATACACCTCGCGTGCGAGTGCCGGTTCGTGGATGACTCCGCTGCCGTCGTACAAGCTCATGCCGGCATCCGAGCGGGTCAGCAGCAGCGCGCCAAGATTCAGTTCGTCACGCAGCGCGTGTGCGCGGCGCGCCAGATCGTCGTCGTCCGTCCAGCGTCCGACGACCTCACGCAACTCGTTTCGATTCGGCTTCAGCAGCGTGGCGCCGGCGTAGCGCGAATAGTCGTCACCCTTGGGATCGACCAGCACGGGTTTACCGGCGGTTCGGGCGATATCCATCATGTCGCGGATGTTCGACAGCGCGCCCTTGCCGTAATCGGACAGGATCACCAGATCTGCGTCGCTCACCCGGCGAGCAAACTCATCAAGCTTGGCGCGCAACACTTCGTGCGTGGGCATGTTCTCGAAATCGATGCGCAACAGTTGCTGCTGGCGGCCGATCACGCGCAGCTTGATCGTGGTCGACAAGGCAGCGTCTTCGTGCAGACTCGCATCGATGTGCGCCGACTTCATCTGTTCGCGCAGCGTGCAGCCTGCGTCGTCGGCACCCACCACCGACAACAGGCTGACGTGTGCGCCCAGTGCGACACAGTTGCGCGCGACGTTGGCCGCACCGCCCGGCCGCTCCTCCACCCGGTCGATCTTTACCACCGGCACCGGTGCTTCTGGCGAAATTCGCTGCACGTCGCCGAACCAGTAGCGGTCCAGCATCACATCGCCTGCGACGAGGATGCGCGCGCGCGAGGTGTCGGGCAACGACAAATTGGATGTCGGCAAGCTCATCGATCAGGGCGTGAGGTCGAATTCTTCGGTGCGTTTGGGCGGATAGGTTTCCCAGCCGCCACAGGCCGGACAACGCCAGTGGAATTGGCGCGCCTTGAAGCCGCAGGTATCGCAACGGTAACGCGCCACGCGACGCGTGTGCGCATGGATGATGCCCTTCATCAGATCGGAATCGGTGCGCGACTCCGGCGGCAGCGTCTGCATCTGTGCTTCAAGCAGCTTGTCGAGGCCGAGCAGCGTCGGGTTGCGGCGCAATTCGTCGCGCACCAGCGCGAGCGCACCGGCCGGCCCTTCCGTGTCGAGCTCTTCCTTGAACACCACGTCGAGCAGATCGAGCGAAGTGTGGCGTTCCAGATAGCTCTTCAGCAACGTGATGCCCTGACGTTCGCGACCGAGTTTGCGGTAGGCGTCGGCCAGACGGCCGGCAACCAGTGCGAGGTAGACCGGATTCTGCTGTTCGACCCGCTGCCACTGCTCGATCGCAAGTTCCCACTGCTGCTCGGCGGCGTGCAGGTCTCCCATCAATACCAGCGCACGCACACATTTGCGATGCGTGGCCAGCGCGTCCTCGAGCAGCGGCCGGGCGTCGCTGTAACGCGACTGCGCAAGTGCATGGGTGGCGAGCTCGCACAGGAACTGGGCAATGTCCTTCTGCGCACGGTGTGATTCGCCCGGCGGCAAGGCGCGTGCGATCTCGATCGCCTTCGCCCACTCTTTCTCCTGCTGGTAAATGTCGAGCAGGTGATGCAGGGCTGCCATATCGAGCGGCGTATTGCGCAAACCCACGAAAACCTCTTCGGCGCGATCGAGCAGACCGGCCTTCAGATAGTCCTGACCCAGTTCCAGCCGGGCATTCAGGCGCAACTCCGACTTGATGTCCTCTCGCTTCACCAACGCCTGATGAATCTGGATGGCACGGTCAGTCTCGCCGCGGCGACGGAACAGATTACCGAGCGCGAACTGCAGTTCGGTGGTTTGCGGATCACTGCGGGTCGCCTCGATGAAGGACTCGATGGCGCGATCCGGCTGTTCATTCAGCAGGAAGTTCAGGCCGGCGAAGTAGGAGCGCGGCAGCGCTCTGGATTCGCTGACCAGATGGCGAATATCGATGCGCGCAGCCAGCCAGCCAAGCCCGAAGAAGAGCGGCAGCGCGAGCAACCACCAAAGTTCGATGTCCATGTTCAGTGGGTGGCCGACTCAGTCAGCCGAAGTTGGAGTCGGGCCAGACTGCTTGCGCGCATGCGTCCAGCCTGCAAACGCACCCAGCAGCACACCCAGCACGAACAATGCGAGCAGCAGGACCGACAGTTCGATGCGCCACTCGTGACCGAAGAACCAGCGCACAGTGACCGGATCGCTGTTGCGCGCAGCGAGGCCCAGCAGCAGCAGGAACACGACAATGCGCAACAGCCAGGTGAGGATGGCCATGGGCGGGTGAAATCAGGATACGGGCGTTGCGGCAGCCAGTGCCTGATCGACTCGCTCGCGCAGTTCCTTGCCCGCCTTGAAATGCGGCACGCGTTTCTCGGGCACCAGAACCTTTTCGCCGGACTTCGGGTTGCGGCCTACGCGCGGCGGCCGGTGATTCAGCGAAAAACTGCCGAAACCACGAATTTCAATGCGGTCGCCACGCGCCAGTGCGGCCGTCATTTCATCGAGAATCATCTTGACTGCGTAGTCGGCATCCTTCGCCACCAGTTGCGGGAAGCGCGTAGCCAGCCGGGTGATCAGTTCGGATTTTGTCATGACAGATCGATTGAGCAGGTGCAAGGAACCGGATGATGACAAGACAACGCCGCCCGCAGGCGGCGCTGTCACCAAGCCTCAATCGCAAGCTGCGATCAGGAGGGGTTCTTCAGCTTCGCCTTGAGCAATGCACCCAGATTGGTGGTGCCGCTGCTGGCCGACGAACCTTCGGACTGGATCTTCTGGATCGCGTCGTTCTGGTCCGCCTGATCCTTCGCACGCACAGACAGCGTGATCGAACGGGTCTTGCGGTCGAGATTGACGATCATCGTTTCGATCTCGTCGCCGACGTTCAGCACGGTGGTCAGGTCATCAACGCGATCACGCGAAGCTTCCGAGGCGCGCAGATAACCTTCAACGTCGTCGTTCAGCGCGATCACCGCGCCCTTGGCATCGACCGACTTCACGTTTCCGCGCACGACGCTGTTCTTGTCGTGGGTGGCGATGAAGTTGGTGAAGGGATCCCCATCCATCTGCTTGACGCCGAGCGAAATACGCTCGCGTTCGACATCGATCGACAGCACGATGGCCTCGACTTCGTCGCCCTTCTTGTAGTTGCGAACAGCTTCTTCGCCGGTCAGCGACCATGACAGGTCGGACAGATGCACCAGACCGTCGATGGCGCCGGTGAGACCAATGAACACGCCGAAGTCGGTAATCGACTTGATCTGGCCTCGGACCTTGTCGCCCTTCTTGTGGTTCATCGAGAAATCTTCCCACGGGTTTGCCTGGCATTGCTTCATGCCCAGCGAAATCCGGCGGCGGTCTTCGTCGATCTCGAGAATCATCACTTCGACTTCGTCGCCCAGCTGGACAACCTTGGTCGGGTGGATGTTCTTGTTGGTCCAGTCCATCTCGGACACGTGAACCAGGCCTTCGATGCCCTGTTCGATCTCGACGAATGCGCCGTAGTCGGTCAGGTTGGTCACCTTGCCGAACAGGCGGGTGCCTTGCGGGTAGCGGCGCGAAATGCCCACCCACGGGTCTTCGCCCAGCTGCTTGAGGCCCAGCGACACGCGGTTCTTCTCGGCATCGAACTTGAGCACCTTCGCTTCGACTTCATCACCGACCGCGAGCACTTCCGACGGGTGACGCACGCGGCGCCACGCCAGATCGGTGATGTGCAGCAGCCCGTCGATGCCACCGAGGTCGACGAATGCACCGTAATCGGTGATGTTCTTGACGATACCCTTGACGATCGTGCCTTCCTTCAGGTTCTCGAGCAGCTTTTCGCGCTCTTCGCCTGCAGTCAGTTCGAGCACCGCACGACGCGAGACGACCACGTTGTTGCGCTTGCGGTCGAGCTTGATGACCTTGAATTCGAATTCCTTGTTCTCGTACGGCGCGGTGTCCTTGACCGGACGCAGATCGACCAGTGAGCCCGGCAGGAAAGCGCGGATGCCGTTGGTCATGACGGTCAGGCCGCCCTTGACCTTGCCCGACACCAGACCCTTGACGATGGTGCCGTCGCCGAGCGCCTTTTCGAGTTCGTTCCACGCAGCGATGCGTTTTGCCTTGTCGCGCGACAGCCGGGTTTCACCGTAACCGTCTTCGAGCATTTCGATTGCGACGCTGACGTAATCGCCCGGCGCAACCGTGAGCTCGCCACGATCCGTGCGGAATTCTTCGATCGCGATATAGCTTTCCGACTTCAGGCCGGCATTCACGACAACGAAATTGTTGTCGACGCGCATCACTTCGGCGGTAATGACCTCACCGGCGCGCATTTCCTGGCGCTGGAGGCTTTCCTCGAACAACGCTGCAAAACTTTCCATGGAATCCATGGATTCGGACGACTGGGCAACTTGGGACATTGGCAAAAAGCCGCTTGCGCGGCAACGGGTTAGGGGTGAACACAACACCCTGCGAACATTCGCAGGCTGCACTTGCCGGACAACGGCGCATCAGGAATCGGTTCGATGCACCGGCTGCCCTGCTTTCACTTGCTCCCACGCATCAAGAACCATCCTGACGGCGGCATCTGCGGACATCGAACTCGTATCTAGCGGAATCGCACCGGCTACGCGCACCAGCGGCGCATTGGCTCGTTTGCTATCCCGTTCGTCGCGTTCACGCAAATCCTGAGAAAGACTCTCGAGATTAGCAGAAACACCTTTTTCGATCAACTGCTTATACCGCCTCTGCGCTCTGACCTCGACGCTGGCGGTGAGGAACACCTTGAGCGCGGCATCGGGGAACACCACGGAGGCCATGTCGCGACCGTCCGCCACCAGTCCAGGAAGTCGGCGGAACGCACGCTGTCGCTCAAGCAGGGCCTGCCGTACGCCCTGATGTACCGCAACTTTCGACGCACCGACCGACGCGTCCTCGCTGCGCATCGCGTCCGACACCTCTTCACCGGCAAGCCAGGTCGCCTTGTCTGCAAAGCGCACATCGAGCGCGCTAGCAATGGCTTCCAGCGTTTCTCCGTCGTCCAGAGACGCGCCGCGCCGCAGCGCAGCCAGGGCGGTGAGCCGATAGAGCGCGCCGCTGTCGAGCAGGTGGAAGCCCAGCGCCGCCGCGACGCGCGCGGCGACCGTCCCCTTGCCGGACGCGGACGGCCCGTCTATTGCAATCACAGGCGCCCGAATGTCGCCGCTCATCGCGCCACCTCCGCCCAGCGAGTGAAGTAGTCGGGAAAAGTCTTGGCGACGCAGCCGGGGTCCATGATGCGCAGCGGCACACCGCCCAGCGTAGCCAGCGAGAAGCACATGGCCATGCGGTGATCGTCGTAGGTGTCGATCGATGCACCGGCGATGAAGGCCTTGGGCGGGGTGATCGCAAGATAATCGGCGCCCTCCTCCACCGTGGCACCGACCTTGCGCAGTTCGATCGCCATCGCGGCAATGCGGTCGGTCTCCTTGACCCGCCAGCTGGCGATGTTGCGCAGCCGGCTCGGACCGTCGGCAAACAGCGCGCAGATGGCCAGCGTCATCGCCGCATCGGGAATGTGGTTCAGGTCAAGATCGAAGGCACGCAGCCGCCCGCTGGCCGGAGCGGACGCCTCCATCCAGTTCGGCCCCATGCGGATGACCGCGCCCAGCTGTTCGAGCGCCTGCGCGAACGCCACGTCGCCCTGAACCGAATCGTGCCCCACGCCTTCCACGCGCACCGGACCACCGCCGATCGCGCCAGCTGCGAGGAAGTAGGAGGCCGAAGATGCATCGCCCTCGACGAAGCACTCGCCGGGCGACACATACTTCGCGGCAGCAGGCAGGCGGATGGATGACCAGCCATCGCGCCGGGCGTCGACACCGAATTGACGCATCAGGGCCAGCGTGATGTCTACATAAGGTTTGGAAATCAGTTCGCCATCGATGTCGATGCGCATGGCGCGCCCGGTGAGCGGCAGCGCCATCAGCAACCCGGTCAGGAACTGGCTCGACACATCACCCCGCACACTGACTGCGGCCACCTCCCGTAACCGGGCCGGATGGATGCGCAGCGGCGGAAAGCCGGTCTGGCCCTCGTACTCGATCTGCGCACCAACCTGACGCAGCGCATCCACCAGATCACCGATAGGCCGTTCATGCATGCGCGGGACGCCATGCAGGCGGTACTCGCCACCCATGAGCGCCAGCACCGCGGTCAGCGGTCGAAAGGCCGTGCCCGCATTGCCGAGGAACAAGTCAGCCTCGCAGATCGTGAATCGGCCAGCAGTGCCGCGAACGCGATAATCATTACCGCCCGCGTGCTGCCAATCCACGGCCAGGCTGCGCAGCGCGTCGAGCATGCGGTCGACGTCGTCGGAAGACAGCAGGTCGTGCAGCAAGGTATCGCCCTGCGCGAGTGCGGCCAGCAGCAGCACGCGGTTCGAAATGCTTTTCGAACCCGGCAGGCGCAGCGTGCCGCGGGCGTTGGCGGCGGCAGGAAGATCGAGAAATTCTGTTTTCATGATGGCTGGAAGGTGCCGCCGGCACCGTGCAATGAAGGTGGGGCCGGCTGTCGGATCAACTCTGGCGCTGCGCCCACGCAACGCGGGCCTCTCGGGCGATGCCGAGCAGCTTTTCGATGCCGGTGGCGTCGCCCTGCTCGATCAGCAAGCGATACCGCGCGAGCTCTTCTTCGTACGCCGTCAGTTCGGCAAGCAACGCGTCACGATTGGCAAAGAAAATGTCGCGCCACATTTCGGGGTGGCTGGCCGCGATGCGGGTGAAGTCGCGAAAGCCGCCGCCGGCGAGGCTGAATATCTCGTCAGCGTTCGACCGCGCAGCCAGTTCGGACACCAGCGCGAACGACAGCAGATGCGGCAGGTGACTGACCGACGCCAGCCAGCGGTCGTGATGTTCGGGCGATGTGGTCGATACACGGGCACCGCACACCTGCCAGGCCTTGCGGACCAGATCGATCGCGGCATCGTCGTTCTCGACCAGCGGCGTCAATACCACCCGGCGCTTGTCGTACAACTCGGCGCGCGCCGCCTGCGGGCCGCTCTTTTCGGCGCCGGCGATCGGATGGCCCGGCACGAACTGTCCGATCCGGGAACCGAACCGGGCGCGCGCCACCGCAACGACATCGGCCTTGGTGCTGCCGGCGTCCGTGACCACCGTGTCGAGCGACAGATGCGGCATCAGGTTCGACATCACGACATCCATCTGGCCCACCGGCATCGCGAGCAACACCAGGTCGACGCCCGGCAGGGCGGTTCGCCAGTCTGTCTCGATTCGATCGACGAGGCCGAGCGACAGCGCGTCCTGCATGCTGTCCGCAGTGCGTCCGATGCCGACAACCTCACCGACCTGCTTCGCCTGCTTCAATGCCGCAGCAAACGAGCCGCCGATCAGACCGACACCGCAGACCAGCAGGCGTCCGACCAGAGGCTTCATCATGGCGCCGGTCACGTCCGCGCCCTTGTCAGGGCATCGATGAAGCGTGCGTTCTCCGACTCGAGACCGATCGATACACGCAGCCATTCCGGCATCGCGTAGCCGGCGATCGGACGCACGATGACTCCCTGCTCGAGCAATCGGCGGTTGACGGTGGCCGAATCGCCCGCGCGGAACGCAATGAAATTGGCGTAGGAGCGAATGTACTCGATGCCCTGGGCGTCGAAGAACGCTTCCATCTGGCGCAGCCCCGCTGCGTTGGCTGCAGCCGATGCACGCACGAAGTCCTGATCCGCAAGTGCGGCCGCTGCTGCGGAGAGCCCCACATTCGACACGTTGAACGGCTGCCGCACGCGATTGAGCAGATCGATCACGGGCGGCTGACCGATGCCGTAACCGACACGCAGACCACCCAGGCCGTATGCCTTGGAAAAAGTGCGCGACACCAGCAGGTTGGGGTAGCGCGCCAGCCAGCGTGCGCTGTCGTAGGCAAGCTGCTCCGGCAGATACTCGCTGTAAGCCTCGTCGAGCACAACCAGAACATCTGCCGGCACTGAAGCGACAAAACGTTCGAGTGCGGCAGCATCAACAAAGGTGCCGGTCGGGTTGTTCGGATTGGCGATGAATACGACACGCGTATCGTCGCGGATGGCCGCACGCATGGCGTCGAGATCGCAGCCGAAATTGCGTGCAGGCACCTCGATGCCGCACGCGCCCGCGGCGAGCGTAGCCAACGGATAGACGGCGAAGGCATGCTTCGAATACACGGCACTGCGACCCGGCCCCAGAAGCGCGCGCGCCACCATTTCGAGCACGTCGTTCGAGCCGTTGCCAAGCACGATCTGATCGATGTTGATGCCGTGATGACGCATCACGGCCTGCTTCAGTTCGAAGCCGTTGCCGTCGGGGTAGCGCGGCACCTCGTCGATCGCCGCCAGCGCGGCTGCACGCGCATGCGGGCTCATGCCCAGCGGATTCTCGTTGGATGCCAGTTTGACGATGGAAGACTCTTGCAGTCCCATTTCGCGGGCCAGTTCGGAAATCGGCTTGCCCGGCTGATACGGGGAAATCGAACGGATATGCGCCGCTGCGCGGTCGAACACACTCATGAATTGCTCACCGAAACCGGATAGGAACCGAGCACCTTTAGCGATCCTGCTTCGCCGCGGATGCGGGTAACCGCCTTGCTGACGGCCGGCTCACTCAGATGGCCTTCGATATCGACATAGAAAACATATTGCCAGCCCCCGCTGCCGAAACCGCGTACCGGTCGCGACTGCAACTTCGTCATGCTGACGCCCTCGTCAGCCAGTGGCTGCAGAAGACGCACCACTGAACCCGAACGGTTCTGGACGGTGAAGATGAGCGAGGTCTTGTCGCGGCCTGAGGGACCTGCGTCGTGCTCGCCCAACACCAGGAAACGGGTCGTGTTCGCCGGATCATCCTCGATGTTGGCGGCAAGGATATGCAGGTCGTAGGCACGCGCCGCCGCCTCACCGGCAATCGCCGCAGCACGTTCTTCCTCGGCTGCACGACGCGCCGCCTCGGCGTTGCTGGCCACCGCCACTGTCGGCACGCCCGGCAAGTTGCGGTTGAGCCATTCATGACACTGCGCGAGCGACTGCGAATGGGAATAGACGCAGCGCACCTGCTTCAACGGCGTGTCGCGACTCATCAGATTCTGTTCGACGCGCAACATGACTTCTCCGCACACCATCTGCGTCGTGCTGAGCAGCATGTCCAGCGTTCGACCGACTGCACCCTCGGTCGAATTTTCGACCGGCACGACGCCATATGCCGCGTTGCCCGCTTCCACGGCACGGAACACGTCGTCAATCGTGGCCAGCGGCAAAAGCGCCGGCGCCGTGCCGAAATGCCGACGTGCAGCACTTTCGGAAAAGGTACCGGCCGGGCCGAGAAAGGCAACCGTCAGCGGCTGCTCAAGCGCAAGACAGTGCGACATGATTTCGCGGAACACCGTCTTGACCGCGTGGCCGGGCAGCGGACCCGGATTGTTCTCTTCGAGCCGGCGCAGCACCTGAGCTTCGCGTTCCGGGCGATAGATATTGCCCTGCTTGATCTCGCCGATGCGGTGCGCAACGCGCGCCCGTTCGGAAATGAGCTGCAGCACGCGCTGATCGATGTCGTCGATCGCATCGCGCAGCTTCAGCAATTCCTCCAGCTCGGAAGTGGATGTCGGGGGAGTCGGATCGGATGCCATCGTTCAACCGTACCTGCGTTCAAATTCAGTCATGTAGTCGGCCAGTGCCCGCGCACCGTCGAGCGGCATCGCGTTGTAGAGCGAGGCGCGCACACCGCCCACTGCGCGATGTCCCTTCAGGTTTATCAACCCGCGCCGGCGAGCGCCATCGAGAAAGCGTGTTTCCAGCCGGGGCTCGCGGAGGAAGAACGGTATGTTCATGCGCGAGCGCGACCCGGGCTGGATACGGTTCGTGTACAGCTTCGAGCCATCGAGAACGTTGTAGATGAGCGTCGACTTGGCCGCGTTCTCACGCTGCATCGCCGCGACGCCACCGGCCTTCTTCACGTGTTCGAATACCAGACCGGCAACCCAGATCATGAACGCTGCGGGTGTGTTGTACATCGAATCCCACTCGACGTGGCGCGCGTAGTTCATCACCGACGGCACCGCAGCGCGGGCACGGCGCAGCAGGTCGTCGCGGACGATCACGATTGCCAGCCCGGCGGGGCCGATGTTCTTCTGCGCGCCGGCGTAGATCAGTCCAAAGCGCGACACGTCGATCGGCCGTGACAGGATGTTGGAGGACATGTCCGCCACCAGCGGTACGCTGCCGGTGTCAGGGTAGTCGGCAAATTCGACGCCACCTATCGTTTCATTGGCGCAGATGTGTACATAGGCGGCCTGCGGATCCAGTTGCCAGTTCGCCTCCTCCGGTACACGATCGAATTCGCTTGCGGCCGCGCTGGCGGCGATGCGTACATTCACCAGGGGTGCGGCTTCTGCCATCGCCTTGTCAGACCAGTAACCGGTGTGGATGTAATCCGCGCTCTGCCCCTCACGCGCAAGATTCAGCGGCACCATCGCGAAATGGGGCGTGGCACCGCCGTGCAGGAACAGCACGTGGTGGGAATCGGGGATCGCGAGCAGTTCGCGCAGGTCCGCTTTGGCGCGGGCGAGAATGTCGGCGAACGGTTCGCTGCGGTGCCCCAATTCGAGCGCCGAGTATCCACCCCCATCAAAATCCTGCCACTCGCGCGCAATCCGCTCGATCACCGGATCCGGCATCATCGCCGGCCCAGCCCCGAAGTTGTACGCGCGCTCGCCCATGTCAGAACTATTCCGCGTCCTCGCCCCCGGCATCAGCTTCACCGGCAGACTCTGACTCGGCGTCGGAATCGACGTCGGCTTCGCTGTCGCTTTCGATCACCTTTTCGACGCCCGCGAGGCGGGTGCCACCATCGAGGTTGATCAGCGTGACGCCCTGGGTCGAACGGCCCATCTCCCGGATGTCTTCCACTCGCGTGCGGATCAGTACGCCGCCGGTTGAGATCAGCATGATTTCATCCCGGGTATCGACCAGAACGGCACCGACCACCGCGCCATTGCGCTCGCTTGACGCGATCGCCATGACGCCCTTGGTGCCGCGACCATGCTTCGGATACTCGGTCACCCGGGTGCGCTTGCCGTAACCGTTCTCGGTTGCGGTCAGCACACTCAGTTCATCGTTCTTGGACACCAGCATGCAGATCACGCTCTGGCCGCCTTCGATCATCATGCCGCGAACGCCGCGCGCCGTTCGGCCCATCGGACGCACGTCAGCCTCGGCGAATCGCACCGCCTTGCCGGCGTCAGAGAACAGCATGATGTCGTCAGTTCCGTCGGTGATCGCGACGCCAATCAACACGTCGCCTTCGTCCAGATCAACGGCGATGATGCCGGCCTTGCGCGGATTGCCGAAGTCCGACAACGGCGTCTTCTTGACCGTGCCGCGGCCGGTGGCCATGAAGATGTAGTGGTTCTCGTCGAATTCCCGGACCGGCAGCACGGCCGTGATCTTCTCGCCCTCCATCAGCGGGAACAGATTCACGATGGGCTTGCCACGCGAGTTGCGCGATCCTTCCGGCGCTTCGTACACCTTGAGCCAGTAGACGCGACCGCGGCTGGAGAAGCACAGGATGTAGTCGTGCGTGTTGGCGATGAACAGCTGATCGACGAAGTCGTCTTCCTTCACCGCCGCCGCCTGCTTGCCACGACCGCCGCGGCGCTGCGAACGGTAGTCGGCCAATGGCTGGCGCTTGAAGTAGCCGCCGTGCGACAGCGTCACGACCATGTCCTGCTGAGCGATCAGATCCTCGATGCCCAGATCCTGGGTATGCGTGACGATTTCCGAGCGGCGACCGTCGGCGAACTGGTCGCGGATCTGGCGCAGTTCGTCGGAAATGATCCAGTTGATGCGTTCCGGGCGGGCCAGGATGTCGAGCAGGTCGATGATCTGTGCGATCACCTCCTTGTACTCGGACATGATCTTTTCCTGCTCCAGGCCGGTCAGGCGCGCCAATTGCATGTCGAGAATGGCCTTGGCCTGCGCATCCGACATGCGGTAACCGTCGGCGAACGAACCGAATGCGGCATCGAGGCCGTCCGGTCGGAAGGCTTCGGCGCCGGCACGGGCCAGCATTTCATCGACCAGCGGCGACTTCCACGGGCGCGACATCAGCGCGACCTGCGCTTCGGCGCGCGACGCCGAGGCCTTGATGAGCGCAATGATTTCGTCGATGTTCGACAGCGCCACCGCCAGACCTTCGAGTACGTGGCCGCGTTCACGCGCCTTGCGCAGCTCGAACACGGTGCGACGGGTGATCACTTCGCGCCGGTGCGACAGGAAGCAGTCCAGCATTTCGCGCAGGTTCAGCAAACGTGGGCGGCCATCGACCAGCGCCACCATGTTCATGCCGAAGGTGTCCTGCAGCTGCGTGAGCTTGTACAGGTTGTTCAGAATGACTTCAGGCACTTCGTTGCGCTTGAGTTCGACCACGACGCGCATGCCGGACTTGTCCGACTCGTCGCGGATGTCGGAAATACCCTCGATCCGCTTTTCGTTAACCAGCTCGGCGATGCGCTCAAGCAGGGTCTTCTTGTTAACCTGGTACGGCAACTCGTCGACGATGATGGCCTGGCGACTGCCGCGGTCGATGTCCTCGAAGTGCGTGCGGGCGCGCATGACGACGCGGCCGCGGCCGGTCAGGTAGCCCTCGCGCACGCCGGTCAGACCGTAGATGAATCCGCTGGTCGGAAAATCGGGGGCCTGCACGATGTCGATGAGCTGTTCGATCGTGGTATCCGGCTCCTTAAGCAGCAACTGGCAGGCGTCGAGCACTTCGCCCAGATTGTGCGGCGGAATGTTGGTCGCCATGCCGACCGCGATGCCCGCACTGCCGTTGATCAGCAGGTTAGGAATGCGGCTGGGCAGCACCAGCGGCTCCTGCTCCTTGCCGTCGTAGTTCGGTCCGAAATCGACGGTTTCCTTGTCGATGTCGGCCAGCAGTTCAGCGGCAATCTTGTCCAGACGGCACTCGGTGTAGCGCATGGCCGCCGCGTTGTCGCCGTCTACCGATCCGAAATTGCCCTGGCCGTCGATCAGCGTGTAGCGCAACGAGAAGTCCTGCGCCATGCGCACCAAGGTGTCGTATATCGCCGAATCGCCGTGCGGGTGGTACTTACCCATGACGTCGCCCACAACGCGGGCGCACTTCACATAGGGCCGGTTCCACTGGATGTTCGCCTCGTGCATCGCGAACAGCACCCGGCGATGCACCGGCTTGAGACCGTCGCGCACATCGGGCAGCGCGCGGCCGACGATCACGCTCATCGCGTAATCGAGGTAGGAATGCCGCATTTCGTCTTCGAGCGAAATGGGCAGCGTTTCCTTGGCAAAAGAAATGGTCATCTGAGGGCGGGAGGCGGACTGCGGCTGTCGTTGTATGAAACCAGTCAGACGGCGAGCTGTCTGTGCGGGCGGTTTGTGCAGCCAAACCGCAAGTTTAACATGCGCTTGCACTCGCCCCGGGGCCGCCGCACGTCACCCGGACAGACTAGACTTCGTCGAATCGCACCGACCTCCCCGCCGCCCGACACCCATGCAGACAGCGCAAGCGCCCATTGCAATCGACCTGTTGATCGAAGCCCGCTGGATCATCCCGGTCGAACCGGCCGGGGTGGTGCTCGAACATCACGCCGTTGCGGTCAGCAACGGCCGCATCGTTGATGTCCTTCCGGCCGAAGAAGCACGCCAGCGCTACGTACCGGGTGAACTGCGGACGCTGGACGACCATGTATTGATTCCGGGCCTGGTCAATGCCCACAGCCACGCCGCGATGAATCTGCTGCGAGGGTATGCGGACGACCTGCCGCTGATGCGCTGGCTGAGCGAGCGCATATGGCCGGCGGAGCAGGAACACGTGAGCCACGACTTCGTCCGCGACGGAACCTCCCTGGCCTGCGCTGAAATGCTGCGCGGCGGCGTCACCTGCTTCAACGACATGTATTTCTTCCCGGATGCCGCCGCCGAAGCGGCGATCGATCTGGGCATGCGCGCCGTGCTGGGCATCGTGGTCATCGAGTTTCCCAGCGCCTGGGCCAGCGACGCCGATCAGTACATCAGCCGGGGGCTCGCAGTGAGGGATCACTACAAATCCCATCCGCTGATTCACTTCACGCTGTCGCCCCACGCGCCCTATACGGTTTGCGACGCCACATTCGAGCGCATCCGCACACTCGCCGAGCAACTTGATCTCCCCGTCCACATCCATGTGCACGAAACACAGAGTGAAATCGAGCAGAGCGTTGCCCAACACGGGGTACGGCCACTTGAACGTCTGCGCCGACTCGGGCTGATCGGCCCCGCACTGATCGCAGTGCACGCGGTGCATCTGAATGGCGACGAAATCGCGCTGTTGGCCCGCGAAGGTTCAAGCGTGACGCACTGCCCCACCTCCAACATGAAACTCGCAAGCGGCGCAGCGCCCGCGGCCGCGCTGGTGTCCGCCGGCGTCAATCTCAGCCTGGGCAGCGATGGCGCCGCCAGCAACAACCGACTCGACCTGTTCCAGGAGATGCGCCAGGCGGGGCTTCTTGCCAAGCTGACGACCGGTGACGCGGCGGCGTTGCCCGCCGTTCAGTTGTTGCAAATGGCAACACTGGGGGGCGCGCGCGCGCTCGGCCTCGATCACCTCATCGGGTCCATCCGCCCGGGCAAATCGGCTGACCTCTGCGCGGTGGCGTTCGACGCACTGGAAACATGCCCCCGTTACGCGCCGCTGTCGCACATCGTCTATGCCGCAGGGCGGGAACATGTCAGCGAAGTATGGGTCGCAGGACAAGCCCGCGTCAGCCGTGGCATTCTGTTGCACCCGCACAACAACGAATTGAAGGCGCGCGGGCGGCTGTGGCAAAATAAGGTGATCAAATAACGGCTTGCCGCTGCCGTTCTGGCGGATATCGCTGGTAATCGTGGTTTCAGCAAAGGCTTTGGGAGCGTTTCCGCCGGAATCTTGCGAATCCACGAAGGGTCCGATTTACAACCGATTCAAGTCTCATACGAGGGGATCATGCTAAAACAACTGACGCAAAAACCGCTGCTCATCGCTCTGCTCGCCGCATCCGCCGGCTTTGCTTCGAATGCATTCGCGGCTGAAGACATCAAGGTCGATCCGAAGATTCAGGCCCACGTCCCGTATGTGATCGACAGCCGCGGCGTTGTCGTCCGCAGCGCAACCGGCCTCTGCTGGAGAACCGGATTCTGGACCCCAGCCTACGCCGCGTCAGTGCCCGCCGTCGGCTGCGCCTGCGACAAGGACCTTCTGCCGAAGGATGTCTGCGAGCCGCCCGCTCCGGTAGCCGCACCGGCACCGAAGGCTGAGCCCGCACCGGCACCGGCTGCGGCACCGAAGCCCGCCGCACAGAAGATCACCCTGTCGGCTGATGCCCTGTTCGATTTCGACAAGGCTGTGCTGCGCCAAGAAGGCAAGGACAAGATCGACGACGTGGTCAGCAAGCTCGGTTCAATCGACCTCGAAGTGATCATCGCTGTTGGCCACGCTGACCGCATCGGCAAGGAAAAGTACAACCAGACGCTGTCCGAGAAGCGCGCAGCTGCGGTCAAGGACTACATCGTCAGCAAGGGCGTCGAAGCCAACCGTGTATACACGGAAGGCAAGGGCGAATCGCAGCCGGTCACGGGCGATGCCTGCATGAAGATGGGTGCAGAGAACTTCCGCAACAAGAAGCTGGTGAATTGCCTCCAGCCTGACCGTCGCGTGGATATTGAAATCATCGGCACCCAGAAGTAATCGGGTTCCTTGATCTGAAAAGCCCTGCACTCGTGCAGGGCTTTTTTTCGTCCGACTTTTCCAGAGGCTGCGTATACCATCGTCTGCAACCGATGCACATCTCGCCCTGTCCATACCCACATGACTACTCAACAGAACGCCGATCCGCTCGAGCTGGAGAAATTTTCCGAGCTTGCGCATCGCTGGTGGGACCCGGAATCCGAGTTTCGCCCGCTGCATGAAATCAACCCGCTGCGCCTCGACTGGATAGACCGCTGTATCGGCATAGCCGGCAAACGCGTGCTCGACGTGGGTTGCGGCGGTGGCATCCTGTCGGAGAGCATGGCCGCGCGCGGCGCGGACGTGACCGGCATCGATCTCAGCGAAAAGGCGCTGTCGGTCGCACGTCTTCACCTGCTGGAAAGCGGCCGCAACGTGCGCTACGTGCTCCAGTCGGCGGAAGACCACGCACGCGAAAGTGCCGGCCGGTACGACGTGGTCACCTGCATGGAAATGCTGGAACACGTACCTGATCCGGCGAGCACGATACGCGCATGCGCCACACTGGTGCGCCCGGGCGGCACGGTGTTCTTCTCGACGCTGAACCGCAATCCGAAGTCCTGGCTGTTTGCCATCGTCGGTGCGGAATACGTTCTGCGCCTCCTGCCGCGCGGTACGCACGAATACGAAAAGTTCATCAAGCCGTCCGAACTTGCACAGGACGCGCGGGCAGCGGGCCTGCGCGAGGCCGAAATGATGGGAATGAGCTACAACCCCCTGACCCAGGTCTATTCGCTCGGCCGCGACACCTCAGTCAATTACCTGATGCGATGCGTGCGCGATGAATGAATTGCGTACGCGTGGTGTGCTGTTCGACCTGGACGGCACACTGGCCGACACCGCGCCCGACCTCGGCGGCGCGCTGAACCGGTTGCGCAGCGAATCCGGCCTGCCTGAACTGCCACCCGAAGTGTTGCGGCCTCACACTTCGGCCGGCGCGCGCGGCCTGATCGGCGCCGGATTCGGGATCACCCCGGACGACGAGCGATATGCCGCCCTCGCAAGTCGGTTCCTGACGATCTACGAAACGGCACTGTGCGTGCAGACCCGCTTGTTCGAGGGAATGGGTGAAGTGCTGACGCGACTCGAACTCGCCAGCCTTCCGTGGGGCGTGGTCACGAACAAGGCGGCTCGCTTCACACTGCCCCTGATGCGCGAACTTGGCCTGCAAGAACGCGCGTCCAGCATCATCAGCGGCGACAGCGTTGCCGTGCCGAAACCGGACCCTGCAGGCCTGAAGCTGGCGGCCGAAGAGATGGCGGTCGACCCGGCGCGCTGCATCTACGTCGGTGATGACCTACGCGATATCGAGGCCGGGCGCGCCGCAGGCATGCGCACCGTCACGGCGGCCTTCGGCTACCTCGGTACCGGCACGCACTTCCGCGACTGGGGTGCCGACCACATCATCCACCACCCGCTCGAACTGCTCACCCTCTTGTAATCACCGTCGGGTGGTACCATATGGTTGCTGAGGGGGCGACCTGGTCTCGACGTGGGTCGCGAAGCAGCGCAGGGCATACCGAGGGTCGGAGTACCTCGTAAATCCAACCGAAAATTAGATAGTCGCCAACGACGAATCTTACGCTCTGGCCGCTTAAGGCCGGACGCTGCACCGACTGATTAGCGGGTCGGGCCGGGCAACCGGTAGCAGCGCCATTAACAGCTAAAGTAAGGATGCACTCCGCCGCGTGGTGCATCACGAAAATCAAGCGGATCGCCTTTCATCAGCCTGCCGGGTCGGCGGGTGACGGGTTAGATCAAATGGCCAGGCTAAGTATGTAGAACTGTCTGTGTAGGGCTTGCGGACGCGGGTTCGATTCCCGCCGCCTCCACCAATCGAACGATAACCCACTGATTCGTCAGTGGGTTTTTCGTTTTAATGGCTGGTTGAAAGCTTCTGCACTGAGCCGGCGTGCTCGCTGGCGCCTGACCGGCCGGTACCCGCTCATCCAACGAGATCCGGCGCTCGCGCGCGTCAGCGCTGGATCGGAGCCTTTCGAGCCCGCGACCTCCTATCCAAGCACCACTTCTGCGGCCTGCATCGGCTCCGCGGTCGCGGTGCCATTGCGTTCGCGCACCACCCGTATGAATGCAGTCGCATCGCAGGGGCGCGAGAACAGAAACCCCTGGTAGGCATCGCAACCTCGTTTTTCGAGGAAGGCGACCTGAGCCAGGGTCTCGACGCCTTCAGCCACCGTGCGCAAGCCGAGCTTCTGGGCGAGTGCGAGGATGGCATCGACCAGCACATCGTCACTGGCATCGACTTCGATGTCGTGGATGAAACTGCGGTCGATCTTGAGCGTACGCACCGGAAACTGCTTGAGCTTGCTGAGTGACGAGTAGCCGGTGCCAAAGTCGTCAATGGTCAGGTGCACGCCCAGCGCAGCAAGACGGTGCAGGGATTCGAGCGCCTGATCGACGTGCTCCATGATCGAGCTTTCGGTGATTTCAAGATGCAGAAGCGACGCCGGACACTGGCTGTCCGCCAGGGCCTGCGCGACCGATTCATCGAGCGAGGGCACGCTGAACTGACGTGCCGACAGATTGACGGCCACCGGGATGTCGCCCAGCCCGAGTGTCCGCCAGATCTGCACCTGACGGCAGGCCTCACGCAGCACCCACTCACCGATCGGTACGATAAGCCCGGTTTCCTCCGCGATCGGGATGAATTGAATCGGCGACACCAGTCCGCGCTGTGGATCCTGCCACCGGACCAGCGCTTCGGCTGACGTAACCTCGCCGCTGCGCGCGTCAATGATGGGCTGGAAGTGCAGGCGCAGTTCGCCCTGATCAAGCGCGCGACGCAGGCCGGCTTCAACCTGCAGACGTTCGACCATGGCCTGCATCATTTCCGGCGTGAAGAAGGCCATGGCGTTCCCGCCCTGATCCTTGGCGCGGTACATCGCAGTGTCGGCGTGCTGCAGCAACGCATCGGCGGTGGCACCGTCACGCGGAAATACAGCGATGCCAAGACTGGTCGTGACCGACAAGACCTGCAGACCGACCTCGACCGGCGCCGCCAGTGCGCACAGAATCTTCCGCGCAACCGGCACGATATGGTCCGCATCGGCCATGTCGGCGAGCACGACGACAAACTCGTCGCCGCCCAGCCGCGCCACGGTATCGCCCTCGCGCACGCATCGGCTGAGACGACCCGCGACCTCCTGCAGCAGCAGGTCACCCTGGCTATGGCCGAGGCTGTCGTTCACGGTCTTGAATCGGTCGAGGTCCAGCATCAGCACGCCTGCTACGCGATTGACCCGCCGCGCCTCGGCCAGTGCATGGCCGAGCCGGTCAGTCAGCATGTGGCGATTGGCCAAGCCGGTCAGCGCATCGATGCATGCCTGCCGCTCCAGCGCCTCGTTGTTGCGGGCAATCTGCTGACGCTGCTGATCCAGAGAACACGCCATGCGGTCAAGCGCCTGCATGACCTCGCCCAGTTCGCCACGCGGATAATGCGCATCGCCCGGTGAGCTGTAATCGCCGGCATCCACGCGCGAAATGGCCTGCATCAGCCGCATGGCCTGCCGTCGCACCGCAAACTCGCCCAGCAGGGCTGCGCTGGCAAACATGAGCGCTGCCAGCGCAACAAGTGCGCCGAGTGCTCGCCGGAACTGCCCGTCTATCCGTTCGTTCAGATCGGCTTCGGGCACACTCAACGCCAGATGCAGGTCTGCTGCGGGCGTACGCGGCAGCGCGCTACGTGCCCAGATGCGGGCGTTTGGTCCTGGATCCAGGGTTTCGGTACGTCGGGGATTGGTTGCCAGCATGAATCGCCGCTGCGCGGGTCCGATATCCATCGCAGCCTGCTGTGCCCCGGGGAAATCCATGACGATGGAGCCGTCATGGTTCCACACCTGGAAATGCATGCGCGCATAGGGCAGTGCATTCGCCACCGCACGGCCGTAGTTGTCCATATCGAGCGACGCCAGGAGGATGAAACGCAGCGTGCCGTCGGCCGCGCGCACCGGATAGGCGATCTGCAACACGCCCTTGCCGGTCAGCCGCCCGATCACCGGTTCCACCACCGGTCCGTCCGAGGTCAGCGCCTGGCGGAAATAGCCACGATCATTGAGCTGAAGCGTACGACCGCTGCGCAGTGAATCGCAGTGCAGCCGGCCGTCCGGCAGGATGGTCAGGATGCCCGTGTACTGCGGATGTTCCTTCAGCACGTCGGCCAGGAAGGCGGAGCAGGCAGCCTTGTCATCACTGCCGACGACGGACACACGCCCGAGCCCGAACAACAGCTGGGCCGTGCCGGCGATCCGGTCGTCGAGTTCGTTCGCAATGATGTCGGTGCGCGCGATGAGTTGCTCGCGCGCCTGCGCGACCGTGGCGCTGCGGTTTTCCAGCAGCAGCCAGAGCATGGCAAGCACCGGCAGCACGGATGCCGCCAGCGCCAGCAGCAATATGCGCGTGCGCAGGCTCACGCCAGCACGCCTCGGGAGGTTCGATCCGCCTTCATGACTGTGCAGGCCCCCCTGATCATGGTCCGGAATTCAATTCGTGATCATGATATCGGCCTGAACGTGCAACACTGAAGCTTCAGCGATGCCGGATGGCGCGGCGCCAAGGCAGATCCGCTGGAATCGATACGGTCCTCCAGGTCGCCGTTCCGGCGTCGACTCTTGTCGAAGGCAGACGCGCGCGGAAAGCCGTACTTTTCATCTTTGCGTCATCCCGGGTCCGTCACACAGGCACTGTGTCAGTTGCCTCGGACCATCGCCATCACCCGACCCATGTCCAGCGTTTCGGCCTGCTGGCGGATCTGCGGCAGGTACTGCGCCTGCATCTGCTTCGCTGGCGTGAGCAGGTTCTGGAAGGTGTCGCGCAACATCGCGGCATTCATCACGCGACCGCCGGCGTAATAGCGTTTCGCCAGCTGGCCGAGCGCATAGGTGGTGGCGAACGAGAACGCCATGCCGGTCGCCGCGCCGCCCAGCTTGCCGAAAGTCTTGCCGGCCGCCTTGCCCAGCAGGCCGCCAAGCAGCTTGCGACCGAACTGTTCGAGGTATTGCGACGTCAGCCCGACGCCGGCCGCGGCAATGAACTCCCGGATGTGGCCCTGGTCCAGCGTCACGCCGTGCGCCTTGCCGATGCCGTAGACCATCTTGACCTGCAGCGGAATGATGGCCATCGACGCCCACGACTGCGGCAGCAGCTCAAGTGCACCATTGATCAGCGAATGGTTGAGGATGGACTTGTCAAGCTCGGCTTCCGGGAGCGACGACTGGAACACCGTGGCCGTCGCGGCAGCGGGTACCGCCGCGACGGGGCGCTGCGCTCCACCGACCGACAACGGCACCGCGCCCTCACTGGAGGCCAGGATGGCTTCGGCTTGGGCATCGAAAGCGGCCGTCTGCTCGGCGTCGAGCCGCAGACGCGTCTTCAGGTCGCCGAGGAAACGTTGTTCGGCTTCGCTCTGCCGGCCATCGGCGTCGCAGACGCACACCGCCATTTCATAGGCGAGCTGGCGCTGGCCTGCGTCGGTCAGCGCGGCGATGCACGCATCCAGCGACACCCGCCGGAGCAGCACATCCTGATAGACGCGGCCCAGATCGGCGCCGCCCGCCTCCCCCGAAACGGATTCGGCGATACGGCGTATTTCGTCGCGTTCGCGGTCATGCTTGTTGCCGTCGGCGAGCGCCGCGTGCAATACGACGGCCAGCAGGGCGCTCTGTTCTTCGGGCTTCATGTCGTCACTCCGTTTCGGTTAATCGACTGCACTGCCGACGCACTCACTGCGCGGCCTTCAGCGCAGCGATGCGTTCTTCCAGCGGCGGGTGCGTCATGAACAGGCGCTTGAGACCCATCGCACCGCCACCGGCGATGCCGAAGGCGGCCATCTTGTCGGGCAGCGGCTGCGGGTGCATCGCATTCAGACGCTCCAGCGCAGCAATCATGTTCTTGCGACCCGCCAACTGTGCGCCACCGGTGTCTGCACGGAATTCACGGCGACGCGAAAACCACATGACGATGATGGACGCGAGGACACCGAGGATCAGTTCGGCCACGATCATCGTGACGAAGAAGGCGGGACCGTGACCGTCTTCATTCTTGAACACGACCCGGTCGACCGTGTGGCCGATGACGCGCGACAGGAACATCACGAAAGTGTTCACCACACCCTGGATCAACGCCAGCGTAACCATGTCGCCATTGGCGGCGTGCGCGACCTCGTGACCGAGCACCGCTTCGGCTTCTGCGCGCGTCATCTGCTGCAGAAGGCCGGTCGATACGGCGATCAGCGAACTGTTCTTGCTCATGCCGGTGGCGAAGGCGTTTACATCCGGCGAATCGTAGATGCCGACCTCCGGCATCTTGATGCCGGCTTCTTCCGAATACTTGCGCACGGTTTCGTAGAGCCAGAACTCGGTCGAATTGGCGGGCGTTTCGATGACCCGTACGCCCATCGATTTTTTGGCCGTCCACTTCGAAATGGCGAGCGAAATCAGCGAGCCGCCGAAGCCCATCACCGCGGCGAAGATGAGCAGCGAACCGAGGTTGAGCCCGTTCTCGTTCAGGTAGGGTTCGACGCCCAGCAAGCGCATGGTGATGGACAGGACCAGCACGATGGCCATGTTGGTGGCGAGAAAAAGCACGATGCGTTTCATGGTGTAACTCTCCTTGTATGTCCGGAAGCCGGTGGCGCGGATAACCGTCGTCACTTCGGTGACCGATTGCCAGTGATGCTAAGCGCCCTCCAAACTTCCATCAAGACGAACATATCTACGTCTTACTTCCAAAATTCAGAAGTTTGGATGAGTGCGCCAAAGGCTGTTCATGCCATTGCAGCGCATTGCCAACCGTGCTCAACGACCTCCCGTGTGAGACAGATGGATAGGCCATCTGTCCATCTTGCTTCGTGCAGTACAAGCCGCTATACCGTCGGAGCCGGAGACGAGCCGGCGAGGACAGTACGAGTGGATCACACAAAATGGCCACAACGCACGCGCGCACAACTCCCGCATCGACAGGCCTCCTCTGGGGGCTGACTGCCCTGTTCGCCCTGCGGGTGTTCGCCCAGTTCTTGCAGTACTGGGCGCCGATCGACAGCCTGCCGGACGTCACTGCGTTTCAGGGCAGCAATCTGCCTTATCCGCTACTGCTGTTCAGCCAGCTTCTGATCCTGCTGCTGATGTGTCGGGGCAACTGGCTGGCCGGCCGCGGCAGATTGGTCTGGTCTGACGAAACTTGCCATCGCGCGACGCTGGCCGGCCGCATCTATCTGGCAGGGTCCATCGCGCGCATCGGTGTCGGTTTGCTGATACCCGCGGCGCCCGCCTGGTTCAGCAGCTGGATCCCCGCCATCTTCCATCTTGTGCTCGCCTCCTTTGTGCTCGCACTCGCCCATCACGCGTCGCCTGCAACGCCCTTCCGATGAACACCGCACTGAGCCATGGCCTTTATCCCGCCGGTCTGACCGGTGCTGCGCTGTTGTTTTCCATCCTGCTGTCAGTCGGCGCACCCCTCACTTTGGCCAGTCATCTGCCCATCGTACTGACCGGGGTCGCCATCCTGTTGCTCGAGCAGCGATGCTTCGCCCGCGCCGACTGGAAGCCGCATGCTGCAGACCTGCGTACCGATGCCGCCTTCATGGCCACTGTACAGGTCGTCTGGCCGTCGCTGCTGGCGGCGGCTGTGGTATTCGCGCTGGCCGATATCAGACATGACGCCGGTCCGGACGGGCCGTGGCCGCATGACTGGCCGCTGCCGCTGCAGGTTCTGATCATGGTGCTGGCGGTGGACCTGATGCGTTACTGGCTGCATCGGGCCTGCCATCACTTCCCGGCGCTGTGGCGGCTGCACGAGGTACACCATTCGCCGGACATCCTGTATCTGCTGAACGTCGGCCGCTTTCACCCGCTGGAAAAGGCGCTGCACTTCTCGCTCGATACTGCGCCCTTCCTGCTGCTCGGCGTGGCACCCGAGGTGCTGGCAGGTTATGCCCTGGTGTACTCGGTCAATGGCTTCTTCCAGCACAGCAACCTGGCGCTGCGCTACGGGTGGTTGAACTACCTGGTGGGCAGCGCGGAAACCCATCGCTGGCACCACGCGCGAGACCCGAAAGTCGCGGCCTGCAATTTCGGCAGCACGACGGCCGTGTGGGACGTACTGTTCGGCACCTGGTATCTGCCGCCCGGACGCGAGGTCGGCGAGCTGGGCATTCCGGACCGGCACTATCCTCAGGGCTTTCTGGCTCAGATCGCAGCGCCGTTCCGGCACGTCCGCCACCCGTCGCGGCAGCCGGTCAGGCGGCAGCTGCTGCACCTCGGCCTGCGCTGGATTCGGTGGCGGGCGCGGCGAAGGCTGGCACAGATGACACGCGACCCGATGCGCGCGCAGGACGCGGTACTCGCACGCATCCTGCGCGACAACCGCGATTCCGCATTCGGCCGGCAGCATGGCTTTGCCGCGCTCGATGTTTACACGGCCTATGCCCGCACGGTGAGCGTGCAGGACTACGAAACGCTGCGACCCTACATCGAGGCCGAGATCGCACACGGCGAGGCCGCGCTGACCGTGGCGCCACCCGCAGGCTACGTATGCACCAGTGGCACCACCGGACAGCCCAAGCACGTGCCGGTGACCGCCGCCCATCTGGCCGAACTGGGGCAGCTTCAGCGGACCGCGGTAGCGTTCCAGCATGGCGTATGCCCGCACGCATTCGACGGCACGCTGCTCGTCATCTACAGCCCCATCCATGAAGGGCTGCTGGCCAACGGCAAACCTTTCGGATCGGCGTCGGGCATCGTCGCGCTCAACTCACCCGGACTCGTGCGTGACCGCTTCGTCGTACCGCCGGAGGTCATGGCGATTCCCGACAGCCGGGTCAAGTACCTCACCATCCTTCGACTGGCCATCGTACGGCGCGACGTCAGCTATCTGGGCACGGCGAATCCGAGCACCTTGCTGCAGCTCGCGCGGCTCTACCGCGCACATTCAGGCCAGCTGGTCAGCGATGTGCGTCAGGGTGGCTTCTTCCTGTCGGACGCCCTGACCGGAGACGTGCGTGCGGCGCTGGCCGGCCGGTTGGAAGCCGACCCGGCACGGGCGGATGTCCTGGCGAAGCTCGATACGTGCGAGACGCAGCCGAAGCTGGCCGATCTGTGGCCGGACCTGAAGCTCGTGGTGACCTGGACCTGCGCCAGCGCAGGTGTTGCAGCCGACGCCTTGCGCGCCGAACTCGCGCCGGATACCCGTCTGTTCGAACTGGGTTACATGTCGAGCGAATTCCGCGGCACGATCACGCTCGGCCGGAATCGCGGCAGTGGTCTGCCGACGCTGGACACGCACTTCTTCGAGTTCGTCGAACGCCGGCGCTGGGACACCGGCCAGCCGGAGTTCCTGACGATCGACGGTCTGCAGAAGGGTCACGAGTACTACGTGATCGTCACCACGCCGTCCGGGCTCTACCGCTACTTCATCAACGATGTGGTCAGGGTGACCGGCTTCCTGCACCGCACACCCCTGTTGCGTTTCGTCCAGAAAGGCAAAGGCGTCACCAGCATCACCGGCGAGAAGCTGTACGAAGCGCAGGTGCTCGACGCGGTGCGGCAGGTACTGGCACAGCACGGCCCGCCGGCCCGCTTCGTGATGATGCTGGCCGACGAAACACGCAGTGCCTATCGTCTGTATGCAGAGCCTGATCCGTTGCCGGCGCTTGATGCACAGACTTTCGGGCAGGCGGTCGACGCGCAGCTGTGCGAGCTGAACATCGAATACCGCGCCAAGCGCGAAAGCGGGCGGCTCGGCGCACTCGAGGCCAATTGGCTTGCTTCGGGTACCGGTGAGGCCTACAAGGACGACTGCGTGCGACGCGGCCAGCGCGAGGGGCAGTTCAAGGTGGTCGCGCTGAACTATGCACGAGACATGCGATTCGACTTCCGGCCGCACCGGCGAACGGATTGACGCCATGCCGCTCGACGCCCTGACCGCACGTCCGCTCGATCTGCCGTTCCGCGAAGCCTTCCGGCACGCGTCGGCCGAGCGCTCCTCCATGCAGAGCCTGTGGGTGAGCGCATGCGGCGGCGGCTTCATCGGCCACGGCGAAGGCTGCCCGCGCGAGTACGTCACCGGCGAAAGCCTGCCCGGCGCGCAGGCTTTCGTTTCGGCGCACGTCGACGCATGGCGGTCGGACATTCACGATCCCGCATCGCTGCGTGACTGGGTCGAGCGAAACCACGCGCTCATCGATCGCCACCCGGCGGCCTGGGCGGCGGTCGAACTGGCGCTGCTGGATCTGTTCGCGCAGCAGCAGGACTGCCCGGTCGAACGCCTGCTCGGACTGCCGCCGCTGTCCGGCCGCTTCCAATACAGCGCGGTGCTCGGCGACGCCGAACCCGGCCGTTTCGCCGCGCAGCTCGCACGTTACGTCCAGCATGGGTTCCGCGACTTCAAGATCAAGCTGTCCGGGGATGCAGCGCGCGACCGGCAGAAGATCGAGGCGCTGACCGCTGCAGGCATCGCGCCACACCGGGTGCGTGCCGACGCGAACAACCTGTGGCGTGACCCCGCCCGCGCGGCGGATTTCATCACCGCGCTCGGCATGCGCTTCGCGGCACTCGAAGAACCGCTGGCTGCAGGCGACATCGACGCGCTGGACGTCCTGGCCGAACGGCTCGACACGCGCATCATCCTCGACGAGAGCCTGCTCCGCACCGATCAGCTCGACCGGCTGGCCGACGCGCCGGCACGCTGGATCGTCAATGTCCGGGTGTCCAAGATGGGCGGTCTGATCCGCTCGCTGGCCCTGGTCGAGGCTGCGCGGTCCCGCGGAGTATTGCTGATCGTCGGCGCCCACGTGGGCGAAACGAGCCTGCTGACGCGCGCTGCACTCACCATCGCCGATCACGCCGGGGCTCGATTGCTGGCACAGGAAGGCGCAGTCGGCACACACCTGCTCGAAACCGACCCGGTGCAACCGTCGCTGATGTTCGGCGCCGGTGGCGTGCTGGACATCGAATGCCTCGGCATCGCTGCGCGGCCCGGCTGGGGCCTGACAGTCGCCGCTCCGGATGCAGCCACCTGACGATTGCGTGCCGCGCCGCACGCCTGCCCCCGGGTGCGGATCACACAGGGTTGTTGCGACGCAACAACAGCTTGCGCATACTTGAACTTCCGATCCGTTCAGATTCCACCATGCCCACCTTCTGCTTCATCCGCCGCACATTCCTCGCAGTCGTCCTGCTCGCCAGCGCGTCGGCCGCTCCGGCACTGGATTCACCGCCACCGCTGAACCTCGATCACCGGCATTTCACCGTATCCGGCCTGTCGTCCGGTGCCGCCATGGCGGTGCAGATGGGCGTGGCGCATTCGTCGCGGGTGCGCGGCATCGGCATCGTGTCCGGGCCGCCCTATCTGTGTGCGCAGGGGTTCGTCACCAAGGCGACCAATGACTGCCTGACGCTGGGGCGCACCTGGTTGCGCGAACTGTTCGGACCGATGTTCGGGCTGTCGCTGTTCAGTTCGGGCGAGCGCGACATCGAAGTGCAGGACCTGATTGCCGACACGAAGAAACTGGCGCAGCGCGACCGCATCGACCCAGTCTCCAACATGGCCGGTCAACGCATCTGGGAATACCGCGGCAGCGAAGACCGCGTGGTCGGCGCCAAGGCATCGGCGGCGCAGCACACCTTCTTCCTGCATTTCAACGGTCTGATCGTGCGCGGAGAGCCGCGCGCCACGCCGCATACCCTGCCGACGAACGATCCTGCGCAGGGCGCGTGCGACGTCAGCGACGAGGATTTCGTCAGCGGCTGCGATTTCGATGCTGCCGGCTTCATGCTGCGCAGCCTGTACAAGAAGCCGCGCGCCCGGGCCGACGATGGCGCCGGCCAGTGGTACGCGCTGCGTCAGGCCGACCATGTGCCGGTCACACCTGGCATGGCCGATCCGGACGCTGCGATGCGCATGCTGGGTCTGGCCGAATCGGCGCATGTCTTCGTGCCCGAGCGTTGCCGGGACGAAAAGTGCGGCATTCATGTCGCGCTGCATGGCTGCCAGCAGGGCATGACGGACGAAGCGTTCCAGGCCTTCAGCGAAGGTGGGGGCTACACGCGCTGGGCCGGACCGCTGCGCCTGGTGCTGCTGTTTCCGCGCGTCGGCGCGATCAAGCCGCTGGAACGCGGCAGCTGGGACAGCGTCGGCAATCCGATGGGCTGCTGGGACTGGTGGGGCTATACCACGCCGACCGATCTGCACGGCTATGCCACGCGCGATGCCCCGCAGATCCGTACGCTGATGAATATGGTCGACAGGCTGGGCAAGCCTGAATAGGCAACGCCGCTGCGCCGGATGAAGCTCACGCGGCGAGCGCCTGCACCGGCGCCACGGCGGCAAGCAGGATGCGCTCGATGTCATCATTGGCGCGCACCGGCCGCAGTTGCTGGTAGAGCCCCTCAGCCTTCGGGTAGGTGCGCCGCAGCAGGTTCAACCATTGCTTGAGCCGACCGGCTGCGTGTCGCGCTTCGACGTGGCCGAGCACGCGCCGCCAGTATTCCGCAAGCAGTGGCGCGAGATGCAGCCAGTCCTGCGCCGGTGCGGTCGCTGCCTCACCCCGAAGGTGCCGCCGGATGCGTTCGGCCAGCAGCGGGTCGGCCACCGCGCCGCGGCCGAGCATCACGTCACCCAGACCGCTTTCCGCCCGGCAGCGCAGGTAATCCGCCACCGTCCAGATTTCGCCATTGGCGATTACCGGCACCTTCACCGATTCGGCAATGCGCGCGATCCACGGCCAGTGCGCCGGCGGGCGGTAACCGTCGGCCTTGGTGCGGGCATGCACGACGATCATCTGCGCGCCGCCGTCGGCCAGGGCCTGCGCCGCCTCGATGGCGCGCGCGGTGTCCTTCACGCCGAGCCGCATCTTGGCGGTGAAGGGCACACGGCCGGCCAGCGCGCGGCTCACCGTCTGCACGATGTCGTACAGCAGTTCCGGCTCGTCGAGCAGCACCGCGCCGCCGCGATGACGGTTCACCGTCGGCGCGGGGCAGCCGAAATTCAGATCGATGCCCGCCGGATGCAGCTGCGCCAGCAGGTCGGCGTTGTCGGCGAGGCAGGCCGGATCCGAGCCAAGCAACTGAACGCGCAGCGGAACCCCGCCGGCCGTTACCGACTGTGCGAGCAGTTCGGGCGCAACGCGCGTGTAGACGCGTGCCGGCAGCAGCATATTGGTGACACGGACGAATTCGGTCACGCACCAGTCGTAGTGCGTCGCCTGCGTGACGACCGCACGCAGGCGTGCGTCGAGCAAGCCTTCCATCGGCGCAAGCAGCAAGCGGGGTGAGTCGGACGACGGGACGGACATGCGGGGAAGTGACGCTGGAAGGAATGCGATTATCGCTGCATCAGGCGGCACACGGTGATGCGGCCGCTCCTGCGCAATCCATGGTGCCCGGAGCGGGAATCGAACCCGCATGACTTGCGTCGAGGGATTTTAAGTCCCTTGTGTCTACCAGTTTCACCATCCGGGCCAAGACGCGCATGCCCTGCCGCTGCGAAAACATGCCGCTCGAAAAATAGCATGCGCGCGCGCCTGGCGGCGCGCCCGCCGGTCAGCGCTGACGCACGCGCAGTCGCGGTCCATCGCGCTTGCTGCCAACCTCGCCGATGACCGCCGGCGCGGCAAAACCATGGCGGTCGAACACGGCGCAAACGGCCTCCAGGCTGGACGGTTCGCACGTCACGAGCAGGCCGCCGCTGGTCTGCGGATCGGTCAGCAGGGCTCGGTCTTCGGCGGCGAAGCCGTCCGGCAGCAACACTTCGCTGCCGTAGCCCCCCCAGTTGCGACCCGAAGCGCCGGTGACGCAGCCTGCGACCGCCAGCGCGCGTACGCCGTCGAGCAGCGGCACCTGCGCCCAGTCGATGTGCAGGTCGCAGCCGGCACCGCGCGCCAGTTCGAGCGCATGGCCGGCGAGCCCGAACCCGGTCACGTCGGTCATCGCATGCACGCCCGGCAGGGCGGCAAGATCAGGCCCGGGCGTATTCAATTGTGTTGTCGTGGCGATCATGCGGGCGTATCCGGCGTCATCAAGTACGCCCTTCTTCAGCGCCGCCGAAAGAATGCCGACACCAAGCGGCTTGCCGAGCACCAGCAGATCGCCCGGCCGCGCGTCGGCGTTGCGACGCACTTGCTCCGGATGCACCAGCCCCATGGCGACCAGACCGTAGATCGCTTCGACCGAGTCGATCGTGTGACCGCCCGCCACCGGAATGCCGGCATCGCGGCACACGCTGGCGCCGCCTTCGAGAATGCGGCCGATGGTGGCAACCGACAGCACGTTGATCGGCATGCCGACCAGCGCCAGTGCCATGATGGGCCGCCCGCCCATGGCATAGACGTCGCTCAGCGCATTGGTCGCCGCGATGCGCCCGAAGTCGTAAGGATCGTCGACGATCGGCATGAAGAAATCGGTGGTGGCCACCAGCGCCTGCTCGGCGTTCAGACGGTACACCGCCGCGTCGTCCGACGTTTCGATGCCCACCATGAGCTGGGGCGGCAACGGCATCGCGGGCATGCCGCGCAGGATGTCCGACAGCACGCCGGGCGCGATCTTGCAGCCGCAGCCCCCGCCATGCGACAGCGAGGTCAGACGGGGTTCGGTGCCCGGGGCGTCAGGTGTCGAAGGGGTGGTCATCAGGCAATCCGGTGATTGAAGCGCTGGCAGCGGTGTGGAATCGAGAATTTGCCCCGCCGCATCCGGACGCGGAAAGACCGGATGCAGGGTGCGGGGAACAAAGCACGGCAAGCCCCCCGGAAGGATGCTTCCAGGGGTTTTCGTCTGCCCTGAAAGACTTCCTGCCGCGCACGTCCGCGGCAGGAAGCCGGTCAGCCCAGCCGCCCTGCCCTGCGCAGCGTTTCGACGATCTGCTCGACCTGCTCTTCGGCGACCCCATCGGGTACCGCCAGCACGCTGCCGGTTTCGTCCAGCGATGCCTGCGATGCACCGAAGGCGACCGTCAGTTGGATGTGATCGCCCGCCGCGATCACCGCGCCCAGACTGGGCGGCTGTGCCGATTCGGCATCGATGACGACGATCAGGCCGGCGTCGAGCAACAGCCCGGCGACGCGCAGCAGGTCGGCGGTGGCTGCAGGTACGGTCAGCGTATGGCGGCCGAGCGACATCAGCTTCTGCTCCAGCCGCGTCGCGTCGATGCCTTCGCCGGCCCACAGCAGCAGCGGCGACTGCTGCTTGAGCGCGGCCCGTGCGGCGCGGCCGGTGTCGAGCTGCGTCCAACCAAGATCACGCGGCTTGCTGCGCGCACCGTGCAAAAGGCCTGCGCCAACCGTGTTGTTGCTCAGGCGGTCGATCAGGATGAAGCTGCCGGTGTCACGCACCGCTTCATACGGGTCGAACGCGATCAGTCGATCGGTCACGAGCGCGACGCGGCCGATTTCATTCAGCGCCAGGGCTGCCGCTTCGCCGCGCTCCATCGTGTTCACATTGACGCGGTATTCGATCGCGTTGATCGTGGCGCCGACGGTGCGCGTGCCGCTCTTCATCAGATAGCTGCGACCGGTGGCGAGCGCTTCGTCGCTCATCCACACCAGCGTGGCGTCGAAGCTGTCGCCGGCGCCGGACGGTTGTGACGCGGTGACGATGACGTCGCCGCGGCTGCAGTCGATCTCGTCGGTCAGCGTCAGCGTGACCGACTGACCGGCCACTGCTTCCGGCAGATCGCCGCCCGACACGACGATGCGCTCGACCGTGCTGTCGCGGCCGGAAGGCTGCACGCGGATGCGGTCACCGGGGCGCACCCTGCCCGAAGCGATCAGGCCGGAGAAGCCGCGGAAGTCGAGATTGGGTCGATTGACCCACTGCACGGGCAGACGGAACGGGCCGCTCGTCTGGTCGTCATCGATCGGCACCGTTTCGAGATGCTCCATCAGCGTCGGGCCCGCATACCAGGGCGTGCGGTCGCTCTTGTCGGTGACGTTGTCTCCGCGCAGCGCCGACATCGGAATGCACAGGATGTCGTTCAGGCCGATCTGCGCCGCGAAAGCACGGTAGTCACGCTCGATGCGGTCATACACGTCCTGCGAGAAACCGACCAGATCCATCTTGTTGATCGCGACCACCACGCGCTTGATGCCGATCAGCGACACCAGGAAGCTGTGGCGGCGCGTCTGCGTCTGCACGCCGTGACGGGCATCGACCAGAATGATCGCCAGATCGGCCGTCGACGCACCGGTCACCATGTTTCGCGTGTATTGCTCATGGCCCGGCGTGTCGGCGACGATGAATTTGCGCCGGTCGGTCGAGAAGAAGCGATACGCCACGTCGATCGTGATGCCCTGTTCGCGCTCGGCCGAAAGACCATCGACGAGCAGCGCGAAGTCGAGATCGCCGCCCTGCGTGCCGACCTTCTTCGAGTCGGCTTCCAGCGCGGCCAGCTGGTCTTCGAACAGCATCTTCGATTCGTACAGCAGGCGGCCGATCAGCGTGCTCTTGCCATCGTCCACGCTGCCGCAGGTGATGAAACGCAGCAGGCTCTTGTGCTCGTGCTGCTTGAGGTAGGCACCGATGTCTTCGGCGATCAGGTCGGAAACGTGTGCCATCAGAAATACCCTTCCTGCTTCTTCTTTTCCATCGAACCGGTCGAATCGTGGTCGATCACGCGGCCCTGCCGCTCCGAGGTCGTCGTCAGCAGCATTTCCTGGATGATGTCGGTCAGCGTGGCAGCGGTCGATTCGACCGCGCCGGTCAGCGGGTAGCAGCCCAGCGTCCGGAAGCGCACGCTCTTCATCTGCGGCACCTCGCCCGGGCGCAGCGGCATGCGGTCGTCGTCGACCATGATCAGCGTGCCGTCGCGCTCGACCACCGGGCGTTCGGCAGCGAAATACAGCGGCACGATGGGAATGTTTTCCAGGTGGATGTATTGCCAGATGTCGAGTTCGGTCCAGTTCGAGATCGGGAACACGCGGATCGACTCGCCGGGGTGCTTGCGGGCGTTGTACAGCTTCCACAGTTCCGGGCGCTGGCTCTTCGGGTCCCAGCGGTGCTGCGCGGTGCGGAAGGAAAAGATGCGTTCCTTGGCGCGCGACTTTTCTTCGTCGCGCCGCGCGCCGCCGAAGGCGGCATCGAACTTGTACTTGTCGAGCGCCTGCTTCAGGCCTTCGGTCTTCCACAGGTCGGTGTGCAGCGCCGAACCATGATCGAACGGGTTGATGTTGCGCGACTTGGCATCAGGATTGATATGCACGAGCAGGTCCATGCCCAGCTTGCGTGCCATCGCATCGCGGAATTCGTACATCGCCTTGAATTTCCACGTGGTATCCACATGGAGAAGCGGAAACGGCGGCACTGACGGGTAGAAGGCCTTGGCGGCCAGGTGCAGCATGACCGCGCTGTCCTTGCCGACCGAGTAGAGCATGACCGGGTTTTCAGCCTCGGCCACCACCTCACGCATGATGTGGATGCTTTCGGCTTCCAGCCGTTGCAGGTGGGTCAATGTAGTCATCGTGATGAAAACCGGGAAGCAGGGTTGCGCGCCGACCCGACGATGCGGGCGGACACAGGAGGAGCGGGATTTTACAGCGCCTCGCGCTTCGTGGGTCAGCCGGGCGCGGCGAGCATCACGTCTTGATCAGCGCCGCCATCAACTTGACCGCGGTGTCCAGTTCGACGGCGGCCGTATCGATGACCAGGTCGGGCGATTCCGGCGGCTCGTAAGGCGCCGACACCCCCGTGAAATGCGCCAGTTCGCCGCTCCGCGCCCTGCCGTATAGGCCTTTCGGATCCCGTGATTCGCACACGACCAGTGGCGTGCTGACGAAAACCTCGCGGAAATCGCGCACGCCGATGATGCCGCGCGCCATGTTGCGGTCGGCAATGGTGGGGGAAATCAGCGCCGAAACGACGATCAGGCCGGCATCGTTCATCAGCCGCGCCACCTCGGCAACGCGCCGGATGTTCTCGCTGCGGTCGACCTCACTGAAGCCGAGATTGCGGTTCAGTCCATGCCTAACATTGTCGCCGTCGAGCACATAGCATGCGCGCCCCTGATCAATCAGATGGCGTTCCAGCGCGAAAGCCAGCGTCGACTTTCCGGCCGCGCTCAGCCCGGTCAGCCAGAGCGTCATCGCAGACTGGGAAAACATGTCTTCGCGTTCGCTCCGGCGGACCTGTCCGCCTTGCCACACCACATTCCTGTTGCTGTTCATCATGTGCTTCCCGTGCGCGAAGTATTTGCTGTTGAGGCGATGCGACGCATGCCATGCGGCCCGGCGTGCGGACCGGATCGATCACCGCTCCTTGCCGACTGCGGCACCGGGCTCGAAGCGCCGCGGTCGATAACCGAAATCCCTTGCCGCGTCAGTGTTGTCGGCGATCAGGTCGTCGCACATGCGGTCGACCATCTGCGGACGGATGAACCGGTATCGAGGGAGCCTGCTCGCCAATGCAACGATCACGGTGTACGCGAACCGTGGCACCGGCACGAGCACGGGACGTTTGCGCTCGGACTCGAATATCCGTCTGACCAGTTCGGGAAAGGCCAGTACCTCGCCGCCACCGAGATCGTAGGCCCGATTCAGGCTTCGCTCCGACGCCAGCGCAGCAACGCATGCGTTGGCGAGATCGCCGATGTGGACCGGCTGTCGCAAACCACGCGCGCCCCGCAGAAGCGGGAAAAAACCCGCCTGTCGGACGACCGCACGAATGAAGGCCACATTCAGATCGAGGTCCGCACCATAGATCATCGTCGGGCGAAACAGCGTCCATGCGATGCCGGCGCTTTGGCTGCGAGTGGCGAACAGATGCTCGGCCTGTGTCTGCTGCGCCACGAAATCTCGCTCGATGTCCGAGCTCGAGTCGACCTTCGAGAATCTGCCGGTCGAGCCGAAGGCAATGACCCTTCTGGCACCAAGCGCTTCCGCCATATCAAGCACACGGCCAATGACCGGGAGGGGTGCCAGCGAAATCACGGCATCGACCTTCGAAAGCGACGGTTCAAAGGTCCGATGAGCGTCATCGAACCGATGAACAGGCATGGGCGCCTCGGGAACGGCCCGACGTCCGATCAGGACCGCTTCGATGGCAGCCGCTTCGAGGCACGGCAGCAACGCCCGCCCGATCTGGCTCGCCGAGCCGACGATGGCGACACGCCGGATGGTTCCGGAACTCAAGATGACCTGTCTTCCGGAGGATGTTCAGCGGATCGGCCCTGCACGACGTCGATCAGCGCGACTTCCATCTGGGTGCGCATTCTCGACGCAGGGAAACGGCTCCTGACATACGCCAGGCCATCCCTGCCCATGCGGGCAGCGGCGCTCCCGTCGTCCAGGATTCCCGCAACGAGCCCGGCAAGGTGCTCATCATCATCCGGCTCGAAAATCAAGCCGGCGGCGGCATCTTCGACGATGCGCTGCGCCTCGCCACGCACGCCGCACAGCACCGGCTTTCCACACGCCATGTAATCGATCAGCTTGGTCGGGATGGCGCCGTCGAACAGCGGGATGTCGCGCAACGTGACGAGGCATGCATCCGCTGCACTGATGTACATCCGGGCATCATCCTTGGGCACGGGCGGCAGCATCACGACGTTGGCGAGCGCCAGCGAAGACACCTCCCTTTCGGTCGCCTGGCGCTTCATGCCGTCGCCGATCAGCACGAACAGAACATCATGCCTGTCACGCATGCGCTGCGCAGTCCTGAGAATCACCGGGATGTTGTTGGCCTCTCCCAGTGCGCCGAAATACAGCATGATGCGCCGGCCTTGCCAGCCATGCCTCTCGCGCACGAACGCCGCACCGGCCTCATCCGGATAGAGCCGGTCGACGTCAACGCCGCAGGTAACCAGTTCCACCTTGCGTTCCGGCCAGCCGCGCGCACAGATATCGTCCCGGATGCCTTCGGTCAACGCGATGATTCTGGACGACTGGTTGTACAGCAGCCGTTCCATCCACGACATCACCCCGATCAACTGCCTGTTCTTCAGGATGCCCATCTGAACTGCGGATGCGGGCCAGAGGTCCCTCACTTCAAGCACGAACGGAATGCCGCGGAGCTTGCAGACAAGCCAGGTCGAGAACATGGGAAAGATCGGCGGTGACGATGCGAGCACGACATCCGGCTTGTCGATCGACAGCAATCCTGCCGGGCAGGAAAGGGAGAACGACAGGAAGCTCATCAGACGTCCGAAGAAGCTGCGATGGAGCTCCGAATAGGTGAAGGTGCGCACGACGGTCACCTGGCCGTCGCGCTCCTTGCGCACCATCCTCCGATACCACGGAAGGGTCGGCGTATCGCGCTTCATGTATCCGGTCTCGCCGGAAATCACGGTCACCTCATGGCCGCGCTCAGCCAGATGCTGCGTCAGTTCGTAGATCAGGGAATGCCCCGGTGCGCCATGCCCCTGAAAGTACTGGTAAACAACGGCGACCTTCATTTGAGGGCCTCGTAGATGCTGACCAGCTTCTCTTCCTCTTCTTCCCAGCAGATGCGCGTTCTTGCACTTGCCACGTTCTGTTTCCATTCGACCTGACGCCCGGTGGGGGCGAAAAATTCGTCGATCAGGGCCGCGATATGCGCGGGACTGTCCATTCGCCCGACCAGTCCGATGTCATTGCCACGCACGATGCGCGTGATTTCGGGCAAATCACTCGACAGCACAGGCGTACCTGCCGCGATGAATTCGAACAGCTTGTTGGGCGTGCAGTAGTAGTTGTTCAGACAGGTCGCCTGGTAGGGAATGACGCCAGCATCCGCGGCGGCCGTCAGCGCCAGCAGTTCATGCTGTGCAACAGCCGGGTGGAAGCGCACCCGGGCACCCGAACCCGCGGACCGTGCCAGGGCGCTCAGCGTGTCACGCAGCGCGCCATCGCCCAGCAGGACCAGCACCACATCCTGGTTGCCGACCTGCGCCATCGCCTCGACCAGATGCTCGAGGTTGCGTCCGGCGGACAGCCCGCCCTGCAGCAGCAGCACCTTCCTGCCCGGCTCGAGCGCAAACACTTCGTGGAAGTAGCGGGAGCGGGGTGGCGCAGTCGACGTGCGTTCGGCGTTGTAGATCACGTGCACATCCGAAAGCCCGTAACGCTTTTCGATCTCGGCCGCGATCGAAGGGTTGACGGTGATCACCGCATGGCAGCCATGAATGTACCTGGACTCGATTTGCGACCAGCGCTGCCGCTCTGTCGCAGAAAACTCCTGTTCGCAATACAGCTCATGGCTGTCGTAGACGACGCGTGCGCCCGATCGCCCTGCCAGGTGGCTCGCGACCGGCAGCATGGGCAGATCGTGCGCAACGTACACATCGGCCGGATACGCTGACGCGGTATCCAGAAACAGCCGCATGTAGAACGATTCCTGATCCACCACGTAGCGCCAGGCGAGCCGTTTCATCAGGCGCATCAGACGGCCATTCATCGGCAGGTGCCGCCGTATCAGGCGATAAGCGTCCGCCACACGGTTCTCCCGCGACACCGCACCGGCCGTCGTACCCACGCGAACGACGCGGGGATCGTCGACGGCATCCGCATCCAGCGGCATGCCGATGATCGTCACGCGCCAGCCGGCCGCCTCCAGGGTGTCCGCTTCAAGAAGTATTCGTCTGTCAATCTGGCGGTCGGGCGTAAGCATCACGACGCCGGGCTGGATGGAATTCAATTTGCCTGACCGTCTCCGCGCGGATCATTGCGCAAGATGCGTGAATACCACTTCTCGATGTCATTCACCACTGCCGAAGCCGAAAACCGGGCCCGGAAATCCTGCCTGAGCTGTTCCGGCGGGTAGTTCATGGATTCATGACGCATGCGCTTCAGCGCGACCGCAAGCGCGTCGACATCGTCGATTGGCACCAGCAGGCCATTGCCGGCTCGCACGATGTCTTCCGGCCCGCCGCAGCGCGTGGCAATGAGCGGCTTGCCGCACGCCAGCGCTTCGATGAAGGCAACACCGAAGGTTTCGGCCCGGCTCGGCAGCACAAACGCGTCACAGTCACGATAGACCCCGGCCATGCTGCTTCGAGGCAGCAGACCGAGCCAGCGGACGCGATCCGCGATGTCCAGATCAGCCGCAAGCTGCTGCAGACGCGGACGTTCCGGTCCGTCGCCCACCAGGCGCAGCACCACGTCTGGCCCGCAAAGCGCAAGCGCGCGCAGCAGCACGTCGGTTCCCTTTTCGCGACTGGGGCCACCGACGCTCAGCAAGGAGAACGTGTCGCTCTGCGCGCGCGTTCCTGCAGCGTCGGCGCCATAGTCGTCCGGTAGAAAGTTGGGGATGACCTGTACATCGCTGGCCAGGCCAAGTCCGACGATACGGTCGGCCAGCGATCGACTGACCGCACTGTGGCCCTTGGCGCCTGCATACGTGCGTGCCACCAACCGCATCGGCTGCCCGTCCTGCCGACACAGCGTGGCGGGTGGAAACGGCCCCAGGTGCTCGGTCAGCGCCACCGGAATTCCGGATTCGCGGCCGAGTTCAATCGCCGCTGCCCCCGCGGGATAGACCGCGTGCGCGTGGATGAGCTGCGGTGTGCCCCCACGGCGAATGAAGTCAGTCAAGGCGGGCCGTACGTGCCTCGCCAGCGCCGCGGCATTCACCTCCCACCTTCGTTCCGCGCCAAACCCTGGCAGGAAAGGCGCACCCACCGTGTACTCGTGCAGGCCCGAGCCCGCAATCGTGTGCGCGAGTCGGGGGCGGCGCTGCGCGCCCAGGAGAAACTTCGGGAGTTGCCATGGACGCCACGGAATGCGCGAAGCGGCAAGATCGAACGCGCAGATGGCGACCGACCAGTCAGGCCGTGCCGCAGCCAGCAGATGTGCCTGCTCGAAGAAGAACGAACCGCTCGACGGAGCATCCTGCGTCGGGCACCAGGACGGGAGCACGAAGATGCGCACTATCGACAGCCCCTCATGGCCGCACCGGGCGCGGCAGATCGGCGATCCGCCACAGCCCGAGAATCTTGTCGCCCGCGCGGCCGCCCGCTTCGGTGCATTTCTCCACGATCATGCGTTCCGGCGGCGGAAAATTGAACGGCGGCAGGGTCAAGTTGAGCGGCCGCCAGCCCTCGTCATCGAGTTCCCGGTTCGGATCGCCTCGCGTGAAGGTGGTCATGAGCAGCCATTCGCACGGGCTGTCGCAGATCGTAGCGATCGCCGACAGGGCGTCTTCGAATGGAAGATGCACGAGGCAGTCGCGGCAAAAGACGACATCGCTCGGCGGCAGTGGCCCGGCAACAAGGTCGACCCGCACGAACGTGCGTCCGGTAGCGCCATACCGGCGCCGGTTGGCGTCGACCATGTCCTGCACGACATCGGCGCCGGTGTACTCGATGCCCGTCAGTGCGACCTCGCTCATCCAGTGGAAATCTCCGCAGGGGATATCCAGCAGACTCCGCGCGCCAAGTTCTTGCAGCAGCATCGGCAATTCGCGCCGGATGATACGCGTCTGAAATCGCGTCGAGCCTGCGCCTGAGCGGGACTCGTTGGCTCCGAATCCATTGTCGCGGTAGATGGACTGAAAATCGAGTCGTCCGTGCGCCACCGCATTCCGCGGCCGCGCCGCCCTGCGCAACGATGCCTTGACGCGTGCGGGCAGCCGCCGGAACGCAAGACGCATCGAAGGTCCGAACAATGCCCGCAGCGATGCCGGCTCGAACAGCCACCGGCATCCATCGTCGAATGCCCGGCGCAACACGTCCAGCGCGGCCATCGGCAGCCCGTCCGACAGACGCGCCGACATGGCCTCTCCCAGGCACGCAAGGCGGGCGATATGCCGCGCCCCCCCGGGCAGGTCGTCCAGCACCGCAGGCAGCACTCGAGCGTAGAGGCGTCGGAGTTCGCGCCGTGCCTGTCCGCCCGGCGAGGCGGCGTCAACCCGGAGCAGCGTGTCCGCCATGCCGACGAACGGCATGCGACGACTCAGTTGCAGGACGAAGCCGTGCAGCGCGGCCTGCGGCGCCGTCGTGTCCAGCGGCCCCCAATCGGCGAAAGCCCGTCTCGGGAACAGCGCACCGCAGAACTGCAGCGGGAGCCCGCAATAGAGGGCTCGAAACATGTCCGACGGGTCGACGCCGCGCAGAACGACTTCGGAATCCGCCCGACTGCCGCCCCCACGCAGCGCGTGATTGCAGAAAATCACCGCCTGCTGCAACTCGAACGCTTCCATGAAGCGGACCTGCCGTGACACCTTGTCTGGCGCATAGTGCGCGCCCGGCAAATGCAGGCTGATGTACTCACCGCGGCTGGCCGCAACGCCTGCATTGATTGCAGCCGCCCGATTGCCGGCCGTGACAGTCACACCCGGAGCGCCCTGCATCCGGTCATCCGTCGCGGCCACGATGACTTCGAGGTCAGTCCAGTCCTGCGACTTCGCATCCGCGATTCGGCCTGCAGCGGTCTGTTCATCGGCATCGAGCACCACGATGACCGATACAAGCGGCCGCATGTCACCCACGCCCCGTGAGGATGCGGACGACCCGACGGGACCATGTATAGATGACGGGGTTCTTTGCGATCGCGCGTTTGATCGCCTGCCCCGTGCCTGAATACAGCAGCGCCTCGTATCGCTTCATCAGTGCGCGGTGAAATGCGCCTGCGTTCCAGTGGAATCCGGCGAACGGATCCTTCACTGCATCCGTGTGACGGAGCGGCTGCGAGGTCGGGCGATGCGTACCCAGTGTCGGGAGCGGCGTCATGGATTCGTCCTCCGAAGCTCGCCAGCCGACCAGTTCGAAACAGGGCAGCCATCCCTGCGCCAGCGGCACCTTCGCGTCGATGTGCGCATCGATCTGACGGATGAAGGTCCTGAAATGGTATTTCCCGGACGCGATGATGTCGTTGTAGGCGCGTTCCGTCATGGCACCGAGCAACGCATCATCTGACACCGCGCGCAGCACGTCGCCAACGTTGCTGAAATCCTTCTTCAGCGGGATGTAGTGCTCCCACGGCTGGACGACGCCTGAATACCCGCCTTCGAAAAGCACCAGACCGGTTCTCATCGCGATGGCCTCGAAGATTCGGGGTGACACCTGATTCATCCGGATCTTTCCATCGAGTTCCTTGAGGAACAGCGCATGGACCGTCTCGAAGTCGGCATCGGGATGCGTTGCAACGTAGGCCTCGATCGCCGGCTTCACCGAACCATCGAAATCGAATACGTTCGAGCCGCTTTCGGTGCCAAGCACGGCACGGCAATTGCCGATGAACGCAGGCCAGGCGGCACCGTAGATCCGCGCCTCTTCGGTCACTTCGATGTTCGCTGCCACCCCGTACTGTTCGCAGAACGCCTTCATTCGCTCGCCGATCAGCACTTTCTCCTGCGTCAGTCGTCCGTATGCAAACGGAACGGGACGCCCGCGATAGCCGATCGAATACGCCCTTGCCTCCAGCGATTTCCCGGGCGGCAGGCTGCTCAGATCATCGGTCACATAGCCGGTCAGCGCGTGAATGAACTCGACGCCGTCGAACTCGGCTCCCTGGAAAACGTCGCGCCAATGGGCTTCCGGCACGCAGGTGACAATCGTCTGCACACCGAGTGCAATGACGGTTTGCCTGTGCCACAGAAAATAATCGTATTCATCCTGGAAAATGGCGATCTTGAGGCCATGAAACGCTGCGACCCGACGGGTGAAATCGCTCGTGACGGCAAGACACCGTGCCCAGAAACAGTAGTTGAAGATGATGCAGTCGAACTTGTCGAGCTCGAACTCTATCGGCCCCGAATCCATGTCGTAGTAATGGATTCGCTGCGCCGAACAGGCGCCGAAGGCATCGACGTAATCCCGGACTGCATTGGTGAAGGACGGTAAGCGGGAATAACAGAAAAGAACGTTTTTCCTCACCGGATCAATCCACGAACTGTCGGTGCCACAACTCGAGACTCAGCAGCGCCCACAGATTGCGGCCGTACGGACTTTGCGAGTCGAGCAAAGTATCGACGGACAGGCCGTTGCCCAGATAGGCGCGGGAACGGGCCTTCGGCGAGCCCAGAATGTCGCCGATCATGTCGCGCGCCGCGCCGCCGCGTCTGAGCCACAGGTTGAGCGGCACCGGAAAACCCATCTTGTCCTTGCGGTCGCGGATGGCCGCCGGCAGTCGCTCGCCGAACACCAGCTTGAGCAAACGCTTGAGCTCGCCATTCTGGAACTTGATGTTGGCTGGAATCGTCGCCGCGAATTCGACCAGAGGGTGATCCAGAAAAGGCACGCGCGCCTCGACACCATGGGCCATGCTCATGCGGTCCTCGACCTGCAGCAGAGCCGGGAGCAAGGTCTTGAAATCGAAGTGGGTCATGGAATCGAAATACGATTCCTTGCCTACATTGCTGCCCCAGAAGATGCTCTTGAATTCCTCGAACGTCGCCACCCGGTCGATCACATCCGGGGCAAGAATGCTGCCGAATGTATTGGCGCGATTCACCAGGCGCCAGTAGCGTTCATCGCGCTCGCCGAACAGTCCGCTGGCCCAGAACTCCCGCAGCATCGGCTTGTACTGGCGCAGCGTTTCCAGGTTCGGAATGATGGACTCATAGGTCACGACGAAACTGCCGTTGTTCAGCGAACCTTCGATGGCACCCTTGATGCACTGTTCGAAATAGGCGACCAGGTAACGCGCGTAGCCGCCGAATATCTCGTCACCGCCCTGCCCGCCCAGCACCACCTTGATGTGCTGCCCGACTTCCCGCGAAACCATGTACTGCGGAAACGAGCCGGGGCCGGCCGTCGGCTGGTCGAGGTGCCATATCACCTTGGCGATATGGTCGACGAAATCCTGTTCGCTGATGTCGACGACATGAAGCTGCATGTCGTGTTCGTCGGTCAGCGCACGGGCATAAGCCGATTCGTCGAAATCCGCACCTTCGGTAAAACGTCCGTTGAACGCCTTGAACGGGCCGGTCGACCGCTCGTCGCGCGCGATTGCAGCCAGCAGACTCGAATCGACACCGCCGCTGACGTAACTGCCGACCTCGACGTCGGCGCGCAGGTGTACCTTTACCGAATCGTTCAGATACTCGACAAGACGCTCCGAAAACCACTTTTCCGTGTGGTCATAATCAAGGTCGTAGTGAACTTCCCAGTACCTTACCGGCTTGAGCCGTTGCCCGGGCGACAGCGTCGCCGTGTGAGCCGCCGGCATCTGCCATACGCCATCCATCAGGCTCTTTTCGCCCAGGCAGAACTGGAACGTGAAGTAATCCGACAGGGCCGCTGCGCTGACCTGGCGCCGGTCGAGAAATGGCAGCAGTGCCTTGACTTCTGACGCGAAATACAGACCGGATGACGTTTGCGTCCAATAAAGCGGCTTGATGCCGAACCGGTCGCGCGCCAGAAACAGCTTCTGTTCAGTGTTGTCCCAGATCGCAATCGCAAACATGCCGCGCAGGCGTGTAACGAATTCGGGGCCCCAACGCTGGAAGGCGCGCAGCACCACTTCGGTATCGGAATTCGTACGAAAACCGGCGCCACCCAATTCCCGCTTCAGTTCGATGTAGTTGTAGATTTCACCGTTGTAGATGATGGTGTATCGACCATCGTCGCTATGCATCGGCTGCGCACCGGTTTCAATATCTATGATTGAAAGCCGAACATGACCGAGACCGACTTGCCCGTTTCCGGAAATCCACTTCCCGGTTCCGTCCGGCCCGCGATGCTTGATTCGCTCCAGACCGATATCAAGCTCACCGGAGGATTTCAACGATTCGCGCGGGCCGTTTGAAACAAAACCGAAGATTCCACACATATGAATTCACTTTCGTCCACGAAGCCACTTCACTGCGGGCCGCAAGACCCCCCGTGCAGGTTCCGGCAGCTTCCACCACGTGTACACTGAAAAACGCCTCAACAGATCGGTTGGCCCCGTAGAACCCGCAACAGTGCGAATGATCGTGTCCGGCGACGGTCGCGGCGGCGCGGCGCGGATCGGTGAAGTCGTGACCGCACCGAGTCCCGTTACCAGCCACCCGGCGTCCGGAAAAACAGGCGATGCAGCATCAACCAGTCGAAAGGACTCGGAAATTTCAGCATCGACGCGACCGACAAACGATGCGTAGGAATACTTTCCCGACTCGATGACATCCTTGTACGCCCTGTCGGCCATTGAATCAACATAATCTCCGTCCTTGAGAGACTCGATGACCTCGGACAGATTGCTGCCATCCTTCTTGAGCGGTATGAAATGAATGCCGGGCATGACAACATCCGAATAACGGCCTTCAAACAGCACAAGCACGGTTCTCGCTGCAATCGCTTCAAATACACGTGGCGAGATCTGATTCATTATGCCTTCGATCTCCTCCGGTTCGATGAAATTGGAATAGACCGTTGAATCTGGGACCTCCGGATGCTCTCTCCGGTAATCGGCAATACGCTTGACCAGCGATCCATCCCAGTCAAATACGTTGCTCCCGCTTTCGGAACCCAGCATGGCACGGCACGAAACCATGAATTCGTACCATCCTGAGCCGTAAATTCTCGACTCTTCCGTCCAGGCGATGTCATTGCGAACACCTGTCGCGTCGCAGAATGATTTGACAATCATTCCAATCTCCACTTTTTCAACCCCGAGACGACCATAGCGGATGGGGAGCGGACGACCACGATAGCCGACCATCAGACTGCGGCAGGAGGGCGCCGAAACAAGATCGGAAAACTTCAGTTCATCCGGAACGTAACCGGTGAGCGTATTGATGAATCGGGTTGCCCGGAATTCACTGGATGGATAGACCTTCTCGATACCCTCGTCTGGAACGACCGTGAAGACAAGTTGAATCCCTAACCCATTGATCCAGTACCAAGCCCGTTTCGTGTGATCATATTCATCCTGTATGAACAGGAATTTAAGGCCACGAAAATTCTGCAGTGCACGAATGGTAGACGGAGAGAACTGATCGTACGGCAACCTTATCGAAAAGTGGATTCCGACCGCATCAAACCTCGAAAGGTCAACTTCAAAGTCCGTATGGGTATCCTGATGACAATAAAATGACCGGTGTCGTGAATACTTTCCGAAGCTGGCGATGTGCTCATACACCGTATTGGTGTACGTCTGGCTCGAGTTGTACAGGTAAAGAACATTAAGCACGTCAACCATTGCCCAGGCTATGACTATTTGACAGCAACTGCATAGAGATCAAGGCCCATCAACCTGGGCCATCGTGTCTTCAACAGCGCAACCCGCGGCGAGGCCGTAAACGGCGGCTCCTGGTCAATATTCTCGTAATTGGCGCTGAAACCGGAAAATTCGGAACACAGCGAACGCAAAGATTTTTTTGAAATCCAGTCGGTATGCGGCGCCCCTGCGCCTCCCGCGCTTGCGTCATAGGCCGCTCTGTCTTTGTCCCTGCTGTGACCTACCACACCTCGATACCCGAAAAGCTCACGGCCGAAGTAGCTGACTGTTCCCTTCGGCGTCAATCGCCACCGACGATAGGAGTAGGCCGAATAGACCATGAAAATCAAACGGCCTTTCGGCCTCAGCATCTTGAAGCAACGCTGGATCGCAAGTGTGAGATCGCCCGTGTGGTGCAGACACCCTATTGCAACGATGGCGTCAAAAGACTGCTCTTCGAATACCGGGTCCAGAATGCTTCCCTGAACCGCCTTGCCGGGCAGAGAATTCTGAAGCAGTCGATGATTCACCATATGCACAGGGCCCGCTGCGATATCAAGGCCGGTGTATCTGCAGCCCGATTCAGCAAGACGTTGCGCAACCGTGCCATATCCGAGACCGACCTCGAGAACATCCATGCCCCGCAAGTCCTCGAACGGGATGTAATCAAACAGATACGGATAGAAATCAAAATACCAATCATCGAACTTCTTCAACGACTGGATACTCGAATCGACAATACCCAGAACCTTGGCAAGGTGCGACCCACACAGCTCGTTCCAGAACTCGCTGTTGCTCTTTGAGATTTCAGAATCAATCATGATACAAGCCCAGTTTTGGCAAATATTCTAGACAACCGGCGACGAAGCCGCGAAACTGCGCGTCCAGCAAGAACCAGATCGATCCGTTCGACGTAGAATTTCTTTGCCAGGTCTTTTCGATTCAACACTTCCTCATGCGCGCGATTCACCAGCGACTGAAGAAGCGGGGAATCGTGAAGCATCCGAACCACCTCCTGAGTGTTCGATCCGTCGCGCGCAAGCTCGATGTAATGTCTTCCCGGCTCCAAAATATCGCGATATCTGCCGGGATACAGGATAAGCGCTGTTTTGGCGGCAATTGCCTCGAACAGCTTCGGCGTCAGCGTCCGGTGCACTACGTTACCTTCATGCCGTTGGAGCAGAGCGTGCCATACCTGTTCGAAATCGGCATCCGGGAACTCGCGTACATAACGTTCGACCGATTGTGTTATCGAACCGTCGAAATCAAATATCGATGCGCCGCCCTCCACTCCGAGCGTTGCGCGTCCGCTCATCAGAAATAGTGGCCATGCCTCTCCGTATATCCGAACTTCCTCCTCGGAAGAGATATCGACCTCCAGGTCGTGTTTCTCGGCCACCCGCTTCATTTGCTCTCCGATCCGAAACTTTTCCTGTGCGAACCGCCCCAGAAAAGCGGGTAGGGTACGGCCACGGTAAACAATGTGCAGTGGGCGATTAGCAATAGGGGGTGGCGAAAACTCGAAAAAGTTTTTTGCGACATAACCAGGGAGGCAACTGAAGAACGAAGTTCCAATCAGCAATGGACTTTTGTAGACAGACCTTGCCGTGTCAGGCTCAAGCGACGAAAAAACCACGGATACACCGAATGCAGCCATACGGGTACTCATGGCATTGATGGATCGATGCTCATCCTGAATTATCTGCGCTTTTAGCCCATCATATTTTTCGATCAGTGCGCGCCACGCTTCAGGCAGAAAATAATCCCCGAGGATATAAATAGAATAATGAATCAAGACGACATCGAAGCGATCCAGCCAGTCTGCAGCCGGCGCTGGATCGTGTATGGGATTCATGACGGTATATCGATGATGCGAAAATTCGATGAATCCCTGAATATGGTCGATGACGACGTTTGCAACATGCCGGTCATCAGCGAGAAACAATATCTTGAGCTGCCGACGAAGGACCGCCCCCTCTCCTGCCACGTCGGAGAGATTGTGGAAGCGCTCGGCGGGTAACTTCGGCGCCTGCCGGAAAATTTCAGAAACCATCAGTCTGTCAACGCGATGGAGCGGCAAGAAAATCCTGCACCGCCTTCATGACCGCTGGCAGCATGAACTGGTAGTAAGCCTCATGTCCGTCCACACTGAGATGAAGTCGGTCCGGAAGAAGATAGCGATCCAGCGAGTCACCCGATTCCGAAATTCTCTGCAGGAAGTGCCTGTTCACGTCCTGGAAAGACACCTGCTCACCAAGTTCTTCGGCAAGTTCCGCGACTGCCTTGCAATAGCGTCGATTGCTGTCCTCGTAAGTCATCCCTACATTCGGCAGCAACTCGATGTCACGTGATGTCGGGTGGTTGTTGTTCAGGAGAATTCTGAATGCACCGAATCTTTGTCCTCGGCTTACGATTTCCCTCAGATTTTCCTTGTAGGCCCCCAGACTGACGCGTGGAAGCCCCCGATCACTCAACCAATAATTGCAGTCATTCAGACCGAACTGAACGATGAGGATATCTACCCCGCTTGACTGAACGCCATATGGCATGTCCTCAAGCGCCTGACGGGTGGTACGTCCATTCACGGATGCATTGGTAACCAGAAAGCTTATGTTCTTTTCACGCCCGAAATCATCGAGATGCTGGGCGATCCTCGTGACCCAGCCCCGGTAGATGGAGACCCCCTGCCCGACAAATATAGAATCACCGAAAAACGTGATTCGAACCGGACTTCCTGGTGCTTCACCGCGCATCGGTTCGCTCCCCGACGAATTCGACAATGCAGACGTTGCGCCCATTTTCGTACAACGATTTCTGAGTCGTAAAAAGAATCCCCGGCTCGTAGCCGACTATTTTCGAGGCATATTTTTCAAGCAACCCGGCAAGTTGCTCGTGATTCCATGCCAGCATGTAAAAGACCTCATCGCCATCGACCCGCTTGGTCTTGTAGTATCGAGGGTTGCGGTACCAGGTAAGCGAAAGCTTCAAGCTCGTACAGCGGGGAAGAAACTTTTCAAGAAAAACATCCAGCCGTTGATCGACATTAGGAAATATGTCGTTGGCAACGATCTTCTCATAGACTTCCGCATTTAAATCATGCCAGTCCCCGGCATGAATGAAACTGCGACCGACGGCAGTTTCGATGAGACGTGCAGTTTCGATCTGATCATGCGCGAGGACATCCACCAGATGGTAGCGATGACGCGCGGCCAGAATACGGGTGAACGCCGTCAGGCCGCCGCCGACGTCGAGGATGTCGCAGCAATCAGGACCTTCGAAGAATTCGCCATAGAGCTGTTCGAAGACAAAGCGCTTTGCTGCGCTGTCCCTGAGCCACCGCTGGCAGGTAAGGCCCTCATCGGTCGCCATCGAAAAGCGAGCCATTCGATGTAGCGTGATATCCGTGGCCAGATACTCTTCGACCGCTTCTTTGGTCACGAGCTGCATGGATCCCCCTGCTCGTGGCAATCGGTCCCGAATCTTCCGTAATTCATGGATACATAATTCGATATCGTGCCGGACTCTTCGGTACTCAACGCGCGAGCGCGACGGGTCGCGTCTCTCCGCTCCGGTACGTGGTCCAACGACTCGCGCTGGATGAAGAGTGCCAATCGCTCAAGTTCGCGCTGCGGATCGCAGACAAAGTCTTCGTACCACACATCGAGGTATCGACCGGCCGCATGGGACGCCAAGTCTGTCTCGACTGCCCTGTTGAATTCATATTGATTTTCGACAACCTGATGGGCCGGCGGCAACCTCCTGAGGGCTTCCACGTTGGCGGGTGTCGCCGAATTCCATGCCTTTGGATCGCCCTTCGTGAGGTACCTGGCCTCAAGGTCTGAACCCGCAGCTTCACGGATATCGCGCCGGATCCATATGAAGCGGGCACCGGGAAGCGCCGTCGCGAGATAGGCCACCCTGAAACAATTCCAGGCGTTCTTGATAACCAGTGGTGCGCCGTCGTACAAAGTCTCGCACGCCGCGAGGGTCCGGATGAAATGCGCCTCGCGCCCACCGACAATCCGCGACGACTTCGACTGCGATGGCTGTTCGCCTCCGAACCAGAAGGTCATCGGTCCGGACCCCTCCGAGGGCTGGAACAGCCCGTTCGTTTTTCCGTAGTGGCTGTGTTCGTCTATCCGGATCTTGACCCCGTGTTGCATCGAAAGCCCCAGAATGGGCGTGTGCGCATAAAATTCGTTGGTCAGATTGCTGATGTACGGCAAAGCGAAAACGCGAACCAGCGTCTGGTAGAAAAACGTACTTCCGGTTCGCGGCGCTGCAAGAATGAAGATCGGTCTGGGCACCGGGCAGCCCTCACCCAACTCCAGAAGGGCTTGCTCCAATCGGTTTTCCCGGCATTCGTTCATCAAATCAACGCTCGACAAGATCAGTAATCTTTCTAGCCACTACAACGATTTCCGCGGGACGCATCACGAGCCGCGCCAGGCGCGAATTCCACAATGTGGCGTCGGCCGGATGCTCCAGATACCTGTTCATCACCTTGAACAATCGATGGTAAATCGCCTTTCGCCTGTCTGTACTGTAGAGATAGGGCTGAGGCGTACCCGGGCTGTAGCCGTCGAGATGCATGGACTTGATGCGAAAACCGGCCTGCTCGAGATAGGTCTTCAGGATATCCTCGTTGAAACTTCGGAGATGACCGAACAGATGCCCGTATCCCGCATGCGGGGAGTAATTCAGCAGCGCTTCGCGATAGGGAACGCGGATCGCTGCAATTCCGTCCGCCTTCAAGGCACGATTCACGCAGAAAAGAAATGATCCCACATTGATCACGTGCTCCATGACATCAGTGCTCACCAGAACATCGAATTCGTTCCTGAACGGAAGAAATTCGGCATTCGCGAGAAATGGATCAACGCGACTATGCCCTACAAATCGGGACAGATAGGATCTGGAAACATCGACAGCAACTACTCTTTCAGGATTTTTCCGAAGCAATTCGTCGCACAGAAATCCTTGCCCGATGCCAAGATCACAGACAACCGCACCTGTAACATCGCCAACATACGACGCGACGTTCTTCGCCTGATTCTTCAGGAATCGTCTATCAATATTGCTGGCTTCAAGATTCTTTATCGCCAGCCGCTCGTAGTTCCCGACGTATTTCTCCGAAAGGTCGCTGCTTCGATCCTGATCGGTCAGGTAATTGCTCAGCCCGCCTTCGACGAGACGCTGCCAGCCACAGTCCCCGCAGCGGCCGCTATCCAAATCAAGCCGGCTACTCGAGCAGTTTGGACAGATAATCATTCAAATAAACCCGAATCGAAACGCCACTCTGCAGAATGGAAAAATTCACCTTGCAAGGTAGCCCAGGAGGACGGATTTTCAACCCTGAACTGAAAACTCCGACTCAAAAGGTCATATCGACCTGCATTATTCAGCAATTCGATCGCGTCGTATTGCAGAACAACCATTCCGACAGTGTATTCCCCCGGGCCGATCTGCAAAGGATTGAAAAGAATCTCGATGCGCCGGATGGCACCCGCCTCGAGTTCGAAATCATCTTTCGGACTTTTCACGCTCGTGACGGTCTGCCCCATGTGATTGCTGATATTCACGCTGTAGCGACAGGAATACTTCCCGGTACGGATCGCCTTCACGCTGATGAGCAGTTTCGCCGGCTGCAGTGACCGCAGCACATTGGTTTCACCCGACGCGTCGACGATCGTGAATCCGGAAAACTCGAGTTCGTCGGGCAGTGAACCTGCCCAGCGCGAAATTCCGCCCGGCGCAACGAAATTGAAACCTGCATCGTCCGCGGGTGCCGGCAGCGAGGGCACCGTTGCATGCGGGAGGAAGACCGGTTCCTGCAATGTGAATGTGGCTGATCGGTCAATGAGGCTCGCGCGGGACGGCGCCGTGACTGCGGCACCGGTCGGCGGACTTCCTGAAATTCCCTTTTCCGATAGATCCCCCTTCCGCGTCCCGGGAGCGTGGGACGCGGATGCGGCCGCCGCCTCGGTCGACGCCGTTGTGAGCTTTCCGATGGGACCGTGCAGATAAGCCTCATAGGCCTTCACAACCTCAAAGGCCGGACCTTGAAGGCGTATTCGCCCTTGATCCAGCCACAGTGCTTCGTCGCACAGTTCGAGCACCTGCTGCATCGAGTGGGACACAAGCAGCATCGTGCAGCCGGAATTCACCAGTTTCTCGACGCGCGATTTCGACTTCGCAACGAAATAGGCATCGCCTGCGCCCAGCACTTCATCAACGATCAGGATATCCGGCCGAATGGCTGTTGCCGCGGCAAACATCAGGCGCGCCTGCATGCCCAGAGAATAGGTCTTGAAGGGCTGATCGAGAAAATCCCCGAGTTCGCAGAACTCGATGATGCCATTCATGGCCTCACGATATTCTTCCCGCTCCAGTCCGTTGTACTGCAACGAAGCCTGGACATTCTCCCGGCCGGTGTATTCGGGGTGAAAGCCGAGCCCGATATTCATCAGTGCCTGCACGGTGCCGTTCACCTCGACCTCACCCTGGGTGGCAGCGAAATTGCCGCAGATGAGCTTGAGCAGCGTCGTCTTTCCGGCGCCATTGCGCCCGACGATGCCGATCCGGTGACCACGCGGGACTTCAAGGGAGATATCGCTGAGTGCAGCGAACTCGCGCGCAGGGGTTCGCGTCCGGAATCCGAAGCGCTTGAGGCCGAGCACATCGATCAATTGGTCGCTCTGGCTGCCGTGCAGCCGGTAGATCTTCGATACGCTGTGGAACCGGATGGCAAGCGGGTTAGGCATAGTCGAAAAACACGTGTTTGGCCCGCTGGAAGACCATGAAACCGGTGAAGAAACTGCCGAGCGACAGGAAGACGGCGCCCGCGGCGACCAACGGGTCAGGCCACGTGCCGTAGCAGATGAGTTGCTGGAAGCTCAGTACGAAGTAAGAGAGCGGGTTCATGTAAATGACTGGCTTCAGCGCTGCTGGCACCATTTCGGGCGTGTAGGCGAAGGGACTCAACACGAACAGCAGCATGACGACGAGCCCGAGCCCATGCTGAACGTCCCGGGCGACGAGGGACAGCAACGAGAACATCCAGCCAATGCCCATCGCGAACATCAGCAGCAAGACCCAGAAAACGGGTACGAGCAGGATGGCTTGCCAGCTCGTGCGACCCAGAACAAAGCCGGCGACCAGCGTGATCAGCAGGCCGATCAGACTGGTGGCCTGCGCTGCGATGGCGGCCCGGAGGGGGATGAGCTCGGCAGGAAAGACCGTGTTGAGAAGCAGATTCTTGTTCGCCGACAGTGAGGACGTTGCAGCGGTCAGCGCTTCGTTGAACGCCATCAGCGGAACCAGGCCGGAAAACACGAGGACGACATAGCCCAACTCGGTCAGGCCTGACGGGCGCACCTTGAAGATGAAGGTGTATAGACCGGCATAGATGCTCAACTGAAGCAATGGGAACAGCACGGCCCAGAGCGATCCGAACACCGATCCGATGTAGCGTTGGCGGATGTCGTGCATGACGCCTTCGAGTACGCGATGCCGGTAGCCGCTCAGCACGCGCAACGAACGGAAAACGCCGAGATGGGCGTTCATGGATGCCCGCCCTTCGACTGCGCTGCACGCCAGTGGATGAAATCACGCAGCCCGGAATCCAGGGGCACGGTGGCATGGAAGCCCAGGTCGGCCGCTGCCAGGCTCGTCGCCCCCACCCGGTTGCGCACGAACGGACGGCTGCTGGGCTCGAAGCGTGCCGCTGTCCCGCTGGGATGCAGCAGTCGGAGCCGCTCCGCCAGTTCGGCCACGGTCGTCTTGATGCCGGTACCGACGTTGTAGTGCCTGTTCGCTGACGATGCCTGCATGGCAAGTATGTTGGCGCGCGCGCAATCACTCACATCGACGAAGTCGTACGCCTGGGTGCCATCGCCGTGAATGACGGGCTGCGTACCTGCATCGAGGGCGTTGAGCATGCGCGTCACTACACCGACATAGTCTCCCCGGGCATCCTGACGCGCACCGTACACATTCATGTAGCGCAGACCGACATACTCGAAATCGCCGCCGTTCTGATGCTCGCGGTTGTACAGCGCGCGCAGCAGCATTTCGCCGCACGCCTTGCTCGCACCGTAAAGATCCTGGCAGTTGAAGGGGTGATCCTCCTCCATCGGTTCGGCGACTGCATCCCCGTACACCGACGCGGACGAGGAAAACACCAGCCGCCTAATGCCGCTGGCGATAGCCGTCTCGATGACGTTCATCGTGCCGGCGACGTTCACCTCGAATGCGGAGCGCGGATAGTCGTGGCACTGCAGCAGCCAGAGTGCTGCGAGATGGAAGGCGCCGTCCATGCCCTCCATCGCCTTGCCGAGCGTGTCCCGGTGCAGGATATCGCCGCCCGCCGCGAAGATTTCGCAGCGGGCGTCTCCCAATGCCTGCGACAAGTTGTCGCGCGTGCCCCGCGAGAAGTTGTCGTAAATGCGGACATGCGCCGCGCCAGCCGCAAGCAGTCCATCCACGACATGAGAGCCGATGAAACCGGCGCCACCGACGACGAGAAAACGGTGCCCTGCTATCTGCATCCCTATTTGCCCGCCTGCGACATCAACTTTTCGTGCTTCGCGATGTTGCGCCGGATCAGCTCCGTATTGGCGCGGGTCCAATCAACGGTGCGCCGGAGCCCTTCACTGATATCCACCTGGGCGCGGAAGCCCAGCACGCGCTCCGCTTTCTCCGTGGACGCAAAGCGCTTGCCGGAGCGGTCCCAATCGCGCGCGGGCCGCAGGTCGAGTGGGGTCGCGTTGCCCGTGTATTCGTTGATCAGCGTTGCCAGTTCGAGGATGGTCGTTTCACGACCGGTCGCCAGGTTGTATACCTCGCCTGCAGTACCGTTCAGCGCACAGGCCATCAGGCCGCGCGCCATGTCCTCCACGAATATGAAATCGCGACTGGCATTGCCGCCGTTGTCCAGCGGCAGCGCTTCGCCGTGGAGCGCACGCCAGACGAAGGTCGGCGTCACGTTGCGCCACACCGTGTGTACGGTACCTCTCCACTGCCCGGCACCCAGAATCTCGCGCGGCCCGTACACGTTCGAAAATCGCGCCTTCACGAACGGCAGGCGATGCTGCTGAAAGTAGTAGTTGCCATACAGCTCGCCAATGATCTTGGATATCGAGTAAGGGCTGTCGTGATACAGCGTGACCGGCTGGTCCTCGGTCGTGGCAGTCGGCGTATCGTAGGTTTTCTCGGCCACTGCACAGGCCGCAGCGGCGTACACGACCTTCTTCAGCTGCCCGAGTGCCTTCAGCCGTTCGAACAGCTTCAGCGACGTCAGCGTGTTGTTGTCGTGATCCGCAAGCGGATCGGCGATTGATGACTGATTGCCGTGATAGCACGCGAGGTGGAACGCGTAGTCGAGCTGTTCCGGAATGGCGGAAAGTATCCGGTCATCGGTAATCGAACCGAAAACGAAGCGCACCCTGTCATCGGCCGGAATGTTCGCCACATCGGATGACAGAAGATTGTCCACCACGATGATTTCACGCGGATCCTGCTTGAGTATCTGGTGCACCAGATTGCTGCCGACAAAGCCGGCCCCACCGACAACCAGCACCGTAGTGCCCGAAAAACTCTGTTCAGTCATTCTTCCGTACCTGGATCAACGCACCGGCGGCGCCTTCAGATGCGAGAAGACATCTGTTACGCCGTGCTTGTCATACCACTCGAGTTGTCGCCGGATCGTATTCTCGAATCCGGTCTGCGCCTGCCATCCGAAGGCCGCCAACGTTTCGGACGCATCGAGCGCGACCACCGGGACATCGTCCGCTGCCGGCGGCACGACCGGTACTTCCATCGTGCCAAGGCCCAGGTAGGCGGATACCAGATCGAAGATCTCCTTGATGGAATGCGCCTCGCCGCTGGAAACGTTGAACACGCCTGTCGGCGCGTCCGTCTCGATGGCCCTGTCGCAGAAGGCCAGAAAGTCGGCCATGTCCAGAAAATCGCGTGACGTATCGGAGCAGAAGCACTTCTGACCCGCTTTCAGGCGCTTGTAGAAGGTCGGGATCGGGCCGATGGCCAGTCGCGGACCGGTCACGTTCGCGATGCGCAGCGACAGCGTCGGAACGCCCGACAGCAGCATGAACTGCTCGCCCGCCGTCTTGGTGATGCCGTAACTGGTGAAGGGCGCCGTCGGGTGCGACGCCGGTATCGGCAACGTCAGCGGCCTGCCGTAACAAAGCGCGGTCTGAAAGTTGATCAGGCGCGTCACCCCATGCGCCCTGGCCATCTGCGCCACGATGGCACTGCCCGTCACGTTGGTGTTCGCGTCCTCCACCCAGTCGTCCGGGTCCTTGTAGGCCGCTGCAGCGTGAATGACGACCTCGGGCCTGAAGGCAGCGAAACACTCGCTGACCAGCTCACGATCGGTGATCGAACCTTCCCGTACGGTGAGCCCCGCAACTTCGGGAACGACTTCTCGCTTGCCGGTCGCGAAGTTGTCGATCACGAAAATCTCGTGCCCCCGGGGCAGCCAGTGTTCGATCAGGTTCGAGCCGAGGCAGCCCGCACCGCCCGTGATCAGGATGCGCACGCGGCGGCCCTCACTTGCGGTCCTGCAGGCGGAGATGGGTGTATTCACCCAGCGTGCCGTGCTGCCTGTAATAGTCGATGGCAGCCGAGACAGTGTCCTGCAGCGGTGTGAATTCGAGGTCACCGAAATCTTCGAACGTGCGTGACGGGTCGAGCAGGATGGAGAAAACATCGTCCGGCCCCAATGCCTTGACCTCAGCCTTCGGCTTGCCTGGCACATCCATCGCCTTGACCACGGCGTCGTACAGTTCCTGAATCGCGATGTCGCTGCCTGACGAGAAGTGGTAAGCGCCATGGCCGACGCCATCGCACGCCTTCAGTACGACACGCGCCAGATCCTTCACGAACACGAAGTCTCGGCGCGCTTCGGTGACGAAACACTGTTTGCCGTCCTTCAGGCGCTGATAGAAGATCGGCAGCGGTCCGGCAACGTTACGCGGCCCCACCACGTTGGCGAGTCGGAAGGTCACGTAATCGACGCCGGACAGCTCGAGATAGAACTCGTTGGTCGTTTTCGTGATCGAGTAGCTGCTGCTACCGGGCAGGCGTGGGTGGTCAAGCCGGATCGGTTGCTGAAGCGGCTTCAGTCCGTAGCACAGCGCAGTCTGGAAATAGACAAAGCGCTTCACATCGAACTTGCGCGCCGCATCGACCATATTGGCGCCGCCCACGCAGTTGGTCAGCGTGTCGTTGTACCAGTCGTCAGGATCCTTGTAGGACGCTGCGGTGTGAACGATGGCATCGGGCTTCAGATCCGAAATCAGCTCATCGACCAGCGGTTTGTTGGCAATGGAGTCAATGATGACGGTCAGATTCGGATGATCGGCCAGATGTTCGCGACGACCCGTCGCAAGATTATCGATGGCCACCACGCGATCACCGCGTTCGAGCAGCATTTCGATCACGTGTGAGCCGATCTGACCCAGACCGCCGGTTACGAAGACTTTCATTGCATTTCCTTAAAGCTGATGAGTCGGTGCGGAATCAAGCGGCACGGGTGCCATGCGCTGCGGCAGAGGGCCGGGGTTGTCGAGTACGCTTCGTCTGACCCGGACCGATGTTCGCTCAACAGCGACAGCGTGACCCACTCTGGCGCCCGGGCTGGATTATCGACGAGAAGCGCGAGGCTTCAAACAACGGGGTGCTCCAGCATCACGCTGAGGATGGCCTCGCTCGCCCGGCCATCGCCGTAAGGCGCGGATCGCACTTTCGCCGTGACAGGCGCGCGGTAGGCTGCAACGATACGGGCATGATCGGCACCCACGAGCGTGTTCCAGCCGGAATCCACCGTTTCGACCCATTCGGTTTCGTTCCGCATGGTCAGGCACGGCACACCATAGAAGAACGCTTCCTTCTGGACTCCGCCGGAGTCGGTAAGAATCAGGCGGGCATCTTTTTCGAGTACAACCATGTCGAGGAAAGCAAGTGGCTCGGTCACGATCAGAGCCTCGAGGTGCCGCGACAGGCCGTGATCGGCGATGAGTCTGCGGGTGCGCGGATGAAGCGGCAGCACGACCGGAAGGTCCGCGGCAATCTCGCTGAGTGCAGACAGTATCTCCGCGAGACACGCCGGATCGTCCGTGTTTTCCGCGCGATGACAGGTCGCCAGCGCATAGGCGCCTGCCTTCAGTCCGAGCCTCTCCAGCATCGTGCCCTGACGTTTCGCACGATCCGCAAAATGCAGCGCCACGTCGTACATGACGTCACCGACCTTGTGGATGCCATACGTGATGCCTTCGGCCACCAGGTTATGCACGGCAGCGCGGGTCGGACAGAACAGCAGTGCGGACACCCGGTCGGTGAGGATGCGGTTGACCTCCTCCGGCATGCGCATGTTGAAGGAGCGCAGACCCGCTTCAACGGGGCAACGGGGATGTGCATCTTGGCGGCAGCCAGGGCACCGGCCAGCGTCGAATTCGTATCGCCATAGACGAGAAGCCAGTCAGGCTTCTCCCGTTCGAGCACCTGCTCGATCGCTTCAAGCATGCGTCCGGTCATCAAACCATGCGAGCCGCCCGCGATGCCGAGGTTGTACGCCGGTGGAGGGATGTCCAGTTCGTCGAAGAAGACGCGCGACATGTTGTGATCGAAGTGCTGCCCGGTATGGACAAGCACTTCCTCGACTGCCGATGCGTACTGGTTGCGAATCACCCTTGACACGGCGGCAGCCTTGATGAACTGCGGCCGCGCGCCCACGACCGTGACGATCTTCATTCAACTGCCTCGGCGAGCGCATTGACGATGGTCTTCTGCGTTGCCACCTCGATATAGGGATGCATCGGCAGGCTGAGCACGCGCCGGGCAACCGCTTCTGCATTCGACAGGTCACCCGCGATACGACAGCTCGCAGCATAGGCCGGCTGCCGATGCAGCGGCACAGGGTAGTGGACGGCCGTCGGTACGCCTGACGCCTTCAGCTTTTCCAGCACCGATTCGCGGTTCTCGACCTGAACCGTGTACTGACCCCACACACAGGTCCTGTCCGGGCGCACTGCAAGCTGCGTGACGGCAGCCAGCGGGGAGAGCAGATCGGCATAGCGCCGACCGGCCAGGATGCGTTGTTCGATTTCGTGGCTGAAGTTATCGAGTTTTGCCAGCACCACTGCGCACTGCAACGTATCCATCCGTCCGCCGACACCGACACGTGTGTGGTAATAGCGCCGCTCCTGCCCATGAACCCGTATCTCGCGCATTGCTCTGGCGAGGGCATCATCGTCGGTGAAGATCGCACCGCCGTCTCCGTAGCAACCCAGCGGCTTGCTCGGGAAAAAACTCGTGCAGCCTATGGTCGACAGGTTGCAAGTCGAGCGATTCCTGTAGGTTGCACCGAAGGATTGCGCTGCATCTTCAATGACGGGGATACCGCCATGGCGCGACGCAACCTCGTTGATGTCGTCCATGTCTGCAACCTGCCCGTACAGCGATACCGGGATGATGGCTCGCGTGCGCGACGTGATGGCTGACTCCAGCCGGTCGGCGTCGATGTTGCAGGTATCGGGCTCGACATCGACGAACACCGGTGTGGCGCCGACCAGGGCGATCACCTCGGCGGTCGACACGAAGGTAAACGGGGTCGTGATGACTTCGTCCCCGGGACCGACGCCGAGCGCCATCAAGGCGATCAACAGCGCTTCGGTACCTGATGAAACGGTGATGCAATGGCGGGCCGACGTGAAAGCCTCGAGACGTTCCTCGAGTTCGCGTACCTCGGGGCCCATGATGTACTGCCCGTGATCGAGTACCCGCTGGATCCTCTGGTCGATGGCCTGCTTGAGGTCCGCGTACTGCGCCTTGAGATCGATGAACTCTATTTTCGTCGTCATTGAGGAGTGCAAGTCGTATCGTCAATCATGTAGCGAGCCCCGCACGCACACGCGATGGCGCCCTTTCCGCGCAACTGAATGCCACATCGGCACATCCAGCCGCGACGTCTGGCCGGTACGCCGACCATCATTGCGTACGGTGGCACATCGGACTTCACGACGGCACCGGCGCCGATGAAGGCATGCTCACCGATCGTGCTTCCGCAGACTATCGTGCAGTTGGCACCGAGCGTGGCACCACGGCGAACCAGAGTCGGCCGGTACTGGTCCTTGCGCGTGATCGCGGAGCGTGGGTTGTATACGTTGGTGAACACCATGCTCGGGCCGCAGAACACGTCATCTTCCAGGCGCACCGCGTCGTAGACGGATACGTTGTTCTGGATCTTGACGTTGTTTCCGATGATGACGTCGTTACCGACGAACACATTCTGACCGAGCGAACAGCCGGTTCCGATCCGTGCGCCGGCGCAGACGTGGGCCCAATGCCAAATCCGGCTGCCACTGCCGATCTGTGCCCCGTCGTCGACAATGGCGGTCGGGTGAACAGTCAGTGTCATGTCAGCAATCGAGCGGAAGTGCCACGCGCTTGCCGTCGCGCGCGGACATATAGGCCGCAATCAATGTCTCCAGTGACTTCAGACCTTCCCGGCCATCCGTTTCCGGTGCCGCTTCGCCACGCAACACCTTGATAACATTCTCGTAGTAGAGCGGGTGACCGAAGCCGTATACCGACGTCGTCTCGTAGCTGGCCTGCTCGACCTTGAGGTCATCCTCATGCGGCTCGGAAAACGCCCAGTGCTGGATTTCATTCACCGCGACGCCACCCAGTCGAACGGTACCCTTTTCGCCGATGATGGTGATGCTGCCTTCGAGATTCTTGGGATAGGTCAACATCGTCACATTCATCGATCCAAGGGCGCCCGAGCGCCAGCGGACGCTGATCACACCGGTATCTTCGACCTCGATGTTCCGGGCCAATGTGGCCGTGTAGGCCTGGACGCTTTCGATCGGGCCGATCAACCAGTCGAGCAGATCGACGTAGTGGCTCGCCTGATTCATGAAGGCGCCGCCGTCGAACTCCCACGTTCCCCTCCACGCGGCGCTGTCGTAATAGGCTTGGGGACGCGTCCAGAAAACGTTCAGATTGACCATGTAGATGCGCCCGAACCTGCCTTGATCGATTGCCCGCTTCAACAACTGAATCGTGGCGTTTCGACGGTTCTGCTTGACCACGAACAACCGCACGTTCGCGTCATCGCACGCCTTCACCATACGCAAACCGTCCTGCCAGCGAGTGGCCATGGGCTTTTCGGTCATCACATGACGTGACGCAGCCGCGATCTCTATCGTCTCTTGTGCATGCAAGCCACTCGGGGTGGTCAGGACGAAGACGTCGGCGGACGCATCGGCGAGCATATCGCGCAGGCTCGCGTAGGGTTTGGCGCCTGTAAGCGCCGCTGCCGCATCAAGCGCCCTTGCGTCGACGTCGCACACACCAACCAGTTCGGCGTCGTCTGCATGCTGCGCAATCGCCGAAAAATGGTTCTGTGCAATGCGGCCGCAACCCAACAGCGCAAAACGGATCTTTCTATCGAGGATGGCGTCCGGGAAATGTCGCATCAGTTCGGATCATGTGAAAACAGCCTAAGAACGTTGTCGATTCCGTGTCACGCGACAACGAAACGGGCTGAAGGATACATTGACATGAGCATGCGCGGCAGGGTTGACAGATTACTCGGGATTGATTTTCCCCGGGCAGGCCTCAAAAAAACGCCGACCGAAGAAAGTAGGCAACCAGCCGGACTGGCCATGTGACAGCGATTGCCAGGTGCGCAAACTAAAAAAGCCAAACAGGTGTTTGGCTTTTTTTATATTGGTGGAGAGGAGGAGGATCGAACTCCCGACCTTCGCATTGCGAACGCGACGCTCTCCCAGCTGAGCTACCCCCCCAACGAGCGCGCAGTATAGTGCGCCTCAGGCGGCTTGTGAAGGAACGTGCGACGCAGAAATCGGTCGCACTGCTGCATGGAATCAAGTGACGGAGCAAACGATGGAATCGGACGAAACACGCGGGCAGGAACGCAGGCTTTTCATGCGCAACGGCATCGCACTGCTGGCGGCGGGGTCGGTACCGGCCTTGCTGTCAGGCTGCGCGACGGCCGGGCTGTATTCGAGGGTTGGCGATCACGATGCATCGGCGATCGCGACGGGTGATGAATGGGCTTACGACGAGCTCAACGGTTACAACCGCGAGCGCCAGGCGCAGATTCGCTACATTGCAGAGGCCGGGGCTTCGCCGGTGCTGCGGCTTGAAGTCGAGGGCAAGCCGCTGAGCGGCCTGCGCCACGACCAGCGCGAGGAATACGACGCGCCGTGGGTCGTTACGCGCGATTCGGTGTACGACTACGACAACCTGTACAACCCGCCGCTGCCGCTGCTGCCCGCGCTGCTCGAGCCGGGCGCACGCGAAAGCTGGCAGTCGATGGTGGTGCATGACCCGAAGTCGCGCGCCAGGCGCTGGCATGTGCAGATCGACGCCCTGCGCACCGAGTCGGTCACGGTGCCGGCAGGCACGTTCGAGGCGCTGAACGTGCGTCGACTGATCAAGTTCGAGCACCCGGATTTCTTCCGCAGCCACTCCGAGCGGGTCGAAAACCTGTGGTACGCGCCGGAGGTGAAACGCTGGGTGAAGCGCGAATGGCGCGGGCAGTACCTGCAGAAGATGCGCGCCCGCATGCCCTACTTTCGCGAAGACTGGATCGTCTGGGAACTGACGTCGTTCAGAGTGGCGTGATGCCCGCCCCGGCCAGCGCGCGCTTGAGCCGATCGTTCACCGCCGACCAGGGGCCGGCCTCCGGCGTCGCCTCGATCACGATCATCGCACCACCGCTGGCATCGGCTTCACGCAGGGCGGCGTACAGGCCGCGCGCGTAGCCCGCCGGGTCAACCGGCAGCATGCTCCAGTGGTGCGGACAATCTGCCATCGGCGGCTGGGAATGGGCAATCACTGCACAGCGGCGCCCGCTGTGGCGAAAGGCGTTCAGGAAATCGCGCAGGCGTTCGCCGGCGACTTTCTTCATTGGCGTGCGCGGAGCGTAATGCGCGGCCAGCGTGCCTGATGCGCGCGGTGCGCCCTGCCCGGCCGTGTCCGCAAGCGGGCGACCGATCACTGCTTCGATCTGTGCCGCCGATATCGCCCCCGGACGCAGGATGCGCGGCACCTCACCCGACAGATCGAGAATGGTCGATTCGATGCCGATTTCGCAGGCGCCACCGTCCAGCACGGTGATCGCGTCGCCGAATTCATCGCGGACATGCGCGGCGGTGGTCGGACTGATGCGGCCGTAGCGATTCGCCGACGGCGCAGCCACGCCGCTTCCGAAGGCGCGCAACAACTGCAGCGCGACGGGATGCGCCGGAACCCTCAGACCGACCGTGTCCTGCCCGCCGGTGACTTCTTCCGGTACATCGGCGTCGCGTTTCAGGATCAGCGTCAGCGGCCCGGGCCAGAACGCGTTTGCCAGCGCGATCGCTTCGCGCGGGATGTCGCGCGCCCAGGCGACCATCAGGGCAGTCTCCGGCAGGTGGACGATCAGCGGATGATCCGCCGGCCGGCCCTTCGCGGAGAAGATCCGGCGCACGGCATCGGGGTTCAGTGCATCGGCGCCCAGGCCATATACGGTTTCGGTCGGAAACGCGACGAGCTCGCCGGCCCGCAGCGATCGGGCCGCCGCGTCGATATCCGCATTGCCCGCCACCACGCGGCTCAATCCTCGATGCCGAGCGCTGAACGTGCGTTCATCGCCAGATCGATGACGGGCTCGCCGGACTCGCCGAGCACCGTGAAGTGCCCCATCTTGCGACCATGGCGCGCGTGGTGCTTGCGATACAGATGCAGCTTCAATCCGGGGACGCGCAGCAGGCGCGACCATCCAGGCTCGTGCGCATGGTGCGGATCACGCTCGTACCACAGGTCACCCAGGAGATTGACCATCACCGCACGCGAATGCTGTCGCGCGTCGCCCAGCGGCAGGCCGCACAGGATGCGCACCTGCTGCTCGAACTGGCTGGTGACGCACGCATCGATCGTGTAGTGACCGCTGTTGTGCGGTCGCGGTGCCATTTCGTTGACCAGCAGCCGGCCTTCCGAAATGAAGAATTCGACGCCGAGTACCCCGACGTAACCCAGTTCGGCGGCAATGCCGATCGCCATTTCAGTCGCTTCGGCGGCCAGCGCGCCGCTGATGCGCGCCGGCGCGATGCTCACGTCCAGGATGCCGTTGCGATGGCTGTTCTCGGCGATCGGAAAAGGTTCGACTCGGCCGGCCGAATCGCGGGCCAGCACGCAGGACACTTCCATGTCGAGCGTCAGCATCTTTTCCAGCACGCAGGCTTCGCCGCGGAAACTTTCGAACGCAGCCTTGGCTTCCGCCACGTTGGCCACCCGCGCCTGCCCCTTGCCGTCGTAACCGAAGCGCGCCACCTTCAGCACCGCCGGGAACAGCGCCGGATCGACCGACTCGATCTGCACAGCGCTGGTGACCGCGGCGAACGGCCCGACCGCGAAACCGCGATCCGACAGGAAAGTTTTTTCGGCGATGCGATTCTGCGCCACAGCCACGCACTCGGCGTTAGGACGGGTCGGGATGAATTTGGCGAGATGGTCCAGCGTGTCTGCCGGCACGTTCTCGAATTCGGTGGTCACCGCCGCACAGCCTTGCGCCAGTCGCTCCAGCGCATCCGCGTCGTCGTAGGCGGCACACAGGTGTTCATCGGCCGCCCGCCCGGCTGGACTGTTCCGGTCCGGATCGAGCACGATCACCCGATAACCCATCTCATGAGCGGCCAGTACGAAGAAGCGGCCAAGCTGACCGCCTCCCAGCATGCCCAGTGTCGCGGGAGGAAGAATCATGTGTTGCGACTCCGATGAAAGCGCTTCGTACCGGCATCGCCCATACCTGGCGGTGCATTGCCCGAAGTGGAATGAAATTCAACGAATACAAGAACCTGCACAACGAGAACCCATACGACGTCCGCAAGACAGGTTGCCGATGCCTGCCTGCAGCACCGAAACGCGTGCTCAGCCGTCAAGCTTCATGTCGAGCACGGTCTGGGTCTGCCGCGCGCGGAATGCATCGAGTGCCCGGGCAAGCGCTGCATCTTCGCCCGCCAGCAAGGCAATCGCAAACAGCGCCGCATTGGCCGCGCCCGCTTCGCCGATGGCGAAGGTGGCGACCGGAACGCCTTTCGGCATCTGTACGATCGACAGCAGCGAATCCATGCCGTTGAGTGCCTTCGATTGCACCGGCACCCCCAGTACAGGCACAGTGGTCTTCGCCGCCAGCATGCCCGGCAGATGCGCGGCGCCGCCGGCCCCGGCGATGATGGCGCGCAGGCCGCGCGCGCGCGCCTGCTCGGCATAGGTGAACAGCAGGTCCGGCGTGCGGTGCGCCGACACGACACGCGCCTCGAACGGCACGCCGAACTGCTCGAGCAACGCCGTTGCGGCACGCAGTGTGTCCCAGTCGGAATTCGACCCCATCACCACGCCAACCTGGGGCGCTCGCGCCGCTTCAGAAGCACTCATTGTCAAGGTCCTCCGGCAGCCCATGCCGCCCGGAAAAAGGTGCGAACTTTACACCTGCGCGGCAATAAATGAAAAAGCGAAGGGGCACCGGTTCCCCGATGCCCCTTCGCCCGCGCCAGGCTGCTTCAGCGATCAGTCCGGGCGGCGTGCCCGGTCTGTGCGGCCACCACCTGCGCCACCACGGTAACCGCCTTCGCGGCGCGGTGCGCCACCCGGCTTTGCACCCCAGCCGCCCGGACGTGCCGAGCTGCCCGGACGAGCACTGCGCGGTGCGGTGCTGCGCGGTTGTACGCGCGGCTCCAGGCCCGGAATGGTGTGCACCGGGATCACGTGGCGGATGAAGCGTTCGATCGTCTTGACGCGGCGCACGTCGTCGCCGGACGCCAGGCTGACCGCGATGCCGCTGCGGCCGGCACGACCCGTGCGGCCGATACGGTGCACATAGTCTTCCGCCGACTTCGGCAGGTCGAAATTGATCACGTGGCTGATACCGGCCACGTCGATGCCGCGCGCAGCGACATCGGTCGCCACCAGTACGCGCAGCGCACCGCGACGAAGATGACCCAGTGTGCGGTTGCGTTCGCCCTGATGCATGTCGCCATGCAGCGCAGCAGCGAGGAAACCGTTTTCGCCCAGCGTTTCGGCGATCTGGTCTGCATCGCGCTTGGTCGCGGTAAACACGATGGCCTGTTCGACGTCTTCACCGCGCAGCAGGTGGTCGAGCAGACGCTGCTTGTGGCCCATGCCGTCGGCGAACAGCAGGCGCTGTTCGATCTTTTCGTGCTGTGCTGCGGTGGCGACGATTTCGATACGCTGTGCATCGCGCGTCAGGCGCTCGGCCAGACGGCAGACACGCGGTTCGAAGGTGGCCGAGAACAGCAGCGTCTGGCGATTCTGCGGCAGGCGCTCGACGATCGCTTCGATATCTTCGATGAAACCCATGTCGAGCATGCGGTCGGCTTCGTCGAGCACCAGCATTTCGAGGCGGCCGAAATCAATGCGGCCGCTGTCCATCTGGTCGATCAGGCGGCCGGGCGTGGCGACCAGCACCTCGTACGGCTGGGCCAGCAGCTTGTTCTGCATGACATAGGATGTACCGCCTACCACGCTGACTGCCTTGGCGTAGCGCATGCCCTTGCCGTACTTGCGGCAGGCTTCGGTCACCTGGATCGCCAGTTCGCGGGTCGGGGTCAGCACCAGCACGCGGGGACCGCGCGCCTTGACCGAAGACTCCTGCATCAGGCGGTTCAGCGCCGGCCACATGAATGCGGCGGTCTTGCCCGAGCCGGTTTGCGACGACACCATCAGGTCACGGCCGGCCAGCGCAGCAGGCACTGCCTTCTGCTGAACGTCCGTGGGATTGGGGTAGCCGGCCTCGACGATTGCGCCAAGAAGGTTTTCGTTGAGACCGAGTTCTGAGAATTCCATGAGTTTTTTTCCACACGATGGCCACCGTCCGCGCTGCACGGGGCAGAACGGAGGGAGCGGGTTGGTCGGGCGAAATCCCGACGATCTATCGGCACTAACCGATCAACCACGCATGACCAAACAGGCGGGAGAAAAAGACAGGCCAGGGACGATAACTTGCTGTGCACGCACCGGAATCACCCGGAAGCCGATCGGAAATCGGCCGCTCTGCACTGAGGGCGGACTTTACAGACGCTCGCGTATGTTTGCAAGTGCTTTTTCGCATTGCAACATTTCACGTGACACATGTCAGCGCGAACACCCATCGTGCTGCATCCATCCTGCCCGGATTCGGGTAACAGACAGACAAACCAGACGCCAGGGTGCGTTCTCATTTGACTCGTACATCACGCGTGCAGCCGGCGCGTCGCAGGGCAAGGCGCACCGACGCCGCCTGACTGGCCGTCAGGCGAGGCGGTACAACGCGGCCATGTGGTGCGCGGGCTGCCCGTCCCGCGGGTTGCCCAAGGGCAAGGTGACGCACGAATCAAATAAGCACGGACCCTGGCACGATCGGCGAGCTTGCTGACATACTTCGGCGGGTTCGCCCCTTCCTCCGGATGACTTGATGAGCTCACTGACGGACGACTTTGATTTCGAAGCCGCCCTCGCTGCATGCGTAAAGGGCGAGCGCGGCGCCTTGCATCGCATATACCAGCTGGAGGGTGGCCGGCTGCTCGGTGTCGCACTGCGCATCGTGCGACGGCGCGACGTTGCCGAGGATGTCCTGCACGACGCCTTCGTTCGGATCTGGGAAAAGGCCGCGAGCTTCGACGCCAGCCGCGGTTCAGCGCGTGGCTGGATCTACAGCATCGTTCGCCACGGCGCGTTGAATCACATCCGGAACCATGCACGAGAAGTGTCGGTAGAGGCCACGCAGGAGGCCGTATTTGCAGATGAATCGGGCTCAAGTGCCGCGGATCCATACGAACAGGTGTTGCTGTCGTCCGAATCCGGGCAGCTGTACGACTGTCTCGGAAAACTTGATGACGCAAAGCGTTCAAGCATCCTGCTCGCTTATCTGGACGGTTGCACGCATACGGAAATCGCAAGTCGGATGAAGACGCCGCTGGGTACGGTCAAGGCCTGGATACGCCGCGGTCTGCAGGCACTGAAGGAGTGTCTGGCATGAATGAGCCCATGGACAACAATGAACTCGCCGGCCTCTATGTACTCGGCGTGCTGGATGATGATGAACGTGCGCAGGTGAGCCGGCAGATGACGACCGACCCCGCCCTCGCCCGCGCGGTGGCCTATTGGGAGGAACGCCTGCTTCCGCTGGCTGCCATGGTCGAACCGGAGGCACTGCCCCCGGCGCTGTGGTCGCGCATCGAACGCAGCATCGCACCGGTGGCGCGCACGAAGCCTGCCGTCGAGGCTTCGGCGTGGAGCCGTCTGTGGGACAACCTGGCCTTCTGGCGCTCCCTTGCGGCAACGGGATTTGCCGCCGCAACGATACTGGCGGTTGCTGGCCTGGCCGGTGCGCCACGCGATGACACGCCGCGCTACATGGTCGTGCTGGTGGCGCCCGACGACAAGGCACCGGGCTGGGTGATCCAGGCAAGCACCGAACAGTCGCTCAAACTCATCCCGCTGGGCAGCGGCGAAGTGCCTCCAGCCAAGGCTTTCCAGTTCTGGACCAAGGCAGACAAGTGGACGGGCCCGGTTTCGCTCGGGCTGGTTCAGCCGGGCCGCACGCTGGATGTGAGACTGGACAAGCTGCCACCACTGGAAAACAACCAGCTGTTCGAAATCACGCTGGAGCCGGAAAAGGGCTCGCCGATCGATCGTCCGACCGGTCCGATCCTTTACATCGGCCGCGCAGTCAAGGTGATGTAAAAACTTCGGGGCAAAAAAAAGGAGGCCGACGGACGCCGGCCTCCTTTTTTAATTCGTTGAATCAATGGCCTTTGGCGTGAACCTCGCGGGCACGTTCAACCAGCGCATCCAGCCCGAACTTCTTCAGTTTCAGATAAAGCGTGCTCTTGGCAATGCCGAGCGAGCGCGCGGCCAGCGCCATGTTTCCATGACTGCCGTCGATCGCGCTCAAAATGGCTTCGCGCTCGGCCTCTTCAAGACGCCGGCTATCACGCACTTCGCCGATGCCGAACATCTGCTGATCTCCGCCGTGCATCGGCATGTCGAACGGGCGAATGCCGCGAGCCTGCGGTTCATCGGTGTGGATGATCGCGCGCGGGCGTTCGCCGGTCAGCAGCATGGACTCCAGCACATTGCGCAATTCACGCACATTGCCAGGCCACGAGTAGGACGACAGGTCACCGAGGTCTGCCGCACTGAGTTGCGGTGCCGGCACACCATGATGCAGCGCGAGCTTTTCGAGCAGCGCACGCGACAGCACCGGGATGTCGCTCAGACGGTCGCGCAGCGGCGGGATGCGGATGCTGGTCACGGCGACGCGGTAATAAAGATCCATGCGGAATCGCCCATCCGTCACTTCCTTGCGCAGGTCGCGGTTGGTCGCGGTGATGAGCCGGAACTTGACCTTGCGCGGCGCATTCTCGCCGAGCCGGTAGATTTCGCCCTCTTCGAGCACGCGCAGCAGGTGCGGCTGCATGTCGAGCGGCATTTCACCCAATTCGTCCAGAAACAGCGTGCCGCCGTTTGCCGCTTCGATCTTGCCCATCATGCCGCCGCGTCGTGCACCGGTGAAAGACCCTTCCGCATAGCCGAACAGCTCAGTCGCCAGCAACTCGCGCGACAGGCCACCGCAATTGACGACGACGAACGGCGCCGACTTCGCGCTGCCGCAATCGTGAATACCTTTGGCAAAGACTTCCTTGCCGACCCAGGTTTCGCCGAGCAGCAGCACCGGCACATTTGATTTGGACAGCTGACGTGCGCGCTCCACCGATTCGACCAGCGCCGGATCCTTGCCCACAACACAGTCAAGTTTGCTCGGTTCCTGTGCCGCGCTTTCCGCCACCAGCGTCGCTGCGCTGCTGTGCGCTGCTCGAGGTCGGAAGATCGGAATGGTCAGCAAGGTACCGATGCGCTGGCCGTTGTCGAAGACGGGTTCCAGCCATTCCGGGGCGATCCACCCTTGCAGTCCGGCAGGCAGGCCGTCATCGGTGGCATGGCCGAGCGAGATCGAAGCGATATCCAGCCTGCGCGAGCCGATACGACCCACTGCGAGTTGATTGAGTGCTTCTTCGGCCCGTTCGTTGGTCTTGACCGGATTGCCGCGGCGATCGAAAACCACCACACCGTCGCCACTGGAATGCGTCAGTCGGTGCATGCAGCGCTCAAGCAGACGGAAACGGATACCCATTTCATGCTTGGCCAGACGTCCCTCGATCTTGCTGGCTGTCGCCACCACCAGCGCGAGGCTGTGACGGTTGTAGGTCTGGTGCAGTCCGGACACGTCGATCGCGCCAAGCACTGAACTGTCGTAAGGATCAAGAATGACGGTCGACGAGCAGGTCCAGCGCTTGATGCCAGCGCAGTAATGCTCGGCTGAGTGGATCTGAACCGGATGACGCACGGCGATTGCCGTGCCGATTGCGTTGGTGCCACAGGCTGTTTCGCTCCAGCTTGCGCCGGGCGTCATGTTCATGCTTTCGCCTTCTTCACGCGTCGCATGGTCGCCTTCGAGGCTGAGAATGGTACCGCTGTGGTCCGTAAGCACCATGATGGTGCCTGTTTCGGCCAGAAAATCACGCGCCATCGCCATGACAGGCGTGCTGGCGCTGAGCAGATCACCGTGCTTCTGCTGCAGGGAATAGAGCGAATTTTCGCTCAGGGGGGGCGGCGCCTGGTACTTGCTGGGATCAACATGCGCATTCAGACAACGGCGCCAGGAATCGTCGATCAGCCGGCGCAGCGCATCGGAGCTGCACTCCTCGCCGTTGAGCACACGCTCCCAGTGTTTCATGACGTCCCGGTCACGCTCGGGGCGGGAAAACATCTGGCTTTGATCGTCGTCCCTTACATCCATGGCCACCTCCTTTTTTGCACGGAGGCAGACGGATGCCCTGTACGCCACAACATTGCGTTGCGAAGCACCGGGTCCGACTCCTCCAGGACCCGCGTAGCGATGTACTTCGAGGTACACCGTCTCGCGGGCTGAATTTAAACGTGCTGCGCCGACGAAAGCGATTTCGCCGGAAGTACTGAAGCGATCCATACGCGCGCCGTGGCGGGCGATAAATCGCTGGTGTATCCGAAACTTACGTGAAGCTTACTCCTGCCACAACTCAAGCGCCACTGCCGTGGCTTCACCGCCACCGATGCACAAGCTTGCCACACCGCGACGGCCGCCTGCACGGCGCAGTGCACCAAGCAGGGTCACGATCAGGCGCGCTCCGGTTGCGCCGATCGGGTGCCCCATCGCGCAGGCACCACCGTGGGGGTTCACCTGATCCGCATCCAGACCGAGGTCACGGATCGCGGCGAGGGTCACCACTGCAAATGCTTCGTTGATTTCAAAAAGATCGACATCCGCCATCTTCCAGCCACTGCGTTCGACCGCACTCCGGATCGAAAACGCGGGAGCCATCGGGAAACGGCGCGGTTCACCCGCGTAGGACGCGTGGGCGACGATACGGGCAAGCGGTGTCAGACCGAGGGCCGCCGCACGCGAGGCGCGCATCATCAGCACGACGGCAGCACCATCCGAGATCGAACTCGAATTCGCGGCCGTGACAGTTCCATCCGCTTTGAACGCAGGCTTGAGTGCAGGAATCTTTTCCGGCTTGGCCGACTGCGGCTGCTCATCGCGCGAGATGACGGTCGGCGAAGCGCCGCGCCCTTTGCCGGCAACCGAGACCGGCGCGATTTCCCAGTCGAAGGCGCCGGTTGCGGTAGCGTCGCGCGAACGCGTCAGCGAGCGCAGCGCCCACGCATCCTGGTCCGCTCGGGAGAAACCGTATTCTTCGGCACATTGTTCGGCGAAGACACCCATCAACGAACCACGGTCGTTGTATGCGTCCTCAAGCCCGTCGAAGAACATGTGGTCGATGACCCGATCATGACCGAGCCTGTAGCCGCCGCGCGCACGCGCGAGCAGGTAGGGCGCATTGCTCATCGATTCCATGCCGCCCGCAGCAACGATGCCTGCGGAGCCGGCGACGATCGAATCATGTGCGAGCATCACCGCCTTCATGCCTGATCCGCACACCTTGCTGACCGTCGTGCAAGCGCACGAATACGGGAGACCGGCACCCAAGGCCGCCTGCCGGGCCGGCGCCTGTCCCAGACCCGCTGGCAGTACGCAGCCCATGTAGGCCTCGTCGATGTCTGCCGCATCGATGCCCGCCTGCTGCACCGCAGCAGCAAGCGCGATCGAACCCAGTTGCGGGGCGGTGAGGGACGACAATTCACCCAGGAAGCCGCCCAGTGGGGTGCGGCGAGCCGCAACGATGACAATAGGATCCTGGGCTGACTTCAATTCACGCTCCTGAAAGGGTTGCGCCAAACCATGTCACGGGAAATGCGCCGCTCGGTGCTGCTTTCCGCAACATCCCGGCGCACGTTCGAGGCCCCGCATCGAAAATCGAGGTCACAAAGTGGATTTCCCGCGCATCGACGACGGTGTCGCACGATGCTTCCATGTGTTCGATATTAGGACGCACCAAATTCGGACAGTCAAGCCCACACGTTGCGCAGGCTGAGCACTTCGTCAATGGACCGTGGATCTTCCATGCAGGAAAGGTCGCCGATGGGTCGCCCGATGTAGGCACTGCGAAGCACCCTGCGCAGCACCTTGCCGTTGCGCATTTTCGGAATCTGTCCGAGGACATGTATACGTGCCGGACGAAAAGGTTTTCCCAGCAAACGTGCCACGTGATCGGACAGTTCGGACTCCCATACACTCCAGCCCGTATCGGAATCGGTACGCGCGTCATGCAGGCGGACGAAGCACACAACGGCTTCCCCCTTCACGGCGTCGGGAACGCCCACCGCAACCGCTTCGGCGACCAGCGGGTGCGACACGAGCGCCGATTCGAACTCGATCGGGCCGAGTCGCTTGCCGGCCACGCGGATCGTGTCATCGCTGCGACCATGCACGAACCAGTAGCCATCGCTGTCCATGCTGGCCCAATCGCCATGCAGCCAGGCATCCGGGAGGCGCGACCAATAGGTTTCCTCGTAGCGCGCACAGTCCTTCCAGAAACCGCGCGCCATGCCGGGCCATGGCTGTCGAACAATCAGTTCGCCGACACTCCCGCGGACCGGCCGCCCCGCGGCATCGACAATGTCTGCCGCCATGCCGGGCACCGGGCCATTGAACCCGCATGCCACCTGGGGCAAGCCCGGGAAGCAGGTCAGTATTCCGCCGCCGACTTCCGTCCCGCCTGAATAGTTGATGATGGGCCGCCTGCGCTTACCGACGGTTTCGAACAACCACAGCCAGGGCGTTTCATTCCATGCCTCGCCGGTCGAACCGAATACCTTCAGCGTATCGAGCATGCCGGGCGGAGGTACCGCGTCGTGACTGCCCATGAGACTGCGCACGAGACTGGGCGAAAAACCAAGGTGCGTCACACCGTGAGCCTTGACGACGCGCCAAAGCCGACCGGGATCGGGATGGTCAGGGGGCGCTTCGCACAACACGATGGTGCTGCCCAGCATCAGGCCGCCGAACACCATCCACGGCCCCATCAGCCAGCCCATGTCGGTCACCCACATCAGGGTGTCGTCGGCCTTCAGATCAAACGCCATCGCGAGATCCTGCGCTGCCTTGACCGGAAATCCGGCGTGGGTATGAATGACAGCCCGCGGTTGTCCTGCCGTGCCCGAGGTGTAGATCAGCAGCAGGGTCTGATCAGGTGGAAAGCTCTGCGCACCCGCAGCGTGGGGCGGGAGCGACTTCAGTGTTTCGTAGCCAAGTACGTCAAAGTCGAGGGCCTCCTGGTCGCATCGAAGTGCGGCGGGCGACGACTTCCGTTCCACCACGATGACATGGCGGATCGACGTGCATTGAGACGCAGCGCTCAACGCATCGGAGAGCATGCGTACCGGCTGGCCGCGCCGGTCATGGCTGTTCGCACAGATCAGCGCCGTAGCCCCCGCATCCACCAGACATCTGGCTACGGCATCGGACGAAAGGCCTGAAAAAAGCGGGACCGACACGACCCCTATGCTGGCTGCAGCAAGCATGACCACTGCAGCTTCCGGAATCATAGGAAGGTAGATTGCAAGGCGGTCGCCCGCGCGCATGCCGATGGCAAGCAGTCCGGACGCAACACGGGCCACTTCATCGGCAAGATCACCGTAACTCAGGCTGCGGCATTCTCCCGCATCACCTTCCCAACGGATCGCGATCTTTTCGCTGCGTCGCCTCGCATGCTTGCCGACGAGATTGTCGACCAGATCCAGTCGGCCGCCGACGAACCAGTCCGGCCACATGATTCCACCCGACAGATCGAGCGTCTGCCGATACGGGACCAGCCATTCCAGCCCGATGTCCTGCAACACCCGATCCCAGAACGTGGCGGGATCGCGTTCTGCATCTTCCTGCAATTGATCCAGCGTTCCATATCCATGACGTTCGATGAACAGGGCAAGCCGGGTACCCTTCCATTCGTAATCAGAGGGCGTGAATACCTTCATTGTTGAACCTTGTGACCGTGAAATCACGCAAACGTGGGTTCCTGCTCACGTCTTGATCTCCGCCGGACATGAGAAAAAAGCCCGACCCCGCTGAATGCGGGGGCGGGCGAACATGCCGGGAGGAGGTACCAGCAATACTTGCAAAAGAACTTACTTGCCGGTTGCGACTTCTTCCAGCACGTTGAGCGACACGTCGGTTTCCTTGACGCCGGCCGGATTGGACTTCATGTTCGACGACCAGTTGGTGGCATGACCACGCTTGACGTCGATGATGTGTCCGATCACGGGCATGACCGCCTTGTAGCCGTCATCGCCGATGTCAGGCCGGTTCTGGAAGATGAACATCTTCCAGAACTCGCCCTTGCGGTCTTCCGCGTAGCCCAGATACGGGCGCGGGAAATCGACTTCCATGTACACCACCTTCTTGCTGTAGGGGTGTTCCGGGGGCGGGATGCCTTCAACGACATAGACTTCACGCGGCTCCCAGCCGATGTCCGGCGCCGGGTTGAAGTGCGGCGGAATGTCGATGCCGATGCGCGGGAAGCGCTTGGCCGGCTCGGTGTAGGGCTGCTTCACGTCCACGCTGATTTCCGGGCTGTGTGCGATGGCCAGCACCCAGCGCTTCTCGATCAGCTTGTTCGACACATACTTGGTCGGGGCGGCATCCCAGATGTCCCAGTCGTCATACAGCTGGTCGGTACCACCGATCGGGTCCATCCACGCGCCGCCCGACAGGCGACGCACGCGACGCACCGACTTCAGGTAGGCGTAGGAGTCATCCGGCACCTTCGAGTCAGCCTGGTTGTAGCGAACCGAGAACAGGCCCAGACCGCGGATGTCCTGCGGGTAGGTCGCCACGAAGTAGGTCTTCTGCGAAATGTCGCCCTTGCCCACGGTGACCGGGCCGCCGTCAAGACGCCCTTCCATGTAGTAACGACGCGACTGGAAGGCCTGCACCCGCTCGTAACCCTTCTTCGCATCCAGGAAGGCCCAGGCGATGTCGCGCAGGTCCATCGTGGCGCCGTAGGTGGCGGCACGCAGGTTCCAGATCACCTTGTCGCCGGCATGCGGGTCGTCCATCTTGATGGTTTCCGGCGGGAACAGCATGCCGGCTTCCCATCCCGACACCGTACGGTCAGCCGGGTTGAACTTGACGTTGTTGATGTTCTTCTTCGACCATTCAACGTACTTCGGATCCATCTCGATCTTCTTCGAGTTCGCGAGCTTGATGGTCGTGTTGTAGTTCTTGATCATCCACTCGAGCTTCTCCGGGACCATGCTGGCGATGGTCTTGTTCTCGAAGGTGTCGTTCTTGATGCTGTCGTAGTTTTCCTTGTTGATCACGAAGCCTGCGGGAAGCTCCTTCGCGAAGGCCGGGCTCGCGCCCAATCCGATCGCGAGGGTGATTGCGCCTGCGACGCCTGTTCGCAGCGCACTGCGACGTAACGTCTGGTTGCCTTGGTTTTGCATCGTCTCCTACT
>NZ_JBHYCQ010000004.1:0-360534 GCF_051861465.1 Methyloversatilis sp. | reverse complement strand
GCCGGCCGGCCATGCAGGGCCGGCAGTGGATCGCCGCTCCCACAGGTGATGCTGCCCACAGGCCGCTTCCACAGCGTCCTGACCTGAAGATTCTGATCCCCCAGGCGCTACTTCGCGCGCTTCAGGATGCCGATCGGCGGTGCCCAGCTTTCGGTGGGTGACTTCTTGCTGGTGATCAGTGTCAGCTGCGAGGGTGCGAACACGTTGGCGTTGTGCGTCACCGGGGTGGTGATGAGGTATTGCGCGCGGGTGGCGCCGAGGAAGCGGCCGACGCGGTCGATGTTGGCGACGTCCAGGTGGGCGAACGGCTCGTCGATGAACACGAAGCCGCCAGGGCGGGTGTCGTCCATCAGCAGCGCGATCAGCAGGATCAGCGACTTCATCACCTGCTGGCCGCCGGATGCTTCGCCGTCATTCAGGCCGACCGCGCCCTTGCGGTCGAAGTCGAAACTCACGTCCAGTCCGGCCTGGGCAAGCGCCAGATCGTCGTTGTCCAGCGGCGGTGCGCTGCAATCCACGCCGACGTTGGCCAGTTCGCCCAGCGCACGCAGGTTCTTGCCGTACTGACGCACGGTGGCGCGCAGTTTGGCGATGTAGGCGGCGCGTGCGTCGTCGGTGTGACGGCGGGCGGTGGCGCAGTAACCCTGGCGGCTGGCGTAGTCCTGCTCGCGCCGTGCAAGATCATCCTTCAGTCGGTCGCGCAGCGTCAGCGCCGACGGGTCGGTGACCCAGTCGCCGGACGCCAGCAGGTCACGCAGCCGACCCAGTTCGCGCCGCGCGGCGCGCGCGTCGCCGTAGCGTTCGGTCAGCTGGGCCAGTTCGCGCGGGTCGAGCCAGTGCGCCGGCATGCCGCGCCGGCGGGCGCGCAGCGCCACCAGTCGCTGCGCCTGTTCGGTGCGACGCGGCGTCAGTTGCTGCGTCAGATCGCGCAGGCGCGTACCCACCGCATTCAGCTCGCGCCGACGACGATCGATTTCGGTGTCGATGCCGGTCAGGTTTTCGCGCAGGCGCTCGACCTCGCGCAGGGCGGCATCGCGCGCGGTGAGGGTCTGGTCGTTGGTCGAACGCGCACCGGGCAGTGCCGCCCGGGCCTGCGCAAATTCGTTGCTGCGCAAGGCCAGCAGGCTGGCCGATTGCAGGCCGAGCAGGCGGGCGCGCAGCGCGCTCACCTGTTCGCGCGCCTGGTCCAGCTCCGGGCTCAGCGCGCGGCGCGCGGCATCGAGTGCGGCGATGTCGCGGCCCAATTGCTCGATGCGCGCCTGCCGGGCCAGTTCGCCGAAGTGGAATTCGGCCGGGCGGCCGAGGTGGCGCGCACCGCGGCGCTCGCGGTGATAGCCGTCGCGGGTGATCCATTCGGTATCGCGCGGCAGGTGACGCGCGGCATCGGCGCTGTCCACGCGCTGCATGCGGCCCAGCAGGTCGGCGAGCCAGCGCGGCACCGCGGCGGCGAAGCGCACCACTTCGGCCAGCGAGCCGGCACGCCGTGCGGCCGCGGTTTCGCGTTCGGCGACGATGAAGTGGCGAAAGCGCGCCTGTTCGCCCAGCGCCCAGGCCGCGTGACGGTCGTCTTCGCGTTCCAGCAGCACGAGGTGACGGTACGGTCGCAGCACGGCTTCCAGCGCGGCCTGCCAGGCGACGTCAGTCACCTCGACCACGTCGGACAGCACGCAGTGCGCGATGCCGGCTTCATCCAGCTTCGCCCGGAAGGCGCTTACCTCGGCATCGCCCGGCGCGCCGCGTCGTTCCTGTGCGGCGCGCAGCTGTTCGGCCTTGTCTTCGAACTGCGCCACCAGCATGCGCTCGTCGCCCGCCAGCTTCGTTGCCAGTGCTTCGGCCGCAGCGTGCTCCGCTTCCAGCGTCAGCGCGTCGGCGCCGTGTTCGCTGGCCACCCGCTCGCGCAGCTTGCGTTCTTCGTCGAGCAGCCGCTCGACATCGCGCAGCGCATCGTGCGCCGCCAGCTGGCGGGCTTCCGCCTGCTGCGCGTCGGCGCGCACCTCGGCCAGTGCCGCGACAGCCGCTTCGCGTTCGGCGGTCACGGCGACAAGTCGGTCCGAAAGCGTGGCCTGTTCGCGGCCGAGCCAGCGCAGGTCGTCGCGCAGGCGGGCGAGGTCGCCGCGCTCGTTCGACATGTCGCGCGTCAGTTCGGCGACTTCGAGCCGCGGCACGATTTCGGTCTCCAGTGCCAGCACCTCGTCGGCGTGCTGCTTCCATTGCCGGTAGTTGTCGGCTTCGAGGCGCTTGGCTTCGGCCTGTGCGCGCAAACGTTCGAGGTCGAGGCCGATGCCTTCGAGTTCGCGTTCGGCACCTTTCTGTTCCTCGCGTGCGGCCTGGTAGTTGTCCAGCACCTCCTTGTCGCCGAACACGTCGAACACCAGGTCGAGCAGGGCGCGCGGCGAGTATTCGCACAGCTTGTCGGTGTCGCCCTGTTCCAGCGACAGCACCTTGGCGATGGCCGGCGTCAGCCCGCCCCAGGCGAGGCGGTTCTGGTAGTCGCGCAGGCCGGTCCACTCGCCGCCGGATTCCAGCGTTTCGATCGCGACATTGCCGTCGAGGATGGCGTAGTCGCGCGTCCAGTCGCCGCCGGCGCGCTTGATGCGGCAGGCCAGCGTCACTTCATCGTGGATGCACGGAAAGAACGGCCGCTTGCCGGTGCCGCTGGCCACGTTGGCCACCACGGCGCGTATCCATGCGTAGTCGTGATCGCCGCGCCGCACGTAGCGGCGGAAGTCGCGCTTGCCGGAACAGCGCAGCGCGAACAGCGTGCGCAGCGCATCGAGCAGCGTGGTCTTGCCCGAGCCATTCGGCCCGACGATGGTGATGATCTGTGCATCGAGCGGCAGCGTGAAGCGCCGCCAGAAATCCCAATGCACCAGTTCGAGTTGCTTGATGTGGAACATGGGTGGCTCGTCAGCGTGCGTGAGAAGGGAGCGGGAGCGGGCGGCGGCAGAGAGCGTGCGAGTGATCAGTCGCCTGCCGATGATTGCAGTCCGTATCGCGGGCAGGGCGCGCGCAGGCCAGGGACGGGCGCGTCATGCTTCGGCCTCGTCGTCGTCCGCCGCGGCGGCCAGTTCGAAGGCATTCGCTTCGGGCATGGCGTGGCCGGCGCCGGTGAGCACGTCGGCCAGCGTGCCGTGGATGACGCGGTCGGCCAGGATGCGGTAGTCGAGCAGCACGTCGAGCAGCGGGCCTTCGAACACCAGACCGTTGCGTCGCTCGATGAATCCGAGACGTGACAGCTTGCCGAGGGTGAATCTGAGCTTCGTGATGCCACCGAGCCGGGCACCGAAGTCGGCCACCAGCGACGCTTCGGTGAGTGCGCCCGATACCGCATCGCCGTGCTCGACCGGCTGTTCGGCGCCGAACATGTCGTCCTGCCCCTCGTCGTTCAGTGCGCGCCGGCTGACCTGGCGTTCGCGCTTGGGCAGTACGATCAGCGACCAGATCACCATCAGCCAGGCCAGTTCATCACGCATCAGCCCGACATTGCTGGCGGCGTATTCGCGTGTCTGGCCGAACACCGGCTCGCGCATGTCGTCGGCGATGCCGACGGCGATGTGCGCGGCATAGGGATTGTCGAACAGCTGCAGGCCGACCGCGGCGAGCCGCTGGTCCAGCGCGTGGCGGAAGCCGTCATCGACCAGGGCGCGGCGCGCCAGCCGGTCGGTGCGCGGCATCGAGCGGTGCGCCAGCAGGCGCGCGGTCAGGGTGCGAAGTTCTGTTTCCATGTCGGTCAGCTCAAGGGACGTGCCGCGAATGAACGCGAATGAACACGGGACGATCCGGTCAGTGCGGATGAAACACGCGGCAAGGCCGCCGCGTTCCGTTTTGGCTGCAACCACCCGGCGCGCAGACACTTCACGACGCGCTCCGCGGCAGCACTTCGCCGACCGTGATCGCGGCGATGTCGTCATCGGCCAGCGGCTGCAGGTCTTCGGTGAAACGCACATCGATGGCCAGGCGCAGGAAATCGGCGACCGGGCCTTCACCGGCTTCGACCGCCGGGTCGCCGCCGGCACCGGCGTCGCGCAGCAGCGCGAGCAGTGACATGCGGTAGGACGCCTGCGCGAAGCCGCTGCCGGGGATCACCTCGGCCAGCGCCGCCGGGCCGGGCAGCGCGCCGAGTCGATGGGCGAAACGTTCGAGCAGGTGCAGGTCTTCGGCGGGCGGTGCCGCGGCGACGGGTGCGTCGTCGGGTGCCGGCAGCGCCGTATCGGCTTCGCTGACCGGCTCGGCGGACAAGGTCGGTTCGGCGCGGTCCAGCAGTTCGTGGTCGCCGGCCAGCAGGGTGAGGTCGGGGCAGGGCGCGAGTGCGTCGGCGGCCAGCGCGGCGAGTGCGGCGCTGTCGAGCCGGCGCAGCCAGCCCGCGACGTCCGACGACGAAATGCCCGAGCCGCCCAGCGTCACGCGCTGCGACTCGATCTTGTTCAGCGCGCGCTGGAACGACGCGTCGACCCGGGCCAGGCGTGACTGCGCCAGACCGATGCGCTGCGCCAGCCGGGCGCGTTCGAACGGCAGATCGTCATCGGCGAGCAGGTCGCGCAGCAGCGCGGTGCCCCGTTCCAGCCAGCGGCCGTTGGCGTCCAGACGGCGGCGCGCGGCGATGATGCGGAACTCCGACCCGGAGGCGATCGCGTCCTCGAAGTGCAGCGTGAGATCGTTCAGCTTGCCCAGCAGGTGCTGCAGCGCGTCGCCGGTGTCGCCGTCGACCGCCTGCAGGCCGGCGATCTGTGCGGTCAGGAAGCCCAGCTCCACATCTTCGTCGCCGGACAGTTCGAGCAGCATGGCCAGCGCGGCGCATGCGTTGCGGCCGATGTCGGACAACTGATACTGGCTGTCCGCGACGCGCAGCAACGCGTGATCGCGCAGGCGGCGCAGCACGGTTTCGAGCTTGACCGGGTCGATGAAGGCGAAGCGTGCGCGCAGCGCCTCGGGCGACCAGCGCGGCGCGTCGGCGGTGCGGCCGATTTCGCCCAGCACCAGCACGCGCAGCAGCACCTCAGCTTCCGAGCCGTGGAACAGCGTGGTGAAGGCGGACAGCAGGGGCCGCGCGCGCGCCAGCCGGTCAAGTTCGGGCAGGTCGCCGGGGCTGACGCCGGGCGAGAGAAAATCGGCGAAGTCCACCGCGGGATCCATCCGGAATTCGCCCGCGCTCACCGGTACAGCTCCAGTCTCGCGAGGCGTGCCTCGATGTCGTCGATCACGGCCTGATAGGCAGGCGCATCGACGCCACCGAAGCGCCGGAGAAACTCGTCCTCCGGCATGAATTCGGGCAGGCCGTCGAGCGGCGGCAGCACCTCGTCGACCGGCAGACCGGCCGCAAAGCGCTGCGCGATGTTGCCGCGGCCCGCGGCAATCTGTTCGCCCAGCAGGGCGCCGGCACGGTCGGCCAGCAGATCGGTGAAGGAAAAGCCGCTGCCGATGCGCGCATCGCTCACCTCTTTCGACAGGCCGATGGCATCGGCCCACGCGGCACCCGCGTGCAGGGCAAGCAGCGCGGACCCGAGATAATGCTGCGACAGATCCTCCCGCCCACGCAGGGTCAGGCTCAGCCGCGGCACGCGCAACCATTCGGCGGCCTGCGGCACCAGATCCCGCGGATGGCGGCCATTGACGAACAGGGCCAGCGCGAGCACGGCGGACCGCTGTTCCGCCTGTGCGTCGCCCTCGCCGGAGCGCTGTTCGGCCAGCGCGAACAGCGCCTGCATGGCGCGCAGCAGGTCGCTGTCGCCGTCCTTGCGCATGCTTACCACGACCTTCACCAGCGCCTCGTGATAGAAGCCGAGCCGTTGGGCTTCGCCGGCCGGCAGCATCGACTGCACGCCTTCCTTCCACAGTTCGGTCGACCAGACGTAGTTCAGCGCGATGCCCGCCGGGCTGATCTGCACCCGGTCGAGCAGATCGATGAAACGCTGCGGATCGACGCCGACACCGGCCATTTCGAGCGCCTTCGGCACGGCGCGGCGCACCAGCGGCTGCGCGATGAAGTCGGGCACGGTGAGCTGGCCGACACGCAGGGTGTCGAGTTCAGGCTGGCCGGTATCGGACACCGCCACGCGCGCCTGCACATTGACCCAGCGTGATGCGGCCGGCAGTTCGACGCTGGCGGCGATGTTCATCCCGCCGGCATCCGGCTGCAGATCGAGGCGGGTCGCCGGCAGCCGGCGTCCCGCTTCCTGCGCCAGCAGCTTCAGGTCGGCCGTTCCGAGCCGGATTTCACTGCGCTGGCCGGTACGCAGGCGGCGCGGGTCGTTCAGCGCCAGCTGCTGCAGCAGCTTTTCGGCGGCGGCCGGCGCCACGACTGGTGGCTCGGGCAGTGCCGGATTGGCATCGAGCATCAGCGACACTGCACCGATCACGGCGGCCAGCGCAAGCAGCAGCGACAGCGGCACCCCCCACAGCAGGAACTTCAGCAACTTCACACGCCCTGCTTCAGGCTGGCCTGGATGAAGCCGTCGAGGTCGCCGTCGAGCACGCCCTGCGTGTTGCCCACTTCGTAATTGGTGCGCAGATCCTTGATGCGGCTCTGGTCGAGTACGTAGGAGCGGATCTGGTGACCCCAGCCGATGTCGGTCTTGGAATCTTCCAGCGCCTGCTGCTCGCTCTGCCGCTTGCGCAGTTCGGCTTCATACAGGCGCGACTTCAGCATGGCCATCGCCTCGGCGCGGTTGCGGTGCTGGCTGCGGTCGCTCTGGCACTGCACGACGATGCCGGACGGCAGGTGCGTGATGCGGATCGCCGAGTCGGTCTTGTTGATGTGCTGGCCGCCGGCGCCCGACGCGCGGAAGGTATCGACCCGCAGATCGGCCGGATTGATTTCGATCTCGATCGAGTCGTCCGCTTCTGGATAGACGAACACGCTGGAAAAACTGGTGTGCCGGCGCGCGCCGGAATCGAACGGGCTCTTGCGCACCAGCCGGTGGATGCCGGTTTCGGTGCGCAGCGTGCCGTAGGCGTATTCGGCGGTCACCTTGATGGTGGCGCTCTTGATGCCGGCCACGTCGCCTTCCGATTCTTCCATCACCTCGACGTCGAAGCCCTTGCGTTCGCAGTACTTCACGTACATACGAAGCAGCATCGATGCCCAGTCCTGCGCCTCGGTGCCGCCGGCGCCGGCCTGGATTTCCAGGAAGCAGGGATTCGGGTCCTGCGGGTTGTTGAACATGCGGCGGAATTCGAGTCCGGCCACGTCGGCTTCGACCTTCGCCTTGTCGGCTTCGATCGCCACCACGGTGTCTTCGTCGGCTTCCTCGCGGGCCAGTTCGAACAGTTCGCTGGCGTCGGCGAGCCGCGCGTCAATCGATTCGATGGCGCGCACGACCCCCTCAAGCGTGTGCTTTTCCTTGCCCAGTTCCTGCGCGCGCGCGGTGTCGCTCCAGATGCCCGGATCTTCCAGCGCGCGTTCTACCTCTTCGAGCCGCGATGCCTTGGCATCGAAGTCAAAGATACCTCCGCAGTTCGCCGGCCCGCGACTGCAGGTCGGTCAGATGATTGGCGATGGCGTTGAGACGTTCTGCTTCCATGATGTGCGGGCCCGGAATACGGAAAACCGATGATTGTACCGGCTGCAGCGGCCGGCCATGGTGCGCAGGCCCACGGCAGACGTGCGGCAAGCGCTGTTCGCCCTCGCCCGGCCCTGGGTGTACCGGGACGATTTCCCTTGTAACGCGGGGTGGCGGTGCGACACCGTAGCGGGAGGTTTTCCCGCTCGGCGGCGTCGCATCCGCGTCGCCCGCCGCCCCCGATTGGCGGATTTCCTGAACCGAAGGCCGCTCGACGGTCTCTATACTGCAGCGCTTCGATCACGTCGTCCCTGCACCTGGCACGCGCGTTGGGGTTCGATGTGGCCGACGGCAGTCCAATAAGAAAGAATCAAGGAGGAAACCCCATGAAATCGATGACCCCCCCGATGTTCGCAGCGCGCAGCCTGTGGTCTGCCGCACTTTTTTCGTTGTTTGCCGGTGCCGGTCTGGCGCAGGCACAGGGCACGGCCTACGTGAGCAATCAGGAAGGCGGCATTTCGATCATCGATCTGGCCAAGATGCAGGTGACCGGCGAATACGCGGTCGGCGGCAAGGTGCCGCGCGGCCTCGGTGTCACCGACGACGGCAAGACGCTGGTGGTTGCGGTGCGTGAAACCGGTGACGTTGCGCTGATCGATACGGCCAGCGGCAAGATTCTCAAGCGCGTCAAGATCGGCAAGAACCCGGAATTCGTGCGCGTGCGCGGCGACATGGCATTCGTGTCCTTCGAACCGACCTCCAAGCTCGGCCCCCCGCCCAAGCCGGGTGCGGAAAAGAAGGAAGAAAAGAAGGACGGTGGCAAGGAAGGTGGCCACGGCCATGACGACGACGACGACAAGGAGCCGGCACAGGTCGCCGTGGTCGATCTGAAGGCCGGCAAGGTGGTGCGCAACATCGTCGGCGGCCCGGAGACGGAAGGCATCGAGTTTTCGCCCGACGGCAAGAGCCTGGTGGTCACCAACGAAGCGGACAACACGCTGACGCTGCACGACATCAAGTCGGGCAAGCTGGTGAAGAAGGTCGATGTCGAAAAGTACGGTGCCCGCCCGCGGGGCATCAAGCTGTCGCCGGATGGCAAGACCTACATCGCCACGCTGGAGTTCGGCAACAACTTCCTGGTGTTGGACGACAAGCTCACGCCGATCAAGACGGTTGCGACCGGTCAGACGCCGTATGGCGTGGCCTTCGACCGCAAGGGCGAGCGGCTGTATGTGGCCACCGCGCGCGCCCAGGCGCTCGAAGTGTTCGACGCGAAAACCTTCGCCAAGATCAAGGATGTGCCGCTCGCCGCCGAACGCTGCTGGCACTTCACTTTCACGCCGGACGAAAAGCAGATCCTGGTGGCGTGCGGCCGCTCGAATCAGCTTGTGGTGGTCGACGCTGAAAAGCTCGAAGTCACCGCCCGGATCGAGGACAAGAAGCTGCCCTGGGGTGTGGTGACCTGGCCGCGTGCGATGGGCAGCCTGGATCAGCCCTGAAGCATGCGGGAGCGGGACAGGTGAAAAGCCCTGCCTGCGCCGGTCAGTATCCGGCGCAGGCGGGCGTGCATTCGCGGTCGCCTGTGGTAAGGCACCGCGACCGCGCAGGCCGGTAAGGCCTGCGGGCTTGATGCGCGGTGGTCGGAGGCATCCCGGACGGGTGCCCCTCGTTGATCAGCCGCCGATCGATGCGCGCAGCGCGGCCAGCGATTCGAGGACGGATTCGGGTGTCTGACTTTCCGGAATGTCGGCGAAGCAGAACTGACCGGCTTCGAGCACCGGCAGCGCCGTACCGCTCCACAGCGCCTGACTGACATCGACGCCGGTCGACGACGGTGCCGCCACGCGCAGGCTCGGCGAAATCACGACATCGAAATCGGCCAGCGCAGGCGAGGGCAGCAAGTGATCGCCCTGCGGGCGCAGCGCGATGGACCAGCGATAGTGCTTCGCGACATTGATCAGCGGACGATAGCGTTCGACGTCGGTGTCGCCCATGCGGGCGTCGTCCGGATGTTCCTCCAGCAGGATGCCGCCGACCGGGTGGGCGGACACCGAACGGATCAGATCCGCCATGTACATGGCCGCATCCTCGATGCCGTCCGGATCCAGTTCGATGTCGGTTCGGCCCGCCAGCTCGTTGGCGTGAAACAGCCAGTGCTTGGGCGAGGGCATCGCCAGCACCAGCGGCGTCTGACCGCGCAGATGGGCGATGACCGCCTCGACGATTTCGGCCAGCAGCAGGCGCGGCTCGTCCTGCTCCAGCAGCTTGCGCAGCGGAAAGGAAAGCCGCTTCTTCGACCCGAGTTCTGCGCGCACTTCCGGGTGACGCACCAGCCACGAATCGAACAGCTCGCCGACCTCCACCACGGCCACGTCGGGCCGCAGCAGCCCCTGGGCCTGCGAGAAGTACGCCAGATACTGGGCACCGCTGAGCCAGGGATCGCCGCCTTGGCCCAGCAGCAGCCGCCGGGTGTAGGCGGAGGACTTCAACCAGACCTTGAGGCCGCTGCCGCCTTGCTGACCGGGCAGGATGTCGGCGAGGCGCTGACTCATTGCTTGTCGCTCCCCATCGCACCCAGCGCAGCCAGACGGGCTTCCAGTTCGGCGATCCGCACGTCCTTCGGGTGGGTCATGTAGTTGGGGCGCGGCGTGTTGGCGTCGCGGAACTTGTCGGCGCTGCCCATGTAGAGCTTGCTGATGTCGTCGCCCCAGCAGCCGAAGTACTGCAGATGCGTCGGCGGCGTCGGCTTGTTCCAGCTCTTGACGAATTCGGCGTACGGCACGCTGCGGGCGATCCGCGCCTTGCGTTCGGCATCGCGCGCGGCGTCGGTCGCCTCCTGGTTGATGGCCAGCGTCACCGGGTCGAACTTCACCTTGTACAGGCGTTCTGCAACGCCCGGCGAGATCAGGCCTTCCTCGATGTCGCGGATGACCCCGGCAGGGTCGCGCTCCAGCAGATCGCCGTAACCGGCGCCGGCACCCTGCGAAATCATGAACAGCTCGCCGCGCTTCGAAATTTCGAAGCCCATGCCCATGTGATGGGTCGTGTAGGCGGCACCTTCGAACGGGCGCTCGTTCATGATTTCCTCGATCGAGTGCTTGAACTTCTCCGGCTCGTTGAGCAGGACGTCATACACATCCACACCCTTCACCTTCGACAGTGGATAGCAGCCGCAGGCGTAGCCGCCGAACAGACCCTGGATCGGCGGAATCTTCGCGCCCTGGGTGGTGGTCATGAAGCCCCACTGTTCGGAATCCTTGGTCGCCACGATCATCGTGTAGCCCTGGCCGCCGCGGTACTTGCCCGGGGCGATGGCGTCGCGCGTCATCTTCTTCGACACCAGCTGCAGGAAGGGCACGTCTTCCTCGTTCAGCTCCTGTTCGCCGATGTCCGCCATGGTGGCGAAAATCGGAGCCAGTGCATGCTCGCCGTCGGTGTCGGAACGCGCGCCGCCACCCATGCCGTTCAGGTCGGCACACAGGTTGCCCAGCGTTTCGCCGTGCTGGCTGACCCCACCCCAGATGAAGGTGTTGATCATGTTGAAGGTCGGCGCGTGCACCTTGGTGTACTTCTCCGGGCAGCTGTAGAGGAACTTGGCCACGGCGTGCTGGCCGGCGGTGAAGCCGGTGAAGATCGACATCAGCGACTGCGAGTTCGGCGCGTCATACGACGAGTTGACGATGGAATGCGGATCGGTGATCACCTCGATCGGTGCGAACGCCGCCTGGCCGCGCGGCAGGTCCGGCCACACGTAGCACAGGAAACACTGCGCCAGCATGCCCTTGAGGCCGGCGAGGATGGTGTTGGTGGCGCGGTTGGTGAATTCCGGGCTGGAGCCGCGGAAGTCGAAGATCAGCCGGTCGCCGGACTTGGTCAGCTTGCAGTTGATCTTCACCACGCAGTTCTCGCGCAGCGTCGAGTCCTGGATGATGTAGGTGCGCACCGTCATGTCCGGCCACTCGCTGACCCGGCGCTTCACTTCGGCACGGACGTTTTCCATCGTCGTGCGCAGCGTTGCGACCAGTGCTTCGGGGCCATCGCTGTTCAGCGTTTCCTCGATGCGCTGCTTGATGCGCAGGCAGGCGAACAGCTTCACCTTCATGTCTTCGTACTGCAGCTTGGGCTCGCGCACCGAGTTCTGCAGGAAGGTCAGGATGTCGCGCTTGATCTGGTAGTTCTCGACCACCTTGAACGGGCACATCTTGAGACCTTCGTCGGACGGGCTTTCGGCCATCGACGGCATGCCCCCCGGCTCGATCGCGCCGTTCTCGCCCTCATGCACGGTGGATGCCACCCAGCACACCAGCTTGCCCTTGTGGAAGATGGGCAGGATCATCGACTGGTCGGTGTTGTGGACGTTGCCGTAACGCGAGTCGTTGTGGATGAAGCCGTCGCCGTCGCGCACGCCCACCGTGGGCTCGTTCACCCAGTTCTTGATGATGAACTTGATCGGGTGGTGCACCAGCGCCGAGAAGATCAGCACGCCGCCGGCGCTGGCGATCGCCAGGTCACCGGACGCGGAATACACGCCGGTGATGATGTCGCCCCACTTGGCGCCGGGTGCGGCACCCATCTGCTCGACCATTTCGTAGCCTTCGTCGCAGCCCGCCTGGATGCGGTCGCGGATCTTGGCCACGGTGTGCGCGTCGCTGATGGTCTTCATCGCGGCGTCTTCTTCGGCGCTGCGCGGCATCAGGTCGTGGTTCTGCATGATTTCCGGGTCGGGACCCAGGAACAGCGTGGTGTCGTTCAGGAACTTCTTGATCAGCGCAACTTCTTCGGCGCTCGGCATTTTCGGTGCCACCTTCGTGCTTGTCTCGCTCATTTTCAATCCTGTCATCTGTATGGGTTTGATCGGGATGCCCGCGCGTTCAGCCGCGCAGGAACCAGGACGCACCCTGTTTCGCGGCCACGAAGGTCCAGCCCGGATCCACCAGGAAGGTCGTGACTTCGGAGGCGATGATGGCCGGGCCGGCGATCTGCATGCCGGGCTCGATCGCATCGCGGCTCCACACCGGCGTATCGAAGGCGCTGTCATGGCCGACGAACCAGCACTTGCGGCGGCTGGTCGGTGCCGGCGGTGCGGTGCGCTGTTCGGCCGGAACTGGCTTGATGTTCTCGAACTTCACCGTCTCGTGGCGCACGAAGGCGGCCACCCGGATGGTGTTGATGCGGATGCCCGCTTCCGGTGCCTGCGAACCTTCGCCGAAGCGCTTGCCGTAGTCATTCGAGAACTGCGTGATGATGGCCATCACGTCGCTCACGCCATGCACTTCGTGCTGCGGGATGACGGCGGTGGTCTGCACCAGCTGGTTGCCGTAGCGCATGTCCAGCTCCAGGCTGTGGCAGACATCCCCGCGCGGCACGCCCTGACGCTGCAGGTCCTGGGTGCCCAGTTCCTTCAGCTCGGCCACGATGGAATTGAAGCGGGCGTAGTCGTCGAACAGGTGACGCGTGTTTGAGTCGTACAGCACCATGTAGAGCGACTGTTCGTGGATGTGCAGCTGGTGCATGTTGCCGGCACCGACCGCCGAGAACACGGAGCTGAGCGGGGGCGCCAGGATCCGGTCGATGCTCAGGTTCTGCGCGATGCCGCAGCAGTGCAGCGGGCCGTTGCCGCCGTAGGCCAGCATGGTGAATTCCTTCGGGTCGTAACCCCGGGCGCGCAGCTCGGTGAACAGACCATTGGCCATGTTGGCATCCACCTTCTCGCGAATCAGCAGCGCCGCTTCGATCACTTCGCAGTCGAGGTCGTCGCACAGCGCATCTTCGATGGCCGACTTCGCACGACGCGGATTCAGCGGAATCGAGCCACCGGCGTAGTTGGCCGCATCGAGGTAGCCGAGCAGCAGGTCGGCGTCGGTCACGGTCGGGTTCATGCCGCCGCGGTCGTAGCAGGCCGGGCCGGGGTCGGAGCCGGCTGATTCCGGGCCGCACTTCACCGTGTTGTACATGCGGTCGTAGCTCGCGATGGAACCGCCACCGGCACCCAGCGTGACCAAGTGAACCATGGGTACGGACACCAGCCAGCGGTCGATGACAGGGTTGAAGTCGTAGTGCTTGATGCCGCCTTCGACGACGATGCCGATGTCGTAGCTGGTTCCGCCCATGTCGGTCGCCACCACATTGCCCAGGTCGCACTGCATGGCCAGGTGTTCCGACGCCGCGATGCCCGACACCGGACCGGAGTGGATGGTCTGCAGCGCATCGGTCGAATTCAGCTGCGCCATGCCGCCGGAGTTGTGGATCACCAGCATCGGCTTTTCGTACTTGTGGGCACGCAGGTTCTGCTCGAGTGCCGACAGTGCGTGATACATGGTCGAGTGCAGGTAGCCGTCGATGACGGCCGAGGTGGCGCGCACGTACTCGCCTTTGCGACCGGCCACCTGATGCGACAGGATGATCGGGATCGCGCCCAGCAGGTGCGACGGATATTCCTCGAGCAGAATTTCCTCGATGCGCTGCTCGTTCACCGGGTTGACCACCGAATTCACCAGTGCCACGACGATGATTTCGGCGCCGCGGTCCACCAGTTCGCGGATCTGCGTGCGCACGTCTTCCTCGTCCAGCGGCATGACCTGCTCGCCCTGGAAATCGAGGCGTTCTCGCACGCCGCGGATCATGTGCGCCAGCACCAGCGGTTCGGGGCGCTGCGCGTTCGGCAGATCCTGCTGGCCGAGATTGTCCAAGCCTTCACCATAGCCGCGAGCGCGGCTCAACGGCACCGTCGCTTCGAAGCCGGCGGTCACCAGCATGCCGATCTTCGGGCCCTTGTGCTCGATCAGGGCATTGGTGCCCAGCGTCGTGGCGTAGCGGACCGAATCGACCTGGGACAGGATTTCTTCCAGCTCCAGACCGAGCACGTGATAGGCCTTGCTCAACGCTTCGTTGAAGCCCAGAGCCAGGTTGTGGTGGGTGGTCAGGGCCTTGGCCTCGATGTGCTTGCCATCCCACACCACGAAACAATCGGTGAATGTGCCACCGATATCAACTGATACGCGCCTCATGCTATCTCCTCAATTCGTTCGTACTGGCGCGCGGAGCCACAGTGGGCCCGCACGCCGGCAAACCATCCGGACTCAGTGGCCGTGACCCTTGTCCGCCGCGACTGCGGGGCCGACGACCGGCGTCTTCTGCTCGCCGCGGCTGGCCCACTGGGCCTTGAGTGCGGGCAGATCCGGTTCCATGTCGTACAGCGGCGGATGGCCGGGGATGGCGTATTCGGTTTCCACCTGCGTGCCGCAGGACGGGCAGCAGAATTCGAGGATGCGCACCCATTCCGGATCGGGGCTGAAGGTGAAGCGGTACTTTTCCGGGTCGAGGATGGGCGGATGGATTTCGCGCGGGTCACGGTTGTGCACCAGCAGACCTTCCTTGTAGCTCTTCGTGGCCGAGCCGATCACGTGGTCGCACACGCGGCATTCCCAGTTCTCGGTGTCCAGGTCAATGCGCAGATATTCGGTCATCAGTACTTTCATTTGTTTCAGCCCTTCCTGTTCAGCATGATGTCGCCCGCGTCGCTGATGACGAAACTCCAGCCATCGAGCACCCGGCAGGTGAAGTAGTCTTCTTCGAGAATGGCCGGTCCGGCGGCCTGATCGCCCGCCTTGAGCTGGCTCAGCTTGTAGACCGGCACCTCGACGCGTCCCTTGTCGCGGATCAGCACCTTGCGTGTGCCGTCCGCCCTGGCGGCGCCCCCTGCGACGAAGCGTGCCGTGTCGGCAGCGCTGGTACGCAGTGACTTCACCGCCCTGAGCTGCAGTTCGACCGCGACGGCATCGGCCAGCGCGGCGGGCAGGGTGGGCGTGCCGGAGATGGCATGCGTGCTTTCGCTGCCGTCGCTGTTCTCGCCCACGAGCCAGGCTTCGACTTCGTATTCGCCGGCGCCAAAACCTTCGGCGAACATGTCGCGCAATGCCTTGACCTTGAGTGCGTCCAGCGCGGCGGCCAGTGCCTTGTCGCTGCGGTCGTTGAGTGCCACGGCGTAGCGCTGCGAGATATCGCAGGAGCCGATGCCGAAGGCGCTGAACACGGCGGCCAGCTTCGGCACGGCCACCTTGTCGATGCCGGCCTTTTCAGCGACGCCGCAGGCATTCAGCGGGCCTGCGCCACCGAAGGCCAGCATCACGGTGTCCTTCGAAATCTTCGTGAAGCGGTGCAGTTCGACGGCGATCTTGTCTTCATAGGCGTGTTCCATCTTCAACAGCGCTTCGTCGAGATCGACGCCGAGCGGCTCGGCGATCCTGACCTGGACGGCCGTCGCGGCACGGTCCAGATCGAGCGCCATGCCGCCGCCGAAGTAGGACTTCGGATCGAACAGGCCGCTCAGCAGGCTGGCGTCGGTGATGGTCGCTTCCTTGCCGCCACGGCCGAATGCCGCCGGTCCGGGCACGGCGCCGACGCTTTCCGGGCCGATGACGACGCGGCCATTCACCACCTTGATGATGGAACTGCCACCGGCGCCTGCGCTCATGATTTCGCACAGCGGGAAGGACACGCTGATGCCTTCCACGTGACCGCGCTGGACTTCGGCGACCTTGCCGTCGAGGCACTGGCCGATGTCGGTCGTGGTGCCGCCGACGTCGATGCCGATCACGTCCGACATGCCGTACAGCCGGGCGAAGGACTTCATGCCTTCCATGCCGCCGCGCGGTCCTGAGCTGTAGGTCTTGATCGCCACGGTCTTGGCCACGCGCGAAGCGTCGCCGTCATTGCGGAAAATCAGCAGCGGATTCTTCGTGCGGTAGTCGCGCAGGCGCTTCTCCGCGTTGAACAGGAAGGCTTCCATCGCCGGATGGAGGAAGGAATTGATCAGCGAGGTCCAGGTGCGGCGGACCATGTCGCGGTCGGTGGACAGGTCGCTGCCGTACAGGATGGGCACTGCGCCGAGCAGGTGGCGCGGGTACTTGCGCAGCGCCACCTTCTTGAAGCAGGTTTCCACCGCCATGAAGTCGGCGCCGTCGAAGCTCACGACGAGGCGGCTGGCACCCATCGCCGTCAGCTTGTTGATCGCCTTGACCACTTCGATTTCTGCATTGGCGCCGGTGACGTCCGCATCGTCGAGGAACACCACGCGATCACCGAGCAGCGCTTCGTACACTTCCGGGTCATGCTCGGCCAGACGGACCGGCAGGTCACGCGACTTGCCGTCGACAATCAGTCCCAGACGCGGGCCCTTGCGTTCGCAGATGGCATTCGTGCCCTGCGTGGTCGAGTAGCGGATCAGGTCCACTTCTTCGAGCAGGCGCTTCACATCCGCTGCGCCGTAGATCACTTCGGACGCTTTCTGAAGACCGTCGAAGAAGCATTTGCTCAGGTCATAGGGTGTCGTGAGCACCTTTGTCTTTTTGACGACGCCGTCCGTCATGATGCAGATATCGGTGAGCGTTCCACCGTTATCGATGTTGATGTGCACTGCCATTCCCCATTACCTCCCGCCATCCATTCGTGGATCAAGACCGCTTTTAGAAGATCAGAAATCGATACCGACGCCGCATGACCCGTCCGCGGCCTCGATGTCATCGGCTGGTGGACGGGACCCGTGTGACACGTGGACTTCCCGATAGCAGCAACGCAAGCGCTGTGCCACACAGCGACTTCTTTCAAGTGATTGATCTATCAAGGAATAAAAATGGAGGGCGGGCGCGGGGAGCCAGACGATGGTCCGCTAACCGGACGATCGTCCGGTGACTCGCGTTTGCTGCGACGCAATATCGACGCCGCTTCGGGTCGGGTTCAGGACAGACCCGGGGGACGGATTGCCGCACGGGAAGGGAAACGGAAAGCGAGGCGGGAAGGCGCGAGTGGCAGGGCGTTCGCGCGGTCGGGCAAGTCGGGGCGGCCGGGCCGCCGGTTATGTGCTCAGCGGATGAAGCGTTGCAGCACCGCGCGGAAGACCGGCGTATTCGATTGTTCGAGCCATTCGAACGCCACCATTTCGCGGCTGACGATCTCGGCGCCGTTCTGCTGCATGCGCTGCAGCGCCAGCGCCTTGTCCCGGGCGCGTCGGGAGCCGACCGCATCTTCCACGACGAACACCTGCCCACCCATGGCCAGCCGGTCAAGCACGGTCTGCTGCACGCAGACGTGGGCCTCGGTGCCGACGACGATCCATTGTCTTCGTCCGGCTTCGGGTGCGCCGAGCAGGCTGTCTTCGGCGAGCGCCGAGAAGTGCGTTTTCTCGACGATGCAGCCGTCGGGAAAACGCGCCCGCAGCCCGGCTTCGGTCACCCCGAGGCCCTGTGGATACTGCTCGGTCGCCAGTATCGGTACGCCGATCGCCTGTGCCACATCGACCATCCAGGTCGCGTTCTCCAGCACGGTCCGGCCGTCATCGATGGCCGGCAGCAGCCGTCCTTGAAGGTCGATGACCAGAAGCAAGGAGTCGCAAGGTTTGATGCGCATGCTGGCTCTTTCCTGTTGCGCCGGTCTCCCGCCGTTGCGGGAGGCGGCTGATGTTCGGGTCAGGCCCGGTTGTCAGTCATCGGTCGGGCGCGCGAGGGGTAGCGGCACCATCACGGCCTGTCCGGGTTGGCTGCAGCCTGCGTCGCAGCAGCGGCCGGGCTGTCTGTTGCGCGTGATCGAACGCTTCTCGTCGGCCAGCACACCGCGATCGAGCAGACGTTCGACCAGATCGACCTTGTCGCCGACCGGGTAGTTGCGCCAGATTTCCTGCTTCAGTGCGGCCGGCGATCCGCCGCCGTGCAGGCTGATCAACGAATACCAGCCGCCCTGGTACGAAGCGGTCAGGTCTTCCATGAAGCGCGCGACCTCGATCCGCTTGTCGTACGGGATGTCCGGATTGGCACGCAGCACCTCGGCCAGCGTCGCGGCCGTGGCTGGGTTGTGGTCTTCGTCCGGGCCGGGAAGGGCGACGATCAGGCCGCCCGACACTTCGTGCGCCAGCCGGTGCATGTCGTAGATCTGGGTGGACAGCAGCAGCTTGCCGATATTGGCGAACACCGGCTCCGGCATGAAGGTGTGCGAGTACGGATCGGCCGCGGCATAGACGCTGGCCGCCACGCCGCAGGCGTAGAAACCTTCGGTGATCTTGATCAGTTCGACCATCGGGTCGCGCAGATTGGCCTTGCGGTCCGGGTCCAGACCGTTGGCTTCGCACATCAGCGCGGCGGCGCCGATCAGCAGATCGCCGAAGCCTGCGCGCGCCGCGATGCAGCTGTGGCGGTGATGGGTGGCGTAGTTGTAGGTGACGGCGCCCGAGTGTTCCCATTCGCCGGCCAGGAACACGCGTTCCCAGGCCACGAACACCTGATCGAAGATGACCACGCCGGTGGACTGACCATAGCGGCGCGAAAACAACGGCGAGCCGTGTTCGGGTTTCTCGCCCGGGCGCCCGGCGGGTCGGGCGACGATGGTGATGCCCGGCGCGTCGACCGGCACCGCGCAGCACACGGCAAAGTCGGCGTCCGCTTCCGTCATGTTGCGCGACGGCATGACCAGGAACTCATGCATGTAGGGTGCACCGGTGACGATGGCCTTGGTCCCCGAAATGACGATGCCGCGGGCGTTGCGCTCGACGATGTGCAGATAGACGTCCGGATTCGACTGCTGGTGCGGCCGTTGGCTGCGGTCGCCCTTGGCGTCGGTCATCGCGATGCCCAGCGTCAGGTCTTCGTCCTGCACGCGCTGCAGATAGTCGGCGAAGCGGGCGCCGTATTCGGTGTTGCCCCGCGCATCATCCAGCCGCGCCACCGCCTGGCCGATGCCATTGAGTGCGTCATGCGCCAGATAGCGCTGTGCGCAGCCGGTTTCCTGACACAGGATGCGCACTGCTTCGAGCTTGTTCAGCAGGTCGCCGGACGACTCGTTGATGTGCAGCATGCGATTGACCGTCCGCCCGCTGCGCGTCTGCACGGCCGTCATCAGCGGGGCCCTGGCCGGGTCGTGCGCGAAGTCGTAGCTCACCGCAAGCGCGTTGATGCCGGGCTGCAGCGACGGGGCATCAACGACCGAGTCGATCCGCTGGCCATCGACGTACACCGTAGGGGCGTACTTGCGCAGGGACTCACGGTAGTCCTGACCGGTCATCAGCGTGCCGGTGCTGGGTGGCGCATGTTTGTGCATGTGAAGTGTGGCGTGTTCCATTGATTGAACACTGTTCAAATAATTGCGTCAGGTTAAAATCAGGTCATGGTCAAGTCAACCGTACGGTCACCGGACGACGCTCCGGCGCAGGCTGCGCCGAGCGGGCCGCGCGTGCTGCGCGAGACCGTCATCAACGAAGCGCGGCGCATGCTGATTCTTGATGCTGCACGGTCCGCATTCTTCGAACTGGGGCTCGATGGCGCCAGCCTGCGGGAAATCGCCAAGCGGGCCGGCTACACACCGGGCGCGCTGTACAGCTACTTCGGCAGCCGCGAGGAAATCTACGCGGCACTGCTGGGCGAGTCGCTGCTGCGTCTGCAGCGCAGTGTGGATGACGCGACGCCGGCGGACAGCGCGCCCGCGACGGGTGAGCGTGCCGCGCTGATCGCGTTGCTGCGTGCCCGTGTGATGGCTTTTTTCGACTTCTATCGCGAGCACCCGCAGGACATGGACCTCGGGTTCTATCTGTTCAATGGCGCGCGGCCCCGCGGTCTGACGCCGGAACTGAACCAGCAGCTGAACGGCCGGCTGCAGGCCACGCTGCAGCCGATCCAGGACGTGCTGGTCCGGCTCGGTCTGAATGAAGCGGAGGCGGTGATCGAAACCACCGCGATCTTCGCCCACACCGTCGGCCTGCTGATGCTGAACAACACCGGCCGCATCCGCTTGTTCGGGCAGAACGCGCGGGACCTGCTGGTGCGCTATCTCGACCCGCTGTCGGCAAGGGTCGCCGGCCCGGCCTGACGCGCTTCAGGTGCCACCGCGAACCGGTGCGGGGCGCGCCGAAAAGCGCCTGGCCTGGACGACCCAGCCGTCTGCCTGCAGGCCGCCGGCCTGCGCGACCGGCATTCTCTGCGACAGCCAGCAGCGCGTCGCCATGAACGGATTGGCGGCCACCGCGCGCGCGGCGGCTGCCTGCGGCGGAAGATTGGCAAGCATCGTGCGGATGAGGTCGCGCTCGTCTTCACCGATGTCGCGCGTGATGAACACCAGACGCCCGTGGCGGTCGTCGAACGGGCCGCCTGCCGGCCACGCAGGCAGGCGCAGCGGCGGGTAGGCCACATCCTGCACGCACTGGATCACCTGCGGCAGGTCGTCACCGGCCACATTCATCAAGCCCTTCACGCGCAGCAGACGCGGGCCCCAGCTTTCCAGGATGCGGCCCATGGCGACTGAAAACCCATACCAGGGAACCGGTGCGTCGAAGCGGACGACGAAGCTCGATACCGAATCGTCGTGGCGCGCCGACGTCGCGCGCGCCGGTGCCGGCTGCGTGGTCCAGCGCAGCGGAGCCGTGGCCTGTGCGGCCCGGGCGCTTTCATCGAGCACGCGTTCCTCACCCAGCCACGCCGCCACATCCGGCAGCTTGCCGGCGGTGGAATAGATGCCGCTGCCGAACAGCTGTTCGGGCTCGATCCGCCCGTGGCGCACCTCCAGACGCAGCGCGCCCGGATTGAGCATGTCAAGCCGCGCATCGAGCGCCGTTCGGCTGTCGGCATCGGCCAGATCACCCTTGGTGATCAGCAGGCGGTCGGCCATGGCGATCTGGCGCAGCGCCTCCTGATGGCGGTCGATCTGTTCCAGGCCGTGCGTCGCATCGACCGCGGTCAGCACGCTGTCACACACGAAACGCGCGGCGATGAAGCGCTCTTCCATCAGCGTGTAGATGACCGGCACCGGGTCGGCCAGACCGGTGGTTTCGATGAGCACCCGCGTGACCGGCGGAATTTCGCGCTTCGAACTTCTGAGGTGCAGCTGCTTGAGTGCCGCCACCAGATCGCCCTGCACGCTGCAGCACAGGCAACCCGAATCAAGCAGCACGGTGGTGTCGTCGAGTCTTTCCACCAGATGGTGGTCGATGCCCACCTCGCCGAATTCGTTGATCAGGACCGCAGTACCGGCCATCGCCGGATGCTTCATCAGCCGGTTCAGAAGGGTCGTCTTGCCGGCACCGAGAAAGCCGGTCAACAGGCTCACCGGGATCCGGTCTACCGGGGCGGAGCCGGCGCTGGCAGTGGATGGAACACGAAAGGTCAAGGGTTTCTCCGAAGGTTCTGTCGGCGCGGGCGAGTCCGGGAGCCCGGAATCATCTGGCGCGTTGCAACGGTACTCGAGTCGCCGACCGGGGGTACCCGGCCTGCGCAAACGCGGCTTTCGGATCCGCAGCCGATGGTGTGGCCCGACCGCCTCGATGAAGCATTTCACCTTTGTTATCAATGACCGAACCCCGTTCGTGGTCGCTACGAGCGTGGTGCAGGCGGTCGTACTTTGGTATAACGCATCATTGTAGAGGGTCGGGGTCGCATCGCTCTCGTGTCCGCTCCGGGACACCGACGCACCGAGCCGGTCAGCGGTTCTCGTGGCATCGGTTCCCGCGCACGCGCGCAGCGGCGTCACCGGCAGACCTGTGCTCCTCTCCCGTTGCAAGGCGGGACAGTCCGATCACCCGCATGTTGGCCAGATTGATCCGGATCGCCACGGCCTTGCCGAAGCGTGCTGCTGCACGGCGTCGGCAAGACGATGCGCGGATGCGGCGGTGCTTCAGGACAAACCAGGGAGGTGCATGAGTTCGACCACTTCAGGCCAGCTGTTTTCCGAGCCGGAAAACGATCATCAAGTGATGGCGTCGTGGGAGCGCTTTCTGAACGGCGACGAGGGCGGTGCGGACGCCCTGCGGCGCCTGATCGATGATTCATGGCGCCGCTGCCAGGGCGCCCGCGTCGATCCGGCGATCTATCAGGCGCCGCCGCCGATCAAGGAGAACTCGCTGCACTCGCTGCAGACGGAATGCAGCGAACTGCTGACGGCGAGTACGCCAGTGATGGCCGCGGCGCGCGACTTCCTCGCGGAAACCGGCACCGTCATGGTGCTGACCGACCAGAGCGGAACGATCCTGAATCTCGAAGGCGACATGTCCACGCGTGGCGCCGCGGAGGATGTGCATCTGCTGTCGGGCGCCAACTGGAGCGAACTCGCCTGCGGCACCAACGCGATCGGTACCGCGCTGGCGGTCGGGCATGCGGTGCAGATTCATTCGGCCGAGCACTACTGCGCCGGCATCAAGCGCTGGTCCTGCGCGGCCACCGTGGTGCGCGATCCGTACGACAAGTCCATTCTCGGTGTCGTCGATGTGTCCGCCCTGACCGAGTCCTACAACCGTCTCAGTCTTGCGCTGGTGCTCGCGACGGCGGGCCGCATCGAAAACCGGCTGGCCAAGCTGGAACTGGACATCCGGTACCGCCTGCTCGAAGAGTGCGTCGACCGGCTGTCCAGCCGGACCACCGATGGCGTCATCGTGTTCGACCGTCGCGGGCGTGCCATCAAGTCCAACGGGCGCTCGTCGGCGATCATTTCCGATCTGGGCATCGACGCGGCCGCCGTCGACCCGGAAGGCCTGTCATCGCTGACCTTGCGCTGGAACAAGCGAAAGGATTCGCCGGACGATCTGCCCGACTGGATACGCCGGGAGTGGATCGAGCCCGTCATCGAGAATGGCGAGCACATCGGCAGCGTGCTGACCCTGCCGAGCCGGCGCGGATCGACGCTGGCCGGCAGCCGTCGCGGCACCGTGTCCGCCACCAGCGGCGACGCGGCGGACAAGCGCGGTTTCGAGAGGATCATCGGCAAATCCGATGCCCTGATGCAGGCGGTCGGCCGCGCCCAGCAGTTGGCCAGGTCCCGCGTGCCGGTGTTGCTGCTGGGGGAAACCGGCGTCGGCAAGGATGTGTTCGCGCGCTGCATCCATGAAGCGGGGACGTCGGCGGGCGCGCCGTTCGTGGCGTTGAATTGCGGAGGCTTTTCGCGCGAGCTGCTGTCGAGCGAACTGTTCGGTTACGCCGAGGGCGCCTTCACCGGTGCCCGGCAGGGCGGGGCCATCGGCAAGATAGAAGCGGCCAGCGGCGGCACCCTCTTTCTCGATGAAATCGGCGAAATGCCGCTCGATCTGCAACCGCATTTCCTGCGTGTTCTCGAGGAAGGCGAGGTCTATCGCATCGGTGAAAACAAGCCGAGAAAGGTGAACTTCCGGCTCATTGCGGCAACCAATCGAGACCTGCGCAAGGAAATCCAGTCCGGCGGATTCCGCATGGACCTGTTTTACCGGGTGGCCGTCACCAGCATCAACATTCCTTCGCTGCGTGACCGCACCGACGATATCGCGCTGCTCGGCGAATATTTCCTGACCCAGCTGTCGCAACGGCACGACATGCCCAGGCGGACCTTGTCGCCGGACGTCCTGAGCGTATTGCAGCGGCACGCCTGGCAGGGAAACATCCGCGAATTCCGCAACGTGATGGAAAGCATGCTGCTCACGTCCGCGAATTCGGTTCTGGACGTGGAAGACCTGCCGCCTCATGTGCTGTTGCCGCTGGCATCCGCATCAAGTCCGGCAGCGGCGTCCGCTGCACCGACCGGATACGACGCGGCAATGCCGGTGGCGGACAACGCCACGCCGTTGACCGGCATGGAGCATGCCGAACGCGAAGTGATCGTGAACGCCATCATCAAGCATGGCGGAAACATGACCGCCGCCGCGCGCGAAGCGGGCATCGCGAAGAGCACGCTCTACGTCAAGCTCAAGCGCTTCGGCATCGACGAGCGGCTGAAGCGCTCCGGTCTGGACGGCCTCACGCGCGACCAGCAGGGCACGCCGGCCTGATTGCGCCATCGCGCTGCTTGGCTGCGCCCCTGTGCAACGCATGTGCCGTGACCGACTGGCGCGTCCGTCACCCGATTGCAACATTCACCCCTGAGAATCCGGTATCGCGGCGTGCGACACATCGCTGCGAGAAAACCCCATTCCGCTTCCAGTCCGCATCCATCAATGGCTCGCGGACCGGACATACCGCACACAACGACGGACCGGTCATGCGTCCAGACATACACGACCGTTCAGGCGCTCCATGAAAGATTCGCTCGCGCAGGAACAGGTGGACGTTCAGTTGCTGCTGTTCACGATCGAAACGTCGATCCGGGTGGTCAAGCGCTTCCAGTTTTTCCTGTGGGCCCAGGGGTCGCTGCAGACCTTCCTGCCGCACGAAACGCTGCTGTGCGCCTGTGGCGATCTCGAGCGCGGCAACTTCCGCGCGCTGGTGTTTTCGCGTTCGGTGCTGGCGCCGGACGTCGAGGCACAGCTGACCCATCCGGTCGATGGCCTGATCGGTCGTCTGATCGAGGACTGGCGCAACGGCGCGCGCGAACCGCTGGCCCGTTCAAGCGGGCCGCGCAACCGCGACAGCAGCACGGCGCTGCTGCGCACGCTCGGCATTGAACATGCCCTGGCGCACGGTTGTCGCGAGGCACGCGGCGAGCAGTCCACCTTCTTTGCGCTGCTCGGTGTGCCGGCGGCGCCGACCAGTCAGGACGCGCGCCACATCGAGCTGCTGATGCCCAATCTTCACCTGGCACTGCTGCGCATCGTCGAGTTCGAGCGCGCCGAATCGGGGGATCGCACCGGCGCTCGCCCGGCACTCCAGGTGACGCTGAGCGGGCGCGAACTGCAGGTGCTCGACTGGGTACGCGAAGGCAAGACCAATCAGGAGATCGGGCAGATCCTGGACATCAGCCCGCTGACGGTGAAGAACCATATCCAGAAGATCCTGCGCAAGCTCGACGTGACCAACCGCGCACAGGCCGTGGCGCGGGTCACCGCGCTGCGTGCGCACGAAGGCGGCGCCGAAGCGGCGCGGGACATGTCATGAACAGGACGATATCGATGCGGTGGAGCCAGACCGTTTTCCTTTTGCTGGGTCTGTGGATGACCGGCGCGCAGGCGCAGGATGTGCCGCCCGAATGGCAGGGCCGCATCGCCGAGCCCGAGCGGCCGCGCGCCGCCGTGCCCGCAACCGCGCTCGAGTACGCCGACATCCGGCGCAGCGGTGCCGACGTCGATCCGCGCGCCTACCGTGCAGCGGATCTCGCACTGCTGTCGGCTGCGCGTCGCGGTGAGTGGGTCACCGCGGCGAAACTGCTGAAGGCCGGTGCGCCGGCCAACGCACGAGACGTGTGGGGCGACAGCGTACTGGTACATGCGGCGGCAGCTGGCGAAACCGAATTCGTGCGCGCGCTGATCAACGCCGGCGCCCACGTCGACCGGCGCGGCTCGAAGGGCTTCACGCCGCTGGGCGCGGCAGCGCTTGCCGGCCATCACAAGGTGGTCGATCTGCTGCTGCGCGCCGGTGCCGACATCGACGCCAAAAGTTCGAACGGCCATACGCCGCTGATCGACGCGGTGATGCTCGACCGCAGCGAGGTGGTGGCCGTGCTGCTGCGCCACCGGCCGCAGTGGGAATTCCAGACCGAGCGCGAATTCGGCCGCCATGCGCTGTCGCTGGCGGCCTCACTGGGTCATCTGAACGTGCTCGACCAGTTGCTGGCGGCCGGTTTCGACCCGAACATTCCGGATCGCGGCGGGTTCAATGCGCTGTACTGGGCGGTTTTCAAGAAGCAGCGGCTGGCCGTCGCTCATCTGCTGGCGCTCGGCGCCGATCCGGGCGCCATGTCGACCGACATCTACGACTGACCACCCTCACCGCGCAGGGCATCCCCTCTGCCGCGTCCGCGCGGCAGTCCGGCCGCCATCCTGCGGTTGTCGGGCCGGGCAGGGCGCCGGCTGGCCCGGGACGTTGCCCCGGTGATACCATTCGCTGCTTTTCCCACGACCTGCGCGGCCTGCAAAACGATGCGTCCGGCACACCGCGGCGCGCACGGAGCAGCCGCGGCTCCCAAGGCTTGAATTCATGGTGTCTTCCAATTCGGTGGCGGAACACGTCCGTTCGGTTCACGCCATCATCAGCCGTCCGCAACGCCCGGCGGGTCACGAACTCGTGGCCCGCTCGTGGTTGCGCTGCTTTCACGAACTGGGTCTGGACCCGGCCGCCGAAGACAGCCCGCCGCCGCTGGCACCCCAGGCGTGGCGCGAGCGCGGCGACCGGCTGGGCGAAGTCATGGACAGCGCCATCCCGGAAATGCAGACCCTGCACCGTCAGCTCGACGACCCGCAGTCTGCGCTGGTGCTCGCCGACGCCGAGGGCGTCATCGTCAGCATCGTGCGTCACCCGGGGTTCGCGCGTGAAGCGTCGCTGCGCGGACTGGTTGAAGGCGCGCGCTGGAGCGAGGACGTGCAGGGCACGAATGGCATCGGCACCGTGCTGGCGGAACGTCATTCGCTGGTGATCGCGGGTGAGGAGCACTTTTTTGCCCGCCACACCGACATGGTGTGCGCCGCGGCACCCATCTACGACGGCGTCGGCGAGGCAGCGGCGGTGCTGGCCGTGTGTTCGCTGGCTCCGGGTGGCGCGCGCGCGCTGCGTGCGCTGATCGAGCGCTCGGCGCGGGTGATCGAACATCGCGCTTTCCGTGCCCGCCACGCCACCGACTACATCATCCGCTTCCACGCGCACGCCGGCCGTGTGCTGACCGCGGTCGACGGTCTGCTTGCGCTGTCGCCGGAGGGTGAGGTGATCGAAGCCAACCACATCGCGTTCGAACTGCTGTCGCCGGAAGGGGAGGCGCTGCTCGGACGCGAAGTGACCGAATTTTTCGGCCAGTCGCTGCCGGAGCTGCTGTCGCGTACCTTCCGCGCCGGTTTCCATCCGCTCGCGCTGTCGATGCCGCAGCACCAGACCTGGCATCTGCTGGCACAGCAGCCGTCGCGCACCCGCGCGCAAAGCGGTACGCGCGCCAGCGACTCCGCGTCGGCGGCGCAGGCGCTGGCCGAGCTGGACCTGGGCGACCTGCGCATGGCCGGCAATGTTCACAGCGCGATGCGCATCCTCGATCGCGACATTCCACTGCTGATCGCCGGCGAAACCGGCACCGGCAAGGAAGTGTTCGCACGCGCCTTTCATGCGTCGAGCCAGCGCGCGCGCGGGCCTTTCGTCGCCATCAACTGCGCGTCGCTGCCCGAAACACTGATCGAATCCGAACTGTTCGGCTACAAGCAGGGCGCCTTCACCGGCGCCAATCGCGACGGCCGTCGCGGCAAGGTGCTGCAGGCCGACGGCGGCACGCTGTTCCTCGACGAGATCGGCGACATGCCGCTGCAGCTCCAGGCACGCCTGCTGCGCGTGCTCGAAGAGCGCAAGGTGACGCCGCTGGGTGGCGAGAACGCGGTGCCGGTCGATCTGCAGCTGGTGTGCGCGACACACCGTGACCTGCGCGCCATGGTGCGCGACGGCAGCTTCCGCGAAGACCTGTACTACCGTCTGCGCGGCATGGAAATCAGTCTGCCCCCGTTGCGCGAGCGCACTGACCGCCGTTCGCTGATCGAGCGCTGCCTGAGCGAGGAAAGTGCCGGGCGCCACCCGCCGGTGCGCTTGGGCCATGCGGCGATGAATGTGCTCGACCGCTTCCGCTGGCCGGGCAATATCCGGCAGCTGCGCTATGTGCTGCGCACGCTGGTCGCGCTGTGCGACGGACCGGAAATCACGCTGCGCGACATGCCGGCCGAAATGCTGGACGCGCCCGAACCGCTGCCGCCCGCCGCCGTTGCGCACGAACCTGCGCATGAGACCGCAGGGGTGCCGTCGGCGCCGCCGAGCAACCTCAATCCGCTGCAATCGGCCGAGCGTGACGCGCTGCTGGGCGAACTGCGCCGCCATCGCTGGAACATCGCAGGACTGGCGCGCGAGCTGGGCGTCAGCCGCAACACCATCTACCGCAAGATGAAGCGGCTCGATATCGACACTGACGCGCAGGTGGGCGATGGCTTCTGATCCGCGGCTTGACCCGCAGTGGGACCCGCTGGAACTGCTGCCCGACGCGCGCATCGCGTGGGGGCTGACCGGTTCCGGTCACTTCCTGAAGGAGTCGCTGGAACTGGCGGATGTCATGAACGGCATCGACCTGTTCATGACGCGCGCCGGCGAAGAAGTGCTCAACATGTACGGCTATCCGCTGGCCGACATGAAGAAGCGCTATCGCATCTTCCGCGACAACACCGCGAGCGCGGCGCCGGTCGGGCTGTTCTATCAGGGCCAGTACCACACCGTGGTGATCGCGCCGGCGACGTCGAACACCGTGGCCAAGTGCGCGCTGGGCATTTCCGATACGCTGGTGAGCAATATCTTTGCGCAGGCCGGCAAGCTGCGCATTCCGACCATCGTGTTCGCGTGCGACAGCGAGCCGGTGGTGATCACCGAATCGCCCAGCGAATGGGTGACGCTGTACCCGCGCGCCATCGACCTCGCACACACCGCGACCCTCGGGACCTTCGAACACGTGACCGTGGTCGACAGCGTCGAGGCGCTGAACGCAGCGCTCAAGCGAAGATTGGCATGCCTGAAAACGACTCCGCCCGCTCCGTCGAACGCGTCCTCTTCCTGACCGGGCATCTGGCGCAGAAAAGCCTGCACCGGATACTCGACGACATGCAGCCGCTGCCCTTTGCGCCCGAGGTGCTGGACATCGGCATCAATGTCGCCGGGCTGATGACAGCGGAACTGATCCGTCGCCGCCTGCCGGCGCCGGTCGCCGCCGACCGCATCATCGTGCCCGGCCGCTGCCGTGGCGATCTCGAGGCGCTGGCGCAGCACTATGGCGTGCCGGTGCAGCGCGGGCCGGACGAACTGAAGGACCTGCCGCTGCACTTCGGCCGCAAGGCGAAGGTGGCTGACCTGTCTAAGCACGACGTGCTGATCTTTGCCGAGATCGTCGATGCACCGCGGGTCGAAGTGGCCGCCGTCGTAGAACGTGCGCAGCGCTATCGGCGCGACGGGGCGGACGTGATCGACATCGGATGCCTGCCCGACACCGATTTTCCGCATCTCGAAGACTGCGTGCGCGCACTCAAGGCCGAAGGTTTCCGCGTCAGCGTCGATTCGCTCGATCCGAAGGACCTGCTGCGCGGTGCCCATGCCGGCGCGGATTTCCTGCTCAGCCTGAAGGAAGACACGCTGTGGGTGGCCGACGAGGTCGACGCCACGCCGATCCTGATCCCGAACACGCCGGGCGACCTCGATTCACTGCGCCGCGTGGTCGACCGGATGGTCGAGCGCGGCCGGCCCTTTTTCGCCGACCCGATACTGGAACCCATCCACTTCGGGCTGACCGCGTCCATCGTGCGTTTCCACGAGCTGCGGCACAGCCACCCGGACATTCCGATGATGATGGGCGTGGGCAATCTGACCGAACTGACCGATGCCGACACCAGCGGCATCAATGCGCTGCTGATGGGCATCATTTCGGAGCTGCGCGTGGGCGCCATCCTCGCCACCGAAGTCAGCCCGCATGCCCGCCGTGCGGTGCGCGAGGCCGACTGGGCGCGCCGCATCATGTTTGCTGCGCGCGAGGACAACGCGCTGCCGCGCGACTATTCCGGTGCGCTGATGACGACGCATGCGCGGCGCCCCTACACCGACACGCCGCAGGAAATCGTCGACGTGGCCGGTGCGGTGCGCGACCCCAACTTCCGCATCCAGGTCGCGACCGACGGCGTGCATATCTACAACCGCGACGGCCACCAGGTCGCGACCGACCCGTTCGACCTCTACCCGAAGCTGGGCGTCGAAGACGACGCAGGTCACGCGTTCTACCTCGGTGTGGAGCTGGCGCGCGCGCAGATCGCGTATCAGCTGGGCAAGCGCTACGCCCAGGACGAAGAGCTGGAGTGGGGCGCTGCGGTCGATCCGAAGCCGGTCGACCTGCAGGTGCATCGCGCGCCGGGCAGCACCACGAAGAAGAAGCCGAAGAAGCCCGCTGACCGGCTGGCCGACGCACAACAAGGCAGCATGCCCGACGGCACACAGGATCCCGACCGGGACCGCATACAGGACACGCCATGATCTGGGAAACCATACTCACCACCGTCGACGTGCAAGGCCGCACCCACATCACGCCATTGGGCATCCGCGAGGAGCGCGGGCTCACCGTGCTGTCGCCGTTCCGTCCGTCCTCCACACTGGACAATGTGCTCGCCAACCGCGTGGCGGTGGTCAATTTCACCGACGATGTGCGCGTGTTCGCCGGGTGTCTGACCGGCCGGCGCGACTGGCCGGTTCAGCCCGGTGAAGAAGTTGCCTGCGCGCGGCTGGTCGACACGCTGGCCCATCGCGAACTGGAACTGGTCGAGGTCGAGGAAGACGATGTACGCCCGCGTCTTTACTGCCGCACCGTGCATGAAGCCACTCATGGTGCGTTTCCCGGTTTCAACCGCGCCCGATCGGCGGTGGTCGAAGCCGCCATCCTGGTCAGCCGCCTGCACATGCTGCCCGTCGAGAAGATCGATGCCGAGCTGGCCTATCTGCAGATTGCCATCGACAAGACCGCCGGCCCGGCCGAACGCGAGGCCTGGGGCTGGTTGATCGAGAAGATCGACGCCCATCGGGCCGGAGTGCCGTCTTGATCCGCATGCTCGCCAGTGTGAAAGACCTGGCCGAGGCGCGGGTCGTGCTCGACACCGGCGTCGACCTGATCGATCTGAAGAACCCCGCTGACGGCGCTCTCGGCGCACTGCCGGGCGATGTCATCCGCGCAGTCGTCGACTTCGTTGCCGGCCGCACGATCACCAGCGCCACTGCCGGCAACCTCGGCCCGGATGCCAGCGAACTGCAGGCGGCGATGCTGCGCATCGCGGCCACCGGCGTCGATTACGTGAAGGCCGGTCTGTTTCCGCGCGGCTGGACGCACGGCGGGCGCGGCTACGTCGAGGTGTTCGACTGTCTCACCGGGCTGCAACCGCTGCCCGGCGCACGCCGCATTGCGGTCCTGTTCGCCGATCTCGCGCCGCCGCTCGATCTGGTGGACGCGGTGGCCGAAGCCGGATTCGACGGTGTCATGGTCGATACCGCGCTGAAGCAGGGTCGCAGCCTGTGCGATGTCGCGTCTTCCGAGTGGCTGGCCGATTTCGTTGCGCGCGCTCACGGACGCAGCCTCATGTGCGGCCTGGCCGGGTCGTTGCGTATGGAGCACATCGACGCACTGGCTTTGCAGGCTCCAGACTACCTTGGCTTTCGCGGCGCGCTGTGCGTCGGGCGCGAACGCGGCAGCGAACTTGACAGCCAAGCGGTGCGGCGCGTGCGCCAGAAACTGCGTGCCATCGAGCACGACGCGGTCGTCTGACGGCGCCTCGGTCGCCCGTACCACCCGTGTCGCGGGGCAACGCATGCGTTGCCTCTATCCTTATGTGGGAGGATCGCCTTACATGGCGAGCCCGCCTTGCAGGGGCGACGCAGTGCGTCGCCCCTATCCTGCACGTGGGAGGTCGGCTGAATACAGCCGACCCGTGTCGCCGGGGCAACGCATGCGTTGCCTCTATCCGGCGACACCCCACATCGCGCATTTGCGTTCTATGGTCTTTCGCGACACGCCCAGCTGGCGGGCGGCTTCGGATTTGTTGCCGCCACAGGCGGTGAGCACATCGAGGATGTGCTTGCGTTCGACGTCATCGAGCGCGGTGCGCTCGCCTGCGGCGGGGGCCGGCGGGGTCAGGCTGCCGAGGGCGTCGGCCGGAAAGTAGCCGAGGATGAGGGCGCGTTCGACCAGGTTGCGCAGTTCGCGGATATTGCCGGGCCAGTCGTAGCCAGCCATGCGCAGCACGGTATCGCGATCGAGCGGAATCGGCGCCACACCGAGGCGGGACGACAGCTGCGCCATGAAGTGAGCGATCAGCAGCTTCACGTCTTCACGCCGTTCGCGCAGGGGCGGAATGGTGATGCGCACGACGTCGAGCCGGTAGAACAGGTCCTGCCGGAAGCGGCCGGTGCGCACTTCGGAGGCGAGGTCGCGGTTGCTGGCAGCGACGATGCGGATGTCGACCGGGACTTCGCGTGTCGAACCGACCGGGCGGATCATGCGATCTTCGAGCACGCGCAGCAGCTTGGTCTGCATGGCTTGCGGCAGCTCGGAAATTTCGTCCAGGAACAGCGTGCCGCCCTGGGCATAGAACAGCAGGCCGGGGTAGTTGTCCTGTGCGCCGGTGAACGCGCCCTTGACGTGACCGAACAGTTCGGACTCGATCAGTTCGGCGCTGATGGCACCACAATTGACGGGCACGAACGGGGCTGCGGAGCGCGGGCTCATCTGGTGCAACGCGCGCGCGGCGACTTCCTTGCCGACGCCGGACTCACCGGTCAGCAGCACGGTGCTGGGCATCGCCGCGGCGCGTCGCAGTACGGTGGCCAGTTCGCGTACCGGTGCGGATTCGCCGACCATGCCTTCAACGCCTTCGGTCTGGCGCGCGATTTCCCGGCGCAGCACATAATTTTCTCGCAGCAGGCCGGCGCGGTCGAAGCAGCGGCCGACGGCATTCATCATCTGGTCGATGCGGAAGGGCTTCAGGATGAAGTCCGACGCGCCTGCGCGCAGTGCGTTGATGGCCGTCTCGATATCGGCAAACGCAGTGATCAGGATGACATCGCACTGGTGTCCCTGTTCGCGCAGCTCGTTGAGCCAGTCGAGGCCGCTGCGGCCGGGCAGGGTGATGTCGAGGATGACGAGATCGAAGTGCAGCCGGGCGAACAGCTGCTGCGCGGTTTCAACGCTGCAGGCGGCTTCCACCAGACCGCAGCGCGCACCCAGGGCGCGCGTGATGAAGCTGCGCATGCCCTCTTCGTCGTCGACCACCAGCACCGAATACTGCTGCCAGTCGCGCGTGCCCGCGCCCGCAGCAGCCGTCACGGATTCTGCACGGCGACCAGGATGCTGCACGGCGCTTCCTCGACCAGCGAAGCGCCGACCGAACCCTTCCACCAGCGCTCAAGCCGTGACGGGTGATGCTTGTGACCGATCACGATGAGGTCGACTTTCAGTTCGCGCGCCATGCGGCTGATTTCACGCACCGCATCGCCGGTCACCAGATGGCCGGCGGCCTTGACGTTGCGTGAGGCGAGCTGGGCCAGGCCATCATCGAGCACCTGCGCGAAGCGCGCGTTTTCCTCTTCCTGTGGCACATCGGCGACAAAACCTTCGGCGACGAACAGCGTCGGCGCGATGGGCGCCACCGCCAGCAGGTGGATGTCGGCATGCAGCAGGTTATTGATGTCGGCGCATTCGAACAGCGCACGGCGGCCGGATTCGGATCCGTCGTAGGCGAGCAGGACCTTGCTGTACATGGGATGCTCCCTGTCGATACAGTCAGATCTGCCGCGCGGAAGTGCGCGACAAGACGATTACCAGAGCTTCCACCACGGGTCGTCCTTGCCGTCCTGGAAGCCCAGTTCCGGATAGGTGCTGTCGGGGAAGTTCTTGACCATGACGCGCTGTGCGTCTTCCTGCAGATCGCTCAGGCCGAGCTGTTCGTACGAGCGGGTGAGGATGTACAGCGCTTCTTCGGTCGACGGCGATTCCTGGAAGTTGCTGATCGCGAACTGTGCGCGGTTCGCCGCGGCAAGATACGCACCGCGCCGGAAGTAGTAACGCGCCACGTGTACTTCGGCGGCGGCCAGCGCATTGACCAGATAGCCCATGCGCGCCTTGGCGTCCGGCACGTATTTGCTGTCCGGATAGCGGGTGATCAGTTCCTTCAGCGCGTCGAACGAGTCGCGCAGGCCCTTGGGGTCGCGTTCGGTCATGTCCTGACGCGAAATCTTGCTCATGAAGCCCATGTCTTCGTTGAAGTCGACCAGGCCGCGCAGGTAGAAGATGTAGTCGATGTTCGGGTGATTGGGGTGCAGGCGGATGAAGCGTTCGCAGGCGGCAAGCGCCTGTACGCGGTCACCGGAGCGATAGTAGGCGTAGGCCACCTCGATCTGCGCCTGCTGCGCATAACGGCCGTAGGGGTAACGCGCTTCCAGCTTTTCGTACATCTTGACCGACTGGTCGAAGGCGCCTTCGTCGAGCAGTTGCTTGGCTTCGGTGTAGAGGCGCTGCGCCGACCAGTTGGCCGTTTCGTCGATCTTCTTCGGCAGGATGTTGCAGCCAGCGGACAGCATCACCACAAGCACTATCGTTAAAATACGCCACATGACCGAACCAGCCCTGGAAGAGATTCAAGAAGAGGATTATATCGCCGAGCCGCCCGGTCATCGACTTCATGCAGTGGTGCCGCCCGGCGTGGTCGGCCAGCGGCTCGACGTGGTGCTGGCTGCCGTGTGGCCGCAGTACTCGCGGGCGCGGCTTCAGGACTGGCTGCGCGCGGGTCGGGTGAAGGTGGATGAGGCGGTGGCGAGCGACACCCGACGCCGCACCTTCACCGGCGAGCGGCTCGAACTCGATCCCGACGCACCGGCGCCGGACACCGTGCATGCGCCGCAGCACATCCCGCTCGACATCATTCACGAAGACGACACGCTGCTGGTGGTCAGCAAGCCTGCGGGCATGGTCGTGCACCCGGGCAATGGCGTACCGGACGGTACCTTGCTCAATGCGCTGCTACATCACCGCCCGGCGCTGGCGCAGGTTCCGCGCGCCGGCATCGTGCATCGGCTGGACAAGGACACGACCGGCCTTCTGGTGGTGGCCTGCACGCTCGAAGCGCAGACCGATCTGGTGCGCCAGCTGCAGGCGCGCACTGTCTCGCGCCGCTACATTGCGGTGGTCAGCGGCGCCGTGCGGGCCGACGGCGTGGTTGACGCGCCGATCGGCCGTCATCCGGTGCACCGCACGCGCATGGCCGTCGTGCCGACCGGGCGGCCGGCACGCACCCACTACGCCGTGCGCGACCGCCTGCGCGACGCCACGGCGCTCGAGTGTCGGCTGGAAACCGGCCGCACGCATCAGATACGCGTACACATGGCATCCATCGGTCACCCGCTGCTCGGTGATGACACCTATGCGCCGCGCCCGGTGGCGGCGCAGTTCGGCCGGCAGGCGCTGCACGCGTGGCGCCTCGGTCTGATCCACCCGAAAAGTGGCACCGACGTCGCCTGGGAAGTGCCGCTGCCGGATGACCTGGTGCAGCTGATCGACAGCCTGCGCGCGTCCCGATGACGCTGCCGCTGATCCGCCCCGACTGGCCGGCCCCGCCCGGCATCCATGCGGCCGTGACGACCCGGCTCGGCGGCGTCAGCCTGCCGCCGTTCGGTCCATTCAACCCGGCCTCGCACGTGGGCGACGATCCGGTAGCGGTCGCGGCGAATCGCGCGCTGCTGCGCGCCTGCCTGCCTGCCGAACCGCTGTGGCTCGATCAGGTGCACGGCGCAGACGTGGCGGATGCGGACAGCGACCGCACGGCGTGTGCCGATGCATCGGTGTCGCATCAGCCGGGTTCGGTGTGCGCGGTGCTGACCGCCGACTGTCTGCCGGTGCTGTTCTGCAACCGGCAAGGCACTGCGGTGGCTGCCGCGCATGCAGGATGGCGTGGTCTGGCCGCCGGCGTGCTCAGCCGTACCGTCGAACGCATGGGCTGTCCGGCGTCAGACATCCTTGCCTGGCTCGGACCGGCCATCGGGCCGGATGCCTTCGAGGTCGGACCTGAAGTGAAGGATGCCTTTGCGGCGCGGCTGGCGCGGGCGGAAGACGCCTTCAGGCCCGGCCAGGGCGACCGGCTGTTTGCCGATCTCTACCGCCTGGCGCGGCTCGAACTGGCGCAGGCCGGCGTGCATGCGGTGTATGGAGGCGGTTTGTGCACGGTTCGACAGGCCGGCCTGTTCCATTCTTTCCGTCGCGACGGACGTACCGGACGCATGGCCAGCCTGGTCTGGCGGACGGCAGGCCCCGCTGCGTCGCCGGATCAAGGATAATCCGGCCTCTTTTCAGCTACGCGCGGCACTTTATGTCTGTACTCATGTGGATCGTGCTCGCCTCGCTCGTGGGCGGCGTGATCAGTGTATGCGCCGCTGCCCTGGTCGGTTTTGCCGCGAAGCCGCACAGCATTCCGCTGCTCATCAGCTATTCGGTCGGTGCATTGCTCGGTGCATCGTTGCTGGGCGTGCTGCCACAGGCGATCACCGAAATCGGCAGCGTCGAGGTCGCCACGAGCATTCTTCTGGCCGGCATCCTTGGCTTTTTCCTGCTGGAAAAACTGGTGCTTTGGCGGCATTGCCATGAAGTGAGCTGCGAGGCGCATGACCCGGTCGAAGTGAAGCGTCCCGCGACGGCGCATTCGTACCGGCCGGTCGCCCAGGCGACTGTGCCCGTGACGCTCCACGCCCACGGTCACGCCGCGGGCGGCGGCCATGCGCACGGCTACGGCAGCGAGGAATCCGTGCGCAGCGCATCGCTGATCCTGATCGGTGACGCCTTCCACAATTTTGTCGATGGCGTGCTGATCGCCGCTGCCTTCACGCAGAGCATTCCGCTCGGCATCGTCACCGCCACCGCGATCGTGGCGCACGAAATCCCGCAGGAAGTCGGCGACTATCTGGTCCTGCTGCACTCGGGCATGAGCCGTATGAAGGCGCTCGCCTTCAATCTGCTGTCGAGCATGGCCACGCTGGTCGGCGCCGTGGGCGCGTACTTCGCGCTGGCGTCGATATCAGGGGCGGTGCCCTACCTGCTGTGCATCGCGGCGGCGAGCATGATCTACGTCGCCGTCGCCGACCTGATCCCCGGTCTGCACCGCCGCGCCGAACTGTCCGCCACCATTCAGCAGGTGGTGCTCATTTCGGCCGGCATCGGCAGCATCGTGCTGATCCACCATCTGGTCGACGGATTCGCCCACTGAAGCTTCGGCCTGCGCGAGCAGCGCCTTGCGGTGCGCGGTGCGCCGTCGGGCCGGCGTGCCGAAAATCCACAGGAAAAGAGCCAGCGGCGCCAGACCGTAGAAAACAAAGGTCATGATGCCGGCGATGACTGACTGTTCGGTGATCGACATCATCAGCACGACGTAGATCCAGGCGATTGCGACGATGTACATCCGGTGTGACTCCTTCCGCATTCCGGGATTGACACAGTTTTTGTGCGATGCAACAATTCTCGAGAAGGCTGAATGTTGCGAGAGGTAATTGAGGTAATCGTGCTGCGTTCATGCAATGCCGGACCGGAAGACAGGTCCTTTCAAGTTGCCGCTGCTATGCTCGGTAGCCGTATATCCGTATCCGATGGCGCTGCAGCTTACCGTTGCTTGCCGCGCATCTGGGTACATCAGGAACGACAGGAATCGAATTAGATGAGCAGCGAATCGGCAACGCCCGGGTCTTCATCAGTGCCGCCGTCCGGCGCACAGACCCAGGACTGGATGTCCATCATGACTGCCATGAGCCGCACCTTCAGCGACTTCATGGCACGCCAGCAGATTCCGGACGCTGCCCGCGCCGCCGCCACTCAGACACCTTTTCCGACGATCGGTTTTCCCCCGCCCGAGGCGGAGCGCTTCAACGCCCTGCACCAGCAGTGGCTGAACAGCCAGCATCAGCTCTGGCAGGCCTTTGCACAACGCAAACCCGATGAACCGGGCACCCCTGTCGTCACGATGGATCCGTCGGATCGTCGCTTCCGTGCGCCGGAATGGTCGGAGAGCCCGTACTTCGACTATCTGCGCCAGGCTTATGCGCTGAACGCAGCCTTCATGCGCGAGTGCATCGAGGCCACGCCGGTGGCCGACGGCCGTGCCAAGGAGCGCATGCGCTATCTGTCGAAGCAGATGATCGAGGCGATGTCGCCGGCGAATTTCGCCGCGACCAACCCCGAATTCATCCAGACGGCACTGCGCACCGAAGGCGAAAGCATCCGCAAGGGCATGGAAAACCTGTTGCGCGATCTGCAGCAGGGCTACATTTCGATGTCGGCACCGGGCGCCTTCGAGGTCGGCAGGAATCTGGCCGTGACGCCGGGTTCGGTGGTGTTCGAGAACACGCTGATACAGCTGATCCAGTACGCGCCGCTGACCGCCAAGGTGCATGCGAAGCCGCTGCTGATCATTCCGCCCTGCATCAACAAGTACTACCTGATGGACCTGCAGCCGGAAAACTCGCTGGTGCGCTACCTGGTCGAACAGGGCTTCACGGTTTTCCTCGTGTCGTGGCGGAATCCGGACGATTCGATGGGCAACCTGACCTGGGAAAATTACCTCAGTCTCGGCCCGCTGACGGCGCTGGATGTCGTACGCGACATCACGGGTGACGCACAGCCGAACACGCTGGGTTTCTGCGTCGGCGGCACCATTCTGGCCTCGGCGCTCGCCGTGGCCTGCGGTCGTGGCGAGAAACCGGCAGCCAGCATGGCCTTGCTGACAACGCTGCTCGACTTTTCCGATGCCGGCGAACTCGCCTGCCTGATCGACGAAGGCATGGTGGCCGCGCGCGAAGCGACCATTGGACGCGGTGGCGTGCTGCCCGGGCGCGAACTGGCGCAGACCTTCAGCAGCCTGCGGCCGAACGACCTGATCTGGAATTACGTGGTCGGCAACTACCTCAAGGGCGAAACACCGCCGCCTTTCGACATCCTGCACTGGAACTGCGACAGCACGAATCTGCCCGGGCCCTTCCTGACCTGGTATCTGCGCAACCTGTATCTGGAAAACAGCCTGCGCGTGCCGGGCAAGCTCGAGGTACTCGGCGTGCGGCTCGATCTGGGCAAGGTCGACATGCCGGCCTACCTGCTTGCCACATCGGAAGATCACATCGTGCCCTGGACCGGCGCCTATCTGGCGCGCGGTCTGCTCGGCGGCGACACCACCTTTGTGCTCGGCGCGAGCGGCCATGTTGCCGGCACGATCAATCCGGTTTCGAAGGACAAGCGCTCGCACTGGACTGGCGGCGATGCATCGACCGCGCTGGAATGGCGGGCGGGCGCGACCGAAAATCCGGGCAGCTGGTGGAAGCACTATGCCGTGTGGCTGGCGGGCAAGTCCGGCAAGAAGGTCGCCGCGCCGAAAGCCCCCGGAAATGCAAGATACGCCGTCATTGAAGCGGCGCCCGGCCGGTACGTGAAAGGGCTCGCAACGACTTGAGAAATGGCGGCCTTAAAGGAGGGGGGCCGCGGCAGCGAAATACCCTCAAAAAAATGGAGGAGACAAGCATGGCAAGAGTTGCACTGGTAACAGGCGGCATGGGCGGACTGGGTGAAGCGGTCTGCATCAAGCTCGCTGCACTGGGTTTCCGCGTGGTCACCACGCACAGCCCGGGCAATACGAAGGCAGCCGAATGGCTGCAGGCGATGAACAACATGGGCTATGGATTCAAGGCCTACGCGTGCGATGTGTCGGATTTCGATTCGTGCAAGGCGTGCGTGGAAACCGTGACCCGGGAAGTGGGGCCGGTGGATGTGCTGGTGAACAACGCCGGCATCACGCGCGACATGACGTTCAAGAAGATGACAGCGGCGGACTGGAAAGTGGTGATTTCGACCAATCTCGACTCCTGCTTCAACATGACGAAGCAGGTCATCGACGGCATGACCGAGCGCAAATGGGGTCGCGTCATCAATGTGTCGTCGGTGAATGGTTCGAAGGGCGCCTTCGGACAGACCAACTACTCGGCCGCCAAGGCCGGCATGCATGGCTTCACCAAGGCGCTGGCGCTCGAAGTGGCGCGCAATGGCGTGACCGTCAACACGATTTCGCCGGGCTACATCGGCACCAAGATGGTGATGGCGATTCCGCAGGAGATTCTCGACAGCAAGATCCTGCCGCAGATTCCGGTGTCGCGTCTGGGAAAACCGGAAGAAATTGCAGGCCTGGTGGCCTATCTGGCGTCGGACGAAGCCGCTTTCGTCACCGGCGCCAATATTGCAATCAACGGTGGTCAGCATATGGCCTGACCGCCAGCGCGGATGTCCGCGCAAAACTTCCACCCCGTCCGGCGGGGGTGGAAGCTCACTGACGCAGCTGGCTGGGAGATGAGTGATGACGAAAAGAGTGGCGCTGGTAACTGGCGGTATGGGCGGCCTGGGAACCGCAATCTGCAAGGCACTGGCAAAGGACGGCTACACCGTGGTGGCCAACTGTCTGCCGGGTTTCCCGCAGAAGGACGAATGGCTGACGAAGATGCAGACGGAAGGTTTTGACCTGAAGGCTGCCGAAGGTGACGTGTCGGACTACGAGTCCTGCAAGGCCATGATCGAAAAGGTCGAGCAGGATTTCGGACCCGTTGACGTCGTCGTCAACAACGCCGGCATCACCCGCGACAAGTTCTTTTCGAAGATGGACAAGGGTCAGTGGGACGCCGTGCTGACCACCAATCTCGACAGCCTGTTCAACGTGACCCATCAGGTTGCCGGCCGCATGGCCGAGCGTGGCTGGGGACGCATCATCAACATTTCGTCGGTCAATGGCGTCAAGGGTCAGGCAGGTCAGACGAACTACTCGGCCGCCAAGGCCGGCGTGATCGGCTTCACCAAGGCGCTGGCGGCTGAAATGGCCACCAAGGGCGTCACCGTCAATGCCATTTCGCCGGGCTACGTCGGCACTGAAATGGTCATGTCGATCCGCGACGATATCCGTCAGAGCATCATCGACTCGGTGCCGATGAAGCGTCTGGGCAAGCCGGAAGAGATCGGTGCGGCGGTATCCTATCTTGCGTCGGAACTGGCAGGCTACGTGACCGGCGCAACGCTGAACATCAACGGCGGGCTGTATTACCAGTAAGTTTAGAGCGTAAAGAATTGTTGCGCTAAGTATTGAGCCAAAGGCCTTATGCGGCACTGCCGCATAAGGCCTTTGCTTGCTGTATGATCAAAAATGTTGCGGACGGAACCCACCGTCCCGACGAAGAGCCAACGAGCAAGGACAGGACACAATGAGCGTTTCGCAAAGCCGCGAGGGGACCAGTTCCACCCACAGGCTGATCAAGAAATACCCCAACCGCCGGCTTTACGACACCCGCACGAGTTCCTACATCACGTTGTCCGATGTGAAGGAACTGGTCCTCGAGAACGCGGAATTCCAGGTGGTCGATGCGAAGACCGGCGACGACCTGACGCGCAGCATCCTGCTTCAGATCATCATCGAAGAAGAGAGTGAAGGCGTGCCGATGTTCACGTCGGACCTGCTGTCGCAGATGATCCGCTTCTATGGCAATGCGATGCAGGGCATGATGGGCAAATATCTGGAAGGCAACATCAAGGCCTTCACCGACGTACAGTCCAAGCTTCAGGATCAGGCGCGCGCCATTTATGGCGACAACAACGCCATGAGCAAGGATCTGTGGGCACAGTTCCTGAACTTCCAGGGCCCTGCCATGCAAAGCATGATGGGCGCCTACATGGAACAGAGCAAGCGCATGTTCGTGCAGATGCAGGAACAGATCGAACAACAGACGCGCTCCATGATGTCCGGCTTCAAGTTTCCAGGCTTCACGCCGCCGCAAAGTGGCGACAAGGGTCCGCCGCCGACCAAGTAAGCGGCAACGAAAGATGGTGCGAACCACTCAGAGCCGATCCGCAGGATCGGCTCTTTTGTTTACGGAGCGGCCGCGTTGATCAACGCCTGCCTGCTCGCCGATCGGCTGGTGCTGGTGCCGATGACGCACGACGACGCATCCGATCTTGCGCTGATCGCGGCCGACGCGTCGATTTTCCGGTACATCCCGGACATTCCGCAGCCATTCGATGCCGGGCGCTGGGTGCGCAGCGTGGTCGCCAACGACGCGCACCGCATCAAGCACGTGATCCGGCTCAGAACGGGCGAACCGGTCGGCTTCCTGCAACTCGGGCAACGGCGCAACGGCGATCTGCAGATCGGCTACTTCCTCGCCCGGGCGCATTGGGGGCACGGATTTGCTCGCGAAGCCTGTCTGTCCGCCCTCGGGTTTCTCGCCGGTCTGGGCGACGAACGGCCCGTGCATGCTGCAGTGCATCGCGACAATCTGACGTCGCTCCGCATGCTCGGATCGATGGGTTTTCGCCGCCTTGATTCGATGCCACCCCGCGCCGATTTGCCGCTCGACATGATCGACCACGTCCGATCGCCGGTCCGGGACGGGCGGGGCGGTATACTTGCGCGTTGATTTCCTATCGAGTGCTTCATGAGCAAGAATCCGAGTGTGGGCTTCCTCAGCCTGGGGTGTCCCAAGGCCACGGTAGACTCCGAATCCATCCTGACCCGGCTGCGCTCCGAGGGCTACGACATTTCACCGACCTACGACGGTGCGGACATCGTCGTGGTGAACACCTGTGGCTTCATTGATGCCGCGGTCGAGGAGTCGCTCGATGCAATCGGCGAGGCGCTGGCCGAGAACGGCAAGGTCATCGTGACCGGCTGCATGGGCGCCGAAGGTCCGAAGCGCCAGCAGGTGCTGGAAACGCACCCGCAGGTACTGGCCGTGACCGGTCCGCACGCGACCGAGGAGGTCATGAATGCGGTGCATCGCCATCTCCCCAAGCCGCATGACCCGTTCACCGATCTGGTGCCGCCTCAGGGCATCCGCCTGACGCCGTCGCACTATGCCTATCTGAAGATTTCCGAAGGCTGCAACCACCGCTGCAGCTTCTGCATCATTCCGTCGATGCGCGGCGATCTGGTCAGCCGGCCGATCGGCGACGTCATGCGCGAAGCCGAAACACTGCGCGACGCCGGCGTGCGCGAACTGCTGATCGTGTCGCAGGACACCAGTGCCTATGGCGTCGATGTGAAGTACCGCACCGGCTTCTGGGGCGGCAAGCCGCTGCGCACCAAGCTGTACGATCTGGCGAGTGCGCTCGGCGAACTGGGCATCTGGGTGCGCATGCATTATGTATACCCGTATCCGCATGTCGACGACATCCTGCCGCTGATGGCAGAGGGCAAGATACTTCCCTATCTCGACGTGCCGTTCCAGCACGCCAGCCCGCGCATCCTGAAGGCCATGAAGCGGCCGGCCAACGCAGAGAACAATCTGGAACGCATCCGCGCGTGGCGCGAAATCTGTCCGGACATCACGATACGCAGCACCTTCATCGCGGGCTTTCCGGGCGAAACGGACGCCGAGTTCGAAGAGTTGCTGCAGTTCCTCGGCGAGGCGCGGCTGGACCGCGTCGGCTGTTTCGCCTATTCCCCGGTTGATGGCGCGACCGCCAACGACCTTCCGGGCGCGGTGCCGGAAGAGGTGCGCGAAGAGCGCAGGCAGCGTCTGATGGAGTTTCAGGAAGACATCAGCACGCAGCGGCTAGAAGAGAAGATCGATCGCGAAATGATCGTGCTGGTCGACGAAGTGGATGAAGATGGCGCCGTGGCGCGCAGCGAGGGCGACGCACCTGACATCGACGGTCTGGTGCACATCCTCGACGGTCAGGACCTCGATGTCGGCGACTTCGTACGCGTACGCATCACCGACTGCGACGTGCATGACCTGTATGCCGAGCTGGTCATCGAGGACTGACGATGGAGCGCGAGCGCCTCGCTGACGCGCTCGCCGGGTTGCGCGATCTCGTCGGCGACGCACACGTGCTGACAGCCGCCGCCGATACCGCCCCGCACCTGACCGACTGGCGCGGCCGCTACACCGGTGATGCGCTGTGCGTCGTGCGCCCGGCAACGACGGAAGAACTGTCTCGCGTGGTGCGACTGTGTGCCGACGCCGGGCTGCCCATGGTGCCGCAGGGCGGTAACACCGGCCTGTGCGGCGGCGCAACGCCCCGCGCAGGGCAGGGCGAGGTGCTGGTCAATCTGTCGCGCCTGAACCGTATCCGCACGCTGGACCGCGACAATGCGTCGATCACGGTCGAAGCCGGCTGCAAGCTGGTGTCCGTTCAGGCGGCGGCACGCGACGCGGGCCTGTTGTTTCCGCTCAGTCTCGCATCGGAAGGCTCATGCGAAATCGGCGGCAACCTGTCGACCAACGCAGGTGGCGTACATGTGTTGCGTCATGGCAATGCGCGCGATCAGGTACTCGGGCTGGAAGTCGTGCTGCCAGACGGTCGTGTGTGGGACGGCCTGCGCGCCTTGCGCAAGGACAATACCGGCTACGACCTCAAACACCTGTTCATCGGCGCCGAGGGCACGCTGGGCTTCATCAGCGCTGCCGTGCTGAAGCTGTCGCCGTTGCCGGCGCATTCGGCACTGGCCTGGGTGGCGCTGGAGGATGCGCAACGCGGCATCGATGTGCTGGCGCATCTGCGCGCACAGGCAAGCGATGTGCTGAACGCCTTCGAACTGGTCGGGCGCGAGGCGCTGACGCTGGTACTCAAGCACCTGCCCGCCACGCGTGACCCCTTGCCTGGCGTTTCGCCCTGGTATGCGCTGATCGAGCTGTCTGGCAATCAGCCCGGGCTCGATGAACGCCTGGGTGCGCTGCTGGGCGCTCTGATGGAGCAGGGTGTCATGCGCGACGCGGTGATCGCACAGGATCTTTCGCAAGCGGCTGCACTGTGGGCGCTGCGCGAGAATATCTCCGAAGCACAGCGCATCGAGGGTTTCAGCGTGAAGCACGACATCAGTGTCCCGGTCAGCGCGATTCCGTGTTTCATCGACCAGGCCGGGAAACGCATCGCGCAGGCGCTGCCCGGCATACGTATCGTGGTGTTCGGCCATGCCGGCGATGGCAACCTGCACTACAACCTGTCCTTCCCGCAGGCGGACGACAACGCGCGGCTGATGGCCGACGCAGAAACAGCCAACACACTCGTCTACGAAACGGTACGCGCGCTGGCGGGGTCGATATCCGCCGAACACGGTATCGGCCAGCTCAAGCCAACGCTGCTGGCCGCGTGCAAAAGTCCGGTCGAGCTCGACCTGATGCGCGCAGTGAAACATGCGCTCGATCCGCAAGCGCTGATGAATCCCGGGAAGCTGCTGCCACCCCCTTTCACCTGAAGGCATACTGCCGCAATATGCGGAAGCGCTACGCATCTGGAATGTAGGCGGGGATCAGGCAAAAATAATCGCCTGGCTCACTTTACAAAGCGCCCGGACTGCTTATAATGCGCGTCTCTTTCGACGGGGGTATAGCTCAGCTGGGAGAGCGCTTGCATGGCATGCAAGAGGTCAGCGGTTCGATCCCGCTTACCTCCACCAGGCGAAAGAGAAACAGCAGCAGAAGCAAAAACTAGGTCCCCATCGTCTAGAGGCCTAGGACACTACCCTTTCACGGTAGGTACCGGGGTTCGAATCCCCGTGGGGACGCCAGTGATTCCGCTGGTCAGTCAAGTGAGTCCGGAAATGCTAGTGCCGGCACCAACAAGGAGTGGTAGTTCAGTTGGTTAGAATACCGGCCTGTCACGCCGGGGGTCGCGGGTTCGAGTCCCGTCCACTCCGCCAGCAATAACCGGGGCGCAGCATGCGCTTCGGTCAAAGAAAGGGCCGCGCATGCGGCCCTTTTCTTTTCGGTTGTTCATTTTGGTTTTTCTTGTCGGTCTTTGCGGTTTCGGTTCTGTTGAGTGTTCGGACCGTTGCGGATGATCGTTCCCGCCGATTCAGAACAGTTCGATAGCGCCGCAGTTGTCGACCTCGAGCACTTCGTCGCTGCGCAGCAACGCCTCGTGCGAATGCACCTGATTGCGGCCGTGCTTCTTCGCGTGATACACGGCGCGGTCACCACGGTCCACAGCGCTGCTTGCATTGTCCATTGCGCGGACGCGCGTGAATCCGACGCTCGCGGTGACCGTGCCGACCTGCGGGAAGCTGAAGGCGGCGAGCTGTTCGCGGAAGAACTCGAAGGCGAGCATGGCTTCACCTTCATGCTCGGCGCGCAACAGCACGATGAACTCCTCGCCGCCGAAGCGATAAAGCTGTTCGCTCTGACGAAATGCGCTGCGCAGCAGGCGCGCAACCAGCAGCAACACTTCGTCGCCGATCAGGTGGCCGAAATTGTCATTCACCAGCTTGAAATGGTCGATGTCGATGACGCCCAGCCACCAAGACAAGGACCTGTCGTCCTTGGTCGGTTCAATGCATTTCAGGAACTGTTCGTCAAAGGTCTTTCGGTTCAGCAGGCCTGTCAGGCTGTCGCGTTCGCTGTAATCGAGCAGCGTGATCTGGTTGCGATAGATCTTCAGCAGGCCGCTCACCAGACGCAGCTGCACCGGCAACAGTGGCTGTTCGCTGATCAGCTCGATGATGCCGAAACGTCGCGGCCCCGCCCAGACGGCAAAAAGATTGAGCCACGGACCCTCGTCGTCGCGCAGCGGCAGATCGAGCAGCGGCTCGTCCTGTGCGAAAGCCTGCTCGAACTGGGGGCGCGACGACAGTTGTGGCAGCGCTTCGAGCGGCGTCCAGGAAGGGTCGGCCGCAACCATGCCCTGACCTTTTTCCATACCGGCCTGCAACAGCAGGCGCAGGTCCGATCCGTCGCCGACGCAGCGATACAGATTCAGACGCAGCGGGTCGAGCCAGTCCCCGAGCACCGAAACGAAGGTACTGTCAATGAGATCACGGTCGCGGTATCCGGTGAGATTGGCGACTGATCCGATGAGATCTGACATGAACGGCGGCGTGCCCGGGAGGAAGGGATTCGTAGGGGTTATCGGCCCGCTTCCGCCTGCACTTTAGCGCGTCCATGGCGTCGATCCTCGCAGGCGCACGGAGCGCCGCGAGCGCTGTGCGGTGATACGCTCCGCTTTCCCTGTACCTGACGGATGCCGCATGCCTGTCCAGATTCTCGAATCCCGCCCACGCCTTCGCAAGACACTGATCGGATTGATCATTTTTCTTGTGTTGTTCGGCCTGTTCGGCTTCTTTGCAGCGCCGCACATCGTGCGGTCACTGGCGGAAAAGCATGGCTCGGAATTTCTCGGCCGGCAGGTCACGCTGAAAGAAGTATCGATCAATCCCTACACGCTTGAACTGTCGCTGGCCGGCTTGCGCATCCTGGAGTCGAACGAGGAAACCGAGGCACTCAGCCTTGCCCGGCTGGCGGTGGATGTCGAGTGGTCTTCGCTGTTCCGTGGTGCGCCGATCGTTCGCTCGGTAGAGATCGATCAGCCGCGCATTCGTCTCGCACGCATCGATGCATCGACCTACAACTTCAGCGACGTGCTGAACAAGATTCTCGACCAGCCCTCGACCGATGACGAACCGGCGCGCTTCTCGATCAACAACATCGTGCTGCGCGGCGGCCACATCGACATCGATGACCAGCCTCTGGGGCGACAGCACACGATCAGCGGGATCGAGATCGGCCTGCCTTTCGTGTCGAATCTGCCCTCCGACATTGCGCTTCACGTCGAGCCTTCGATTTCCGCGCGTGTTAACGATGCCGCGTTTGCGCTGCAGGGCAAGGTACGCCCCTTCACCGACGAGCGCGAAGCGACGCTCAAACTGGAACTGAAGGCGCTTGATCTGGCGCGAAGCGACGAATACTCGCCGGTACCGCTGGACTTCCGCATCGCCACCGGCACACTCGATACCGACATCGAGATCGGTTTCCGGCAGCCACTGAAGGGCGAGCCGCGCATCACGCTGCGTGGCACGCTGGGGCTGCATGATTTCAGACTTGACGACAAGGCCGGTGCCGCGCTGATCAAGCTGCCGGCGCTCGACGTCGTGCTGAACGAGATTGAACCGCTGATCGGCAAGGTCGATATCGCCAGCGTCCGCATCGACCAACCGGACATCGATGTCGCGCGTGCCAAGGACGGTCGCCTCAACCTGTTGTCGCTGATGCCCTCGGGCGGGACGGAGCCGTCCGATATCGCCCCGGCCGACGCCGCGGCCGCCACGAAGCCGGACATCAGGATCACGCTGCTCGAAGTGGTGCAGGCACGCATCGGCGTCATCGATGCGGTGCCGGTACGCCCGTTCGCCTTCGTCGTTGAACCGATCGACGTCGTGCTGCGCGACTTTTCGCTGCAGGGCGAAGCGCCGGCCACGCTGGTGGTGGACGCGAAGGGCGATGGCGGCCTGCAGATCAAAGTCGATGCCCGTGTGACGGCCGCGACAATGACTGCCGACGGGGAGCTGTCCATTGCAAGCCTGGATATCCCGCGCTTTGCCGGCTATCTGCCGGCATCGCTCGACTTCGTGATCGAGCAGGCGCAGGCGCGGCTCGGCGCGAAGCTGAAGATCGCGCTGGTCGAGGGCGTGCCGCAGGGTGAAGTGACGGTGACCGAAGCGGGGGTGGGCGGGCTCAAGCTGGTGCGCAAGGGCGCCAAGCAGCCTTTCGTGCAGGCAGACGACATCGTGCTGTCCGGCGCGACAATGGATCTGGCGGCCCGAACAGTGAAGGCGGACGCGTTCGATATCGTGCATCCGAAGCTGCGCGCTGCGCGTGAAGCCGATGGCAACATCGATCTCGCAGGACTTGTCACGGCGTCGTCCCCGCCCGTGACAGCGGCATCGACTGCAGGCGACCCTCAGCCGAACGGTGCGCCTTGGAGCGCCTTGCTCGGCGCTTTCCGCATGAAGGAGGGTGCGGTCCGGTTCGAGGACCGCACGCTGGCCAAGCCCGGTGTGGTCGAACTGGACAAGATCGCGCTGACGGTGGACAACATCGGCACCGACAAGACCCTGAAGTCGCGTATCGACCTGGCGTTCCGCGACGCGGCGGGCGGCCTGTTCGGTGCGCGCGGCGGCTTTTCGATGCAGCCGGTGTCGGCCAGCCTCAAACTGGACGCGCGACGTCTTGACCTGCTGGCCGGACAACCCTGGATGGCCGAGCGGCTCAACGCCGAATTGCTCCGCGGCAATATCAGCCTGCGCGGTGATCTGGGCGTGCAGGTTGCGCCGGCAGGGACCTGGTCCCTGTCGTGGAACGGCGAGACGACGGTGGCCGATGTACATCTGACCGACAAGATCCATGCCTCCGACCTGCTGAAGTGGCGCACGCTGTTCATCGGTGCGGTGGCATTGAAGCTCGACAGCAGCAAACCCGATCTGCTGTCGTCGCTGTCGGTCGGCGAGGTTGCGCTGTCCGATTACTTCGCCCGCATCATCCTTTCGAAAGAGGGCCGCCTTAATCTGCAGGATATCGTCAAGCAGCCTGCCAGCGCCCCCACGTCCGTAGCGCCACCGGCCCCTCCGGTCGCTGCCGCGCCGCCGGCGCCGCCCAAGCCACCGGCCTCCCAGGGCGCAGCGCTGGCAAGGATGATCGATGCAGCGCGGCCGCCGGTCGACGTGAAGACGATCGTACTGCAGGGCGGACAGGTCGATTTCAGCGATTTCTTCATCAAGCCGAATTACCGCGCGCAACTCTCGAAGCTCGGCGGACGGGTGTCCGGCCTCAGTTCGAAGTCGGGTACCGCAGGCGAAGTCGAACTGCGCGGCGTGGTCGAAGGTTCGGCGCCGATCGACATCACGGGCCGCATCAATCCGCTGGCCGGGCCGCTGTTCCTCGACATCAAGGCGAATGCGCGCGGCATCGAGCTGGCGCCGCTGTCACCGTACTCGGGCAAGTACGTGGGCTACGGCATCGAGAAGGGCAAGCTGAGCGTCAGCATCGCCTACAAGATCGAGAATGACCAGCTCACGGCACAGAACAATGTCGTGCTCGACCAGCTCACCTTCGGCGCGCCGGTCGACAGTCCGGACGCGATCAAGGCACCGATCCTTCTTGCCGTGTCGCTGCTGAAGGACCGCAACGGCGTCATCGACATCAATCTTCCGATCAGCGGTTCGCTGTCCGATCCACAGTTCTCGATCGGTGGTCTGGTGGTGAAGGTGATCGTGAACCTGATCGTCAAGGCCGTCACATCGCCATTCGCACTGCTCGGGTCGCTGTTCGGCTCGGATGCCGACCTCGACCATGTCGCGTTCGAGCCCGGACGGGCTTCGCTTGGCGACACCGCGCGCGGCAAGCTCGATACGCTCGGCAAGGCGCTGGCCGATCGGCCGGCGCTGAAGATCGAAGTCACCGGTCGTACCGACCGCGCGACCGACGTCGAGGGGTATCGCCGCGCGCTGCTCGACAACAAGGTGAAGGCGGTCAAGGCGGCGAAAACCAAGGTGCCGGTCGACGAGGTGGTGGTTGATCCGGCGGAGTACCCGGATCTGCTGGAGACGGTGTACAAGGCGGCGTCGTTTCCGAAGCCGCGCAATATTGTCGGGCTGACGAAAAGCCTGCCGGTCGGCGAGATGGAAACACTCCTGCTCACCAATACCGAAGTGGGCGATGAAGATCTTCGCCTGCTCGGACTGGCGCGTGCGCAGGCGGTGAAGGACTATCTCGCACAGCAGGCGAAGATCGATGACGCACGGCTGTTCGTCATTGCGCCGAATACGGTGGCGAAAACCGGCGACAAGACAAGTGATGCCAAGGCATCACCGGCTCGCGCCGACTTTTCGATCAAGTAGCCGCCACGCGCGAGGCGCGGATCGATCGGCCTGAGTGCCTGTTTCAGCGGCTGGCTTCCTGCGCCGGAATGATGTGGGCAATCTGTTCGGTCGCTTCGCGCGTGCGTTCGGACAGCGTGCGCACCTCGTCGGCCACCACCGAAAAACCACGGCCGGCGTCACCGGCGCGCGCTGCCTCGATGGCCGCATTGAGTGCCAGGCGGTTCGTCTGGCTGGCAATGTCGCGGATCGTGGTGACGATTTCGTGAATCTTCTGCACGTTGTCCTTCAGCTGCTGGCGCTGGTTCAGTTCCAGTTCCTGCAGATGACGTTCGTTCAGTTCGCTGTCGATGCTGGTCAGCGCGCCAACCGCACGCAGCGGCGTGCCGTCGGCGGCGCGCCGGGTACGGCCACGGGCGCGGAACCAGCGGTACTGGTTGTCCTTGCAGCGCAGCCGGTAGTCGATGCAGTAGGGCGTGCGGCCGCTGCGGTCCATCAGATGGTCGATGAAGGCCTTGAACACGGCCTGCTTCTCGTCCGGATGAAGACGTGAAGCCCAGCTGTCGAGCACGTTCGGAAACTCCTCTTCGGTCTCGAATCCGACCAGCTGGCGGAACTGGTCCGACCACCAGAAGGTGTTCGACGGATTGACCGGGTCGCCGGCGACGACGTCGAGGTCCCAGATGCCGTCGTTGAGCATTTCGCTGGCCAGCGTGAAACGGGTCAGCGTGACGTCCAGCATGGCTTCGTCTTCACGGCGCTGCGTGATGTCGGTCAGCGATCCGGCAATGCGCAGCGACTGGCCGGACGGATCGAAGGCCGTCACGACGCGGCCGCGTATCCAGCGGTAGCGGCCATCCTTGGCGGCGATCCGGTACTGCATGTCGGGCCAGCTGCCATCACGACGGTTACACCAGGCGTGGCTCAGTGCCTCCAGAGTGGCCTTGCGATCATCCGGGTGCAGTCGGCTCGACCAGCTCTCGAGCCGGTTCGGAAAGTCGGCTTCGCTGTCGAAGCCCAGCATGTGGCGCACGGTGTCGGACCACCAGACAGGTGCTTTCAGATCCAGCGTGCGGCTGTCGCCGGGCGTGGCCTCCCACAAACCCGCATCGGACAACGTTGCCATCATTTCGCTGCGCGTGCGCGCCTGATCGCCCGCCTCGCGTGCTTCATTCAGCTCGGCCTTCGTGGCCGCGAGATCGCCTTCCAACTGCCGAACCTGCTCTTCCGCGTGGTGCAAACCTTTCTTCAGGCCATCCAGCGCATTCGACAGCGAACCCAGCACCGCACGCTGTCGTGCGCCCCCTCCGGCCGGAGGGGCGTAGCCGTCGCCACGCGATGCGTTGTCTGCAATCTTCTGGATTTCCTGATGCAAGTTCGACCCGAAAAGGCTGTTCAGCATGTTTTTATTCCCCCGTTATGCGTCCGCTTGTGGCGAACCTGTAGCAAGGCGATCGGCACGCCTTGTTGATTCGTGGTTAGCGGACACTACGGCGGGATACTTGAAGCATTTCTTCACGCTGCAGGGAAGATGATTGCGCGAAGAAATTCCGGATTCTGAGGCGCGACATGCTGCGCTGCGGCTGAGGGGCGGATGCCGCACGGCATCCGCCCCTCAGCCGGTCAGCCGTAGCGCAGTTCGGTGGCCTTGCCCCAGAACACGCGATGGGCGAAAAAGGTGTAACCCAGTATGGCCGGCACCGTGAAGGCGCAGCCGGCAAGGATGAGGTTGAGGGCAGCCGTTGAACTGGCGGCTTGCCAGATCGTGATGCGGTCCATCACGACATACGGATAGAGGCTGTAGGCCAGGCCCAGCCCCCCCATGAGGAACACGCCGATGGTCAGGATGAACGGCAGCCAGCACAGTGTGCCCAGCGCGCGCGTGCCCGACAGGGTCCACCACAGCGCCACGAAGCAGGCGAAGGTGGCGAACGGTATGGGCAGCAGGCCGATCAGTTGCGGCAGGCTGAACCAGCGCTCGGCGACCGTGCTGCTGACCCAGGGCGTGGCCAGCGAGATCAGGCCCATGCCGATGATCACCGGTATCAGGGCAGTCCGGCCCCACTGTGCGGCGCGACGCTGCAGCTCGCCGTCCGTCTTGAGTACCAGCCAGCTGGCGCCCATCAACACGTAGGCGCAGGGCAGGGCGATGGCGATGGCCAGCGCGAACAAGTCATAGACGGCGCCTTCGGCGAAGCCGGTGATGAAACGTCCGAGCATCCAGCCCTGCGCCACCGACGTGACGGTCGAGCCGATGAAGAAGCCGCGGTTCCACAGCGGCTTGTGGGTGTCCTGCGCCTTGACCCGAAAATCGAAGGCGACGCCGCGCAGGATCAGCCCGATCAGCATCAGCGCGATCGGCAGATAGAGCGCAGTCATGACGACACCGTGTGCCTTCGGGAAGGCGATCAGCAGAATGCCGACGCCGAGCACCAGCCAGGTTTCGTTGGCGTCCCAGAACGGTCCGATGGACGCAATCATCATGTCCTTCTGACTGTCGTCGGCGCGATGCAGCAGCATGCCGACACCCAGGTCGAAACCATCCAGCACCACATAGAGGAACATCGACAGGCCCATCAGGCCCATGAAGATGACCGGCAGAAACTCGGCCCAGGTCATGCTTCACCTGCCTTGCGCGCCAGTTGCGCGCCACCGAGCACGGCCGCGCCGCCGGTGGGCGCCGGGTCGTAGGTGTCGGACGGCTTTTCAGCCATGTAGCGCAGCACACCGATGTAGCAGGCGATCAGCGCGGCGTACGTGATCAGATAGCCGGCCAGCGTGAGCGCGATGTAGGGCGCAGGCGTCGACGAGGCGACGTCCGCGGTCTTGATCAGGCCCTGCACGATCCACGGCTGACGGCCGATTTCGGTCACATACCAACCTGCGACAGTGGCCACCCAGCCGGAGAAGGTCATGCCGGCAATCGACGCAATCAGCCAGCGCGGCGCCCGCTCCGGCTGCCAGCCGTGGCGGCGCAGTATCCAGCAGCCGACCCAGCTGACCAGCAGCATCATCGTGCCGACGGCAACCATGATGCGGAAGCCGAAGAACAGGGGTTTGACCGGCGGATGGTTCTCGAACTCGTTCAGTCCTTTCAGTTCGCCGTCCCATTCGTGGGTCAGGATGAAAGAGGCCATCTTCGGAATGCCGATCGCGAGGTCGTTGCGCCGTTCCGCCTCGTTCGGCAGTGCGAACAGCAGCAGCGGGGCGCCTTTCTCGGTTTCCCACACCCCCTCGATCGCAGCGATCTTCTGCGGTTGGTGCTGCAGGGTGTTGAGACCATGCATGTCACCCACGACGATCTGCACCGGAATCAGCAGGGCGGCCAGCGTCAGTGCGGCACGCAGCGCCACCGCACTGGACGGGTTGGCCTTGCGCCGAAGTACCTGCCAGGCCGAGACGCCTGCCACCAGGAAGGACATGGTCAGGAAGGAGGCCAACAGCATGTGCGCGAATCGCCACGGGAAGGATGGATTGAAGATGATTTCCAGCCAGCTGGTCACGTGGAATTCGCCATCGATGATTTCGTAGCCGACCGGCGTCTGCATCCATGAATTGAGGACCAGGATCCAGAAGGCACTCATCGTGGTGCCGAAGGCGACCAGGAAGGTGGCCAGCATATGTATACGTTCACTGACGCGTCCATGGCCGAACAGCATGACACCGAGGAAGGTCGCCTCAAGGAAGAAGGCGGTCAGCACCTCGAAGCCCAGCAGCGGACCGGCGATGTTTCCGACCTTTTCCATGAAGCCCGGCCAGTTGGTACCGAACTGGAAGCTCATCGTGATGCCACTGACCACGCCCAGCGCGAAAGTGAGCGCGAAAACCTTGGTCCAGAAGCGGTAGGCCGTCAGCCAGGGGCGCTGATTTGTCTTCAGCCAGCGCCAGCGCATGAACAGCAGCATCCAGCCGAGCGCGATCGTGATGGTCGGAAACAGGATGTGGAAGGTGATGTTGGCGGCAAACTGGATGCGCGCCAGCAGGACGGGATCAAGATCCATCAGGTCACTCCTTGCTGCCGGATTTGAGCTGGCCGGTCAGTTCCAGCAGTTTCTGCACCTTGGAACCCATGCGCATCAGTTTGGCGAGTGTCTGGGCATCGAGCCGCTGTACATCGTCGAACCACGTGCTCATCAGGTCGATCAGATCGTGCATGCTGCGCATGCGTTCCTGCGCGATGCGGTCGGCTTCGCTGCCCGGCTCTTCAAGCAGCGCGCTGCGCAGCATGGACAGTGTCGGTTCCATCTCGCGCCGGCGGCGTTCTTCGGCCAGTGTCCGGAATACTTCCCAGGCATCGGTCGGGGCCTCGAAGAATTCCCGCCGGTCGCCCGGGACGTGCTTCATCTTCACCAGCCGCCAGGACTGAAGTTCCTTCAGCCCCATGCTCACATTCGAGCGTGAACAGCCGAGCGTGTCCGCAATCTCGTCGGCGCACAGCGCAGTCGGCGACACGAAGATCAGCGCGTAGATCTGGCCGACCGTGCGATTGATGCCCCAGCGGCTGCCCATCTCGCCGAAGTGGCCGACAAAGCTCTGTACGAGGGGTGTCATGGACGTGTGGATTGCAAGGGCTGATTGCGGTTTCGTTAATGTACATCAAATTTCAGTAATTACTGAAACTTCGATAACCTCCTGAAGCAGAAGACGCCATCGGACAGCCGGGACGCCAATCCCTGACGTCAAGGGCGAAGACTTGTGGCCCCGGTCTTGCTACACTCTATGGTTGTCCTTCTACGTCCCGCAGCATTTTTCCGGAGATTCACCATGGCAGCAGAACGCACCCTTTCGATCATCAAGCCCGACGCCGTCGCCAAGAACGTTATCGGCAAGATCTATCAGCGCTTTGAGGACGCGGGTCTGAAGATCGCCGCATCGCGCATGACCCAGCTGTCGCGCGCCGAGGCCGAAGGCTTCTATGCCGTGCACCGCGAGCGTCCGTTCTTCAAGGATCTGGTCGATTTCATGATTTCCGGCCCGGTGATGATCCAGGTGCTGGAAGGCGAAGGCGCCATCCTCAAGAATCGCGACCTGATGGGCGCCACTGACCCGAAGAAGGCCGCGCCGGGCACCATCCGCGCCGATTTCGCCGATTCGATCGACGCCAATGCCGTGCATGGCTCGGACGCGCCGGAAACCGCCGCTGTCGAAATCGCCTACTTCTTCCCCGCGCTGAACGTCTACTCGCGCTGAGAGCCGCCGCGTGACCCGCACCAACCTGCTGCAGTTTGACGCCGAAGGGTTCGCAGACTTTTTCGCCGGTCTTGGCGAAAAGCCCTTCCGCGCGCGACAGGTCATGCGCTGGATCCACCGCAACGGCGAGGGGGAGTTCGCTCAGATGAGCGACGTCGCCAAGTCATTGCGCGCGAAACTCGAACAGATCGCCTGCGTGGAGGCACCGGTGCCGGTGCGCGACAGCACCAGCACCGATGGCACGCGCAAGTGGCTGATCGATGTCGGCGCCGGCAATGCCATCGAAACCGTCTTCATTCCCGAAGAGCGTCGCGGCACGCTGTGCATTTCGACCCAGGCGGGCTGTGCGCTCGATTGTGCGTTCTGCTCGACCGGCAAGCAGGGCTTCAACCGCAATCTCGAGGTGTCGGAAATCATCGGCCAGCTGTGGCTGGCCAATCGTGCGCTGGGCGCCGTGCGCGGCGGCGAGAATGACGGCGAACGTGTGATTTCGAACGTCGTCATGATGGGTATGGGCGAGCCGCTGGCCAATTTCGATGCCACGGTGAAGGCGCTGCGCCTGATGCTGGACGACAACGCCTACGGCTTGTCGCGTCGTCGGGTGACGGTGTCGACCTCCGGCATCGTGCCGGCCATGGACCGCCTGGGCGAGGCCTGCCCGGTCGCACTGGCCGTGTCGCTGCATGCACCGAATGATGCGCTGCGCGACGAACTGGTGCCGATCAACAAGAAGTATCCACTGCGCGAGCTGCTGGCCGCCTGCGTCCGCTACCTCGATCACGCGCCGCGCGATTTCATCACCTTCGAGTACGTGATGCTCGACGGCGTGAACGACAGCGACGCCCATGCGCGCGAACTGATCGCGATTGCACGTCAGGTGCCGTGCAAGTACAACCTGATTCCGTTCAATCCGTTTCCTGCGGCACCGTTCGGGCGGTCGTCGAAAGAGCGCATCCGTGCGTTTTCGGACATCCTGATGGCGGAGGGCATCGTCACGACGACCCGCAAGACGCGCGGCGACGATGTCGATGCCGCTTGCGGGCAACTTGCCGGTCAGGTGCTCGACCGCACCCGACGTACGCAGAAAACCATTCCACTCGTGGAGGTTCCAGCACGGTGACCAGATTTTCATCAGGTGTTGCGACCGTCCTGTCACTCGCCGTCCTGCTCGCCGGATGCGCAGGCAGCCAGGGCGGAAATTCAACCGGCTCCACGACGGGCAATCCGAATACGACCACCACCGTGCAGAGTCGTACCGGTGCGCAGTCGTCGGAGTACAAGCCGCTCGAACCCATCGTGACGGGGGCGGCCCGCACGCGTGCAAAATCGCATACCGAGCTGGGCATGGCCTACCTTGAGGCGGGAAATGTTGCGATCGCGCTTGAAGAAGGGCGCACCGCACTGCGCGACGACGCGTCCTACGGCCCGGCCTACAACCTGATGGGTCTGGCGCACATGTACCTTGGCGAGAAGCAGCAGGCGCGCGACAACTTCGAGCGCGCGCTGCGTCTTGCGTCGAGCGATCCGGACATCAACAACAACTACGGCTGGTTCCTCTGTCAGAACGGCGACACGGCGCGTGCGATGCAGCTGTTCAACGAGGCGATCCGGAACCCGCTGTACGCCACTCCGACCCGTCCCTACACGAACGCCGGGCTGTGCGCATTGCAGGGGAATGACCTGCAGACCGCGGAAGTCAATTTCCTGCTGGCGATCAACGCCGATCCGGGCAATACGCAGGCGATCTACAACCTGGCGGCACTGCTGTATCGCAAGGGCAGCTATCTCGAGGCACGCAAGCAGTTGAGCAATTTCCACGCGCAGCGCGATTCGGTGGCGGAAAGTCTCTGGCTTGCCGTGCGCATCGAACGCAAACTGAGCGACAAGGTGTCGGAGGCTGGCTTCGCCAGCCAGTTGCGCCGCCGCTTTGCGGGCACGCCTGAACACCAGCAATTGATGCAGGGGAACTACGACTGATGTCTGAGCAGGACGAGGTGGTCGATCTGCCGCGCGATGCGCTCACAGGTTCGGTCGGCACGCGACTGAGGCAGGCGCGCGAAGCGCGCGGCATGTCCATCGACAGTGTCGGACGTGCGATCAAGCTGGCACCGCGTCAGGTCGAAGCCATCGAAGCGGACGATTTCGACAGCCTGATGAGCCCGACCTATGTTCGAGGTTTCATACGCAATTACGCGGCGCTGATCGGTCTGGATGCGCAGACCCTGCTGGGCAGTCTGGATCAGCAGCATGTACGGGCGACGCCGCAGCTGATCGAACAGGCCAATGTGGGCGTCGCCATGCCGGTGCAGTCGGCCCGGCGCAAGTGGCTGCTGCCGCTGCTTGCCATGAGCGTTCCGGTGCTGGCGGGTTTTGCCTTATATATATGGTTCGAGTTCTGGCCCGCCGATGTGCCGGTCACCGGGCAGGCGGACATTTCGCTGCTCGATCCGTCGCCGCTGGACGGCCCCGTGTCCACCGAAGCCTCCGGCGATGTCCGGTTCGATCCGGCCGATGCATCGGCCAGCGACCTATTGCCGTTGCCGGCCGAATTGTCGAGTGATGCGGCCCCCGACGCGGTTGTCCAGACCACGCCGTCGGACGCCGTTGCCGCGGCAGCCCCCGGAGAGCACCGGCTCGAATTCACCTTCAGCACGGACTCGTGGGTGGAAATCCGCGATGCCAGCGACGCCATCCTGCTGTCGGATCTGAACCGGAGCGGCAGCACCCGGACGGTGAATGCCACTTTCCCGGTCTCTCTGGTCATCGGAAATGCGCGTTCCGTGACCCTGAAGGTCGATGGGCAGCCGCACGATCTGGCGCCGTCGATCAAGGTTGATGTCGCGCGACTGAGGCTCGAGTAATGGGTGATCAAGCAATGAGTTCGCTGGTCCGCCGCGCGACACGTTCGGTGAAGGTCGCAGGCGTGACGATTGGTTCGGCTGCGCCGGTGGTCGTGCAGTCGATGACCAACACCGACACCGAAGACCATATTTCGACCGCCATCCAGGTGGCCCAGCTGGCACGCGCCGGTTCGGAAATCGTGCGCATCACGGTGAACACGATGGAGGCGGCGGCAGCCGTGCCGCGGGTGCGCGAGCAGCTGCTGAAAATGAATGTGGATGTGCCGCTGGTCGGTGATTTCCACTTCAACGGCCACAAGCTGCTGCGCGAGCATCCGGCCTGCGCCGAGGCGCTTGACAAGCTGCGCATCAATCCGGGCAATGTGGGCAAGGGCAGCAAGCGCGACGAACAATACGCAGCGCTGATCGAAATCGCCTGTCGTTACGACAAGCCGGTGCGCATCGGCGTGAACTGGGGCAGCCTCGACCAGACCTTGCTGGCACGCGTGATGGACGAGAACGCCCGCCGGCCGCAGCCCAAGGACGCCATCGACGTGATGCGCGAAGCCATGGTCACGTCCGCGCTGGAAAGTGCGGCGCAGGCCGTCGAATGGGGCCTGCCGCCCGATCGCATCATCCTGTCGTGCAAGGTGAGCGGCGTGCAGGACCTGATCGCCATCTACAGCGAACTGGCAAAGCGCTGCGACTACCCGCTGCATCTGGGCCTGACCGAAGCCGGCATGGGTTCCAAGGGCATCGTGGCATCGACCGCGGCGATGGCGGTACTGCTTCAGCAGGGCATCGGCGACACGATCCGCGTATCGCTGACGCCCGAACCCAACGGCGACCGCACGAAGGAAGTGATCGTGGCGCAGGAAATGCTCCAGACCATGGGGCTGCGCGCGTTCACGCCGATGGTCGCAGCCTGCCCGGGGTGCGGACGCACCACGTCGACCTTCTTCCAGGAACTGGCGTCCGACATCCAGAGCTATGTGCGCGACCGGATGCCTGACTGGAAAACGCAGTACGACGGCGTCGAACGGATGACGCTGGCCGTGATGGGCTGCGTCGTGAATGGCCCGGGTGAAAGCAAGCACGCCAACATCGGCATTTCGCTGCCGGGCACCGGTGAGACGCCGGTGGCACCGGTGTTCGAGGACGGCGAAAAAACCGTCACGCTGAAGGGCGACAACATCGCCGCCGAGTTCCGCGGCATCGTCGACGCCTACGTCGCCCGCACCTACACCAGGAAAATCGCCGGCACGACCGGCGCCTGAACAACGAACAATGAGCAAACTGCAAGCCGTTCGCGGCATGAACGACATCCTGCCGGACGAGGCAGAACGCTGGGAAGCCTTCGAAACCATCGTGCGCGACTGGCTGCGCGCTTACGGATACCGCCCGATCCGCATTCCGCTGCTCGAGCACACGCCGTTGTTCAAGCGCGCGATCGGTGAAGTGACCGACATCGTCGAGAAGGAAATGTATTCCTTCGAAGATGCGCTCAATGGTGAAAACCTGACGCTGCGCCCGGAAGGCACCGCCTCCTGCGTGCGCGCCGTGACCGAGCACAATCTGCTGTATGACAGCCCGCGCAAGCTCTGGTACATGGGCCCGATGTTCCGTCACGAGCGCCCTCAGAAAGGTCGCTACCGCCAGTTCCATCAAGTCGGCGTGGAAGCGCTCGGCTACGCCGGGCCCGATGTCGACGCCGAACTGATCATGATGTGCCAGCGCCTGTGGGACGACCTCGACCTGATGGGCATCCGGCTGGAAATCAATTCGCTCGGCTCGCCCGAGGAGCGCCTTCAGCATCGCGCCGAACTCATCGCCTATTTCGAGGCGCACCAGGAGCAACTGGACGAGGACGCGAAGCGCCGCCTGCACAGCAACCCGCTGCGCATCCTCGACACCAAGAACCCGGCCATGCAGGCGCTGGTCGAGGCGGCGCCAAAGCTGTCGGACTACCTGGGCAAGGAGTCACTGGCGCATTTCACCGCCATCCAGGACACGCTGCGCGCCGCCAATATCCCGTTCCGCATCAATCCGAGGCTGGTGCGCGGCCTGGATTACTACAACCTCACCGTGTTCGAGTGGGTGACCGACCAGCTTGGCGCCCAGGGAACGGTGTGTGCCGGCGGTCGCTACGACGGACTGGTTTCGCAGCTCGGCGGCAAGCCTGCCCCGGCAGCCGGCTTTGCAATGGGCATCGAACGTCTGCTGTCGCTGTGGAATCCGGTGCAGGCCGACGCGCTGATCGAACGCCCGGAAGCCTATGTCGTCCACTCGGGAGAAGGCGTCCAGGCGGAGGCGTTCGCGCTGTCAGAGCAGCTGCGCGACGCGGGCTTTGCCACGTTGATGCATTGCGGCGGTGGCAGCTTCAAGTCGCAGATGAAGCGCGCCGACGCCTCCGGCGCTGCGGTCGCACTGATACTTGGCGAAGACGAAGTCGCATCCGGTGATGTCACGTTCAAACCTCTGCGCGGGGGTGACCAGATGCGCATCAGCCGTGATGACGTCGCCGAACACCTCGCCATGCTGCTGCTCGGTGGCGACGACACCGACGACGAAGAACCGTTGTTGCACTGAAAATCAAACCACAACCGGAAACACCGGACAGGAGTCCAGGACATGGCAGCACTCGATCTTGAAGAACAGGAACAGCTTTCGACCATCAAGGCATGGTGGGCGGCTTGGGGCAATCTGATCACCTGGACGGTGATCGCGGTGTCCGCGTCGCTGATCGGCTACCAGGCGTGGAACTGGTACAACCGCGATCAGTCGGTGAAGGCCAGCGTCGTGTTCGACGCGCTGCAGGACGCCGCGCTTGCCGGTGACCTGAAGAAGACCCGCGAAACCTCCGGCCAGCTGACCGAACATTTCGGCGGCAGTTCGTACGCGAGCCTGGGAGCTCTGCTGTCGGCCAAGCTGCATGTCGACAACGGCGACACCAAGACTGCTCGCGCACAGCTGGAATGGGTCAAGGCGAACGCGCCGGAAAACATGCTGCGCGACCTCGGCCGCCTGCGACTGGCGTATGTGCTGATCGAGGAACAGGCGTTCGACGAAGCAACCAAACAGCTCGACGGCAAGGTCGATCCCACGCTTGAAGCGCGATTTCTCGAAGCGCGCGGCGACGTGCTGCTGATGCAGGACAAACGGGACGAAGCGCGCACGGCCTACCAGTCCGCGCTGACGAAGATCGATGAAAACGTCAAGGCGGGTGATGCGCTGGCCAGCGCGGCTCCGCAGGGCTATCGCAATGTGGTCGAGATCAAGCTCGATGCGGTCGGTGGCGCCCGGTGACGCGACTGACCGTTCTGCTGGTGGCCAGCGCACTGTTGGCGGGGTGTGGCTCAACGCTCGACAGCCTGGACAGCCTCAATCCGTTCAGCGGCCCGCCCAAGCCCAAGATGCCGGTACTCGAGCCGCTCGAATCCAGTGCCCCGGTGACCGAACTGTGGCGCTATGAGATCGGTCAGTCCGGCAATGCGGTGTTCGAACCCGCGGTGATCGGCAGCAGCATCTTTGTCGCCGCGCGCGATGGCACGATCGCCCGTCTGGACGACGGCAGGCAGATCTGGAAGATCAACGCCGGCAAGCCCCTTTCCGGCGGCATCGGCGCCAATGAGCGGCAACTTGTCGTCGGCACTGAAAAGGGCGATGTGCTGGCGTTCGACCTCGACGGCAAGCCGCTTTGGGACGGTCTCGTCAGTTCCGAAGTGCTGAGCGCACCGCTGGTGACCGATGACATGGTGTTCGTGCGCAGTGCCGACAGCCGCATCCAGGCGTTCACGGCGATCGATGGCGCGCGCAAGTGGAATTACCAGCGACCGAATCCGTCGCTGACGCTGCGCACCCACGCCGGGGTGATCAGTACCCCGTCCTTTCTGATTGCAGGGTTCCCGGGCGGCAAGCTCGTCGCCATCAACCGCAGCACCGGCGTGGCGGTGTGGGAATCTAACGTGGCATTGTCGCGTGGCGCGACGGAACTTGAACGCATCGCCGACGTATCCAGCCTGCCGGTCATCGTCGGTCGGGACGTCTGCGCCTCGGCCTTTCAGGGGCGGGTGGCGTGCTTCGAACTGAGTACCGGCAAATCCATCTGGACACGCGACATATCGAGTGCCGCCGGCATCGATATCGACGCACAGAACCTGTACGTCAGTGATGACAATGGTGCCATCCATGCGCTGGATCGCGCGACCGGCGCCAGCGTGTGGAAGCAGGACAAGCTGAAGCGCCGCTATCCGGGGCGGCCACTCGCGCTCGAGGGCGTTGTTGCCGTCGCCGATGGCGAAGGGCTGCTGCACCTGCTGAGTACGGAGAACGGCGCCTTCGTCGCGCGGGTCAAGGGTGACGGCAGCGCGCTCAATGCGTCGCTGCGTCCTTACGGCACCGCTTTCGTGGCGCAGAGCCGCGCCGGCATCGTACGGGCCCTGGCGGCCCGCTGAGGATCTAGCTTGAAACCCGTACTGGTACTCGTAGGTCGCCCGAACGTCGGCAAGTCGACGCTGTTCAACCGGCTGACCAAAACCCGTGACGCCCTCGTTGCCGATTTCCCCGGCCTGACGCGCGACCGTCATTACGGCACCGGCCGCCTCGGCGACCGGCCGTTTCTCGTGGTGGACACCGGTGGTTTCGAGCCGACCGCCCGCGACGGCATCATGGTCGAAATGGCGGCACAGGCCGAACAGGCGATTGCCGAAGCGGACGTTCTGATTTTCCTCGTCGATGGCCGGGCCGGCCTGACCGCGCACGACCGGGAAATCGCCGCCCGTCTGCGCCGTGTCGGCAAGCCTCTGGTGGTTGCGGTGAACAAGGCGGAAGGCATGCGGCAGGAAATCGTCGCGGCCGAGTTTCACGAGCTCGGGCTGGGTGATCTGCACGTGATTTCTTCCGCCCACGGCGAGGGCGTGCGCAGCCTGCTTGACCACTGCCTGAGCGGCTTTGCCGACGACGACGAGGTGGAACCTGATGACCGGGTCCCGAAGATTGCCGTGGCCGGTCGCCCGAACGTCGGGAAATCGACGCTGATCAATGCGCTTTTGGGCGAAGAGCGTGTCATCGCCTTCGACCAGGCCGGAACGACGCGCGACGCGATCAGCATTCCGTTCGAACGCAACGGCAAGCGCTACACACTGATCGATACCGCCGGGCTGCGCCGCAAGGGACGGGTGTTCGAAACGATCGAGAAGTTTTCGGTCATCAAGACAGTGCAGGCGATCGAGCAGGCAAACGTGTGTGTGCTGGTGCTCGATGCAACGCAGGAAGTATCCGATCAGGACGCCCATATCGGCGGCTTCATCGTCGAAAGCGGCCGTGCCCTGGTGCTTGCCGTCAACAAGTGGGACGCCGTGGACAGCTACCGGCGCGAAATCTTCAAGCGTGAAATCGCGCGCAAGCTGGGTTTTCTGGGCTTCGCGCGCCATCTGTACATTTCGGCACTGGAGGGGTTGGGCGTGAGCGGCCTGTTCGGTGCTGTGGACGCCGCCTACGCAGCGGCGATGACCAAACTTCCGACGCCCAGGCTGACGCGCGCGCTGCAGGCGGCGGTCGAGAAGCAGTCGCCCCCGAAGCACGGCCTTTTCCGGCCCAAGATGCGCTATGCCCACCAGGGCGGAATGAATCCGCCGGTCATCGTCATTCACGGCGCCGCACTCGAACATATTGCCGAAAGTTACCGGCGCTATCTCGAACACTATTTTCTGGAAATATTCCGGCTTCAGGGTACGCCGCTGAGGGTCGAATTCCGTACCGCGCACAATCCGTTCGTCGCATCGAAGAAATGATGTCGCGATCGGGGATCAAAATGCGGGGTCCGGGGTCTGAAGCTGCGGTGCATCAAAAAATCCAGTAGAGTCCTATTTCAAATAAACAAGAGGTGTCCACATGAGCAACAAAGGGCAAATGCTACAAGACCCCTTCCTCAACACCCTGCGCCGGGAGCATGTTCCGGTCGCGATCTACCTCGTGAATGGCATCAAGCTGCAGGGCCAGATCGAGTCGTTCGACCAGTACGTTGTTCTGCTCAAGAACACGGTGACGCAGATGGTGTACAAGCACGCCATCTCCACTGTCGTACCCGCGCGTCCGGTCAATATCCAGCACGATCAGGGCGACAGCGCTTGACCGGCGACAACGGTCACCTGCAGGCACTTCGCTCGCATGATTGAGCGGCCAGATACCGGCGAGCGCGCGGTCATCGTCCAGCTCGATCTCGGGAAAGGCGACTACGAAGACCGGCTGGACGAATTCACGTTGCTCGCGCTGAGTGCGGGCGCGGTGCCGGTCGCTCGCGCAGGGGGCAAGCGACAGGCCCCGGATCCGGCGACCTTTGCCGGAAAGGGCAAGGTGGCCGAGATCCTCGATCTCGCCAATGCCAACGAAGCGGACATCGTGCTGTTCAATCACGAACTTTCGGCCAGCCAGCAGCGCAATCTCGAGCGGGCGCTGTCGCGGCGCGTCATCGACCGCAATGCGCTGATCCTCGACATCTTCGCGCTGCGTGCGCGCAGTCATGAAGGCAAGCTGCAGGTCGAACTCGCCCAGCTCGAACATCTGTCTACACGTCTGGTCCGCGGCTGGACCCACCTGGAACGACAGAAGGGCGGCATCGGTCTGCGTGGTCCGGGTGAAACGCAGCTCGAAACCGACCGCCGCCTGCTCGGCCACAGGGTGAAGGCGCTGAAAGAGCGACTTGAGAAGGTCGAACGCCAACGCGGCGTGCGCCGGAAGTCGCGCGAGCGGCAGTCGACGCCTGTGGTCGCGCTGGTCGGTTACACGAATGCGGGCAAGTCCACATTGTTCAATGCGCTGACGAAGGCGGGCAGCTATGCCGCGGATCAGTTGTTTGCCACGCTGGACACGACGTCGCGCCAGCTCTATCTCGGCGAATTCGGGCAGGTGGTGCTGTCGGACACGGTGGGTTTCATACGCGACCTGCCGCATACGCTGGTCGCCGCCTTCCACGCGACGCTGGAAGAAACTGCCGGCGCCGACCTTCTGCTGCATGTCATCGACTCGTCGGCGCCGGATCGCGATGCGCAGATCGCTGCGGTGGATCGTGTGCTGGCCGAAATCGGAGCCGACGCGGTGCCTCAGATAAGGGTGCTGAACAAGGTGGACCTGATGCCTGCGTTGCAGCCGGGAGCTGATCCTGCAGGCTGTGATAACATTTGCAAAGTTCGCGTGAGTGCTCGCACGGGTGCGGGTTTGGCTGATTTGCGGGCAGTCATCGCGACACGTTTGCAGGCCGAAAGGATCGCCGCTGCGCAGCGCGTGCATCCGAACGACGATCCTCGAGGCCTGAACCTGGAACCGCGGACGAATTCCGCACTCCGAGTGATCAGCTCATCAGAGAGCGGCGACATGTCTTCCACGGAAGGCGACGAACGCTCCCCTCAACTTTTATCCTTACCTGACCAATCCGAACGTGCTGAATGCGATCTTGATGTCGCTGAATGACCCCCGCTGGGGCAATCAGGGCGGCAATGGCAACAAAGGCGGCAATCAGGGACCTCCCGATCTGGAAGACCTGTGGCGCGATTTCAACAAGCGCCTGGCGGGGCTGTTCGGCGGCAAGTCGAACAACGGCGGTGGCGAAAGCCGCCCGCCGGTCACACCGCGCCAGTTCGGCGGCGGCATCGGCGTGGTGCTCGGCCTGATCGTCATCGTCTGGCTGGCCAGCGGCCTGTACATTGTCGATGCAAGCCAGCGCGGAGTCGTGCTGCGTTTCGGCAAGCTTGTCGAAACGACCGACCCGGGCCTGCAGTGGCGCCTGCCGTATCCGATCGACTCGCACGAACTGGTCAACCTGACCGGCGTACGCACGGTCGAGGTCGGCTACCGCGGCGCGGAACGCAACAAGGTGCTCAAGGAAGCACTGATGCTGACCGACGACGAGAACATCATCAACATCCAGTTCGCGGTGCAGTACATTCTGAAGGACCCCGTGGCTTACCTGTTTCAGAACCGCCTGCCCGAAGAGTCGGTTGTACATGCCGCTGAAACCGCAATGCGCGAGGTGGTCGGTAAGAGCAAGATGGACTTCGTTCTTTATGAAGGACGGGAACAGATCGCCGTCGATGCGCAGCGCATCATGCAGCAGATACTCGATCGCTATCAGACCGGCATCCAGATCAGCCGCCTGACGCTGCAGAATGCGCAGCCTCCGGAGCAGGTGCAGGCCGCATTCGACGACGCAGTCAAGGCCGGACAGGATCTGGAACGACAGAAGAACGAAGGTCAGGCCTACGCCAATGACGTGATCCCCAAGGCACGCGGTACCGCCTCGCGGTTGCTTGAAGAGGCCAACGGCTACAAGGAACGGATCATCGCCACCTCGCAGGGTGACGCGAGCCGGTTCAAGCAGATTCTTGCCGAGTACGTGAAGGCGCCTGAAGTGACGCGCCAGCGTATGTATATCGACACGGTGCAACAGGTCATGATGAATACGAGCAAGGTGCTGCTCGACGCGAAGGGCGGCAACAACCTGCTGTATCTCCCGCTCGACAAGCTGATGCAACAGGCGGGGGCAGCTGCGGTCGATGTCGCAGCGGGCAATCGCAGCAACGAAACGATGTCGCTTCCGTCGATGTCGGGTGATGCGGCAGCCGCCGACATGCGATCGCGCGATGCGCTGCGCGCCCGCGAGCGGGGAGAGCGTTGATGCGCGAAAAACTGCCTCTCTTCTTCGGCGGCATCATCGTCGCCCTGATCGTACTGTCCAGTTCGCTTTTCACGGTCGATCAGCGCCAGTACGCCATCGTGTTTCAGCTCGGTGAAGTGCGCACCGTGATCGAGCAGCCCGGCCTGCATTTCAAGTGGCCGCTGGTGCAGAACGTGCGCCTTTTCGATCGCCGCATCCTGACGCTCGACAGTGCCGATCCCGAGCGCTACATCACGTCGGAAAAGAAGAACGTGCTGGTCGATCTGTTCATCAAATGGCGCATCACCGACGTCAAGCAGTACTACATCTCGGTCGGTGGCAACGAGCGACTTGCGGAAACGCGCCTGCTGCAGACCGTGAACGCAGGGTTGCGCGAGGAATTCGGTCGGCGCACGGTCAATGAGGTCGTGTCGGGCGAGCGCGAAAAGATCATGGAAGACATGCGCAGCAAGGCCAACGTCGATGCCGTCAAGATCGGCGTGGAAATCGTCGATGTGCGGTTGAAGCGCGTCGATCTGCCGACCGAGGTGTCCGAATCGGTGTATCGCCGGATGGAAGCGGAGCGTAAGCGTGTTGCCAATGAGCTACGCTCGCTGGGTTCGGCTGAAGCGGAAAAGATCCGGGCGGACGCTGACCGTCAGCGTGAAATCATCGTCGCGGAGGCCTACCGGGAATCGCAGAAGGTCAAGGGTGACGGCGATGCGCAGGCAGCGGCCATCTACTCCGACGCATTCGGCTCCAATCCAGAGTTCTATGCCTTCTACCGCAGCATGGATGCGTATCAGAAGAGCTTTCGCAACAAGAGCGACCTGATGGTCATCGAGCCGACGTCCGATTTCTTCCGCTATCTCAACAACAGCGGTCGGCAGCCGGTGAAATGAGCATCGGAACCCCAGGCGTCCGCGCTGCTGTATAGTCCACCGGTTATTTATTCGCCGTACGGAATGAAAAGTCACCAGCCCGCAATGCGGGCTGTGCTTTTTTCGTGATGGATTCAATACTTCTCATCGCCTTGGGTTTGATGCTCGTCCTGGAGGGCGTCCTGCCTTTCGTGGCGCCGCGCCTGTGGCGTGAAACCTTCCGCAGAGCGACCGAGCTGGCCGACGGCCAGCTTCGTTTCGTCGGTCTGACCTCAATGATTATCGGTATTGCGCTGATTGCGCTGTTCAAGTGATGCGTCGCTGGTTATTGCCCGAATCGATCGAAGACCTGCTGCCCGATGAGGCGCGTCAGGTCGAAAGCCTGCGTCGGCGCCTGCTGGATGAATGCCTGACCCAGGGCTACGAGCTGGTCGTCCCGCCCCTGGTCGAATACATCGAATCGCTGCTGACCGGCAGCGGGCGCGACATGGATCTGCGTACCTTCAAGCTGGTGGATCAGCTGTCCGGTCGAACGATGGGGCTGCGTGCCGACATCACGCCCCAGGTCGCACGCATTGATTCCCACCTGCTGAATCGCAACGGCGTGGTGCGCCTGTGCTACTGCGGCTCGGTCGTCCATGCGCTGCCGTCCGGATTCAACGCGACGCGAGAGCCCATACAGCTCGGTGCGGAGCTTTACGGCCACGCAGGGATCGAGGCGGACGTCGAACTGGTCACCTTGCTGCTGACGTCGCTCGATGTTGCGCAGGTTGCGTTGGCACGCATCGATTTTGGCCATGTCGGCATCTTTCGAGCGCTGGCCGACCGCCTGGAGTCACCTCAGCTGCGCAGCGAAGATGGATTGCAGGACTTGTTTGCAGCGCTTCAGGCCAAGGACATGCCGTCGCTTCGGCAACTGCTGATGGATGAACCCGCCACGCTCAAGGCTGCCTTCCTCGCGTTGCCCGATCTTTACGGGAAAGCTGACACGCTGGCGCGCGCGCGCGCTGCGCTGCCGGATTTCCCGGAAATCGCGACCGCGCTGGCGGAACTTGAACGCGTGGGTGCGACGGTCGATGCCGACGCGCTCGGTTTTGACCTCGCGGACCTGCGTGGCTATCACTACCACAGTGGAATCACGTTCGCCGCATACTGTGCGGGTCAGGCGCAGGCGATCGCGCTCGGCGGGCGCTACGATGAAGTGGGCAAGAGTTTTGGCAGGGCGCGTCCGGCGACCGGATTCAGCCTGGATCTGCGCCAGCTGGCGCGTCAGGCGCCGCAACTCGAACGGCGGTCGGGCATCCGCGCACCGTATGTTCATGATGCCGCGCTGATGCAGCGGATTCGTGCATTGCGTGACGCCGGCGAAATCGTGGTGGTCGACCTGCCGGGTCATCCGGACGATGTCGCCGAACTGGGATGTGACCGCCAATTGGAATTCGTTGAAGGTGAGTGGCAGATCGTGTCGCTCGACAGAAAGGTTTAAGCATGGCAAAGAACGTAGTGGTCGTCGGCAGTCAATGGGGCGACGAGGGCAAGGGCAAGGTCGTCGACTGGCTGACCGATTCGGTACAAGGCGTGGTGCGCTTCCAGGGCGGCCACAACGCCGGCCATACGCTGGTGATCGGTGGCAAGAAGACCGTATTGCACCTGATTCCGAGCGGCGTGCTGCGCGAAGGCGTGGCCTGCTACATCGGCAATGGTGTCGTGCTGTCACCCGAGGCGCTGTTGTCCGAGATGGACGAACTGGAGGCTGCCGGAGTCGATGTTGCGGCACGCCTGCGCATTTCGGAAGCCTGTCCCCTGATCCTGCCGTACCACCAGGCACTCGATCGTGCCCGCGAAACCGCCAAGGGCGAGAACAAGATCGGGACCACCGGTCGAGGCATCGGCCCGGCCTACGAGGACAAGGTGGCGCGCCGTGCGCTGCGCCTGCAGGACCTGCTGCGTCCGACGCGTTTCGCAGCCAAGCTGGCGGAGATACTCGATTATCACAATTTCGTGCTGACGCAGTATTTCGGCGCACCCAAGGTCGACTTCCAGCAAACGCTGGACGGCGCGCTGGCGCTGGCGCCGCGCATCGAAAAACTGGTGGCCGACGTGCCGCGCGCCCTGTACGAAGCGAACAAGGCGGGCTCGAACCTGCTGTTCGAGGGGGCTCAAGGCACGCTGCTCGACATTGACCACGGCACCTATCCCTTCGTCACGTCGAGCAATTGCGTCGCAGGTGCGGCAGCGGCGGGGGCCGGTGTCGGTCCGACGATGCTGCATTACGTGCTCGGCATCACCAAGGCCTACACGACGCGCGTCGGCGGCGGACCGTTCCCGACCGAACTGTTCGATGACACCGGACGCCATCTGGCCACCAAGGGCAATGAATTCGGTGCCACCACCGGTCGCCCGCGTCGCTGTGGCTGGTTCGATGCCGCCGCGCTGAAGCGTTCGATCCAGATCAACGGCATATCCGGCCTGTGCGTGACCAAGCTTGACGTGCTGGATGGCGTCGAGGAACTGAAGGTGTGTACGGGTTACCGCATCGATGGAGAACTGTCGGACATCCTGCCCGTCGGCGCCGAAGAGCTGTCGCGCTGCGAGCCGGTGTATGAAACGTTGCCGGGCTGGAAGGATACGACCTTCGGCATCAAGGCGCTCGATGAACTGCCGGCGAATGCCCGCAGTTACCTCAAGCGCATCGAGGAAATCTGCGGCGTACCGGTCGACATGATTTCCACCGGTCCTGACCGTACCGAAACCATTCTGCTGCGCCATCCGTTCGAGTGAGTGATGGCGGGGCCGGGGGCCGCATGTCCGTGAAGGCCATGCGGTTCATAATGGGTAATGTGACCGATGCAGTCAGGAACGTCGGCGGGAAGAAAGCGGACAGGAAAAGAAAAAAGCCGACATCGCTGTCGGCTTTCGTCCTTGCTTCTTGGTGCCCAGGAGAGGACTCGAACCTCCACACCTTGCGGCACTAGTACCTGAAACTAGCGCGTCTACCAATTTCGCCACCTGGGCAAGAGGCTGCGCATTCTAAAGAAAGCATTCACGTTGTCAAGAGAAACAGAGAAGAAGAATTCACCGAGCAAGATTCGACGCGCCGACCCGTTCTTCGAACGCGAGTCGACGCGTTACGACAATCCCCTGCCGAGCCGCGAGTACATCGTGCAGGCGCTCGAAGAGGCCGGCATGCCGATGACCGCCGACGAGCTCGTACAAGCGCTGGACATCCAGCCCGAGGAGCGCGAGCACTTCGTGCGCCGCCTGAGCGCGATGGAGCGCGAGGCGCAGCTGATGCGCAACCGGCGCGATGCCTACATCATTCCCGACAAGGCAGACCTCGTGGCAGGTCGGGTCGAAGGACACCCGGACGGGTTCGGTTTCGTCATCACCGGTGACGGCAAGGCGGACAAGAAGGGTGAGAAAGGCGACAAGGGCGACATCTTCCTCAGCGCGCAGGAAATGCGCAGCGTGCTGCATGGCGACCGTGTGCTGGTGCGTGTCACCGGACTTGATCGCCGCGGCCGGCGTGAGGGCAGGGTGGTTGAGGTCACCGAGCGCGGCAATACGCGTCTGGTCGCCCGCGTCGTCGAAGAGCACGGCGTACAGTTCTGCATTGCCGAGAACCGCCGCATCCGCCAGCAGATCGTGCTGGCCGCGCCCGAGAAGGGCAAGCGGGCACTGAAGGCCGCCGCCGGCAGCGTGGTCGAAGTCGAATTGATCGAACAGCCGACCCGCTACACGCCGCCGATCGGCCGCGTGGTCGAGGTCCTGGGCAATTTCGGCGATTCCGGCATGGAAATCGAAATCGCGCTGCGCAAGCACGACATGCCGCACGAATTTTCCGCCAAGGCACTGGCTGCGGCAAAACGCCTGCCCGACGAAGTGCGGTCGGAAGACATCGGCAAGCGCGAAGATCTGCGCAAGCTGCCGCTGGTCACCATCGACGGTGAAACCGCGCGCGACTTCGACGATGCGGTCTACGCCGAACGGCAGGGCAAAGGCTTCCGCCTGATCGTCGCCATCGCCGATGTCAGTCACTACGTGAAGCCCGACGCCCCGCTCGACATCGACGCCTTCGAACGCGGTAATTCGGTGTATTTCCCGCGTCGCGTCATTCCGATGCTGCCGGAAAAACTGTCGAATGGCCTGTGTTCGCTGAACCCCGAAGTCGATCGCCTGTGCATGGTGTGCGACATGGACGTGTCGGCCACCGGCGCCATCCAGCACTACAGCTTTTACGCTGCAGTGATGAATTCGAAGGCACGGCTGACCTACACCGAAGTGGCGGCGGCGATCTACGACAAGGACCCTGCGACGCGCGAACGCCTGAAGCCGCTTCTGCCACGCCTCGAAGCACTCGATGCGGTGTTCCGCGTGTTCGAGAAGGCGCGTGCCAAGCGCGGCGCAATCGACTTCGAAACCGTCGAAACGCTGATGCTGTTCAACGATGAAGGCAAGATCGACCGCATCGTGCCTTATGCCCGCAATGATGCGCACCGGCTGATCGAGGAATGCATGCTCGCGGCCAATGTGTGCGCGTCACGCTTTCTCGAAGACAGCAAGCAGCCGACGCTGTATCGCGTGCACGAAGGCCCGAGCGAGGACCGGTTGCAGAAGCTGCGCGCCTTCCTCGGCGAATTCGGCTTCCAGCTCGGCGGTGGCGACAAGCCGCACGCGAAGGACTACGCCGCACTGCTGACGCAGATCGGCGACCGTCCGGACCGCCAGCTGCTGCAGACCGTCATGTTGCGTTCGCTGCGCCAGGCGGTTTACAGCCCCGACAATGTCGGTCACTTCGGTCTTGCCTACGAGGCCTACACCCACTTCACGTCGCCGATCCGCCGTTATCCCGATCTGCTGGTGCATCGCGCGATCAAGGCGGCGCTTGCGAAGAAGCGCTACGAGCCGGGTGACTGGTCGGACATCGGCCTGCACTGCTCGACCACCGAGCGGCGTGCCGACGAGGCCAGCCGCGACGTCCAGAACTGGCTCAAGTGCTATTTCATGCAGGATCGCGTCGGCGAAGAGTTCGAAGGCAGCGTGTCGGCCGTCGTGCCGTTCGGTCTGTTCGTCGCGCTCGACAATGTCTTCATCGAAGGGCTCGTCCACATTTCCGAACTGGGCGCCGACTACTTCCACTACGAAGAGGGCAAGCATCGTCTGGTTGGCGAGCGCAGCGGACGCATGTATCGCCTCGCTGACCGGGTGCGCATTCAGGTCGTTCGGGTCGATCTGGACAACACCCGCATCGAATTCAGGCTGGCGGGCGGTGGCGACGATTTCGGGCGCGTGCCGCGCGCATCGCTGACGCCGAAAGCGGGGCCGACCGGTCCTTCATCGCGCAAGCGGGTCGCCGTCGAACCGGTTGAGCCCACGCCGCCGCCGAAGGCGGCGAAGACCGGTCGGGGTCGGGCCGCCAGGAAGGCGGCTCAGGCTTCTGCGTCCGCCTCGTCCCCGTACGCTGTCCCGGACCAGCCGTCCGTTGGCAAGAAACCGAAAGCGGCATCGAAAGCAGCGCCTGACGCGCCGGCCAAGCCCGCCAAAGGCGGCGCGAAAAAGGCTGCGAAGCCCAAGGCTGCAAAGCCGGCGCCCGCGAAGCGCGAAGCTGCAAAATCGCAGGCCACGAAGCCGGCCGCCGCGAAAGCTGCCGGCAAACCTGCGGCCCTGCTGCTGTCGAAGTCGCCCGCCAAATCATCGAAGCCGGCCGCAGCAAACGGCGGCGGGACGAAAGAGACCACGCCTGAGTCGGCGGCACCGAAGCGTGGTGGCCGGAAATGAGTGGCGATACGCGTTACATCTTCGGCTTCCACGCGGTGACGGCAAAAATCCGTCATGCGGCGGACAGTGTGAAGGAAGTGTTCGTTTCGACGGCACGGACCGACGGCCGCATGCGCGACCTCGTCCGCGCGGCCGAGGCGGCCGGTGTGAAGCTGGTGCAGACCGATCCCGCGCGGCTTGACGGGCTGGCAGGTGGGGCAGCCCGCCATCAGGGTGTGGTGGCGCGCGTGCTGGCGCAGATCCCCTATCGCTCGCTGGACGACGTGCTCGATGCGCTGTCCGAACCGCCGCTGCTGCTGGTACTCGATGGCATCCAGGATCCGCACAACCTCGGCGCCTGCCTGCGAGTCGCCGATGCAGCGGGTGCCCATGCCGTGGTTGCGCCGCGCGACCGTGCGGTCGGCCTCAACGCCACCGCGATCAAGGTGGCCAGCGGCGCGGCAGATACCGTGCCCTATGTGACCGTCACCAACCTGGCGCGCAGCCTGCGCGAAATGAAGGAGCGCGACATCCTGACCATCGGCGCGGCCGGCGAGGCGACGCAGTCGATGTATGCCGTCGACCAGTCGGGTGCGGTGGCCTGGGTGCTCGGCGCCGAAGGCGACGGCCTGCGCCGGCTGACACGCGAAACCGCAGACGTGCTGGCGATGATTCCGATGCACGGCACGGTCGAAAGCCTGAACGTATCGGTCGCCAGCGGCATCTGCCTGTTCGAGGCCAGACGCCAGCGCAGCGCCCGGTCTGGCTTGTGAGGCCTTGATTTTCCGGGCTATAATGTTCGGCTTACCTTGCCTCACCGGACTCGCATGCCGGGAGGCTTAACCGCCAGGTCTGCCGCAGGGCAGGCGGGCAAAAACCGCAAGGAGATTACATGCGACATTACGAAGTTGTTTTCATCGTCCATCCGGACCAGAGTGAGCAGGTGCCCGCAATGGTCGAGCGCTACCGCACGCTCGTCACCGGTCGCAGTGGCAGCATCCATCGTCTGGAAGATTGGGGCCGCCGTCAGCTGGCCTATCCGATCCAAAAGGTGCACAAGGCTCACTACGTGCTCATGAACATCGAGTGCGACAACGAAACGCTGGCCGAACTCGAGCACGCCTTCAAATTCAACGACGCCGTCCTGCGCCATCTGACGATCAAGATGCGCAAGGCTGTCGTGACGCCTTCGCCGATGATGAAGGAAGAGAAGTCGCGTTCGCTGCTGGCACCGTCCGCTGACTCGGCATCGTCCGCTGACTCGGCATCGGTTGCAGAAGCCGAGCCAGTCGCCGAACAGCCGGCCGCTTGATCGACGGCGGAACGGATACGGAGCGCAAGGCGAATCCGTCCGGTCAGGCGATCAACAGTTTCACGTTGCACGCCACCCTGATCGAACGTGACGCGCTGAGGCACACACCGGCTGGCGTACCGATCCTGCGGGGATGTCTCGAACACCACTCGCAGCAGATCGAAAACGGCGTGCCGCGCGAAGTCAGGCTTGAAACAGACTTCGTGCTGCTCGGCGACCAGGCCGGATTGCTCGCCGCCGCACCGCTCGGAACCGCGTTGATCGCACAAGGATTCATGGCTGCCCGCAGCGCACGAAGCAGGCAGGCAGTCATGCACATGAACAGCATTGAATTCGTGACGGAACGCTGACTCGCGAACCGTCGCAAAAATGGAAGGAACCACCATGGCTTTCAGACCGAAGAACGCAAAGAAGAAGGACGATCGCGGATCGCGCAGCATGTTCAAGCGCCGCAAGTTCTGCCGCTTCAGCGCCGAGAAGATCGAAGAAATCGACTACAAGGACGTCGAAATCCTGAAGGATTTCATCTCCGAGAACGGCAAGATCATGCCGGCCCGACTGACCGGCACCCGTGCCGGCTATCAGCGCCAGCTGTCCACAGCCATCAAGCGCGCCCGCTTCCTTGCGCTGATGCCTTTCACTGACCTGCACCAGTAAGCGAGGAGACGACCATGCAAGTCATCCTGATGGATAAAGTGGCCAAGCTCGGCGATCTGGGCGATGTGGTGAAGGTGCGTGACGGTTACGCCCGCAATTTCCTGATTCCGACCGGCCGCGCCAAGCGCGTCACGCCGGAAAATCTGGCCGTGTTCGAAACGCGTCGCGCCGAACTTGAAAAGGCCGCTGCCGAACGTCTGGCGGGCGCCAAGGCCGTCGCCGAAAAGATGGAAGGCGTGACCGTTCAGGTCGTGCGCAAGGCCGGTGTCGATGGTCGCCTGTTCGGCTCGGTGTCGACGTCCGACATCGCCGAGGCGCTGGTCGCCCAGTCGTTTCCGGTCGACAAGTCGATGGTCCGCATGCCCGATGGTCCGCTGAAGACGACCGGCGAAAGCCAGTTCGAAATCGCACTGCACTCGGATGTGCTGGTCAACGTCACGGTGGCAGTGGTCGGCGAAAGTTGATCGTCGCCTCCGGCCAGCTGGCCGGATCGCAGCAAGAAAGCCACCTCAGGGTGGCTTTTTTGTTTTCGAGTTGGCGCCCGGATGTGCTTCCAGCCCACCCACATGGCTGCCCACAGCTTATCCACAGCTTGTGCCGTTGTGCCGCACGCCCGGCCGGACTAGATTGCCGGATTGACGGCACCGCTTCCAGGAAACGAAAACACCACAATGAGCATCGTGCGCAACGCAGGAAACCCCGACGCGCAGGCAGCGCAGGCTTCGCAGGACAGGCAGATCGCTGCGCTGAAGCTGCCGCCGCATTCGATCGAGGCCGAGCAATCGCTGATCGGCGGGCTGTTGCTCGACAACAGTACCTGGGACCGTGTCGGCGACCAGGTCGGCGAATCCGATTTCTACCGCGATGACCATCGTCGCATCTTCCGCCACATCGCCAAGCTGATCGAACAGGGCAAGCCGGCCGACGTCGTCACGGTGTACGAGTCGATCGAAAAGTCCGACGAGGGGCTACAGACCGGAGGATTGGCGTATCTCGGCGAGATCGCCAACAACACGCCGTCGGCGGCGAACATCCGCCGTTACGCGGAAATCGTCCGCGAGCGTGCCATCCTGCGCAAACTGGTCAGCGTGGGCGACGAAATCGCAGCGAGTGCGCTGTCTCCGCGCGGACGCGATGCCAAAACCTTGCTCGACGAAGCGGAATCGAAGATTTTCGAGATTGCAGAAGCCGGTGCCAGCAGCGGCTCCGGCTTCGTCGCCATCCAGCCCTTGCTGGTCCAGGTGGTGAACCGTATCCAGGAACTGTACGACCGCGACGATCCGTCCGACGTCACCGGTGTGCCGACCGGCTACATCGACCTCGATGCGAAGACAGCCGGCCTGCAGCCCGGCGACATGATCATCGTCGCCGGACGTCCGGCCATGGGCAAGACCTCGTTCGCACTGAATATCGCCGAGCACATCGCTGTGGACATCGGACTGCCGGTGGCCATCTTCTCGCTCGAAATGCCCGGCACCCAGCTGGCCATGCGTTTCGTGTCATCGGTCGCCAAGATCGATCAGAGCCGTCTGCGCACCGGACGGCTGACCGACGATGACTGGGGCCGGCTGACGATGGCACTGGGCAAGTTGCATGAAGCGCCCATCCACATCGACGAGACGGGCGGCATCAATCCGACCGACCTGCGCGCCCGTGCGCGGCGGCTGTACCGGCAATGCGGCAAGCTCGGCCTGATCGTGGTCGATTACCTGCAACTGATGTCAGGCACGCGCGATGGCGAAAACCGGACAGCGGAAATTTCCGAAATCTCCCGTTCCATCAAGTCGCTGGCCAAGGAACTGCATGTGCCCATCATCGCGCTGTCGCAGTTGAACCGCGCACTGGAACAGCGGCCCAACAAGCGCCCGGTAATGAGCGACCTGCGCGAATCCGGCGCCATCGAACAGGACGCGGACATCATCATGTTCATCTACCGGGACGAGGTCTACAACCCGGACACGCAGGACAAGGGGCTGGCAGAAATCATCATCGGCAAGCACCGCAACGGCCCGACCGGTACGGTCACGCTCGGCTTCCAGGGCGAACACACCCGCTTCGTCAACGCGGCGCGGCCGGGTTCCTACTGACACGAACATGCGTTCCGGGCTGCGCCGCGCCGTTCTGCTCCTGGTCCTGACCGGCGTGGCGGTGCTCGGCGCCTTCCTGCTTGCGCCGCTGCTGCTTCGCAATCAGATCGAGACGGCCCTCGGGCCGCGCGGCGAGGTTGCGAAGATCGATGTCGGATTCGGGGCGGTCGTGCTGCACGACGTGCGCATTCGCGCCGTGCGCGACGGCAAGCAGGGATGGCCGGCCGATGACGAGCTGCGTGCGCGACGCGTCGAAGTGCGTCCGCAGCTGCGCGACCTGCTGTCGGCACGCGTGCGCATCGAACGCATCACGGTCGATGGCGCCTATCTGTCGATGTTGCGCACGCGTGACGGCGCACTGCGGGTGCTGCCGGCGCTGCTTGAGCAATCGCCCGTCACGGACGGCACCCGGAACAGCGCGTCCCGAACGCCTGTGCCGGTTCACGTGTCGCGGATCGAACTGCGCGATGCGTCGCTCGACTTCCACGATGCCAGCGTGCGCCGCACACCGCATCGACTGACATTGCAGGCGCTGAACGCCGAGATCGGGCCGCTCGATCTTCCTGCGCTGGATACCGCCAGCACGCTCAGGTTGGAGGGCATCGTCAAAGGTGTGCGGCAGGACGGTCGCCTGACGCTGCAGGGCGAAGTGGTGCCCTCGACGCGCGATGCACGGCTGGCGCTGTCGCTACGCGATGTCGATCTCGTGGCCTTCCAGCCCTATCTGATCAAGGCGGCGGAAACCGGCGTCAAGCGCGGCACGATGGATCTCGATATCCGGCCGGTCGTCGTCGCCCAGCGCCTGAAGGCCCCCGGCACGCTGACGCTGAAAGAACTGGAGCTTGCCTCCGGCGGCTCGTTCATGGGCTTGCCGCGGTCGGCCGTGGTCGGGCTGATGAAGGACCGGGAGGGGCGCATCAGCGTCGATTTCACGCTGGAAGGCCGCATCGATGATCCATCGTTCTCGCTGAACGAAGGATTCTCCACCCGCGTCACCGGCGCCGTCGCCGAATCGGTCGGCGTCAGTCTTGGCGGCCTGGTGCGCGGGGTAGGCAGCGCCGGAAGTACGGTCGTGAAAGGCGTCGGCGACGCGGTGGGCAAACTGTTCGGCGACTGAGTGACTGGCTGCGAGCGAAGGCGTGTTCAGCCGGCGCCGTGGGCGGCCTGATCATGCTGCTTAAGGTGCGCGCTCAGCATGTGCAGTTCAGTGCGCATCCGCGCAAAGACGTCCGGCGGCAGACCGGACTGTTCGGCCACCCCTGCGTGCACGGGCCGCGCCTGTTCTCGCAGTGCGCGTCCGGCATCGGTCAGCCGGATTTCCAGCGCCCGCTCGTCGATCCGGCTGCGCGCCCGCGTGATGTAGCCGGCGCCTTCAAGCCGCTTGAGCAGTGGCGTCAGCGTGGGCGAATCGAGATCGAGACGTTCGGCAAGTGCCTTCAGCGTCAGCGCGTCTTCCTGCCACAGAACCAGCATCACCAGATACTGCGGGTAGGTCAGGCCGAGGGCCTTGAGCCCTGGCGAGTAACAACGGGTGATGGCATGCGTCGCTGCATAGAGGGCGAAACACAACTGCTGGTCAAGAAGCATAGGGTCAATCATGGTTGCGGCTCCTTCATCACTTCACACATGGCACTCATAACACTTCGGCTGCATGATCTGCAAGGCGCGAGCGCTCACCCCGCTGCAAGGTCACGTGACCACTGTGCGGCCAGCCCTTGAAACGGTCAACGACATAGGTCAAACCCGAGCTGCCTTCGGTCAGATAAGGCGTATCGATCTGCGCAATATTGCCCAGGCAGATCACCTTGGTGCCGGGGCCGGCGCGGGTGATCAGCGTTTTCATCTGCTTGGGCGTCAGGTTCTGCGCCTCGTCGATGATCAGGAACTTGTTCAGGAAGGTGCGCCCGCGCATGAAATTGAGCGACTTGACCTTGATCCTGCTGCGGATCAGGTCGAGCGTGGCGGCGCGGCCCCACTCCCCGGAGGCATTCGGGTCGTCGGTCTTGTTCAGCACGTCGAGGTTGTCTTCGAGCGCGCCCATCCACGGCGTCATCTTTTCTTCTTCGGTACCCGGCAGGAAACCGATGTCTTCGCCGACCGGCACGGTCACGCGCGTCATGATGATTTCGCTGTAGAGCTTGCTCTCCAGCACCTGGGTCAGTCCGGCAGCCAGCGTCAGCAGCGTTTTTCCGGTCCCGGCCTGGCCGAGCAGGGTGACGAAATCGATGTCCGGATTCATCAGCAGGTTCAGCGCGAAGTTCTGTTCGCGGTTGCGCGCCAGAATGCCCCAGACCGAATTCTTGTGGTGCCCGTAATCGACCAGCGTTTCCAGCACCGCGGTCTTGCCGCTGCGTTCCCGCACTGCGGCATGGAAGGGCTTGTCCTGCTTCGCCCCCGCTTCCCGGTAAACAAATTCGTTGATCAGCAGGTCGGGGCACAGCGGGCCCTTGACCCGATACAACGTGCGGCCGTTCTCCTTCCACGATTCGAGGTTGCCGCCATGCTCGTCCCAGAACTTCTCCGGCAGCTCGCGCGTGCCGGTGTAGAGCATGTCGGTGTCTTCGAGCACCTTGTCGTTGAAGTAATCCTGCGCATGCAGCCCGAGCGCGCGGGCCTTGATGCGCATGTTGATGTCCTTCGACACCAGGATGACCTGACGCGCCGGATAGCGCTGCGACAGATGCATCACGACCGCGATGATCTGGTTGTCCGCCTTGGCGGTGGGCAGTCCGGCCGGCAGCACACCGTCGATCGCCTCCGTCTGCAGCAGCAGGTGGCCGCTCGCCAGGTCGCTCGACGCCGCCGCCAGCGGAATGCCAAGGGCGATGCGGTCTTCCGCACCGCTGACGATCTCGTCCAGCAGCCGGCTGGCCTGGCGCGCGTTTCGCGCGACCTCGGTCATGCCCTTCTTGTTGTTGTCCAGTTCTTCCAGCGTCATGATCGGCACGAAGATGTCGTGCTCCTCGAAGCGGAACAGGCTGGTCGGGTCGTGCATCAGCACGTTGGTGTCGAGGATGAAGAGCTTGGTGGCCGGGGCGGACTTGCGGGTGCGCGATGCGGGTGCTGCGGCGGGGCGTCGGGTGGCCATTGGATCTTTTCTGTGTCGGTTGCGCCGGGTTTCAGAGTGTCTTGACGAAGTCGAGCACCTCGTCCGCGTGGCCCGGCACTTTCACGCCGCGCCACTCGCGCAGGATAAGGTTGCCGGTGCCGATCACGAAAGTGCTCCGCTCCACGCCGCGCACCTGCTTTCCATACATGTTCTTCATCTTCATGACGTCGAACAACGCGCACGCGGTTTCATCGGGGTCGGATATCAGTTCGAACGGGAGCTCGAGCTTGGCCTTGAAATTCTGGTGCGACTTGATGCTGTCGCGCGAAATGCCGATCACGCCGCAGCCGGCGGCAACGAACTGCGGATAAAGATCGCGAAAGGCTGCGCTTTCGGTGGTGCAGCCCGGTGTACTGTCCTTCGGGTAGAAGTAGATGACCAGCGGCTTGGCGGCAGCGGACAGGTTGAAGTCCTGTCCCGAGGTGGAAGCGAGGGTGAAATCGTCGATCGGGGTGGTGCTCATCTGAGCCGTCTCTCCTTGTGTGGTTTCGGGGTCACGCTGGCGGCACTCCCTCCGGCAGGATGAGTGCTGCGGCCACGGCACGGCCTTCCGCGACGAGTATGTTGTAGGTGCGCGCAGCGGCCAGCGTGTCCATGACTTCAACGCCGATGCCCGCGTCGATCAACGGACGCAGCAGGGAAGGGTGCGGGAACTGCTGTGTCGGGCCGGTGCCGAGCAGAAGAATCTGTGCATCGAGCGTGGTCAGTTGCGCGAAGTCGGCGGCATCGAGCTGGTCGATACTGCCGGCGCCCCAGTCCTCGCGCAGCAGTCCGGGGCCGAGCACCACGGTGCGCGTCAGCTGGCGCTCTCCGATCTGCAGATAGCCATCACCGAATCCGGTGACAAGGTAGGTGGTCGGGCGCGGGTTCTGGTGCAGCTTCACGGTGGTTCGGTCGGAGAGGATCCAGGTGGTCTTCGGGTGCCGCTGGCAACCGGCTTTTGCCCTGCCTTGCGGGCTCGCATACAATCATATCTTTTTTCGCCGGCGGACAATGAAGTCCGCGCGACGGCGGTCATCCCGGTGACTGCCGCAATCTGCCCCATGCCCAGTCATCCAATCATCGCCTCTCCAGATCGCCCCATCGTGCATCCTCCGGTTTCGAAGTCTTCAAAGCTCGCCAACGTCTGTTACGACATCCGCGGCCCCGTACTCGCCCGGGCCCGCCAGATGGAGGAAGAAGGGCAACGCGTCATCAAGCTCAACATCGGCAACCTCGCGCCCTTCGGGTTCGAAGCGCCCGAGGAAATCGTGCAGGACGTGATCCGCAACCTGCCCGACGCATCCGGCTACACCGATTCCCGCGGCCTGTTCGCGCCGCGCAAGGCCATCATGCAGTACAGCCAGGAAAAACGGATTCCGGGCGTGGGTGTGGACGACATCTTCATCGGCAACGGCGCGTCCGAGCTCATCGTGATGGCCATGCAGGGCCTGCTCAACAGCGGCGACGAAGTGCTCGTGCCGGCGCCCGACTACCCGCTGTGGACCGCGGCGGTGACGCTGGCCGGTGGTACGGCGCGTCACTACATCTGCGACGAAGGCGCCGACTGGATGCCCGATCTGGCCGACATCCGCGCCAAGATCACGGCCAACACGCGCGCCATCGTCATCATCAATCCGAACAATCCGACCGGCGCGCTGTACTCCGACGCGCTGCTTCAGGATCTGGTGGACATCGCGCGCCAGAACAACCTGATCGTGTTTGCCGACGAAATCTACGACAAGACACTGTACGACGGCGCCACCCACACGTCGATCGCCTCGCTGGCCGACGACCTGCTGTTCGTCACCTTCAACGGCCTGTCGAAGAACTACCGCGCCTGCGGCTACCGCGCCGGCTGGATGGTCGTGTCGGGCGACAAACGCCATGCGCGCGACTACATCGACGGGCTGAACATGCTGGCGTCGATGCGACTGTGCTCCAACGTGCCCGGCCAGTTCGCGATCCAGACCGCACTCGGCGGCTATCAGACGATCAACGATCTGGTTGCGCCTGGCGGACGACTGGCGCGACAGCGCGACACCGCGTGGGAGCTGCTGACGCAGATCCCGGGCGTCAGCTGCGTCAAGCCGCGCGCCTCGCTCTACCTGTTTCCGCGGCTTGACCCGAAGCTCTACCCGATCGAGGACGATCAGCGCTTCATTCTCGAACTGCTGGAAGAGCAGCGCGTGCTGCTGGTACAGGGCACCGGCTTCAACTGGCCGCGGCCGGATCACTTCCGCGTCGTCTTCCTGCCGCACGAGGACGACCTGCGCGAAGCCATCGGACGCATCGCCCGCTTCCTCGACGGCTTCCGAAAGCGTCATGGCCGCTGAGGTCACCGTCGTGCGGGTGGCCGGCAAGCGGGCCGTGCTGGAACCTTCGTGGCTGGCACGCGCCGAATCGGTACATCGAGCACTCCGGCCCGATCTGCCGGCGGATTACGCCGGCACCTTGCAGGGCATTTTCGACGACGGCGGCGAAATGGCGGTGGCCGTCCGCGACGACCAGGTTGTCGGCGTGGCGGTCTTCCGCTGCCACCGCAACACGTCGAGCGGTGTGCACTTCTATATGGATGACCTGGTCACCGCACCGGCGGCCCGCTCGCAGGGGGTCGGCAAGACCCTTCTCGACTGGCTGGCAAACGAGGCGACAGAACGCGGGGCCACGCGACTCAGGCTTGATTCCGGTACCCAGCGCGTCGACGCGCACCGCTTCTACCATCGCGAAGGCATGCACATCGCCTGTTTCCTATTTTCGCGGGATCTGGACACCATCCCGCAACGACATTCCACACGAGGCAAGGCATGAAACCCATCAATGTAGGTCTGCTCGGCATCGGCACCGTCGGCGGCGGAACCTGGACGGTCCTTACCCGCAACCAGGAAGAAATCACCCGCCGCGCTGGCCGGCCGATCCAGATCACGGCGGTCGCAGACCGCGATATTGCCCGCGCACAGCAGATGACCGGCGGCAAGGTGAAGGTGACCGGCGATGCCTTCGAAGTCGTGCGCGACCCCGACATCGACATCGTGGTCGAACTGATCGGCGGCTACACCATCGCGAAGGAACTGGTGCTCGAAGCGATCGCACACGGCAAGCATGTGGTGACCGCCAACAAGGCGCTGCTGGCCACGCACGGGCAGGAAATCTTCGCCGCGGCACAGGCCAAGGGTGTCATGGTGGCGTTCGAGGCGGCAGTGGCCGGCGGCATCCCCATCATCAAGGCGGTGCGCGAAGGGCTCACCGCCAACCGCATCGAGTGGGTGGCCGGCATCATCAACGGGACCACCAACTACATCCTGTCGGAAATGCGCGACAAGGGTCTGACCTTCGCCGACGCGCTGACCGATGCGCAACGGCTGGGCTATGCCGAAACCGATCCGACCTTCGACATCGAGGGCGTCGATGCCGCGCACAAGATCACCTTGCTGTCGTCGATCGCGTTCGGCATCCCGGTTCAGTTCGACCGCGCGCACATCGAAGGCATCACGAAACTGACCGCCGACGACATCCGCTACGCCGAAGAACTGGGCTATCGCATCAAGTTGCTGGGCATCACCAAGCGCAAGGCCGACGGTTTCGAACTGCGCGTGCACCCGACGCTGATCCCGTCGAAGCGCCTGATCGCCAATGTCGAGGGCGTGATGAATGCGGTGCTGGTGAAAGGCGACGCGGTCGGCGCCACGCTGTATTACGGCCGCGGTGCCGGCGCCGAGCCGACGGCCAGCTCGGTCATCGCCGACCTGGTTGACGTGACCCGCCTGCACACGGCCGACCCGGAACATCGTGTGCCGCATCTGGCGTTCCGCGCCGACCAGCTGTCCGACACCCCCATCCTGCCGATCAGCGAAGTCGAAAGCGCCTACTACCTGCGCCTGCGCGTGCAGGACAGGCCGGGGGTGCTGGCCGACATCACGCGCATCCTGGCCGACCAGGAAATCAGCATCGACGCCATGCTGCAGAAAGAGCCGTCGGAAGGCGAACAGCAGGCGAACATCATCATGCTGACCCACGTGACGCGCGAGAAAAAGGTCGACGCTGCCATCGCGCGCATCGAAGCACTCGACAGCACGGTGGGCAGCGTGACGCGTCTGCGTCTTGAAGAGCTGAACGGCTGAACCGGCGGGGCCGGCGTTCAGCCGGCCTGCGCCGGTGCTGCATCGGGTTCGACGGCAGACGCTTCGCTTCTTGCGTCGATCAGCGCCATCCGGTGATACAGCGCCGCGACCAGATCGGTGCGGTCCAGCAGCCCGACCAGGCGGTCGGCACCGTTGATCACCGGCACCGCAGTCTGGCGGCCGGCGGCAATCGCCTCGGCAGCCGCGGCCACGCTGTCGTGCTGGCGCAACACCAGCACGCCATCGCGCACGTCGCGCATCATCTGTCCGGCCACCTCCGCCTTGTCGGAATGCATCTGCGGTGAAGGCGCGAGCAGGTGACGTACCGCATCGCCCATCGTGCGATTCGCATCGGGCGACACCTCGCGCAGGAAATCTTCCAGCGACAGCAGACCGATCACGCGCCGGCTGCGATCGACCACCGGCAGGGTGTCGACGCGCAGCGTACGCATCAACCGCCAGGCGTCGGCGAGCGGTGTGGCGAATTCAAGCGCCGGCGCGGCCCTGTCCGAACGCTCGATCAGGTCGCTGCAGCGCATTTGATGGACGCGCATGAAGGCGTGTCTGAGCGTGCGTTCGTACAGGTCGACGAGGTCGTCGTCACGCACGTCGAGAAAACCGTCGATTTCGCCCAGTGCAGCCTCGAGATCGCGGTGTGCGATGACCGGCGGCGCCCGGTGCATCCGCTGCTGCGCGGCGGGTGGCGTACCCTGCGGATAGTGACGGCCGGGAATCAGGTTATTCACCACCATGACCGCCACCATGATCGCAATCGTGTTCGCGGCGGTCGCCATCAGCGCCGGCTCGATCGCAGCGCCCTGGGCGGCGGCCATCGCCATCGTCAGCGCCATCGCGCCGGCCGGCGGATGAATGCAGCGCGCCCATGCGGTCAGCCAGATCGATGCGGCCAGTGCCACCGCCATCACCCACGGCCCGCTCGGCAGCCAGTAACCGCAGGCGTAACCGAGCGGCGCGGATATCAGCAGACCGCCGATGACCGACCATGGCTGCGCCAGCGGGCTGTGCGGCAACGCGAACAGGATGACCGACGTCGCGCCCAGCGGTGCCAGGATGCGCTTCTCGTCCGCGCCGAGCGGCAGCACATGGAGCACGCCTTCGAACAGCAGCAGGCCGACAAGACCGGCCAGCGTGCTGCGCCACCGTTCGGCGGGCGACAGCGGCGGGGCGTCGGATACCAGATGTCGGCGCAGCAGTTCGGACAGGCCGATCATGGCAAGCTTCCAGTCGAAACGCTGCAGTGTAGCCGTGCGCCCCAACTTGGTGCATTCATGTCGCCATAACCCGCGAGGCATCGGAGCAGGCGGGGTGGGCATGCTGTGCTAGATTAACGCCCCTTGTATTGACGCTGTCGAGCGCGCTGTGCCCGACAGCCCTCCCGACCACGACTCCGATGCACGACGCGATGTATTACGTATCCACCCGCGGCCTCGCGCCGCAGAAGCGCTTCACCGACATCCTGCTGGGCGGCCTGATGGAGGATGGCGGTCTCGCCATGCCTGTCCACTACCCGACGTTCACACCGGTCGAGCTCGGGTCCATGCGCGGCATGGATTACCGCCAGCTGGCCTTTGCGGTGCTGTCGCGTTTCGCAGACGACCTGCCGGCCGACGACCTGCGCACGCTGATCGAACGCACCTATCGGCCCGAGGTTTACTGCAACACCGTATCGGGTTCCGACGCCCGCGACATCACGCCGCTGTACACGCTGGAGCCGGACCTGCACCTGCTCGAACTGTCGAACGGCCCGACGCTGGCATTCAAGGACGTGGCGATGCAGCTGCTCGGCAACCTGTTCGAGTATGCGCTGGCGAAAAACGGGGCAGAGCTGAACATTTTCGGTGCCACGTCGGGCGATACCGGTTCGAGCGCCGAATACGCTATGCGCGGCAAGCGAGGCATCCGCGTGTTCATGCTGAGCCCGCACGGCAAGATGAGTCTCTTCCAGAGCGCCCAGATGTTCAGTCTCCAGGACCCGAACATCTTCAATATCGCGGTGCGCGGTGTGTTCGACGACTGCCAGGACATGGTGAAGGCGGTATCGAACGACCTCGATTTCAAGGCAAAGTACCGCATCGGCACCGTCAATTCGATCAACTGGGCGCGCGTGTCGGCACAGGTTGTCTACTATTTCAAGGCGTACTTCGCCGCGACGCAGCGCGATGACCAGCAGGTGAGCTTCACCGTGCCGTCCGGCAACTTCGGCAATGTGTGCGCCGGTCACATCGCCCGCATGATGGGCCTGCCGATCCGGCATCTGGTGGTGGCCACGAACGAAAACGACGTCCTCGACGAGTTTTTCCGCACCGGCGTCTATCGGCCGCGCGGCAATGCGGAAACGCTGCACACCACGAGCCCGTCGATGGATATTTCCAAGGCGAGCAACTTCGAGCGCTTCATCTTCGACCTCACCGGTCGCGACACCGGGCAGGTGAGGGCGATGTGGGGCGAAGTCGATCGCGGCCGCCCGTTCGATCTGTCGGGCACCGGACTGTTCGGCAAGGTCGCGTCCGAGTACGGCTTCCAGTCCGGTTCGAGCAACCATGGCCATCGTGTCGCCACCATGCGGCTGGCGCATCAGCGCTGGGGGCGCGCCATCGACACGCACACCGCCGACGGCCTGAAGGTGGCGCTTGAGCGGCGCGAAGCGGGTGTGCCCATGGTGGTGCTCGAAACAGCACTGCCGGCCAAGTTCTCGGAAACCGTGGTCGAAGCACTGGGCTGCGAGCCGGTCCGACCGCACGGGATGGAGCACCTCGAATCGCTGCCGCAGCGTTACGAAGTGATGGGTACGGACGTGGCTGCCATTAAGGCCTTCATTGCCCGCAACACTGGATAATCTGCAGGCAGGCGGCAGCGGCGCGGGCTGAATCGGGGATCAAGTCGGACCCGCACGCTGCCGTATACACAGACATCGAACCACATGCGCACCGCGGTGCGTCACGGAGAATATGTCATGGGTGAGCCGGTGAATTCATCGCTTGAGGCACTGCAGCGGCTTTCAGCCGAACTTGAATCGGGCGACATCGTCTTCCCGACCAGCATCGATGTGTCGCTGCGCATCCGGCAGGCGCTTGAAAACCCCGACATCAACGTCAATGAAGTCTGCCGGCTGGTTGGCGCCGAACCGGTGCTCAGCGCGAAAGCCCTGCGCCTCGCCAATTCGGTCGCCTACAACCGCAGCGGCAACGAAATAACCGATGTCCGCACCGCGGTGACACGCGTCGGTACCGAGCCGATCCGCATGCTCACGATGTCGCTCATCGTCCGCCAGATGGTCGATGCGCGCGCCGACGAACGTCTGCGCGTACTGACGCACGACCTGTGGCGGCACACCATCCACGTTTCGGCGCTGAGTTACGTGATCGCGCGTCGCCTTTCGCGGCTCAACGCCGATACGGCCATGTTCGCCGGTCTGGTCCATGAGATCGGCCAGTTCTATCTGCTGGCCCGCGCATCGGCCTTTCCTGCGCTGCTGCAGCGCGAAGCCGAACTGGGTGGGCTGATGTTCAGTTTCAGCCAGAGTGTCGGCCGCGCGGTGCTCGAATCGCTCAAGGTACCGGAGCAGGTCATCGCAGCCGTCGATGCACCGTCGTTCGAAGGTGCCGTCGTGCCGCCCCGTTCGCTGGGTGATGTGCTGTTCCTTGCCGAGAGCATGGCGGCCTTTCCGAACCCGTTCACCACCCTGTCGCCGGAAGAGGATGTTCTGCTTGCCGATGCGGCGACCTCTGAGATCGACAACGAAACGCTGGAGGCGGTGGTTGCGGAATCCAAGGAAGAGATCGACTCCATCATCGCCACATTGCAGATATGAGTGCCCGGGGCCTGTTGGCATTTGATCCGTGCGCGCCAGCCCAAGGGCAACCTGCAGGACGCGCAGCCAGCGCTTGATGTACGAATCAAATGCGAACAGGCCCTCAAGTCTTTCGCAGCGCAGTCGTTAAGTGATGTGACGACATATTGAAGCTGAACCAGGGCAAACCCACCGAAAGGTGGCGACGCAAAGTTTCCGGTCTACCGGGTGCCCAGCGCCCCACGACAGCGGGGCCGCCGCGAAGCTGCACTCCGCCTCGCGTCCGGTCCTGACTTTGCGCCCCGTTTCAGCCTTTACCGACCGCCGTGCGCGGCCGCAAAGGTGAATCATGAGCGCTGTACCCCTGCCGAAACAGACTGCCGTACCGCCCGAACGAGGGCGGGTGATCAGCGACTGCCGCGATTTCACGATCCGGCGCCTGCGTGATTCGCTGCGCGGCATGCTGGAAAAGATCGAAGAAGATCTGGTCGCCCGGGCCGAGGCGGAACTCGACCGTGACCAGCGCAACCTCTACATGTTCACCTGCGGCAAGGCCCGCCAGCAGTGGGCCGGCATCGAACAGACCTTCATCGATCACCTGACCCGCTATTTCGACGCGCGCGTACGCGGCGAGCCGGTCGAATCGTCGCGCTCAGCGGTACCGACCTCCCTTGACGAACTCAGCCTGGTGGGCGAAGACGACCTGACGCAGGATCTGGCTGTCCATGAACTCACCCGCAAGCTGAAGGAACACTGCGACGAGGAACTGTTCGGCGTCGAACAGCGTCTGGGTTCGCTGCTCGGCAAGTCGGACCCGACCGATCAGGACAATCCGCTCGGCACCGAAGGCGTCGCCAAGGCGCTGCGAGCGGCGTGCGAAGAAGTCGATGCCAGCGTACAGATGCGCCTGGTGCTCCTGCAGTCGCTCGAATCGCAGATTTCACGCGAACTTTCAAAGCTGTACCAGGACCTGAACGTACGGTTGCAGCGGCAGAATGTGCTGCCGGGCCTGCGTCGTGGTTTCCGCCGCCATGTCGGCGCACGCGCCGGCGTGGCGGGCGTATCGCCCGTGCAGGGCACCGGCGCACCCGGCGATCCGGCGGGAATGGCCAGCGGTGGTTTTGCGCCGTCTTCAAGCGGGCAGGGTGGCTTTCCTTCGACAGGTGGCGCCCAGGACGCAGCCTTCACCGCATCGATGCCCGGTTTCGGCATGTCGTCGGTGAATGGCGGCTTCGGCGAGCCGGCAGCGTTCGGTGGCGCCGCCGAGGCGGACGGCGACATCTACGCCATGCTGTCGCAACTGGTCCAGGGTCAGATGGCAGCACAGGGCATTGCGCTGCCGCCGATCGGCGCGGCCGGAGCGAATCCGGCCGGGCTGGCGTCGCCCTTCGTGTTCGAGGCGCTCAGCGCGCTGCAGTCCGACGCCGATCTTTCGGTGCCGGCGGCCGCGTCCTACAACCTCGGCATACCGCCCAATCTGCTGCGCAACTTCCGCACCTCGGAGCTGGGCCGCCATCTCGGGCAGTTCGATGCGATCACGGTCGACATCGTCGCCATGCTGTTCGACCTCATCTTCGACGACGCCGATATCGCCGATCCGATCAAGGCGCTGGTCGGCCGGCTGCAGATTCCGCTGGTCAAGGTGGCCATGCTGGATCGCAGCTTTTTCTCCAGCAAGGCACATCCGGCGCGTCGATTGCTCGACCTGATTTCCAATTCGATGATGCGCTGGGGGCGCGACGTCGGTCACGAAGACCCGCTGTACATCAAGCTGGCTGAAATCGTCGATCGCATCCTGCGCGACTTCGACCGCGATCTGAGCCTGTTCGAGGCCTGCAGCGACGACCTGCGCGCCTTCGTCATCGAACTCGAGGCGGACGAGACGCAGCGCGCGGAAGCCGCGGCGCTGATCGCCAGCGCGCGCGAGCAGGAACGGCTGCGCCGCGAGGATGCGCGGCGCGCCGCCGACGACGAGATCGATGACCGGTTGCGCAAGCCGCTGCCCGGTGTCGTGCAAAGTCTGCTCGATGGCGTATGGCGCCGCCTGCTGCGCAAGCACGTCGATGCCGGTCCGGATGCGGCGGTCGATTACCAGCAGGCGCTCGCCACCATCGACGAACTGATCTGGAGCGTGCAGGCCAAGGCCGATGCGGATGAACGCCGCGCGCTCGTGGTCGCGCTGCCCGGTTTGCTGCGCCGCCTCAACCAGGGCTTCGATCTGGCAGGCGCCCATCCGGCCGACAAGCTGATGCTGCTCAACGGCCTGTTCGACCTGCATGCGCAGTGGATCAAGCCCGGCGCGGCAGCCGCACCGCCGGCGGTCGAACAGTGGGTGCCGGAGGCGTACTCCGCGAATGACGATGTGCCGGCGCCTGAAGTCGTCAGCGAACACGTCGAGCAGGACGGGCTTGAGCTGAATGACATTTCATTGAATCTGCCGGCGCCACTCGACATCCAGGAGCAGGACCGCGTATTCGAACTCAAGCGCGGCGACTGGATCGAGTTCCGGCAGGTTGACGGCAGTTTCGTGCGCATGCGCCTGAACTGGGTCAGCCCGCAACGCGGCATCTACCTCTTCACCAATCCCGGTTCGACGCGGGCCACCTCGATCGCACCCGACGCGCTGGCGCTGCAACTGGCCAACGGCGAAGCACGCGTGGTCAACAATGAGCCGATGTTCGACCGGGCGGTCAGCCAGGCACTCGGCCAGCAGCGCGCGCGTTAAGGGCGGCCGACCGTCAGCGACGCATCTGACGGTCATGCTTCTGAGGCCGGATGCCGGCATGGGCGCGGTCCTGCATGCGTTCCATCCTGACCGCCTCCTTGCGATCGATCGCGCCATCGGCCAGTGCCCGGTTTTCCGCGCGATCGATATGCGCCTGCTGATGTTCCAGCCGGGCGGCTTCATGCGCGGTGACCGTCCCCTTTTCGATTCCGCGGTCGATCCGCGTTTCCTGTCTGTCCTGCCGGTTGTCGATGCGGGTGTCCATGCGATCGGATGGCGTGGGCTGAGCGAGTGCCGCGGTGCTGAAGGCAAGGGCGAGCAGGGCGGCGAGCGGAAGAGCTTTCATGATGGTCTCCGGAAGGTCGGCGGCGTGCGAATGCATCGCCTGCATCGCTTGAACGCTGCGCGCCCGCCGGTCCTTACGTTGTCCGCATGTAAGCGGATGTAAGGTTTTGCGGCGGCCCCGGATGTCGCGTAAGAATCCGTCGTCCCGCGCGTTCAATGCCGGTGACCGTGATGCCTGGAACCGACTTGTTCTCACGTTCCTCCGACAACGCCATGGGCCGGCCGCACCGCCCGATCCTGCTCCTGATCGCGTGCGCAGCGCGCTGATGATGTGGGCGTGGGAAGAATGCGACATCGCGACCATTGCACACGAACTGGGGCTGGCCGAAAATGCAGTCCATCAGCAGTTGTTCCGGGGCCCGGGCCCGACTCAAGACCCTGCTGTCAGGAGGGGACGCGCATGACTGAACCACTGTCGGGTGTCGCACCGGACGCCGCCTCGGGCCTGTTCGCCGACGATGCGCTGCGCAGTGCGCTGCGCGAAATGCCCGAACCGTCGCCGTCACACGACCTGCAGCAACGGCTGCTTGCCGGTGCGCCACATCGCCGCCCGCGCGTGCGGCGCGGCTGGATGACCGGGCTGGTGCTGTGTTCCCTGCTGGCCGCGGTCGCGCTCGGCGTGATCGAATATCGTGCCTGGCAGACCACCGAAGAACTGGCCCGGCTGGACGAGCTGTCGGTGGCGTCCATGCTGCTGCTCTGAGCCGGGCGATGCCGGCTGTGATCAAGGGCTGTTAAGCTCTTGCGCAACAAGGATGGATGGAGTGTTCGATGCTGATTGACCGCCACGGATCGTCGCTGCTGCTGATCGACATGCAGGAGCGCCTGTTGCCCGCGATGGATGACGCCGGACGCCTGCTCGACAATGTCGTCTGGATGGTGCGCATCGCGCAACGCCTGTCGGTTCCTGTTTCGATCTGCGAGCAGAATCCGAAAGGCCTGGGCGCGACGGTGCAGGCGCTGCGCGACCTCGTACCGGCTCAGTCCATCGCGCCCAAGATGCACTTCTCATGCGTCACCGATGGCTGTCTGGACACGATGATCGGGCTGCAGCGCCCGCAGGTCGTGATCTGCGGCATCGAAGCGCATATCTGCGTGCTGCAGAGTGCACTGCACCTGCAGTCCAGTGGCAAGCAGGTATTCGTCGCCGCCGATTGCATCGCGTCACGCGACCCGTCCAACCGCATGGTGGCCATCGACCGCATGCGTCAGCACGGCGTGATCGTGGTGTCGCGCGAAATGGTGGCATTCGAATGGCTGGGTGCGGCGGGCTCCGACGAGTTCCGCGAAATCAGCCGGACTTTCCTGCGCTAGGCTAGGGGCTGCCGAGGCGGATGGCCGCCACGCTGGCATGGCCGCACAGCGCCATGCTCTGTTCCAGTTCGTCGCGCAACAGCCGCATGACGTGCGCAACACCGAGTGCACCGTTGCCGGCCAGCCCCCAGATGCACGGTCTCCCGATCAGTACCGCATGCGCGCCCGCCGCCAGTGCGCGGTGCACGTCGATGCCACTGTCGATGCCGCTGTCGAGCAGCACCGGCACACCCGGCCCGACGGCGCTCACGATGGCCGGCAGCGCCGACAGGCTGGCCGGTGCCCCGGGCAGTACGCGTCCGCCGTGGTTGGACACGACAACGCCGTCACAGCCCCGACGCACTGCTTGCACCGCGTCGTCCGGGTGCAGCACGCCCTTGAGCAGCAGGGGCAGCGGCGTGAGGTCGCGCAGCCAGGCCAGATCGCCCCAGGTCGGTGCCTGCGTCATCCAGCCGTCGAACACCTGACTCTGGCCGTCGGCGATGGCGACCGGGCGCGCGGGTGCATCGAGATTGACCGCGCCGACCTGCGCCGGCAGCGCCAGCGCGCTCTGCTTCACCGGCGCATCGACCGTGAACACCACCGCGCGGACGCCGGCAGCGAGGGCGCGATCGAGCAGCCGGCGTGTCGCGTCGCGGCTGCCTTGCCAGTAAAGCTGGAACCACGGCGCGCGCTCTGCGGCACGTGCGATGGTGTCGAACGGCTGGCTGGCCAGCGCGCTGATGATCAGCTGCCCGTCCTGCGCATTCGCTGCCATGGCACTCGCCTGTTCGCCGTCCGGGTGATACAGGCGCTGATAGGCGAGCGGGGCGAGCAGCATCGGATGGCCGAGCACCTCGCCGAACAGTTCGATGCGGGTATGGCCGCCGCGCACATCGGCCAGCGGGCGCGGCATCAGCAGCGCGGCATCGAACGCTGCGCGGTTGGCGCGACCGCATGGCGTATCGCGGCCGTCGTCGAGGTAGTGCCAGAGCTCGGGGTGCAGGCGCGTGCGCGCCAGCTCGCGATAATCGGCGATGGAACGCGGCGCGGGCAGGGTCACGTTCAGGTGTCACCCCAGCGGCGCAGCAGGTTGTGATAGACGCCCGTCAGTCTGACCATGGAGGGCGTTTCACCCAACTGCTGGCGCAGCGCGAGCAATTCCATGTCGAGATCGAACAGCAGGCGTCGCTTTTCGGCGTCCCGCACCAGACTCTGGATGAACATGAAGCAGCCGATGCGCTCACCGCGCGTCACCGGCTGCACCTGATGCACCGACGATGATGGATAGATGACCAGACTGCCGGCCGGCAGCTTCACTTCGTGCCGGCCGTAGGTGTCTTCGATCACCAGTTCGCCACCGTCGTACTCCGCCGGATCTGACAGGAAAAGCGTTGCCGACACGTCGGCACGCACATAGCCGCTGCCATCGGGCAGCGCGCGCATCGAATTGTCGATGTGCGCACCATAGCGGTCGGCGTCGTCGGCGTAGCGGTTGAAACAAGGCGGCACGATGCGGTGCGGCAGCACGGCGGTGAAAAACATCGGCGAGCGGTTCAGTGCCGCCAGTACGATGCGCCGCAACTCCGGCAGCAGCGGCGCATCTTCGTCGATCTGCCGGTTGTTCTTGACGGTGACGGCCTGCGTACCGGCGGTGGCCGCACCGCTCGACCACTTGGCACGGTCAAGCAGCGCGCGCACCAGGGCGACTTCATCGTTCGCCAGCAGATCGTCGATCGTCAGCAGCATGGGCAGGGCAGTTCAGCAGGAATCAGGATCAGAACGAGTGGATGGCCGACAGCACGGCGGCGCGACCGGCTCCCGGGATGCTCTGGCCGCCGGCCACTTCGAACAGGTATTTCTCATCCATCAGGTTGTACACATTGAGCCTGAGCTTGAGGTCCTTGCTGACCTGATAGAGCGCGACTGCATCGAACAGCCAGTAATCGTCGACCACGACCACGAGGTCGGTGCTGGCACTGCTGGCGATGATGTTGTTCCGGGTATCGACATACTGCACGCCGCCACCGACGCTCAGTTCATTGGTCAGCTGGTAGGTGGCCCACGCATTGAAGGTGTGGCGTGGCGTGTTGTCAAGTTCCTGTCCGAGTTGCACCGCGTCGTTCGACTTTTTCACTTCGCTGTCCTGGAAGGTGTAGCCGGCAAACAGGTTCAGCCGTGATGTCACGCGGCCGGTGGCCGACAGTTCAATGCCTTGCACTTCCTGTACGCCATTGAGCACCGTCGCAATGTCTGCCGGACCGCGCGTGCGGCCGTTGAACCGTTCGGTGCGGAACAGGGCGCCATGGATCAGCAGCGATTCGCCCAGCGCATTCCACTTGGCACCGACTTCATAGCTTCGAGTGCGCTCCGGCTTCAGGTTGAAATCGGCCACGGTGACCGGAAGATTGTTGTTGCCGCCGGCCAGCTGCACGATTTCGGCGCGGCCTGACGGATCGAAGGAACTGCCGTAGCCGGCGTACAGGCTCAGCGTCGGGATGGGCCGGAAGATGAGGCCGACATTGCCCGACACCTCGGTATCGGTGCGCGACAGGTCCTGGCTGTAGCCCGGCACGCGGCCGTCATTCAGCGCCCGCACCTTCGTCTTCACACGGTCCCAGCGCAGGCCGGCGTTGATGTCCCATTGCGGCGTCAGCGTGATGATGTCCGACACATAGAGCGCCGTGGTTTCCAGATCGAGCCGGGCGCGCGTGCCGTTGTAGGCAATCGACGCGGCGGCACGCAACTGCGGATCCAGCAGATTGGTCGCCGGGCCGTTGGCGTCGAGGCGGCGCTTGTTCTCGCTGTCTTCGCGCGACAGTTCCAGACCGGTCACGAGATGGTGACGAATGGCCCCGGTCATGAACTTGAACGTCAGGTCGGTCTGGTTGATCAGCAGTTCGTTGTCCTGGTCACGCGGCTTCTGGTTGCCGACCACCAGCGTATTCGCGTTGAGGGTGGTCAGGCCGCCGGGAGAAAAGCGCGGCGACGAGAAGATCGAATCATTGCTCGTGTGGCCGTAGCGCAGCTGGTTGCGGACGCTGACCTTGTCGTTGAAGTCATGTTCGAACCTGAACGTGGCCTGATGGGTTTCCAGGTCCTGGTAGTCGGTGCTGTGACCGTAGTAATTCGCGTAGTTGACCGGCGCCACCTTGCCGCCAAACCCTGAATTTTGCAGGCTGGCGTTGCGCGAGTTGGGCAGACCCGAATCCGGCCGGTTGTCCTGCCGCATGTACATGTAGCTGAGCGTGAAACGGGTGGGCGTACCCAGGCCGAAGGCGATCGACGGTGCGATGCCAAAGCGCTTGTTCTCGACCTCGTCACGGCCGGGTTGGTCGTTCTGGTGCGACATCAGGTTCAGCCGGAAGGCACCGCGGATGCTTTCGAGCGGCTGATTGATGTCGGCGGTGATGCGGTACAGGCTGTCGGTGCCGATGCCGGCCTCGATTTCGCGCTTCTGTTTCAGCGACGGCGCCTTCGACACCTGATTGATCGTGCCGCCGGACGAGCCGCGACCGGCAAATGCCGATGCCGGGCCCTTGGTCACTTCGATGGTTTCGACGTTGAACGGATCGCGGAAAAACACGCCGGTGTCGCGCACACCGTCGACCAGGATGTCGTCGCGCGCCGAAAAGCCACGGATCTTCAACTGGTCGCCGGACGGCGGATTGCCTTCGCCGGCCTGAAAGCTGATGCCGGTCACGTTGCGCAGCGCATCGCGCAGGGTTTTCGTGCCCTGGATTTCCAGCATCTCTTCGGTCAGCACCTGCACCGTCTGCGGAATGTCCTGAATCGCCTGCGGCCGCTTCGGCGACGACAGCACTTCGGCCTTGTAGGGCGGGGGAGCCTGACCTTCGACGCTCACTTCCGGCAGCACCTTGCCTCGCTGCACGTTGTCTTTCGTCGCCGGCTCGGCGCCTTGCGCCACCAGACTGAAACCACCGGCCATCAGCGCCGCACCCAGCGGCAGCAGGCTGCGGCCCCGCAGTTCGAGGGACGTTCCAGCTGTTCTGCTGCCTGCACCGTGACGGGCGGACGGGCTGTCTTTTGATCGCTGCTTCATGCGTGCTCCTTGCGGGGATTGCTGCCTTGGATGGCCCGGGTAATTTGCGCACAAATGGTAACCGAAATGTAAATGATTCTCACAACGCTTTTACAATTCATCCATCACGCAACGACAGCTGACCCCCCGTGCGCGATCGCACTGGCGGGCGTCAGGCAGACATCGATAGGGGAGCGCGGCTGACCGATCAGGCAGCCGCTGCGGTGCAGGTCAGTCCGGAAACGTGCCGGACGAGGCGCCTGCTACAGGTAGAGCACCGCGGGGAACACGGTCACGGCCAGCACAAACACCAGCCATTCGATGTTGTTGCGGGCCAGAAAACCGGTGAAGTGCAGGATGAGTACGGTGATTGCAACGATGTAATACAGGATGAACCACATCAGCCCAGGTCTCCGCAGGTGTCGGTCGAGTGTGCCGGACGCTCAGCGTTCGACATGACGAAGGGAAAGGTCGATCGCGCGTACGTTCTTGGTCAGCACGCCGATCGAAATGCGGTCCACACCGGTTTCCGCGATGGCGCGCACCCGGTCCAGATCCACACCGCCGGACGCTTCGAGTTCTGCCCGGTCGTCATTGATCGCCACCGCCTCGCGCATCTGGTCGATGCTCATGTTGTCCAGCAGCACCATGGTGGCGCCGGCGTCCAGTGCCTCGCGCAGCTGCGCCAGCGTCTCCACCTCGATCTGGATGAAGGCGTTCGACGGTGCAATGCCGCGCGCCCGTGCCAGCACCGGGCGGATGCCGCCAGCCGCCATGATGTGGTTTTCCTTGATCAGGATGCCGTCATACAGCCCCATGCGGTGGTTCAGCCCGCCGCCGATGCGTACCGCGTACTTCTGCGCCAGTCGCAGGCCCGGCAATGTCTTGCGCGTATCGACGATGCGCGCCGACGTACCGCCGATGGCATCGACGAAACGGCGCGTCATCGTGGCCGTGGCGGACAGCAGCTGCACGAAATTCAGCGCAGCACGTTCGGCGGTCAGCAAGGCACGCGTTTCGGAGAGGATTTCGCACAGCTTCTGGTCCGGCGCCACCCATTCGCCTTCCGGTACATGCCAGGCGACCGTCGCTTTCGGATCGAGCGCGCGCAGGCAGGCTTCGAACCAGTCGCGGCCGCACAGCACCGCTTCCTCGCGCGCCGTCACCAGGCCCTGCGCAGCACGCCCGGGCGGAATCAGGCGTGCCGTCAGATCGCCGGTGCCGACATCCTCGGCGAGCGCCTGCGACACATTGCGCTGGATTTCGATGGACAGCTGTTCATTTTCCCGCATGGCAGTGACCGGTAGATCGAAGCGGCGGATTCTAGCATCGCGCCCGTGCGCGCCATGCGGCGGCAGTCACACCGGACACGCTCAGCGTCGGTGCGCCAGCCAGGCACTCAGCAGTCCGCTGGCCACGATGATGGCCGCCCCGCCGATGGCACTGGCGCCCGGCAGGTCACCGAACACCAGCCAGCCCATCAGCGTCGCCCAGACCAGTTGTACATAGATGAGCGGGCTCAGCGTCGACGCCGGCGCGAAGGCCATTGCGCGGATCAGCAGGAAGTGACCGGCCATGCCGGACACGCCCAGCGACAGCACAAGCAGGGTGTCCTGCCAGCCTGGAATATCGCTGTGCGCGGCGGCCGGCAACGCCACCGACGAGATGGCTGCGCCGATCAGCGCGGTATAGAACAGTGTGGTCAGCGGTCGCTCGGTCGGCGCCAGCGTGCGCGTCGCCAGCTGGTACAGCGCGTACAGCAGCGAGCCGGCCAGCAGCATCAGCACCGGCCCCAGCGGCAGGTCGCCGTCCGGGCGGGCGATCAGCAGCACGCCGGAAAAGCCGAACAGCGCAAGCAGCCAGTGCGCCCCGGTCACCCGCTCGCCCAGCACGGGACCGGCCAGCAGCGTGACGATGAGCGGCGTGATGAAGAACAGCGACGTGCCCTCGGCCATCGGAATCGTGCGCAGGCCACCCATGATGAGGAAGGACACACCGGCCAGCAGCGCGGCACGCACGATCTGCAGCCGCCAGCGTGCGGTGACCACGAGGGTGCGTCCCATGCGCGGGTACAGCACGGCGCCCAGCACGATGGCCGGTACCAGATAGCGCGCCCAGACCAGTACGCCGACCGGATAACGCTGCGACAGGTATTTGCCGGTCGTATCCAGTACGGCGAAGCAGAACAGGGCCGCCAGCATCAGCATGACGCCGATCAGCGGCTGCGAGCGGTCAGAGCGGGATATGGCTGACTTCCTGCAGATCGGTGCCGGCGATCAGCGCATTGAAGGCGGCGCGCGCCGATTCGATCACTTCGCCGGCGGTCAGGCCATTCGGTCCCTTGCCGAGCGCGACCAGCCGGTCGCCCGCCAGCCCGTGCAGATGCACGCCGCCGATCAGCGCCAGATCGGCCGGCCAGCCCTGCGCCAGCAGGCCGGCGATCAGCCCGGTCAGCACATCGCCCATGCCGGCCGACGCCATGCCCGGATTGCCGGTGGTGTTGATGAACCAGCGTCCGTCGGCCAGTGCGATCACGCTGCCGCATCCCTTGAGCACGGTTGCGGCGTGGTAGCGGCGCGCAATGGCGCAGGCCGAGGCGATGCGGTCTTCCTGCACCTGCGGTGTCGTGCTGCCGAGCAGGCGCGCCGCCTCGGTGGGATGCGGCGTGAGCAGTGTCGGCGCACTGCGGTCATGCACCGCCTGCGCCAGATCCGGGTGTTGCGACAACAGATTCAGCGCGTCGGCGTCGAGCACCAGCGTGGCGGTGGTGGCAATCGCCTCGCGCATCAGTTCAAGCGCCGCCGGGCTCTGACCCAGGCCCGGTCCGATGGCGACACAGGTTGCCAGATCGCCGGTCAGGACTTCACCCGGCGAGCGGATCATCAGTTCCGGCTGTTCGGGATCGAGCGGCAGGGCAGCGTGGTCGAGCATGCCGACATAGACACGACCGGCGCCCACCTTCAAGGCGGCGCGCCCGGCCAGCAGCGCGGCACCGGCCATGCCGCGCGCCCCCCCGATCAGCACGGCGTTGCCGTTGGTGCCCTTGTGACTGTTGCGCGCGCGCGGACGCAGCAGGTGGTCGAACAGCGCGCGGCCGACCTGCCAGCCGGACGGCCGCGCGACCAGCGCACAGTCGAGTCCCAGATCGTGCAGCGACAGCTCGCCACAGTGGTCCGGCCCGTCCAGCGTCAGCAGGCCGGGTTTCATCGCAATCATCGTCGCCGTGTGCGACGCACGGATGGCGCGACCCAGCACGCGGCCGGTGTCGGCGTTCAGTCCGCTCGGTACGTCGATGGCCAGTACCGGGCACGTCATGTCGTTGACGGCATCGATCCAGGCCGCGTGTTCGCCCTCGACCGGCCGGGTCAGGCCGATGCCGTACAGCGCATCGACCACCAGCGAATACTCGCCCGCCGGCAGCCGTGGCAGCGTGACGCCGCCAATGGCGCGCCAGGACGCCCAGGCCGATACGGCGTCGGTGGCTTGCGCATGCTCGTCGCCGATGTAGGCAACGACCACGTCGAAGCCGGTCTGACGCAGCTGTCTGGCGATCACGAAGCCGTCGCCGCCGTTGTTGCCCGGCCCGCACATCACGAGCACGCGGCCGTGCCGGCCACCCATGATTTCCATCGCCTTGGCCGCCCCGGTCGCGCCGGCGCGCTCCATCAGGCGCGGCGAACTGCGCGGTGCGTAGTGTCGCTCGATGCGCCGCAGCGCCTCTGCGCTGTAGAGCGCAGGCAGCGAGGCGGTGTTCAGGGCGTTCGGGATGGCTGACATTGGGTTTCCGGAAAACGTGTGTCGACGCGCGACAGATCGTGCAAGCGCTGCATTTTAGGCCTTGCCGCGCCGGCGTGCCGAGGCATGCGGCACTTCCAGCACGCGGTCGGCAGCGGCGACGAAGCAGCGCATGCCGGCGCCGGGCGCCAGCGTCATGTGTCCGGTGAAGCTGCCGAAGGCCGGGAGCAGGCCGACATCCGGGCCGAAGGCGAAGCAGGGCAGGCGCAGCCGGTCGCCGCCCGCCTCGACGCGCAACGCCGGATGGACGTGGCCGGCCAGCACGTAATGGCCCGGTCGCGCATCCGGGTGATGGCACAGCGCGAACGGCGCCATCAGCATGGGCTCGTCGACCACGGTCAGCCCCAGTTCGGTCGGCACCCCTGCGTACATGTCGTGGTTGCCGCGCACCAGCACCCACTCGACGCCCGGTGCGTGCAGCCCGGCCAGCGTCGCCATCAACGCCGGCTGGCGTGCTTCGCGGGCGTGCAGCAGGTCGCCGAGAAACACGACGCGGGCCGCCCCCGTGCGGGCGAGCAGTGCCGCCAGCCGGTCCATCGTGTCGTCGCTGGTACCGAAAGGCACGGCCACACCGCGCGCGCGGAAGGTCAGTCCCTTGCCGAAATGCGCATCCGCGATCAGCAGGGTGGATTGCGCCGGCCACCACAGCGCACGTTCGGCGAGCAGCGTCAGCGATTCGCCGGCAAGGTCGATTTGCAGCATGGCTCAGGGCCCGGCCGCTTTTTCCAGCAGCGCCACCATGCGTGCCACCCGCTCGGACAGCTGTTCGCTTGACAGCCGTTCGCGCAGCCGCGCCACCAGCAGCGGCAACGCAAGCGGGGTCATGGACGGCGGACGCGTGATGCAGTGCCGGGCGGCGCGCATCGCAGCCAGCGTGCCGGCGATGCGGTCGGCATCCAGTTCGTCCTTCAGGGCTTCCTGCTTCGCCTGGTGCAGAAGCAGGTTGTCCGGGTCGTGGCGCGAAAACACGTCGAACAGCAACTCGCTGCTGACCTGCAGCTGGCGTGCACTCTTGCCCTGTCCGGGATAGCCCTGGAAGGTCAGGCCGGCCACCCGGGCGACTTCTCGAAAGCGGCGGCGTGCGAGCTGGGCCGCGTTCAGGCAATGTTCGATGTCGGCATCCAGCGCGTCGCCGGACAGCAGACCGGCCGCGATTTCTTGCGCCCAGTCGACCGGCGAGGCCGACAGCAGCTCGAAGCCGTAGTCGTTGAACGACAGCGAAAAGGTGATCGGCCGACTGCGTGAAATGCGGCCGGCGAGCAATGCGGCCATCCCGGCATGCACCGGCCGGCCGGCGAACGGGAAGAAAAAGGCGTGATGCCCTTCGCGCGACTGCATGACTTCGATCAGCAGTTCATCTTCGCGCGGCAGCGCCGACCAGCCGCGCTGCACGTCGAGCAGCGGGCGCAGCGCCTGCATTTCCGGCTCCGGGTACTCGCCTTGCGCGGCGAGTGCGATCAGCGTGCGGATTTCCTGTGCCAGTTCGCTGGACAGCGGCATGCGTCCGCCGGCCCAGCGCGGCACCGTGCCGCGCGCCGCGTTGCCGGCGCGCACCAGCGCCTGCATGTCACGCACGGCGACCAGTTCGAGCACCCGGCCGGCGAACAGGAAACAGTCGCCCGGCTTCAGACGGCCGATGAAGGATTCCTCGACCTGACCGAGCCGGCCGCCGGCCAATGCCGCAGCGCCGGACGCGGGGGCGCTCTGACCGCCGCTCCTTCCATCGCTCCTTCCACCGCTCTTTCCACCCCTCGCCCAGCGCACATCGACCGCCGAATCGGCGGTGATGGTGCCGATCTGCATGCGGTGGCGGCGGGCGATGTCGGCGCGCGGCACGCGGTGGCGGCCGTCGGCATCGCGTTCGACCTTGCGGTAATCCGGGTAGGCGGCCAGCGAGGCGCCGCCGCGGCTGACGAAATCCATCGCCCAGTCCCAGGTGCGGTCGTCCAGCGCACGGTAGGCATGGGTGGTGCGGATTTCCGCCTTCAGTGCGTCGGCGTCGAAACCGCCGGCCAGCGCCAGCGTCACCAGGTGCTGCACCAGCACGTCGACCGGCGCCTCCGGGCTGTGGCGCGGTTCGATGCGCCCGGCCGCGACCGCGCGACGCGCGGCGGCCGAATCGATCAGTTCCAGGCCATGGCCGGGCACGCAGGTGGCGTGCGGTGTGCGGCCGGGTGCGTGGCCCGAGCGGCCGGCGCGCTGCATCAGGCGCGCCACACCCTTCGGCGAGCCCAGCTGCAGCACGCGCTCCACCGGCAGGAAGTCCACCCCCAGATCGAGGCTGGAGGTGCACACCACGGCGCGCAGCGTGCCGTTCTTCAGCCCGGCTTCGACCCACTCGCGCACCTCGCGCGACAGCGAGCCGTGATGCAGCGCGATCAGTCCCGCCCAGTCCGGGCGCGCCGCCAGCAGCGCCTGGTACCACAGCTCGGCCTGCGACCGCGTGTTGGTGAACAGCAAGGTCGACGGACTGGCGTCCAGTTCGGTCAGCACGGCGTCGAGCAGCTTCACGCCCAGATGGCCGGCCCACGGAAAGCGTTCGGTGCGCGCCGGAATCAGGCTGTCCAGCTTGACCGGCCGGTCGACTTCGCCGGCGACCCGTGCGCCCCCCGGACCGCACAGCACCTGCATCGCGTGGTCCGGATTACCCAGGGTGGCCGACAGGCCCCACACCAGCAACGCCGGATTCCACTGACGCAGCCGGGCCAGCGCGAGTTGCGTCTGCACGCCACGCTTGTTGGCGATCAGTTCATGCCACTCATCGACCACCACGGCGCACAGCCCGAACAGGTGTTCGCGCGCGGTGTCGTGCGACAGCATCAGCGTGAGGCTTTCCGGGGTGGTGACCAGCGCCTGCGGCAACGCGCGCGCCTGGCGGGCGCGCTCGGCCGAACCGGTGTCGCCGGTGCGCAGGCCGACCTCCCAGTCCAGACCGAGCACGCGCGCCGACTCGCCCAGCGTCAGCGCGGTGTCTGCGGCCAGTGCGCGCATCGGGGTGATCCACAGCACGCGCAGCCCCGGGGCGGGCTGGGCCGCGGCCCGCAGCAGCGCCCCGAGCCACACCGCCAGGGTCTTGCCCGATCCGGTGCCGGCGTGCAGCAGTCCGCTGCGGCCCTGCTGCAGATAGGCCCACACCGCGCGCTGGAACTCGAACACACGCCAACCCCGCTCGGCGTAAAGCCCTTCGATGCGCAGCTGCAGTGCGGCCACGTCGGGCAGCGCACCACCGGCATGTCGGGCACGTCGTGCCGGCCGGGGCGGCACGCGCTCGCCTGTTTGCCGCGCCGCCTGCTCGCGCTGCTGCTTCGCCCGCGCGGCGCGCAACTGCCGGCTGAGCGAAGACGACGCCACAATGCGCCGGATGTCGGCACGCGTCGGTTCGTCGGACGGTATTTCCGGGTCGGACATCGGGGGAAGGGGGCAGGCAGACGGTGCACAGACTATCCGTACACCGGGCGGTTCGCGCATTTCAGGCCAGAGGACGCACCAGTTCGCGGTGACGGAAGCAGTCGACCATATGGTCATTCACGACGCCCACCGACTGCATCCAGGCGTAGACGATGGTGCTGCCGACGAAGCGAAAGCCGCGCTGGGCGAGCTGTTTGGAGAGTTGGTCCGACAGGTCGGTCGTGGCCGGGCAGTCGGCCGGCCGGCGCCAGTGGTTGATCAGCGGCTGGCCGTCCACCCTGTCCCACAGCAGTCCGGCGAGTGTTTCGCCGCGCTCGTGCAGCGCCAGCAGCGCGCGCGCGTTGCCGATGGTGGCGTCGATCTTCAGCCGGTTGCGCACGATGTCGGCGTCGGCCAGCAGGCGTGCGCGGTCCTCGTCGCCGTAGCGCGCGATGCGTCCGGCGTCGAAACCGTCGAAGGCGCGCCGATAGCCTTCGCGCTTGCGCAGTATCGTGATCCACGCTAGACCGGCCTGCGCACCTTCGAGAATGAGCCGTTCGAACAGCGCCGCCTCATCGCGCACCGGCACGCCCCATTCGGTGTCGTGATAGGCAACGTACAGCGGGTCCTGCCCGCACCAGCTGCAGCGGGCGGGCAGCGCGCTCACGACGGACGCAGGTCCAGTTCGCCGTTGAACAGCGAACTGTCTTCCGGGTCGCGGTTGATGTGGAAGCCCAGGCTCTGCACGAAACGCAGCATGCGTTCGTTGTTGGCGAGAAACACGCCTTCCATCACCTTGAGGCCGCGTTCGCGCGCCGCTTCGATCAGCAGGTTCATCATCGTGCGGGCCAGGCCCTGACGCTGCCAGGCATCGGCAACGACGATGGCGAATTCGCACGATTCGCCGTCCGGATTGACGACATAGCGGCAGACGCCGATCTGCTCTTCACTGTCGCCATCACCGGTGATCGCCACCAGCGCCATTTCGCGGTCGTAGTCGATCTGCGTCAGGCGGGCCAGCAGAGGGCCCGGCAACTCCTTGATCGTGCTCATGAATCTGAGATAGCGTGTTTCGGGCGAAAGGGCGCGCACGAAGTTGGCTTCGCGGTCGGAATCTTCCGGCCGGATCGGGCGGATGATGGCGCGTGCGCCATTGGGCAGATTCACCACGTGTTCCAGCCGCGCCGGATACGGATGGATCGCCATGTGCGAGTAGGGCGTCGCGGTCGGCAACACGTCGGCGAGAATGATGCGCGCATCCACCGCCACGCAGCCGTTTTCGTCCACCAGCAGCGGATTGATGTCCATCTCGCGTATCCACGGCAGCTCGCACACCATTTCGGACACGCGGATCAGCACCCGTTCGAGCGCGTCCATGTCGATCGCCGGCATGCCGCGGAATTCGCCCAGCATGGCGGAGACCCGGGTGCGCTGGATGGCATCGCGTGCCAGCTCGACATTGATCGGCGGCAGCGTGACCGCGCGGTCGCGCAGCACCTCGATGCGGGTGCCGCCATGGCCGAAGCTGATGACCGGCCCGAACACATCGTCATGCAGTACGCCGACGAACAGCTCGCGGGCATTCGGCTTGGTCACCATGGGTTCGATCGACACGCCGGTCAGCCGGGCATCGGGCTTGCGCCGGCCGACTTCCGCCATCAGTTCCTGCCAGCAGTCGCGCACGGCGCGCAGGTTGTCGACATGCAGCCGCACGCCGCCGACATCGCTCTTGTGCGTGATGTCGGGCGAATCGATCTTCATGGCGACCGGCAGGCCCATTTCTTCGGCGTACACCATGGCTTCGGTCGCGCTGCGCGCGACCACGGTCTGCGCGATTGGAATGCGGAAAGCGGCCAGCAGCGCCTTCGATTCCATTTCGGTCAGCACGGTGCGCCGCTCCGACAGCGCCGTCTCGATCACCAGACGCGCCGATTCGACCGACGGCGGATCGAGATCCTGCGCCAGTGAGGCGGGTGCATGGCGCAACAACTGCTGGTTCTGGTAATAGGACGAAATGTGGTGGAACAGCTCGACCGCCGGCTCGGGCGAGCGGAAGGTCGGCAAATGCGCCGCCTCGAACAGCGCACGCGCGGCGCGCACCTGTTCGCCCCCCATCCAGCAGGTCATCAGCGGCTTGTGCGCGGTGGCGGCGATTTCAATGACGGTTTCCGCCACGGCAGTCGGCTGCGTCATGGCCTGCGGCGTCAGCAGTGTCAGCACGCCGTCGACACCCGGATCTGCCAGCACAGCCTTCAGTGCTGCGCCGTAACGCGCGGCATCGGCATCGCCGATCAGGTCGATCGGATTGGCGTGCGACCAGGTCGGCGGCAGCGCGCCGTTGAGCGCCGCCATCGTTTCCGGCGACAGCGCGGCCAGCTCGATGCCCAGATCCGCCGCCCGGTCCGCCGCCATGACGCCCGGTCCGCCGCCGTTGGTCACCACGGCGAGCCGCTTGCCCGAAGGCTTGAAGCCCGTGAACAACGCATTGGCCGCCGAGAACATCTGGCCCATGTTCGACAGGCGCACCACGCCGGCGCGGCGCAACGCGGCGTCGAACACGTCGTCCGAGCCCACCATGGCGCCAGTGTGCGACGCCACCGCCTTCAAGCCGGCCGGATGACGCCCGACCTTGATCGCAAGCACCGGCTTGACCCGCGCGGCCGCGCGCACCGCACTCATGAAGCGGCGCGCATCGCGGATGCCTTCGATGTACATGAAGATGCTTTCGGTACGCGGGTCGGCAATCATGTAGTCGAGGATTTCCCCGAAATCGAGATCGATCGACGCACCCAGCGACACCACGGTCGAAAAGCCGACGCCATTCGTCTGTGCCCAGTCGAGCAGGGCGGTGCAGATGGCGCCGGACTGAGAAATGAGACCGATGCTGCCCGGGATGCCGGCAGCGCGTGCGAAGGTGGCGTTCAGGCCGATCGCCGGTCGCATGAGGCCGAGGCAGTTGGGGCCGATGATGCGTACGCCACTGCGCTTGGCCGCGATGCGGGTGCGCCGTTCCAGTTCGGCACCTGCCGGGCCGCATTCGGCGAAGCCGGAACTGATGACGACGGCCGACTTGATGCCGGCCCGGCCGCATTCCTCGATCAGTCCGGGCACCGTGGCCGCCGGAGTGCAGATCACCGCCAGATCGGGACGCTTGCGCAGGTCGTCGAGGCGCGCCACACACGGCACACCGTGAACCGAATCGTGTTTGGGATTGATGGCGTGCAGCGCGCCGTTGTAGCGCGCATCGAGCATGTTGCGGATGAGGACCGCACCGATCGAGTCGTGCCGCTCGCTGGCGCCGACGATGGCGACCGACTGCGGCTCGAACATGGACTTCAGATAGTGCTCGTACTGCATGGAGACTCCCTTGGCGCTGCGATGTCGTCAGCGGTGGTGGCGGTGATTGCCAGCCTTGCTGCTGCCGTACGCGGTGATGCCTGGCACCTTGACCTCAGTATATTGCATCGCAACACAAGTTCCGCCTGTGGAAATCTACAATCTTCGTCAATCAAATATTAAATTCATTTAATTAGATGCTTGAGCCGGACTTCTAAAGTCAAATCTACAAATAAATAAATGTGCAATTGCAATATAAACACAACGAAACCGAACTCAGCCAGCCGGATCGGGCAAGGTGAAGTAGAAGCTCGCGCCTTTGCCGGGGGCGCCCTCGGCCCAGATGCGACCGCCATGGCGGTGCACGATACGCTGCACGGTCGCCAGTCCGATACCGGTGCCGCTGCTGTCGGCCTGGTCGTGCAGCCGGTTGAACGGGCGGAACAGCTGCGACACGTGGGCCATGTCGAAGCCGGCGCCGTTGTCGCGCACGTGGAACACGACTTCGCGATTGCGCAGCCGGGCGTCGAATTCGATCTCGGCCGGTGTACAGGCGGCGGTGAATGCCCAGGCATTGCGCAACAGATGTTCGAGCATGACACGGGCGAGCATCGGGTCGACGCGCGCCATCAGGTGCAGGCCGATCGACACCCGGGCTTCGCGTTCGGGTGCCTCCGCATGCAGCTCGCGCGCAAGGGTGCGCGCGATCGCCGACAGGTCGACCACGACCCGGCTGATCGGCGCCCGCGTCAGGCGCCCGAGTTCGATCAGGTCGTCGATCAGGGTCGACAGCTTCTGCGACGCCGCTCGGATGCGTCCGAGGTGGCTGTGCGCCATCTTGTCGAGCTGATCGCCATAGTCCTCGATGATGATCTGCGAAAAGCCGTCGATGGCGCGCAGCGGGTTGCGCAAGTCATGCGAAACCGAGTAGGAAAAGGCCTCCAGCTCGCGATTCGACGCTTCGAGTTCAGCGGTGCGCCGCTTCACGCGTCGCTCCAGTTCGGCATTCATGTCGTACAGCGTCGATTCCGCCTGCTTGCGCTGCGTGATGTCCTCGATGCTGCCGGACAGACTCTCCAGGCCGCCGCTGCCGTCGAAGCGCGCACTGATCGCGATTTCGAGCCAGCGCGCCGGCTGACCGGCGGTGTGGGTGCGGACCTCGACCTGCATCGAATCACGACGACCATCGAGCAGCGGTTCCAGCCGCGCCAGCAGATAGCGCGCTTCGTCCTTCGACAGCCAGCGCAGCACGCGCTGGCCGATGGCCTGCGACACCGGCTGGCCGGTCAGATCTTCCCATGCGCGGTTCAGGTAAGTGAAACGACCCCGGGCATCGATGCGGAAAATGACTTCGCGCAGGTGATTCACCATTTCGCGATGCCGCGTCTCCAGCTCGCGCAGCGCGCGCGTCGACTGCACGAAGGCACTTTCGTCGCGCCCGGTACCGCGATAGCCGCAGAACTCGCCTTTCGCATCGGTCACCGGCCGGCCGCGCAGATCGATGTGGCGTACGCTGCTGTCAGGGAGTCGAAGCACCAGATGCAGTTGCATGGGCTGACGCGACTGGATCATGCGATGGCACTCCTCCCAGTCACCGTGCACCGGCGACAGCGCGTCGATCTTCCAGAACTGAAAGCCATTCACCGCAACGATGTCCAGCGCATTGCCGAGCACCGGACGGGTCTGCGACACGCGGAGCCTCATGCCGGAATCTGTTTCCCAGTGCCAGTCTGCCGCGAGGTCGGCGAAGTCCTGCTGGCGCAGGTTTTCGCCGACCAGGGCGGCCAGCCGCTCGGCGGCAACGGTCAGTTGTCGTGCCGCAGCCGCACCGACGCCACAGGCAATCAGGAACACGACAAGTCCGATCGGCATGGACACACTGGCCGCAACGGCGCCGGCCAGAAGGGCCAGAGGCAGCGCGCGCCAGAGAAAGAAGCCGCTCGCAGCCATCGGAGAAGCCGGCATATTCGCAGTGCGAAACATTTTTTTCCTTGAAGTGCCTCGGATGATAATGCCGCCCCGACCCCCCACAACCTTGAATAAAGGCCTGCCGATGCCCTCTCATTCCCACTTTTCCGGTCAGACGCCATCGGAATGGGTCACCCGTTTCGCGGCCCTGTGCGCGCCTGGCGCGGAAATCCTCGATTTCGCCAGCGGCGCCGGTCGGCATGCCCGATGGCTCGCCGGCCAGGGCTTCAGCGTGCTGGCCGCCGATCGTGATGAGTCGGCGCTGGCCGGACTGGCCGGAGTGGGCGGCGTGCGTACGCTGTGCGCAGATCTCGAACAGGACCCCTGGCCGTGGGGGGCTGCCAGCTTCGATGCGGTGGTGGTCACGCGCTACCTGTTCCGGCTGCGACTGGCTGAGCTGGCCGCGCTGCTGCGACCGGGCGGCGTGCTGATCTACGAAACCTTCATGCTGGGCAACGAGCGCTTCGGCAAGCCGTCGAATCCGGATTTCCTGCTCCGGCCGGACGAACTGTTCGACTGGGCGCGCAGCTGGGGACGCGTTCTGGCATTCGAACAGGGCGAACTGACCGCGCCGGCGCCGGCGATGATTCAGCGCATCTGTGCGGTGCGCGCCGACACGTCGTCGAAAGTGCCCTGAGCGGTGGTCCGGATGATCCGTGCCGCGAGCGCATCGATGCCTGCTGCGTCGAGCCGGTCGGCCTCGAAGGCAGGCGCATCCGGATGGCGTGCAAAGTTGTACTGCTGCGATCGTCGGTACAGGGGGTCGTAGTGCTGCTCCAGCAACGCCGCGACCAGCGTGCGCCAGTCGCCGGCGCGCGCCAGCGCCGACCAGGCGCCTATCGTTTCGTGTCCGCGCAGATCGGTCAGCCGTTCGAGCTCGGCAATCAATGCCTCGGCATCGCTCGTGAGGTAGTCGTAGTCGCGCAGCAGGAAGTCCGTACGGGCGGCCACCGAAGCATCGATGCGCAGGCAGGGCGCCGCCCGCATGCGCTCGATCAACTCGTTCGGCAGCGAAACCAGGCCGATGCGCCGGCTTTCCGCTTCGGTGAATACCGGGCGCGCCGGATCGAAAGTCGCCAGCACCGCATGCAGCTGAGATTCGAACCAGCGCTGCGGCGGTTGCGGCTGACCGGGCTGTCGGCCCAGTACCGATCCCTTGTGCGCGGCCAGCGCCTCCAGATCGAGCACCTGTTCGCCACGTGCCGCCAGCCTCTCGAGCACCCGGCTCTTGGCGCTGCCGGTCGGTCCGCTCAGGATGCGGAAATCAAGCTGGGCGGGGGCTGCGGCGAGACGGTCGAGCACATCGCGACGGTAGCGCTTGTAGCCCCCTTCGAGCTGGTGCGCATCCCAGCCGATCTGGCGCAGCACGGTGACGAAGGCGCCGCTGCGCTTGCCGCCCCGCCAGCAGTAGATCAGCGGACGCCAGTCCGGCCCCTTGTCGTGGAAGGTTTCCAGCAGGTGGCGGCCGATGTTCAGGGCAACCAGCGCCGCACCGCGCCGCTTGGCGACGAACGGCGACACCTGTTTGTACAACGTGCCGATTTCCGCGCGCTGCGCGTCGTCGAGTGCCGGGCAGTTGATCGCGCCCGGCACATGGTCGAGCGCGAATTCGGCGGGCGAACGGGTATCGATGAGGGCGTCGAAGTCGTGCAACTGACGGATCGACGCCATTCCCGCCGGTCGCCGGAGGAGGGGGGCGTCGCTCATTGCCGGGTGTTCCTGTGCATGACAGCCTTGTCTGGGAGAACCGCGGCCGGCGATGGTAGCGTGCCGGACGAAAGTCGAGTGATTGCTTGCCGCGTTACGCCGTATATATACGCAGCACCTGTTTTCCGACCCGCAGGCCGGAGCGCGATCACCGCTGGTGCGCGGCCGACGCGCTGTCGGTCACCTTGCCGAGCAGCGGCTTGAGCGGCGTCCAGATGTTGTCGGCGATGCGCGACTGCACGCCGGCGACCGGATGAACGCCATCCGGCAGGAAGCTTCGCGGATCGGTCGCGAAACCGTCGAGCAGGAAGGGCAACAGCGCCGAGCGGGTGCTTGTGGCCACCTCACCGAAGGCAGCGGAGAACTTTTGCGTGTAGTCGGGGCCGTAGTTCGGCGGCAGTTGCATGCCGGCGATCAGCACCCGGGCGCCGGCCGCCTGTGCCTTGCGCGTCATGGATTCGATGTTGTCGCGCATGCTTTTGACGGGCAGGCCGCGCAGTCCGTCGTTGGCACCGAGCGCGAGAATGACGATGGCCGGCTTGTGCGCCGCGAGCGCCGCGTCGATGCGCGACAGGCCGTTGGCCGTCGTGTCACCGCTGGTGCTCGCATTGACGACCGAATGGGCGTAACCCGCCTGCGCCAGTTTCTGCCCGAGCAACACCGGCCAGGCCTCATGCTGGCGCAGACCGTATCCGGCTGACAGACTGTCGCCGACCACCAGCAGTGTCTGCGCCTGCAACGGCAGCGCAGCGAACACCATGCATAACATCGAGAAAAACACTTTTTTCATGCCTACAGACACTCCGGAAACACGCCCGACCGTCCTTGAAGTCATCGGGCTGGGCAAGCAGGTAAGCAGCGGGAACGCGCCGCTGCAGATTCTTCAGGATATCGCCTTCACGGTTCGTGCCGGCGAAGCTTTGGCCATCGTCGGCGCCAGCGGTTCAGGAAAATCGACCTTGCTCGGTCTTCTGGCCGGGCTCGACCTGCCGTCTGCCGGCTCGGTCAGCATCGCCGGGCAGGACATCTTTGCGCTCGACGAAGACGCCCGGGCGCAGCTGCGCGGCGAAAAGGTCGGCTTCGTGTTCCAGTCCTTCCAGCTTCTGCCGGCGCTGACCGCGCTCGAAAACGTCATGCTGCCGCTCGAACTGGCCGGCGTCGACCGGGTGCGCGAGCGCTCGGTGGCACTGCTGGAACGGGTCGGCCTGGGCGGGCGGATGACGCACTACCCGCGCCAGCTGTCCGGCGGCGAACAGCAGCGGGTCGCGCTGGCGCGCGCCTTTGCGCCCGAGCCCGGACTGCTGCTGGCCGATGAACCGACCGGCAATCTCGACGCCGCGACTGGCGCGTCGGTCATCGACCTGATGTTCGCCATGAATGCCGAACAAGGCACCACGCTGATCCTGGTGACGCACGACGAGGCGCTGGCGTCGCGCTGTACGCGCCGCATCCGCCTGGCCGCCGGCAGGATGATTTGAGATGCAAGATTCAAGATGAAAGATGCAAGCGGGTCCGTCGTTCCTTGAATCTTGCATCTTGAATCTTGCATCTGCCTTCACAGATCGAAACGGCGCATGAACGCGCGGTCGATGCGGTCCTTCCAGCGCCACACCCAGTCCCCCTGCAGCGACCAGCCGCCGCGTGATGCGATGGCGTGGCGGCGGCCGCAGGCGAGCAGCAGCAGGGCCTGTGTCTGCGGTGTCCAGGGTTGCAGCGTGTCGCCACGCGCGGCGCGCAGCAGGTTGGCGGCCAGCGGCGGGCCGGCGCGCACGGCAAACACGCCGGACTTCGGGCGCGGTGAATCGATCATCGTCGCGACATCACCGGCGGCGAACACTTCGGGGTGTGACAGTGACTGCAGCGTCGGGCCGGTCGCGATGAAACCGCGGGGGTCGAGTGCCAGACCGCAGTCGCGCAGCCAGGCTGGCGGGGCGGCGCCGGTGGCCCACACCGTGAACTGGCTCGGAATGCTGCGTCCGTCCGCCAGCCGCACGGTATCGGCGTCGACACCGGACACGCTTGCATCGGTCACCACGTCGATCCGCTGGCGCGCCAGTTCGGCCATCACACGCCGCTGCAGGCCCGCGGGCAGCCCGTCGAGGAGATGCGGCGCGCGGTCGATCAACGTACAGCGCATCCGCGGTTGCCGGTGATGCAGCGCCATGATGATTTCGACGCCGGCCGCCCCGGCGCCGACAACTGCGGCAGCGCGCGCGGCGCGCGCGGTGTGCCAGCTCTCGAGCAGTTGACCGATCGGCTTCACCGGATGCGCGCAGGTGTCGGCGCCCGGCAGATCGGGGATGCGCGGCGTCGAACCGGTGTCGATCGACAGCAGGTCGTAGTCGATCACCTCGCCGCTGGCCAGCCGGATCTGCCGTTGCCCGGCGTCCAGTGAGACCGCGGCATCCAGCCTGAGCGCGCAGCCCGCCCGCGCTGCCAGCGGGGCGAGATCGATGCAGGCCTGCCGGTAGTCGTAATGGCCGGCGATGACGCCCGGCATCATGCCGGAGTAGGGCGTCAGCGCATCGGGCGTGATCAGGCTGACCCGTGCATCGGGCTGTTCGCGCGCAAAGGCTTCCAGCACGAACAGGTGGGCGTGACCGCCGCCGAGCAGGACAAGACGCTTCATGGGGGGGGCTGCAGCGGTGACCGGGCGGTGACCGACAGGTCGCCGAAATAACCGAGGGTCTGTCCGCCCGTGTTGTCGCTGTCGCTGGCCACGACGATGCCGGTCACGGCCGGCGGGCCTTCGCCGAAGGCTTCCCGGAAATCCTCGACCAGGTTGCGGCTCACGTCGCGCCAGCTGCCGGTCGGCGAACCGGCACCGTCTACGGCGATCATGCGTACCCGGTCGGTGTAGGCGCTCCATGCGCGCGAGCCCGGCGCAGCGCGCGTGTCCCACACGTAGCACAGCACGGCGGTCGGAATCTGCTCGCCGTAGAAGGTGCGCGCCAGCCGGATTTTCGTGCGGCTGCCGAACGACAGCTTCGACAGATCGAGATCGAACAGCACATAGACGCGCAGCGCGTAGTCGTCGCCGTCCCGCGTCGCGAAGCGCCCGGCGGTCGGCAGCACGTCGGCGCGCCAGCGCCAGTTCAGCCAGGGCGTGGCGAGCGGATCGAAGCGGCGGGCGTGGATCAGCGCCGAGGCGGCATTCGACGCTTCGACTCGCAGAACGGTCAGGCCCTCCAGCTCGGCCAGCCGGAAATCGGCCGGTGCCGCCTTGCCGCCCAGCGTGTAGGCGCTCCAGCCCGATACGGTCGATCCGGCGGGCTGCGAGGAAAAGGCGGGCAGGGCAATGGCATCGGCGGCAGCGGCCGACATTTCGCAGGTCAGCGCCAGCGCGATGGCCAGCAGCAATGCGCGCAGGCGGGTCAGCACGGTTCGGGCACCAGCAGACCTTCGGCCACGGCGCGACGGTAGTCATCCGGCCGGTCGAGGTCGTAACCGGTCGGGAGCACATGCGTGAGCAGGCCGAGCCGCTCGATCACCGCACGGGTTTGCGGCCACACCCCGGCGCTGCCCCACGCAATGCCTTCGAACAGGTGAGCTTGCCGTACGCGCAGCCCCACCAGCAGATAGCCGCCATCCTCTGCCGGAGCGAACACCGCATCGTGGCTGCGCAACGCAACACCCGCTGCGCGCAGGTCAGCCGACTGCAGCGACACGGCGTCGGCGCCGATCAGCAGCGCGCCTGCATGGCGACGGAGGGTGTCATCGAAGGCATGCGCCATGCGCATGCCGATGTCGCCGCCGGTCTGGGCGTGCAGCGACACGCCGTACCGGTCGCGACAGCGTTCGAAGAAATCATGGCTGCAGTCCGGTGCGCACCACAGCTCGACCGGGCCGATGGCCGCGTCGGCAGCCACCTGCAGCGCACGTTCGGTCAGTTGCGCACCGATCCGCGCCGCGCCGTCGGCGCCCAGCAGCGGCATCAGCCGCGTCTTGCTGCGGCCGGCCTCGGGGGCGCGCGCGAACACGAGCACCGCCGTTACGGACTCACTCATGGTGCGGCCGGTAGTCCCGCGCCAGATCGCCCGGATCGGCACCGAAGAAGTAACGCAGGCGCAGGCGCCACATCAGCACGATGGTGCGCAGCACCCCCTGGCGCTCCCAGCGGCGGCCCGACGTGATGACGCGCGCGCGCAGACAAGCCGGTCGCGACCGCGACCGCGCACGGGTGGAAAAGTCGATGTCTTCCATCAGCGCGATCGGCGCGTAGCCATCCAGTGCGTCGAACAGTGCGCGCGTGCAGAAGATCGCCTGATCGCCTGTGGCGATGCCGGTCAGGCGGGAACGCAGGTTCATCATGGCGGCGACCACCGCGAGCAGCGGGTGGCGACCTTCGATGCGCACGTCGAAGCGCCCCCACTGCGCACCGGCTGCGATCGCCCGATCGATCCGTGCGAACGCGTCGGGCGGCAGCTGCGTGTCGGCGTGCAGGAACAGCAGCACGTCGCCGGTCGCCGCCTGCGCACCGGCGTTCATCTGCAGCGCACGACCGCGCGGCGCGCGTACGACGCGCGCGCCCTGCGCGGCAGCGAGCGATGCGGTGTCGTCGAGACTGCCGCCGTCGGCGACGATGCGTTCCATATCGCAGACGTCGGTGGCCGGCATGCGCGACAGCGCTTCCCCGATGGTCGCGGCTTCGTTCAGCGCCGGCAGCACGACGGACAGCCGCCTCATCCGCGCATCCACGAGTGATAGCGCGCGACCCATGCGAGCAGCGTCTGCGGCGCATGCGCCTTCTTCCAGACGCCGGCGGCGAACTTGTTCGCCTCGTTCATCGTCGGGTAGATGTGGATGGTGCCCAGCAACTTGTTGAGCCCGAGACCGTGCTTCATCGCCAGCACGTATTCGGCGATCAGTTCGCCCGCGTGTTCGCCGACGATGGTCACGCCGAGGATGCGGTCGCGCCCGGGTACGGTGAGCACCTTGACGAAGCCGTGCGCCACCTCGTCGGTGATTGCGCGGTCGAGGTCATCGAGTTCGTAGATCGTCACTTCGTGCGGAATGTTGCGCGCCTTCGCGTCGGTCTCGTTCAGGCCGACCCGCGCCACCTCGGGTTCGGTGAAGGTGGCCCACGGAATGACCGAGTAGTCGACCGCAAAGCGCCTGAAGCGGCCGAACAGGGCGTTGACCGCGGCGTACCAGGCCTGGTGCGCCGCGGTATGCGTGAACTGGAACGGGCCGGTCACGTCGCCGCAGGCGAAGATGTTGGGGTAGAGCGTTTCCAGGTAGTCGTTGGTATCGACCGTCCGGTTGGCGCGCAGCGTGATGCCCAGCTCTTCCAGACCGTAGCCGCTGACGTTGGGCGTGCGTCCGACGGCGCACAGCAGGGTGTCGAATTCAATGCGCACTTCACCTTCCGAGCCTTCGGCAAACAGCACTTTCGCATCGCCTTCCCGCGCAAAGCGCACCGCCTTGTGGCCAGTCAGCACGCGCACGCCTTCTTCCGCGAAACGTGCTTCGACCAGTGCCGACACATCCGGGTCTTCCCGCCCCATCAGGCGCGGCGCCATTTCGACCTGGGTCACGTCGGCGCCGAAGCGCGCGAAGGCCTGCGACAGTTCGCAGCCGATCGGGCCGCCACCGAGCACCAGCAGACGGCCGGGCAGCGCGCGCAGCGACCACAGCGTGTCCGAGGTGAGCAGGTCCATCGCCTCGATGCCGGGTATCGGCGGCACGAAGGGGCGGGCGCCGGCGGCGATGACGATGTTGCGCGCGGACAGCGCGCGCGTGCTGCCGTCACGCTGCGTCACCTCGACCGTCCACGGCGAGGTGATGCGCGCCCGCGCGTCGAAGCAGTCGACGCCGAGCGCGTTGTAGCGCTCGACCGAATCATGCGGTTCGATCGCGCGCACCACCCGCGCGACGCGTTCCATCACGTCGGCGAAATCGAACTGCGCAGTGGCCTCGCGCACACCGAGCGACTTCGCATGCGCGATCTGCGACAGCAGCCGCGCCGAGCGGATCAGCGCCTTCGACGGCACGCAGCCGGTGTTGAGGCAGTCGCCGCCCATGCTGTGCTGCTCGATCAGCGCCACCTTCGCCTTCACCGCGGCGCCGATGTAGGCGGTGACCAGACCGGCGCTGCCGCCGCCGATCACCAGCAGGTTGTAATCGAAGCGTGCCGGCTTCGACCAGCGGCTGAACACGGCACGGCTGCGCACCGCATCGATCACCCTGCGGGCGATCAGCGGGAACACGCCCAGCAGCACGAACGCACCGATCAGCCCGGGCGACAGGATGCCGGACAGCGATTCGATGCGGCCGATCTGGGTGCCCGCATTCACGAACACGATGGTGCCCGCCAGCATGCCGAGCTGGCTCACCCAGTAGAAGGTGCGTGCCGGCAGGGCGGTCAGCGCCATCGCCAGATTGACCGCGAAGAAAGGGAACGCCGGCACCAGACGCAGCGTGAACAGATAAAAGGCACCGTCCTTTTCGACGCCGCGGTTGATCGACTCCAGCGCCGTGCCGAAGCGCGCCTGCACCCAGTCGCGCAACAGGAAGCGCGCGATCAGGAAGGCGAGCAGGGCGCCCAGGCTGGATGCAAAGGACACGATGACCAGTGCCTTGGCGAAGCCGAACAGGGCGCCGCCGGCCAGCGTCATGATCGCCGCACCGGGCAGCGACAGCGCCGTCACGACGACGTAGATCGCGAAGAACACCGCGGCCGAACGCCAGGGCGCGGCATCGACCTGTTCGGTCAGCATGCGCTGCTGCGCCTTGAACCAGGCCAGATCGAAGAAGCGGCCGAGATCGAGAATGAAGAACGCGGCGACCAGCGCCACGACGACGCCGAGCAGGGCAAGCTTGCGCGCGTTCATGGTGCAGCCTCTTCCAGCGTCCAACCCGGACCGTGGTCGATGCGGTCGCGGTAGTTCAGCGCGGCCGCCGAGCCGTCGGGCCACTGCGCGGTGAATTCGGCCCGCCAGGCGGCCGGATCGTAGTCGAGCGCGAGCGCATCGACATGCAGTGCGCCGACGCGCGCGCCGTACAGCACCGGATGCGGCGACGGCGTCAGCGCGATGCGGCTGATGACGCCGCACAGACGGTCGCAGAAATTGGGCATGCCGGCAGCACCGTTGTTGATGACCGCCCGGTCGTCGAATCGCTTCAGCGCAGGCAGGCAGGTGTGGCTGCTGGCGAACACGTCGCACTGCGCCCGGCGGAACTGTTCCAGGTAACGGGCGCGATGCGCAGCATCCTGCAGCGCGCGGGCGTCAAAGGACCAGCCAGCCAGCGAATCGGCGTCGCCATGGACCACGCCGACGCGGGCGTCGCCGATGCGCACGGCGCGCCAGAAATCGAGCGCCGCCAGTTCGCCGCGCCAGTGCGGATCGTGGCGGGCGGTGCGCGACAGCTGTGAGTGGATGAGGTTGGAGCGGTCGACCAGCGCCTGCGGAACGTCGTCCGGGTAGCTGCAGCCGCATCCGGCCTCCCCCGAGCCATCGGCCAGTTCGGCTTCGACGTTGCCGGCGATCGCGTCATGCGCCCGCACACGCCGCTGCACGTCGCCGAAGCAGGCCGGGTCGATGTCGAACCAGTGGAAATCGCCGTTGAACATCAGGCGTGCATCGCCCCGCTCGCGGGCGAACAGGTGCTCCAGCGAGTCGAGCGCCGGCCGGTTGCCGTACAGGCCGCCGACGACGTACAGCGTATCCGTCACCAGATCGGCTCGGGTGTCGGCCAGTGCAGCCGCCCCGTAGCGGTAATGCAGCGGACAGCTGCGGCCGGGGTCGGCGAGGCTGTCGTCGGCCGTGCTGTCGACGAGATCGGGGTTCATCGCATCCGCCCTGCAATCAGCGGCGGCAGCAGATAGCCCGCGGTGCACAGCAGCAGTCCGTAAAGATTCACGCCGAGCAGTTTGGCGTACTTGCCGGTGCCGATGGCCCAGCTGTCCGGGATGCCACCCATCGCCAGCAGCACGCCCAGCGCGAGTCCGGTCCAGAACGCCAGGTGGAAGGACCACTTCGCGGCGCGCGTGCCAGGCTGCGTGAAGCCGGCCAGCAGGAAGATGGGCGCCAAGCCGATCACCATGGTGCCGCTGATGGTTGTCGCCTTCAGGATGTCGGTGCCGGCGATCATCGGCAGATTGCCGATGATCGCGAACAGCGCCATGGCGCCCATGCCGAGCGCGATGGCCCGCCTGGGTTCCGGACGCCCGGCCAGTTGCGGCAGCTCCTGCGCCACATGCCGGGCCAGCGATGAGAAGGTCGAGTCGAGCGTGGACCCTGCGGCGGCCACCATGACGATGGTCATCACGAACAGCGCGGCCGGCCCCATGCTGCGGGCGAGTGCCGCCGGCACGTTGTCTCCGCCGGCCAGGCCTTCGAGCCGGGCGTGCACGCCGACCAGCGAAAACAGCAGGATGCAGACGAAGCCAAGCGCGCCGGCCCAGACGAAGGCGCGCAGCATGCGCTTTTCTTCGGTGATGAAGCCGCGGTCGGTCAGCACCGGATCATGGAAGGGGTAGGACAGCACCTGCAGCGCGGCGACCAGCAGCAGGTCGACACCCGCGTCGAGCCGGAAATCGCCGGTGCTCGCGAGCGCCACCGGTCCGTGCGTCGGCAGCACCAGCAGCAGCACGACGGCGAAGAACAGCACGAACAGGCCGGTCTGCAGCACGTCGGTGTAGATCGACGAGCGCAGGCCACCCTTCAGGCTGTAGAACAGCGTGGCGGCGGTAAACAGCAGCGCGGCACCGATGAATTCGGTCGAACCGGCCGGGCCGTAGTAGCCGCCGACGACCGCAGTATTGCTCCACACCTCGTTGAAAAGGCGCACCAGGATGGCGATCGAGAAGGCCAGCGCCGCCAGCCTGCCGTGCCGGCCGGTCAGGAAGGACATCAGGCTGGTGGCGCCGTAGCGCCTGCGCAGTCTCAGGATGGCCCAGCCAGCCAGCGGAATCGACAACCAGTAGGTCGCGTACGCAAGACCGCCGACGATGCCGTAGGTCGCACCGAGATTGGCCGCGTTGGTGATCGACTTGGCGAAGATCCACGAAATGAAGATGCTGGCGCCGAGCGCCCAGGTGCCGGCCGGGCGACCCGCTTCGTCGTGGCCGTCGAAGAAGCCGGCCCGCCCGACGGCGCGCGGCGACAGCGCATACATGCCGACGCCGTACAGCACCAGAAAGCCCCAGAAGGCGACGCCGAACACCACCGGATCATTCATGGCGAGCCTTTCAGACGAGCGCGCCGGCGCAGGACGAGCCCTGTCCCGCGGTACAGCCGTAGCAGTGATCCATGACGACGATGGGCGTACCCGACACGTCGCGGCCGATCAGTTCGGACAGGTGCACACGCGGCCGGCCATCGATGCGCAACGGCAGACCCAGCATCTGGTTGAAGTCACAGTCGTAGACATGGCCTTCCCAATCGACGCTCAGCAGGTTGCGGCACATCACGCTGTCCAGATTGTCTTCGCGGTGGGCGGTGCGCAACGTCTGCATGTAGGTGTTGAACTGCCCCTTCGATACCAGCGTCGACCCGAAACGCTGGATCGGCATGTTGGCGAGGGTGTAAAGGCGGGTGAACACGATGCCGAATGCGCTGCCGAGGTGATCGCGATACGACTGCTCCAGTGCCGCCTGCGGCGGAGGCAGCGACGGCCCCTGCGGGTTGAACACCAGATTCAGTTCAAGCCCGGAATCGGGCTGTCCATAGCCGAGCGCGTTGAGCTGCTGCAGCGCGGCGATGCTGCGCGCGAACACGCCATTGCCGCGCTGGCGATCGACGTTGTCTTCGAGATAGCAGGGCAGCGACGCGGTGACCTGCACCTGATGGTCGGCCAGAAACCGCGCCATGCCCTCGTAACCGGGTTCGGACAGGATGGTCAGGTTGCAGCGGTCGATCACGGCGACATCGAGCTTGCGCGCTTCACCGACCAGCCAGCGGAAGTGCGGATTCATTTCCGGCGCGCCGCCGGTCAGATCGATCAGGCGCACGTCGGACGCGCGGATGAAGTCGAGTACGACCTGCAATGTGGCCAGACTCATCTGTTCGGTGCGGCCGGGCCCTGCGTTGACGTGGCAATGCAGGCAGCTCTGATTGCAGGTGTAGCCCAGATTCAGTTGCAGGATTTCGGTGTGGCGGCGGGCAAGCGGCGGGAAGTCGGTCGTTCGCAGGAGCGGCAGTGTGGCGTGCATGCGTGATTGAGCCCTGTGGCAATGCGATGGAGGATGTCGGAGGAAGACCGTTGTCGCCGCCGCAACCTTACTGCTTTGCGGGTCAACAAGTATCCTGCGCGCTGCAGACCGTCAATGACCGGAGGAAACCGAAGATGTTCAAGGCCATATTGCTGGAGCAGGGCGCGGACGGCAAGACGATTGCCCGCCTGAGCGATATCGAGGACGCGGCACTGCCCGAAGCCGATGTACGCGTTGCCGTGCAGTGGTCCAGCCTCAATTACAAGGATGCGCTGGCGATCACCGGGCGCAGCCCCATCGTGCGCAAGTGGCCGATGGTGCCGGGCATCGATTTCGCGGGCGTGATCGAACACAGCGACCATCCGTGCTGGAAGGTTGGCGACAAGGTCGTGCTGACCGGCTTCGGCGTGGGCGAGGGCCACTGGGGCGGTCTGGCCCAGCGCGCTGCGATCAAGGGTGACTGGCTGGTCGCGCTGCCGACCGGCTTCGATGCGAAGCATGCGATGGCCGTCGGCACGGCCGGCTTCACCGCCATGCTCTGCCTGCTGGCGCTGGAACGTCACGGCCTGAAGCCGGGCGACGGCGAAGTACTGGTGACCGGCGCCAGCGGCGGCGTGGGTTCGGTGGCCGTGGCACTGCTGGCCAGTCTGGGTTATCGCGTGGTCGCGAGCACCGGCCGCCTCGACGAAACCGACTACCTGAAGTCGCTCGGCGCCGAATCGGTCATCGATCGCGCGACGCTCTCGGCACCGGGCAAGCCGCTGGCGCGCGAGCGCTGGGCGGGGGTGGTGGACAGCGTCGGCTCGCACACGCTGGCAAACGCCTGCGCCGCGACCCGCGAGAACGGTGCGATCGCCGCCTGCGGGCTGGCCCAGGGCATGGATTTCCCCGCCAGCGTTGCGCCGTTCATCCTGCGTGGCGTCACGTTGTACGGCATCAACAGCGTCACCGTGGCGCACGGACCGCGCGAAGAAGCCTGGGCGCGCATCGTGCGCGATATGCCGATGGCCAAACTCGACGCCATGACGCAGGTGGTGCGGCTCGATGAAGTGCTCGACATCGCGCCGCGCTTCCTCGAAGGAAAGGTGCGCGGTCGCCTGGTGGTCGATACCGCTGGAGTCTGAATCTGCAGGCCGCGCAGCGCGCGGCGGTTTTGACGGTCTCTCCGTCCTTCGCTACACTGCGCGGCGATTTTCCGAAATAAGTTCAACCTTCAAAAAGAGATCATCGATGAGCGCCAGAACCGTTCTCGCTGTCGCAGCCCTCTGTGTCAGCCCGCTTGCCCTCGCCGTCGAAGGCAATGCAGAAGCCGCCAGGGACAAGGTCGCCATGTGCATCGGCTGCCACGGCATTCCGGGTTACCAGACCGTGTTTCCGAAAACCTACAAGGTGCCGCTGATCGGTGGCCAGTACCCCGAATACATCGTCGCCGCGCTGCAAGCCTACAAGAGCGGTGACCGCAAGCACCCGTCGATGAATGGCATTGCCGCCAGCCTGACCGAGCAGGACATGGCCGACATCGCGGCTTACTACTCCGCGCAGAAATGAGGAAGGTCGTGATGATCAAGAAAACGATGGTGGTCGCAGCCGCTGTGCTGCTGGGCAGCAGCTTCGCGTTCGCAGGCGACGTGGCGCGCGGCAAGGAAAAATCGGCTGCGTGCGCGGCCTGTCACGGTGCAGACGGCAACAGCCCGGCGCCGGCTTTCCCGCGCATCGGCGGGCAGCACGAGGACTATCTGCTGCAGTCGCTGCTGTCGTACAAGAGCGGTGCGCGCAAGAATGCCATCATGGCCGCCCAGGTCGGTGCGCTGAGCAAGCAGGACATGGCGGATCTGGCGGCGTACTTCGCATCGCAAGCCGGCCCGCTGGTGTCGCGTCGCTGAACACCCGCTTCCGCGATACAAAAAGCCGGCATTGCCGGCTTTTTTCCTTTTTTGCGCGTCCTCAGGTCCGCAGCCGGCCCGCTCGCTCAGATCACCAGGCTGCCTCCCGCGCAGTAACCAGCCTGTTCGATCCGGCTCAGGCTGGGTGTCAGATTCAACCCGGTGTCCGCACGCAGACGCTGCGCCCGCGCGCGCAGCACGTCCATCGACACACCCGTGCCGTTGTCGATTGATGCGATGCAGATCGCGTTGCCCTCGTTGAGCGAGGGCAGCACGAGGGCGCGCCCCTCGTAGGCGTCCATCACCCGCTGTGCGCTGGCGCGAAAACCGCGCGTGCGACCGAACAGGTTCAGACAGACCCGTCCGCCCGGCGACAGCTTCGCCCGACAGGCACGATGGAAGGCTTCGGTATCGAGCGAGTTGGCCCGCGCACGGTGATCGTAGCCATCGACCAGGATCAGGTCCCACTGCTGCGCGCTGGCGGCGACGAATGTCGCGCCGTCGTCGATCACGATGCGCAGCCGCCCGTCTTCCGGCGGCAGGCGGAAGTAACTGGCCGCCGCCGCCGGCATGCGCGGATCGATCTCGACCACGGTCAAGGCCGACTGTGCGCAATAGCGATGCAGAAACTTGGTGACCGATGCCGCACCCAGACCGATGATCAGCACCTGCGCCGGCCAGGTTTCATCGGCCGTCAGCAGCAGCGGCAGCATCATTTCCCGCGTGTATTCCAGTTCCAGCGCGAACGGACGCGCGACGCGCATCGCACCCTGTATCCACTCGGAACCGAAGTGCAGGTAACGCACGCCGGCTCCCTCGGACACGTCGATCGAATGACGAGGAACGACGAGGTTCAACCCGGAAGCCTCGGCTGACCGCCCGCCATGTCATCGAAAACCTTCGCCGGGTTCAATTTCGCTGATCGGGCAGCACGATGTTGACTTCAAGTACTTCGTAGTTGTCCTGCTTTTCGAGCTGGACCTTGATGTCTTCCGGATTGACGCGCACGTATTTCGAAATGACCGCCACCAGTTCCTGCTGCAGCGCCGGCAGGAAGTCGGCCGACGAATTCGCACCGCGTTCACGCGCGATGATGAGTTGCAGCCTTTCCTTCGCGATCGACGCAGTTTTCGGCTTCTGGCCGAAAATCAGTGACAGCAGCGACATGTCACTTCCCTCCGAACAGGCGCTTGAGCAGGCCGGGCTTTTCGTAATCGACGAAGCGCAGCGGGCGCTCTTCGCCCAGGAAGCGGGCCACCACGTCGGCGTACGCCTGCGCGACATCGCTGCCCTCCATGTGGATGGCCGGCGTGCCCTGATTCGATGCCTGCAGCACGATTTCCGACTCGGGGATGACGCCCAGCACCGGAATGCGCAGGATTTCCTGCACGTCGCCGTAGCTGAGCATTTCGCCATCGTTGGCACGTTTGGGCGAATAGCGGGTGATGACCAGATGCTCCTTCACCGGCTCGCGGCTTTCCTTGGCGCGACGCGATTTCGACTGCAGGATGCCGAGAATACGGTCCGAGTCGCGCACCGAACTGACTTCCGGATTGGTGACGATGATGGCTTCGTCGGCAAAGGTGAGTGCCATGACCGCGCCGTGTTCGATGCCGGCCGGCGAGTCGCACACGATGTAGTCGAAGCCCATGCCGACCAGATCGTTCAGGATCTTCTCGACGCCGTCCTCGGTCAGCGCATCCTTGTCGCGGGTCTGCGACGCAGGCAGCACGAACAGGTTGTCGCAATGCTTGTCCTTGATCAGCGCCTGCGTCAGGTTGGCTTCGCCGTGCAGCACATTCACGAAGTCATACACGACCCTCCGCTCGCAGCCCATGATGAGGTCGAGATTGCGCAGGCCGACGTCGAAGTCGATGACGGCTGTCTTCTTGCCGCTCATGGCGAGGCCGGACGAAAATGCGGCGCTGGTGGTGGTCTTGCCCACGCCGCCCTTGCCGGATGTGACGACTACGATACGGGTCACTCTTGTTCTCCCTCTGGTGTTTCAGGTGGTCGCCAGTGCGGCGACATCAAGTACCTGTTTATCTTCATGTTCCTGCAGCCGCACATGCGCCGGCTTGCGCAGCAGCTCGCTGTGCGCGGTGTGTTCGAAGGTGCGGTATACGCCGGCGATCGACACCAGTTCGGCTTCGAAGCAGGTGGTGAAGATGCGCGCATGCACGTCGCCCGACGCCCCCGCCAGCGCACGTCCGCGCAGCGGCGCATAGATGTGGATGTTGCCGTCGGCGATCACCTCGGCGCCGGCGCTGACCATGGCCAGCACGATCAGGTCACAGCCGCGGGCATACACGCGTTGGCCGGAACGCAGCGGCTTGTCGATGATTTCGGCTCGCCGGGCCGCTGCCGGCGCGACGACCGGCTCGGGCACGCTGGCGACCGGGGGCCCGGCCTCGCTGACGGGTTCGCTGACGGGTTCGCTGACCGGCTCGGCGACGGGTTCAGGTGGTGGCGCACGGTCGGGCTGCACGTCGCCGGCGACGACTGCAAAGCCGAGCGCGCGCGCGACGCCGGCAGCGGCGTCATCGACCCCCTGAACCGCGACCGCGGTCAGTGCATGGCGGGCCAGCGCGTCGCGGATGCCTGCCCAGTCGGGTGACACATCCGACGGCAGCGCGCTCGCGTCGATGACCACCGGTTCACCCGAGAAAAAGCCGGGGGTTGCGCCCAGACGTGCGTCCAGGGCTGCCGCAACAGATGGCGCATCCGCTGCGTGCAGCAGCGCGCGCATGGCTTCGAGCGTGGCGCTTTTGAGTTCTACGGCCGGGGGAGCAGGCTTGCGCGCCATGGGGTGTCCGCGGGAAATATCGAAAGTCTACATAGTGACCGGTGCACCGGCAACTGCCGCAGGGGGGCGTCTGGACGCTGCATCAATGCACAGCGGGCGGAGCTTCACCGAACAGCAGCTGGATGTCGAGCGCGCTGAAGCGGTAGTCGTGGTTGCACATGTCGTCGTGGATATGCACCTCGCCCTGTTCGCGCAGGATGGATTCGACCTCTTCGCGACCGAGCGACAGCACCAGCCGGCGCAGCTTCTCTTCGTCGCGCGGGCAGTGATGTCGCGGTATCGCCGGTGCGAACACACGAATGCCGTCGCGCGCCGCCTCTTCGGCAAACAGGCGGCCGAGCAGCGCCTCGGGCGCCAGCGCCTTCAGCTCGTCCGGCGTCACGGTCGCGGCCAGGTGGCACAGGCGGTTCCAGCCGTCGGCGTCCTTGCGGTCGGCATCCGGCAGCTTCTGCAGGAACAGGCCGGTCGCGCAGTCGGCATCGGCGTGGAGCCACAGCGCTGCCGGCTGCTGTTCGGACAGCGCCAGATAGTGCTCGAACACTGCCGCCACCGAGTCGCCTTCCAGTGGAACCAGGCTCTGGTAGGGCGTCTCCGCCTCGTCCGTCTGCAATGTCATCACCAGATGCCCCTCGCCGAGCAACGCCGGGACCGGTGCATCGGCCAGGTCTGCGGGCGCACTGGCCATGCCGCGCAGGCGCAACTGCTGGTCGCAATCCACGACCAGCGTCTCGACCGGGCCGCGGCCGCGCACCTGAACCGTCAGACGGGCCGGCTGTTTGAGCTGCCCGCCGATCAGCAGCGTGACCACCGTCACTTCGCCGAGCAGTCGTGTGGCGACGGCGCCATAGCCTCGCCCCTGCTGCATGGCCTGCCAACCCTCGTCGAAACGGACCAGCGCACCGCGGACGTCAAGCGCCTCGAACATGAACCGCTGGATGAAGTCACGCTCACTCATTGGGCTTGCGCTTGAGGATTTCGCTCCAGTGCGCCGGATCGAAGCCGATAAGCAAGTGTCCGCCGTGCTCGATGATGGGCCGGCGGATGGCTGACGGATGTTCGGTCAACAGTGGCTGTGCGCATACATCGTCCAGATCGGCGGTCAATTCGGGGGGCAGCTTGCGAAAGGTCGTACCTTTCGTATTGACGATGGCCCGCCAGCCGGCACGTTCGATCCAGCCGGCAAGCCGGTCCGCCGGCACACCGTCCTTCTTGTAGTCGTGCAGATGGAATTCGAGCTGGTGTTCGTTCAGCCAGGCCATGGCGCGGGACATCGTGTCACAGCGCCGGATACCGAAAACGCGAAGCATGTGCGGAGTACGGAAAGGGAATCACCGTCATTGTAAGTCGTGCTGACATGCTTCGGCGGTACTGGCGCTGCGCGGCTGCAATGGTTAATATTGGAAAAATCATCCTAAACAATAAATTGCCTCACATCGTTGATCGAAGTTTTCAGTTCGGTCAATACTTCGGGCAACTTCGGGAGACGTGCATGATCGGTAAAACTTGGGGCGCAATCGCCCTGTCTGCCCTGTTTGGATTTTCGCTGATCGGTACGATGGACGACGCTTATGCGGCGCGGTCAGTGGCGAGCAGCCAGCAAGTCAAAAAGAAGATACGTCCTGCGGTCAATGTCGCCGCTAAAAAACGCATATCCGTGACCGCCAAGGCGCCGCGCCGCAGTGTGGCAGTCGCTGCCGCAACACCGGTCTTCCGGCCGCCGAAGGCGCCGGCCCAGCGGCACTACGCGGTGGATGGCAGTACGTTCTACGCGGATGGCGTGCGTGTCCGGGCGGCAGGTCTGGAAGCGCTCGAAACCACAACCGCATCCAGCATCGGCAAACAGAAATTGCAGCAACTGCTCGATTCGGGCCGGGTAAGCATCGAACCGCTGGATATGGACGACGGTGAGGTGACGCTGGCGCGCGTGAGGATCGACGGCAAGGACCTGAGCGAACTGGCTACGATGCGGTAGGGCAAAGGCCGGTCGCGCGAGCGACCGATGCTGGAATCACCCCGCCGTCAGCGCGGGGTTTTTTTCGTCTGAAGGTTTCGCACTGCTGCTGTCAGGCTTCTTGTCGTCGGATGCGCTGTCGGCGCTGTCCTTTTCGCCGTTGTGCTGCGCGTCCGCAGGTGGCGTACCGGCATGGGCGGTTTCACTCACCATGCGGGTACCACGGGGCGGCAGGGTGGGCAGCACGACGTCGAGCTTGTTTTCCGTCATGTAGTCGTTCATTTCGCGCCAGCCGGCAAAGACGGCGGCCTTCGATGCCTTCGGATTGAGCCGGTAGCAGTCTTCCAGCGCCCGGCCGGCGTGACGGCAGGCGCCGCCGATCGCCTTGCTGTCGAGCTCCTTTTGCATCGCTGCGCGATTCGGATCCGGAATGGGCAACTTGTCGCACGCCACAAGGGTGACGGCGAGCGACACGAGCAGGATGGACTGGGCGACCTTCACCTTGACGTTTGTCCGGATGGATTGAACACATCCGGTTTACGGCAGTTCCGGCCGGCGCTTGAGTGGGTTAGTCGGCCAGCTCCGCCTTACTTGCCGCCGCGTGAATACTCGGCCAGCAGCGTTTCCTGCGCGCAATGACGCGCGGCGCGCGAGACGCGCCTCCGGTAGCGGCCATCCGGCTCCATCTCCCATGACTGGCTGTTGTCCAGCAGGTAGGGACGCAATCCCTCTTTCATCACGCGCCGCTTCAGTTTCGGATCGAGTATCGGAAAAGCCACCTCGATGCGCCGGAAAAAGTTGCGTTCCATCCAGTCGGCGCTCGCCAGGTAGAGCCGTTCCTCACCGTCGGCATGGAAGTGGTAGATGCGTGAATGCTCGAGAAAGCGGCCCACGATGGAGCGCACCGTGATCCGTTCGGACAAGCCGGGCACACCAGGGCGCAAGGCGCACACGCCACGCACGATCAGATCGATGTCGACACCGGCCTGGCTCGCGCTGTAGAGCGTCTCGATCGTTTCGTCCTCGACCAGCGAATTCATCTTGGCAATGATGCGTGCCTTGCGACCGGCGCGTGCGTTGTCGGCTTCGCGATTGATCGCGGCGATGACATTGCTGTGCAAGGTGAACGGCGCCTGCCACAAGTGGGTCAGCGTGCCGGCGTGGCCGAGCCCGGTCAGCTGCTTGAACACCTCGTTGACGTCTTCGCCGATCTGCTCGTCGGCCGTCATCAGGCCGAAATCGGTGTAAAAGCGCGCGGTGCTCGGATGGTAATTGCCGGTACCCAGATGCACGAAGCGACGGAAGCTGCGCACCCCCTCGATCTCCTCGCGCCGCACCACCATCAGCAGCTTGGCGTGCGTCTTGTAACCGAACACGCCATACACCACGTGCGCCCCTGCATCTTCGAGCCGCGACGCCCAGTTGATGTTGGCTTCCTCGTCGAAACGCGCCATCAGTTCGACCACGACTGTCACTTCCTTGCCCTTGTGGGCGGCGCGCACGAGCGCCTCCATCAGCACCGAATCGATGCCGGTGCGATACACGGTCATCTTGATCGCAACCACTTCCGGGTCATCCACCGCCTGCTGCACCAGATCGATCACCGGCGTGAAGGCCTCCCACGGGTGGTGCAGCAGGACGTCCTGTCGGCGCAGCATCGAGAAGATGTCGTAGCGCTTTTCCATGGCACGCGGCAGCGTCGGCGTGAACGGCGGGTACTTCAGGTCCGGCCGGTCCACCCAGTTCGGAACCTGCATGAGCCGCACCAGATTGACGATGCCGGGCGCGCGGTAGAGGTCGTCGCGGGTCAGATTGAATTGCTGCAGCAGAAAGTCCGCCATGTGCTCGGAGCAGTTGTCGGCCACCTCCAGGCGCACCGCATCACCGTAGTGGCGCTGCGGCAGTTCACCCTGCAGCGCGAGACGCAGGTTCTTCACCTCTTCCTCGTCGAGGAAGAGGTCGGAATTGCGCGTCACCCGGAATTGGTAGCACCCAAGCACATTCATGCCTTCGAACAGATCGCCGACATTCATGTGCATCGCTGACGACAGAAACACGAAGCCGTGGTCGACGCCGGTCAGTTCCTTCGGCAGCTTGATCACGCGCGGCAATGCCCGCGGCGCCTGCACGATGGCAAACCGCGAACTGCGGCCGAACGCATCACGTCCGTCGAGTTCGACCGCGAAGTTAAGGCTCTTGTTGAGCACACGCGGGAAGGGGTGGGAAGGATCCAGCCCGATCGGGGTGAGCACCGGCATCAGCTCGCGCATGAAATAGTCGCGTATCCATTCCCGCTGTTCGTCCGTCCAGGCGCCGCGGCGCAGGAACACGATGCCTTCGGTTTCCAGCGCCGGCAGGATGACGTCGTTCAGCAGCGAGTACTGCTCGGCGATCAGCTGATGGCATTCGTTCGCGATCAGGCGCAAGGCCTCCTGCGCCGAGCGCCCGTCCGACGTGACACTGCGCGCGCCGAACTTGATCTGCTCGCGCAGGCCACCGATCCGGACCTCGAAGAATTCGTCCAGATTGCTCGACACGATGCACAGGAACTTCAGCCGTTCGAGCAGCGGCACGCGTTCATCGGCCGCCTGCGCAAGCACGCGACGGTTGAACGCAATCAGCGACAGTTCGCGGTTGATGAAGTGGTCAGGTGCGAAACGCGGCACCAGAAGCGGTATGTTCATGAGCAAAAGTCCGGATTCGACATCGGTAGGCAACGCGCTATTGTGTGACATGAAACATGTTCGATTATTACAGCCGTGTGACGCAAATGCGCCGGAGGCACGTGTGCACCCGGCTGTTAAACTCCGCCGCTGACCACTTTCAGTAACGGATGCATGAGCTACGAACTACTCGCTGCGGTTGACCTGGGCTCGAACAGCTTCCGGCTCCAGGTCGCCCGCGTCGTCGACGACCAGATATATCCGCTGGACGGTCTGAAGGAAACCGTCCGGCTGGCGGCGGGACTTGGACAGGGCAAGCTGCTTGATGGCCCTTCGCAGGTGCGGGCCATCGAGGCCCTGTCGCGGTTCAACGAACGGCTGCGCGGCTTCGCACCCGATCAGGTGCGCGCAGTGGCCACCAACACCCTGCGCGTGGCCAAGAATGCACCGCAGTTCCTGCCGCAGGCCGAAGCGGCGCTGGGTTCTCCGATCGAGGTGATCGCCGGGCGCGAAGAGGCCCGGCTGATCTATGTCGGCGTCGCGCATACGCTGCCCAACCCGTCGAGCCAGCAACTGGTGGTCGACATCGGCGGCGGGTCGACCGAGTTCATCATCGGTCGCAGCTTCGAGCCGCTGGCGCTGGAATCGCTTTACATCGGCTGCGTGGCATTCAGCCTGCGCTACTTTCCGGACGGCCGGATGGACAAGCGCTCGTTGCGCGAAGCCGAACTGGCGGCGCGGCGCGAACTGGAAACCATCGAGTATGGCTATCGGTCGCTCGGTTGGGACGAAGCCGTCGGATCGAGCGGCACGGCGCGGGCGCTGCTCGACATCATGGAACTGAACGGCTGGTCGCAGGGTGCGTTGACCCGCGAGGCCATGGAAAAGCTGCGCGCGCTGCTGTTGCGCGTCGGCGACGTGAACCGGCTCGGCATCGCCGGCCTGCGACCCGACCGCCTGCCGGTACTGGCTGGCGGATTCGCCATCATGTCGGCGGTGTTCGATGCTTTCGGGCTGGAACGCATGAGTTTCTCGGAAGGAGCGCTGCGGCTGGGCGTGCTGTACGACCTGCTGGGCCGCTATCACCACCAGGACCTGCGTGATGCGACGGTGCTGCAGTTCATGCGGCGCTACCAGGTCGACCAGAAGCAGGCCGATCGGGTGCGCGATACGGCACTGCGTCTGTTCCGTTCGCTCAATCCGGCGGCAGGCGGCGATCACCCCGACCTGCAGATGCTGAGCTGGGCAGCCTGCCTGCACGAACTGGGGATTTCGGTTGCGCATGCCGGCTATCACAAGCACAGCGCCTACATCGTCGGCAACGCCGACATGCCGGGTTTTTCGCGCATGGACCAGTCGCGTCTGGCGCGCATCGTGCTGGCGCATCGCGGCAAGCTCGAAAAGGTGAACTCGGCTTCGGCCGACGCGCGTGACTGGTCGCTGATCCTCTGCCTGCGGCTGGCTGTGCTGCTGCACCGCAGCCGTGAAGATTTCAATGAACTGCCGCTCACCATCGAGCGCGCCGGCAATGGTTATCAGCTGGGCGCGCGGGCGGAATGGCTGTCCGCATCGCCGCTGACCCATGCAAGCCTGCATGACGAGCTGAGGCTGTGGGGCGTGATCGGCATCGAACTGAAGCTGCGCACGACCCGCCTCGCAGCAGGCGTGATCCGCTGACACGTGCATGAGCGCACCGACCGTATCGTTCGATCGGGAAGGTGCTGCGCCGGTCGCATCACTGTGCGGCGACTGGACGCTGCAAGGGCTGGAAGGCCGCATCGAGGCGTTGCTCGCCGCGCTCGACACCGTTGAAGCGCGCGCCGCCGCGCGCTGGGATCTGACCGGTATTGCCCGCATCGACAGCCTTGGCGCCTGCCTGCTGTGGCGCATCTGGGGTGATCGCCTGCCGCCGACGCTCGACGCCGGCGAGCACACGCTCGCCATGCTGGAATCAGCCTCGGTGCTTGGCACACGCAGCCGTGTGGCAACGCCGCAGTCGACGTCGTTCGATTCGCTGGCTCAACTGGGCCGTGCCGGATTGTCCTTCGGGCGGCAGATCGGCGATCTGGTCGCGCTGATCGGCCAGTTGCTGCTCGACCTGCTGCACATCGCACGCTGGCCGCGGGACGCCCCGCTGCGCGAAATCTCCGCCAATCTTTACAAGACCGGCGTCAGCGCACTGCCGATTACCGCGCTGGTCGGTTTCCTGATCGGCGTCGTGCTGTCGTATCTGTCGGCGCTGCAGCTCAAGACCTTCGGTGCCGATGTGTTCATCATCAACATCCTGGGCATCGGTATCGTGCGCGAGCTCGGGCCGGTACTGGTGGCCGTGCTGGTGGCCGGACGATCCGGCTCGGCGATGACCGCGCAGCTGGGCGTGATGCGGGTGACCGAAGAGATCGATGCGCTGGCGACGATGGGCGTACCACGCAGCCTGCGCCTCGTACTGCCCAAGGTACTCGCGCTGGTGACGGCGCTTCCGCTGCTGGTGCTGTGGACGTCATCGGCTGCGCTGTTCGGCGGCATGGTGGCCGCATCGATTCAACTCGACATGAGCTACGGCTTCTTTCTCGACACACTCCCGCGCGTGGTGCCGATCGCGAATCTGTACATCGGGCTGGCAAAAGGCGTCGCATTCGGGCTGGTGATCGCGCTGGTGGCCTGTCATTTCGGTCTGTCGGTGAAGCCCAATACCGAAAGCCTGTCGTCGAACACAACCAAATCGGTGGTCAGCGCCATCACCTGCGTCATTCTGGTCGACGCACTGTTCGCCATCGCCACGCGTCACATCGGACTGCCCGGAGGATGAGCGCGCCGGTCATCGACATTCGCGGGCTGGTGACGCGCTTCGGCACGAACGTCGTTCATCAGGACATCGACCTGTCCGTCGAGGCCGGCGAAGTGGTGGCGCTGGTCGGCGGCTCGGGCAGCGGCAAGACGACCTTGCTGCGCCAGGTGATCGGCCTGCTGCGACCGGACGCCGGGCAGATCCGCGTATTCGGCCAGCCGCTGTTCTCGGGCGACGCGCTGGCCGATCGCCGGTTGCGCCAGCGCTTCGGCGTGCTGTTCCAGCAAGGCGCACTGTTTTCGGCACTCAATGTCCTCGAAAACATCGCCTTCCCGCTGCGCGAGCTGCGCTGGCTGGATCGCGCCACCATCCGCGATCTGGTCATGATGAAACTGGCCATGGTGGAACTCGAACCCCGACATGCCTGGCTGATGCCCTCCGAACTGTCCGGCGGCATGATCAAGCGGGTGGCGCTGGCGCGGGCGCTGTCACTCGAACCCGAACTTCTGCTGCTCGACGAACCGACCGCCGGCCTCGATCCGGATCGCTCGGCCGCCTTCGTCAGCCTGATCCGCACGCTGCGCGGACAACTCGGCCTGACGGTCGTTCTGGTCACGCATGACATCGATACGCTGGCCGCGCTGGCAACACGGGTGGCCGTGCTGGGCGAGCGACGTATACTGGCTTATGGCCCACTTGATCACGTCATGAACGTCGACCACCCGTTCATCCAGAACTTTTTCGCCTCCGATCGTCTGCAGCGCAGGCCGGACGTCACGGAGCGCTGACGATGGAAAGTCGCGCCCATGCCCTCGCCGCCGGGCTTTTCCTGCTGCTGATGAGCGCCTGTGTCGGTCTGGCGACCTGGTTCCTGTCGAGCGACAGCGAAGTGGGGCGTGAGTATCTGTTGGTGACCACCTCGAATGTCAGCGGACTCAGTCCGCAGGCACAGGTGCGCTACCGCGGCATCCGGGTGGGCAAGGTGAAGGAAATTTCGATCAATCCCGACGCACCGCGTGAGATCCATGTCCGCATCGACATTCCGGCACGTTTTCCGGTCACCGCCGCCACGCGTGCACGCCTGTCCTATCTCGGCGTGACCGGACTCGCGCTGATCGATCTCGACGACGACGGCTCCGATCCGGCGCCGCTGCTGGCCGGCGAACAGGGTCCTGCGCGCATACCGCTCGGTGGCTCGCAGTTCGATGCGCTCGGTTCGCAGGCGACCGACACGATGGCTGTGCTGCGGCAGGTGCTGCTGCGCGTAAATGTGCTGTTCGACGACGGCAATATCGAGCGGATATCCGGCGTGCTGGCCAATATGCAGTCGGCCACTGCGCATCTGGATACTTCGCTGGCCGGGCTGCCGGCCGTGCTGGCCGAGGCCCGGCAGACGTTCGAGCGAACGCAGGCCGTCATGTCGCCGCAGAACGTCGAACGCCTGAGCGGCATTCTGACCAGTGTCGAACAGACCAGCGGTGAAGGCCGTCGGGCCGCGGAAGATCTGCGCGCCCTGCTGGGTTCGATGAAACAGCTGACGGATCGCGTCGATGCGCTGGCTGTGGTGGCGGGACAACAGGTGACCGACGACACCTTGCCCCGGCTGCAGAGCCTGATCGACGAGGTGCAACGCAATTCGCGCCAGCTCAACCGGGTGCTGGGCGAGCTTGAATCCTCGCCGCAGACGCTGCTGCTGGGGCGCGAAACATCCCGTGCCGGACCGGGTGAGGCCGGTTTTGCGCCGGCCACGGAAGGAGCGGTGCGATGAAGGCTGGGTCGATGCGGGGGGTCCGGACGGCGGTGCTGTCGCTCGTTCTGGTGGCGCTGGCGGGCTGCGGACCGCTGGTCAGTCGTCCGCCGCCACCGGCGCTGCACGATCTGGGCAGTGCGCGTGCCGCCTTGCAGCGCATCGCCGGGCTGCGCGCCATAGAGGTCCGTTCGCCGAGCTGGCTCGATGGCAGCGCGATGCATTACCGCCTTGCCTACGAAAGTGCAACCCGGCGCGACACCTACGCCTTCAGCCGCTGGGCTGCTTCGCCACCGGAAATGCTGGCGGTGGCTTTGCGCCAGATGCTGCAGACCGACGACGCGGGCACCGGCCCGGGTTGCCGGCTGCGGGTCGACATCGACGAATTCATCCAGCACTTCGATCGGCCGGACAGTGCGCGGGCATTGCTGTCCGGCCGCGCCGTACTGACCGACATGCGTGGTCAGCGGGTACTGGCGAGCCTGCCGTTCGCGATCAGCGAACCGGCGGCCGGGGCCGATGCAGCCGCCGGCGTGGCGGCATCGGCGCGTGCCGTCGATGCCCTGGGTTTGCAGATTGCCGGGTGGGTCGCATCTCCGATGACGAAAGGCGCGCGCGATGGCTGCTGAAAAGCCGAAGTCGCCGCCCGCGCCGGATGCCGGCCGCGGTCTGTTGCAGGCGGCACTCGATCAGGTGATTGATGCCGTATGGACGGGCGTGCGCTGCGCACGTGCGTCCGTCATGCTGGCCGACGGCGAGGGTGAGCAGGCGTTGCTCGGGCTTGCGGCGTGGCGCGGCGAACTGGCCGAAGACGCCCTGCAGGTGCGCGTCGGTGTCGGCATGTCGACATCCGGCAGCGTATTCGCGAGCGGTGTCGCGCAGCGTATCGATGACGTCGATGCCGCCGCGCCCGATATCCGGGTGCGCGGCGAGGGTGGCAGTTTCATCTGTCAGCCACTTTCGCTGGACGGGCGCGTACTGGGCGTCATCAACGTGCGCCGGCCACGTGGCGACGCACCGTTCACCACAATCGACCAGCAGTTGCTCGCGGCGCTGGCGCTGTACGCGGGCAAGGCGATCCAGGTCGCTCAGCTGGCTTACCTGCTGAATTCGGGTTTCGCGCAGCGCGCGCTGGAAAGCGGCGGCAATGTGCCGCTGCCGGCCATGGAGGCCTTCACGCAGGGCGCGGCGCAGCCGGCGCAGATGGCCAAGCTGCTGGCCAAATCCTTCTATCGGGAAATGAAGTCGGCCGGCTTCGGCCCCAACCAGATCGTCGCTGCAGCCGGCGAAATCATCGATCAGCTTTCAGGCAGCCTGCGCAAGCATGGTCGGCGCATCGGCCGCGGCAAGACGTGAGCAGGCTGCAGCCGGGCGATCAGGCGATGGAAGCGGTGTAGCGGGCGGCGTCCATCAGGACATCGAGCTCGCCGGCGTCATCCGGCTTGATGACGAACATCCACGCCTCGTACGGATCCTTGTTGACCTGTTCGGGCGCATCCGCGACCGGCGGATTGACCGCCGTCACCGTGCCCGACACCGGTGCATGGATATCCGACGCCGACTTGACCGATTCGATGACGGCCATCGAGTCGTTGCGGGTGACCTGCTGGCCGACCTCGGGCAATTGCAGGAAAACCACGTCGCCGAGTGCGTCCTGCGCGTGATCCGTGATGCCGACCGTCACGCTGCCATCCTGTTCGATCCTGACCCATTCATGCGTGTCGGTGTAGCGGAGGGTATCCGGGTGATTCATTGCAGTTCCAGGTTGAAATGACCAACGCGAATTGTAGCCGCGCCGGGCGGGAGACGATGGCCTGATAGAATCGACGGGATATGAACGCTGACCTGCATTGCCATTCCTGCCACTCCGACGGTGTGCTTGTGCCCTCGGCACTGGCTGCCCGCGCAGCGGCCAACGGCGTCGAACTGTGGTCACTGACCGATCACGACACGCTGAGCGGACTCGACGAAGCACGCGATGCCGCCCTCGAGTGCGGCCTGTCCTTCATCGACGGTGTCGAAGTGTCGGTGAGCTGGGGCGGTATCACGGCACACGTCGTCGGTCTGGGCATCGATCCGTCGAATGCGGATCTGGCCGCCGGTCTGACCCGGGTGCGCAGCGGGCGCGACGCGCGCGCCCTGCGCATCGCGGACGAACTGTCACTGCTGGGCGTGGTTGAGCCGTACGAAAACGCAATGCGCCATGCCGGCAACCCGTCACTCGTCGGACGCTCGCACTTTGCGCGCGTGCTGGTGGAGCAGGGCTATGCAAGCGATATTCACGGCGTCTTCCGCAACTTCCTGGTACCCGGACGACCGGGCTTTGTCGATCACCGGTGGACCACGCTGTCCCAGGCACTGGCCTGGATTCATGGCGCCGGCGGCGTCGCGGTCATTGCCCATCCGGGGCGTTACCGCATTTCGGGTGAGCGGATCGAACAGCTGTTCGAAGAATTCCATGCGCTTGGCGGCCGCGGCATCGAGGTGGTGTCCGGCTCGCACGGCGACGCTGAAGTGCGAACCTTTGCCCGCCTGGCGCGCCGATTCGGCTTCTACGCCTCGCGCGCTTCGGATTTTCATGCGCCTGACGAGAGCGCCGTGGATCTGGGGCGCAGCGCGCCGTTGCCTGACGATCTGCAGCCGATATGGCGGTCTCCGGAACTGAACGAACGTGTGATCTGCATGACCTGAGTTCGCGCACGGCGCCCCGGAGCGACCTGCGATCTGCGACGACTGACCCAAGACGAGTGGCCCTGAACGACTTGCCCCGGACGACTTGCCACAGATTTTCCTCCTTGATTTTCCCCTTCGATTCCAATTGGCCCAACTTTTCAATCTTCACCCCGACAATCCGCAACCCAGACTGATACGCCAGGCAGCCGACATCCTGCGATCCGGCGGGCTGGCTGCCATCCCGACCGACTGCGCCTATTCGCTGGTCGGCCACATGGGCGATGCGCAGGTGCTGGAGCGCATCCGGCGCATCCGTGGCGTAGACGCCCAGCATCATTTCACGCTGATGTGCCGCGATCTGTCGGAAATCGCCAGCCTTGCACGGGTCGACAATACACAGTTCCGGCTGCTGAAGAGCGCCACGCCCGGCGCCTACACGTTCATCCTGGAAGCGACGCGCGAATTGCCCCGCCGCATGCTGCATCCGAAGCGCAAGACCATCGGGCTGCGCGTGCCCGACCATCCGGTCGTGTCCAGCCTGCTGGCCGAACTGGGCGAGCCGCTGCTCGGATCGACGCTGCTGCTGCCCGGCGAAGAGCTGCCGCTGACGGATGCAGACGACATCCGGGAGCGCCTGCAGCACGAACTGGATCTGGTGATCGAAGCCGGTTCGTGTGGCACCCGGCCGACTTCGGTGATCGATCTGTCGTCCGGCGAGCCGGTGCTGATACGCGCCGGTGCAGGCGACGTATCGCGCTTCGGCCTCGACGAATCGTGAGCGCAGACCGCCTGCCTGGCGCAGGGAGCGCACATGGATGACATGATCGCGCGACTGGCCATCATCATCATCCCGGTGGTGCTGGCGATCACCCTGCATGAAGCGGCGCACGGCTACGCCGCGCTGCTCAAGGGAGATCCGACGGCACATCTGGCCGGGCGCATCACGGCCAACCCGCTAAAGCACATCGATCCGGTCGGTACGATACTGGTGCCGCTGGTCATGTATTTCGGCGCAGCGATGCTCGGCCAGCCCGGCCTGCTGTTCGGCTGGGCCAAGCCGGTACCAGTCAATTTCTCGCTTTTGCGCCGTCCCAAGCAGGACATGCTGTGGGTGGCTGCCGCCGGGCCGGGCGCCAATCTGGTCATGGCCGTCGTCTGGGGACTGGTCTACAAATTTGCATTGGACGCCTCTCCCCAGTATTTTGGCGAGCCGCTGACGCTCATGGCGGAGGCGGGCATCCTGATCAACCTGCTGCTGATGGTGCTCAACCTGCTGCCGGTTCCACCGCTGGACGGCGGCCGCATCATGGTGAGTCTGCTGCCGCGCGGACCGTCGATGGCCTTTGCCCGGCTTGAGCCCTACGGCCTGTTCCTGCTGCTTGCACTTTTGCTGACCGGCGTACTGGACAGTATCCTGCGCCCGCTGCTGACGCTGGCCAGACTGGCCTTGATTGCGCTGCTTTTCTGAACTGGATGATTCCACACCATGTACGCTGAACGTGTTCTTTCCGGCATGCGCCCGACCGGGCGCCTGCACCTCGGCCACTACCACGGGGTGCTGAAGAACTGGGTGCGTCTGCAGCACGAATACCCCTGTCTGTTTTTCGTCGCCGACTGGCACGCGCTGACCACCAATTATGAAGACACGCAGGTCATCGAACGCAGCGTGTGGGACATGCTGGTCGACTGGCTGGCGGCGGGCGTCGATCCGTCGCAGGCGACGCTGTTCATCCAGTCGCGGGTGCCCGAGCACGCCGAACTGCACCTGCTGCTGTCGATGATGTGCCCGCTGGGCTGGCTGGAGCGCGTGCCGACCTACAAGGATCAGCAGGACAAGCTGTCCGACAAGGATCTTGCGACCTACGGCTTTCTCGGCTACCCGCTGCTGCAATCGGCCGATATCCTGATCTACCGCGCCAATCTGGTACCGGTGGGTGAGGATCAGGTGCCGCACGTCGAACTGACGCGTGAAGTCGCACGCCGCTTCAACCATCTTTACGGGCGCGAACCGGGGTTCGAGGAAAAGGCACGCGAAGCGGTGAAGAAGCTCGGCGGCAAACGCGGCAAGCTGTACGAGGAACTGCGTACGCTGTACCAGCAGGAAGGTCGCGACGAGGCACTGGAACAGGCGCATGCGCTGCTCGACGAGGCACAGAGCCTGAGTCTGGGTGACCGCGAACGGCTGTACGGCTATCTTGAAGGCGGCGGCAAGATGATCCTGGCCGAGCCCGGCGCGCTGCTGACCGAGGCGGCGCGCATGCCGGGTCTCGATGGACAGAAAATGTCGAAGTCGTACAACAACACGCTGATGCTGCGCGAAGAGCCGGATCTGGTGACCAAGAAGATCCGCGGCATGAAGACCGACACGCAGCGCGTGCGGCGTACCGACCCGGGTGACCCGGATCGCTGCCCGGTCTGGCAGTTCCACGTCATCTATTCCGACGACAGCACGAAGCAGTGGGTGCAGGAGGGCTGTCGTTCGGCCGGCATCGGCTGTCTCGATTGCAAGCAGCCGGTGATCGATGCCGTGCTGAAGGAACAGGCGCCAATCCATGAACGTGCGCGGCAATACGAGGAAGACCCCATGCTGTTGCGCAACATCGTCGCCGACGGCTGCGAGCGCGCGCGCAAGCTGGCGTCGGAAACGATGCGCGACGTGCGCGAAGCCATGGGTCTGAACTACGCCTGATGTCGGGCGACGCGCGCCTGGTTGAAGCCGCTGTACCGACACCGGTGCGGTTGTACGGCGAGACGCTGGAAAAACTTCCGCTCGACCTGTACATTCCGCCCGACGCGCTCGAAGTGTTCCTGGATGCGTTCCAGGGCCCGCTCGATCTGCTGCTCTACCTGATCCGCAAGGCGAATGTCGACATCCTCGATATTCCGATGGCGCCGCTGACCGCGCAGTACTTGGTTTATGTCGAGGCCATGCGCACACATCGCCTTGAACTTGCAGCCGAATATCTGCTGATGGCCGCGATGCTCCTGGAGATCAAATCCCGGATGTTGCTGCCGCGTCCGCCGCGCGAATCGACGGACGAAGGCGAAGATCCGCGTGCCGAACTCGTTCGGCGGCTGATCGAATACGAACAGATGAAAGCAGCTTCGCTCGCGCTCGACGCCATCCCGCGCGCGCAGCGTGAGCACGAATGGGTGGGCGTGCAGGTTGCCGAACGCATCGCCGAGATCCAGCCAGCCGTCAGCGCGGCGGAGCTTCAGCTGGCATGGCTGGCGCTGATGCGACACGCAGACGTCACCCGTCACCACAAGGTCAGTCGCGAGGCCCTGTCGGTACGTGAATTCATGTCCGGCATCCTGAGACGCCTGACGGACGAAGGTTCGCTGCGCTTCGACCAGCTGTTCGAAGCCGGTGCGCCGGCAGCGCAGTTGGTGGTGAATTTCCTCGCGGTACTTGAACTGGCCCGCGAGAACCTGATTGAACTGCTTCAGATTGAAGCTTTTGCGCCGATTTATGTCCGACACGCCACACCTGCTGTCGCCGAATCCGTCTGATATCAAGCGGATACTCGAAGCGGCGCTGCTTGCAGCGCAGGACGCACTTTCGATCGCCGAACTCAGACGGATGTTCGATGAGGAACTGGATGCATCGGTGCTCCGTCGACTGCTCGACGAATTGCGCGACGATTGGTCGGGGCGCGGTGTCGAACTGATACAGGTCGCGTCCGGGTGGCGCTTTCGCACCCGTGCGGATCTGCAGCCGTATCTGGAAAAACTGAAGAACGAAAAGCCGCCACGCTACTCGCGCGCGGTTCTGGAAACGCTGGCGATCATTGCGTATCGCCAGCCGGTGACGCGAGGCGACATCGAGGACATCCGCGGGGTGTCGGTGTCGCCGGGCATCATCAAGGCACTTGAAGGGCGTGGCTGGATCGACAGCGTCGGTTACCGGGAAGTCCCCGGGCGGCCGGCTCTGTACGCCACCACCCGACGATTCCTCGACGATCTGGGGCTGCGCACGCTTGCCGAGCTGCCTCCCCTGGCCGAACTACAGAAGGTGATGAATTTCGATGATGCAAGGTAAGCGCAGACCGGGCGGGCCCCAGGTCAATGGCAACGTGGCCAACTACAGATCGCAGGACAGCCGTCCCAAGAAGCGCGGCCCGGTCGTGTTTTCCGAGCCGCAGAAGCTGCACAAGATGCTGGCCGACATGGGGCTTGGATCACGCCGCGAGCTGGAAGACTGGATCGTGGCCGGCCGCATCAGCGTGAACGCGCTGCCGGCCCACGTCGGTCAGCGCGTCGGGCCGGAAGACAAGGTCCGCGTCAATGGCAAGCTCATCCACATCCATTTCGCACCGCGCGCGCCGCGCGTGCTCATCTATCACAAGCCGGAAGGTGAAATCGTGTCGCGCGATGACCCGGAAGGCCGGCCGTCGGTATTCGACAAGCTTCCGCGCGTCGGTGGCGGGCGCTGGATCGCGGTCGGACGGCTCGACTTCAACACCTCCGGGCTGCTGGTGTTCACGACCAGTGGCGAGCTGGCCAACAAGATGATGCACCCGAGCTACGAGCTCGAACGCGAATACGCCGTTCGCCTGATCGGCGAACTGACCGACGAACAGGCCACCCGCCTGACGACCGGCATCGAACTCGACGACGGCATTGCAAAGTTCAATGCGTTGTCCGACGGTGGCGGAGAAGGGTCGAATCACTGGTATCGCGTCACCATTTCGGAAGGGCGCAATCGCGAGGTCCGACGTATGTTCGAGGCCGTCGGCCTTGCGGTGAGCCGGCTGATGCGCGTGCGCTATGGACCGTTCGAGCTGCCGCGCCGGCTGCACCGCGGCGAAGCGGAAGAACTCAAGCCGGAAGAAGTGTCCCGCCTGCTGACTGCCGTACCGGCTTCCGGCAAGCCGCGTGCGAAATCTGCGGAGGCCGCTCCGGCGCCCAAACCGGTGCAGGGCAATGGCCGCCGGCGCGGCCCGCGCAAACCGCGCGAACCCGGCAACGGCGCACCTGCCGGTCAGGCGCCCGCGCAGGCACAGCGTGCCGAGGGCGAAGCGCCGCCGCGCAAGCGCGCGCCGCGCCGCCGCCGCCGCCCGTCTGCCGCTCCGGCCGGCGAATCCTGACATCTAGAACATCCTTGTGCGCGGGCAATCTGGCCATTCATGTTGAAGTGGATTGTCGCGCTCTGATACACTAACGGACTTGTCGCGCTGGCGGTGCCGGCGTTTGTTTGATGGGCGGTCAGCCCATTTTTTATTTGTGCGTCCGGAATTGTGTTGCAAGGATGAATGTTGCAGAGCTCATCGAGCAGGCTGTCAGCGGGCTCGGATACGAACTGGTCGATGTGGAAACGTCCCCGCGCGGACGCCTGCTGCGCATCTTCATCGATGCGGAGCAGGGCATCACTGTGGATGACTGCGTGACGGTGAGTAATCACCTCACACGGCTTTTCACTGTTGAAAACGTCGATTACGACCGGCTCGAAGTATCGTCGCCCGGTCTCGACAGACCGCTCAAGAAAGCGGCCGACTTCATCCGTTTCACCGGGCAGGAAGCGCAGCTTCGGTTACGCATCCCGTTGAACAACCAGAGAAGTTTCAGCGGACGCCTTGCCGGTGTCAGCGACGGCCGACTGACCATGGAAATCAAGGGTGTGGCACACGAGTTCGAGTTGTCGCAGATCGAGCGCGCCCGTCTGGTGCCGGACTTTGAACGCAAGCAGGAGTTGAAACGATGAGTCGCGAGATTCTGTTGCTGGTTGATGCGCTGGCGCGCGAAAAGAATGTCGCCCGCGAAGTGGTGTTTGGCGCACTTGAATCTGCACTGGCTTCGGCCACGAAGAAGCGTACCCATGACGACGCCGACGTGCGCGTGACCATCGACCGCGAAACCGGTGAGTACGAATCCTTTCGTCGCTGGCTGGTGGTGCCTGACAGCGAGCTCGAAAACGAAGAGGCGCAGATCGGCCTGACCGATGCGCAGGAACAGATTTCCGACGTGCAGCTCGACGAGTACATCGAAGAGGCGCTCGAGCCGATCGATTTCGGTCGCATCGGCGCACAGGCCGCCAAGCAGGTCATCCTGCAGCGCATCCGCGATGCCGAACGCGAGCAGATCCTGAGCGATTTCCTCGAACGCAAGGATCATCTGGTCACCGGCACCATCAAGCGCATCGAGCGCGGCAACGCCATCATCGAATGCGGTCGTCTGGAAGCCCTGCTGCCGCGCGAACACATCATTGCCCGTGAAAACCTGCGTGTCGGCGATCGCGTCAAGGCCATCCTGCTGCGGGTTGACCGCCAGGCGCGCGGTCCGCAGATCATCCTGTCGCGCACGGTGCCGGAATTCATCATGAAGCTGTTCGAGCTCGAAGTGCCCGAGATCGAAGACGGCCTGATCGAAATCAAGGGCGCGGCTCGCGACCCCGGCATCCGCGCCAAGATCGCAGTGAAATCAAACGATCCGCGCGTCGACCCGCAGGGTACCTGCATCGGCATGCGCGGTTCGCGCGTGCAGGCGGTGACCAACGAACTGGGCGGCGAGCGGGTGGATATCATCCTGTGGTCGCCCGATCCGGCCCAATTCGTCATCGGAGCACTGGCGCCGGCCGAAGTCGCGAGTATCGTCGTCGACGAAGACGCCCACAGCATGGATGTCGTCGTCAGCGAGGACAATCTGGCGATCGCCATCGGACGCAGCGGCCAGAACGTACGTCTGGCATCGGAGCTGACGGGCTGGAAGATCAACCTGATGACCATCGAGCAGTCGGCCGCCAAGTCCGACGCCGAGAACGCGGCCATCCGGCTGTTGTTCATGGCGAAGCTCGATGTGGATGAAGAGGTGGCCGACATCCTGATCGAGGAAGGTTTCTCGACGCTGGAAGAGGTTGCCTACGTGCCGCTGGCCGAAGTGCTCGAAATCGAAGCGTTCGACGAAGACACGGTGAACGAATTGCGCAACCGCGCACGCAACGTGTTGCTGACCGAAGCCATCGTGGACGAGGAGCAACTGGAGCAGGTCGATGACGATCTGCTCGGGCTGGACGGCATGGACAAGCCACTGGCGGCGCAGCTTGCGCGAGCCAATGTGCGATCGCGTGACGATCTCGCAGATCTGGCGGTCGATGAACTGGTTGAAATCGCCGGCATCGATTCCGCACGTGCGACATCGCTGATTACCACTGCGCGCGCGCACTGGTTTGAATAATCGAGGACAGGTATGGCGTTGATGAGTGTTTCCCAATTTGCGACCGAGCTGAAAATGCCGGCTGCCGCGCTGCTCGAGCAGCTCCGGCACGCGGGTGTCGACAAGCAGAGCGAACGTGATTCGCTGACCGAGCAGGACAAGTCCCGCCTGCTCGACTACTTGCGTCGTCAGCACGGTGACACCGCGGGAAAGACGAAAATCACGCTGACCCGTCGCGAAACAACCGAAATCAAGGCGACCAATTCATCCGGTCAGGCGCGAACCGTTCAGGTGGAAGTGCGCAAGAAGCGCGTTCTGGTCAAGCGGGACCCGGCCGAGCTGCTGGCCGAAGAGGCCGCACAGAAGGCGGTTGCCGAGGCGCCGGTGGTCGAAGAGCTGGTCGTGCCCGAGCCGGTCGCGATTCCCGAACCGGCGGAAGTTCCGGTCGTGGTCCCGGTTGCAGAGCCGGAGCCAGAGCCGGAGCCTGTTGCAGCGGCAGTTGAAGAAATCGCTGTCGAGCCGGTACCGGAAATCGCGGTGGACGAGGCGGCTTCAGAGGTCGTTCCGGAGGCGCCCGTGCTGCGCGCACCGACGGCCCGCGAGCGCGAAGCCAAGCGCCACTCGGAATTGCTGGCAATCCAGGAACGCGAGCTCAAGGCAAAGAAGGAACGCGAGGTCCAGGTACGTCTCGACATCGAGGCGCGCCAGGTGCGTGCCCAGGAAGAGGAGGCCGCCAAGGAAAAGGCGGCGGCAGAGGCTGCAAAAGTCGCAACCGCTGCACCGAAGGCGACACCTGGAACCCTGCACAAGCCGGCCAAGGTCGATGACAAGGGTGCAAAGGCCAAACCGGCGCCTGCCGCCAAGGCGAAGCCGGGCACCGCATGGAAGGACGACGCAGCGAAGCGCCGCCAGATCAAGACCCGTGGCGATGCCGGTACCGGCGGCTGGCGTGGCGGTCCCAAGGGACGCAACCACCGCGACCACGACCAGGGAGGCCAGCAGCAGGCGCCGGTCGAGGCCGTGGTGCGTGAAGTGCTGGTGCCGGAAACGATTTCGGTGGCCGATCTGGCGCACAAGATGGCGATCAAGGCCACGGAACTGATCAAGGTGCTGATGAAGCTCGGTCAGATGGTCACGATCAATCAGGTGCTTGACCAGGAAACGGCCATGATTCTGGTCGAGGAAATGGGCCACATCGCCAAGCCGGCGAAGCTGGACGACCCGGAAGCCTTCCTCGGCGAAACCACGGAAGAGCACAGGGACGTCGAACTGCTGCCGCGCGCACCGGTCGTGACCGTCATGGGTCACGTCGACCACGGAAAGACCTCGCTGCTCGACTACATCCGGCGTGCCCGTGTGGCCGCAGGCGAAGCGGGTGGCATCACGCAGCACATCGGCGCCTATCACGTCGATACGCCGCGCGGCATGATCACCTTCCTCGACACACCGGGTCACGAGGCCTTCACGGCCATGCGTGCCCGCGGTGCAAAGGCAACTGACCTCGTGATTCTGGTGGTCGCTGCGGACGACGGCGTGATGCCGCAGACGCGCGAAGCCATCCACCACGCCAAGGCGGCCAATGTGCCGCTGATCGTGGCGATCAACAAGATCGACAAGCCGGGCGCCAGCCCAGATCGCGTCAAGCAGGAACTGGTGGCCGAGGGCGTCGTGCCGGAAGAGTACGGTGGTGATTCGCCGTTCATTTCGGTATCCGCCAAGGTCGGTACCGGCATCGATGAACTGCTCGAGAACGTGCTGCTGCAGGCCGAAGTGCTTGAACTGACCGCCCCGCGCGACGCGCCGGCCCGTGGTCTGGTAATCGAAGCGCGCCTCGACAAGGGCAAGGGCCCGGTGGCGTCCGTGCTGGTGCAGCAGGGCACGCTCAAGCGTGGAGACATCATTCTGTGCGGCCAGGTGTTCGGTCGCGTACGGGCCATGCTGGACGAAGCGGGCAAGTCGATCAGCGAAGCCGGCCCGTCCATCCCGGTCGAGATTCAGGGCCTGTCCGACGTTCCTGCGGCCGGCGACGAAGCGCTGGTGCTGGGCGACGAACGCAAGGCGCGCGAAATCGCGCTGTTCCGTCAGGGCAAGTTCCGCGACGTGAAGCTGGCCAAGCAGCAGGCGGCCAAGCTGGAATCGATGTTCGAGCAGATGGGCGAGGGCGAAGTCAAGGTCCTTCCGCTCATCATCAAGGCCGATGTGCAGGGTTCGCAGGAAGCGCTGGTGCAGTCGCTCACCAAGCTGTCGACACCGGAAGTGCGGGTGCAGGTCATCCACGCAGCGGTCGGCGGCATTTCGGAAACCGACGTCAATCTGGCGCAGGCTTCGAAGGGCGTCATCATCGGCTTCAACGTGCGTGCCGACGTCGGCGCCCGCAAGCTGGCCGAGAACTTCGGTGTCGACATCCGCTACTACACGATCATCTACGAAGCTGTCGACGAGGTGAAGGCGGCGCTGTCCGGCATGCTGTCGCCGGAAAAGCGCGAGAACATCCTGGGTACCGTGGAAATCCGACAGGTGTTCCGCGGCACCAAGATCGGCACCATCGCCGGCTGCATGGTCACCTCGGGTCTGGTCAAGCGTGGCGCCAGTGCGCGCCTGCTGCGCAACAACGTGGTCGTGTGGACCGGCGAACTCGAATCGCTCAAGCGCTTCAAGGACGACGTGAAGGAAGTGAAGGAAGGCTACGAGTGCGGCCTGTCGCTGCGCGGCTACAACGAAATCGAAGAACTCGACCAGCTCGAAGTGTTCGAGATCGAAGAGATTGCCCGCAAGCTGGCCTGATACCGGCCCGCCCATCAGATGAGCGAACGTTATTCACGCAGCGACCGGGTGTCGGAGGCGATCCGCCGCGAACTTGCGCAATTGATCGCGACCGAGTTGAAGGACCCGCGTGTCGGCATGATTTCGCTGACCGCGGTCGAGATCACACCCGACTACGCACACGCCAAGATTTTCTACACCACGATGGCAGAGGGTGAGGCGCTGGCGCATATCCAGGAAGGCCTGGTACGCGCCTCCGGCTTCCTGCGCCGCGAACTCGGTCGCCGGGTGCGCATCCACACGACGCCGGCGCTGCACTTCGTGCATGACGAGACGCTTGCACGCGCCGATCACCTGTCGCGCCTGATCGACAAGGCGCTGCATTCCGGCCCTTCCTCGAGCGGCGAAGACTGAGTTGCAGCCCCGATCGCGCTGGAAAGCGGTTCATGGTGTGCTGCTGCTTGACAAGCCCATCGGCCTGAGCTCCAACGACGCGCTGCAGAAGGCACGCCGCCTGTTCCAGGCTGCCCGCGCGGGTCACACCGGTACGCTCGATCCTCTCGCCAGCGGGCTGCTTCCCGTCTGTTTCGGCGATGCGACGCGCTTTGCCGGACTGATGCTGGATGCCGACAAGGAGTATCTCGCGCAGGTCAGGCTGGGCGTGCGCACCCGCACCGGCGACGCCGAGGGCGAAATCCTCGACACGCGTCCGGTCGACGTGAGTCTCGAGCGACTGCTGGGCGCACTGACCGCACACCGCGGCGACATCGAACAGATTCCGCCGATGCATTCTGCACTCAAGCACCAGGGCAAGGCGCTGTACGAATACGCGCGTGCCGGCGAAACCATCGAGCGCGCAGTGCGCCACGTACGCATCCACGACATCGAATTGCTCGACTGCGCAATGCCCGTATTTTCGATGCGGGTGCGCTGCAGCAAGGGCACCTACATCCGCACGCTGGCCGAAGACATCGGTGAAATGCTTGGCTGCGGTGCGCATCTGAGCGGCTTGCGGCGCACGCTGACCGGCCCCCTTTCGCTCGACACCGCGCATACGCTCGAAGCGCTCGCCGCACTCGACGAGGCGCAACGTATGGATAGGCTGCTTCCGCCCGACTGTCTTTTGCAGGATCTGCCGGCCTGCCAGCTCGATGGCGAGTCGGCACGACGGCTGATCCAGGGGCAGATCGTGTCGCTTGACGCCGTCGCGGACGGCGCGTCCATGGTCGAAGGACAGGTTACCCGGGCCTATGACGGCACCGTGTTTCTCGGGCTGGTCAGTGCATGTTCCGGTCGATTGCAGGTGAAACGCCTTTTGCCTCAGGAAAGTGGCCAAAAGGCTTGAGATTGCGCCGTTCTGGCGTATAATTTTGGGTTTTCCAGACGAGAGAGTTTAGATAGATGGCTATCGTTACCGCCGAAAAAGCCCGCATTGTGGCTGACTTCCAGCGCGTGGCCGGCGATACGGGGTCACCCGAAGTCCAGGTTGCCCTGCTGACCGCACGCATCAATGGCCTCACCGGCCATTTCAAGGAACACGTGAAGGACCACCACTCCCGCCGTGGTCTGCTCAAGATGGTAAGTCAGCGTCGCAAGCTGCTTGATTACCTCAAGCGCACCGATGCAGACAGCTATCGTGCGCTGATCGGACGTCTCGGGCTGCGCAAGTAATTGCTTCTGCAGACTACGGTCAAGCCTTCATCGGCCTGACACAACACACCGGCGTGAGTCCATGCGACTCCGCCGGTTTGTTTTTTGGCGGGCGCGCAAGTCCGCCGTGAATCGAAACGAAAGGAATCAACTTGCTTAACGCTACCCGCAAGGAATTCATGTTCGGCAACCAGAAGGTGGTGCTGGAGACCGGTGAGGTCGCCCGCCAGGCTGGTGGTGCCGTCATGGTGAGCATCGACGAAACCGTGGTGCTGGCCACTGTCGTGGCCTCGAAGACGGCCAAGCCGGGACAGGACTTCTTTCCGCTCACCGTGGATTACGCTGAAAAGTTCTATGCCGCCGGTCGCATCCCGGGTGGCTTCTTCAAGCGTGAAGGTCGTCCGAGCGAAAAGGAAACGCTGACGTCACGCCTGATCGATCGCCCGATCCGTCCGCTGTTCCCGGAAGGCTTCTACAACGAAGTGCAGGTCATCGTGCAGGTGCTGTCGCTGAATCCGGAAGTCGATTCCGACATTCCCGCTCTCATCGGCACGTCGGCAGCGCTGTCGATTTCCGGCATTCCGTTCAGCGGCCCGATCGGCGCGGCGCGCGTGGGTTACGCCAACGGCCAGTACATCCTGAATCCGACGGCCACCGAGCTGAAGACCAGCGAACTGAATCTGGTCGTTGCAGGCACCGAAGCCGCCGTGTTGATGGTCGAATCGGAAGCGATGCAGCTGTCGGAAGAAATCATGCTGGGCGCCGTCGTGTTCGGTCACGAACAGATGCAGGCCGCGATCAATGCGATCAACGAACTGGTCGAAGTCGCCGGCAAGCCCGAGTGGGACTGGCAGGCGCCGGCGCGCGACGAAGCGCTGTGGAACAACATCGTCGGTCTGGCCGAAGCCAAGCTGCAGGAAGCCTACCGCATCACGCAGAAGCAGACGCGCAGCCAGCGCGTGAACGAGCTTCGCAGCGAAGTCGTTGCGGCACTGACCGCCGATGCGGCCAACGCGCCGGATGTGAACACCATCAAGAATTACTTCTTCGACATCGAAGCGAGCATCGTCCGTAGCCGCATCCTCAACGGCGAGCCGCGCATCGACGGTCGCGACACGCGCACCGTGCGTCCGATCTACATCCGCAACAGCGTGCTGCCGCGCACCCACGGTTCGGCGCTGTTCACCCGCGGCGAGACGCAGGCGCTGGTCATCGCCACGCTGGGCACCGGCCGTGACGAGCAGATCATCGACGCACTGGGCGGGGAGTATCGCGACCGCTTCATGCTCCACTACAACATGCCGCCGTTCGCCACCGGCGAAGCCGGTCGTTTCGGCACGCCGAAGCGTCGCGAAATCGGCCACGGTCGTCTGGCCAAGCGCGCGCTGCTCGCCGTGCTGCCGCCGGCCGACGAATTCAGCTACTCGATGCGCGTGGTGTCGGAAATCACCGAATCGAACGGTTCGTCGTCGATGGCTTCGGTGTGCGGCGGCTCGCTCGCCCTGATGGACGCCGGCGTGCCGCTGAAGGCGCACGTGGCCGGGATCGCCATGGGCCTGATCAAGGACGGCAACCGCTTCGCGGTGCTGACCGACATCCTCGGTGACGAAGATCATCTGGGCGACATGGACTTCAAGGTGGCGGGTACCGACAACGGCATCACCGCACTGCAGATGGACATCAAGATCCAGGGCATCACGAAGGAAATCATGCAGGTCGCGCTGGCGCAGGCACATGAGGCGCGCAAGCACATCCTGGCGATCATGCAGGAATCGATGAGCGGCGCCCGCGAGGGCGTGTCGACCTACGCACCGCGTCTGCTGACGATGAAGATCAATCCGGAAAAGATCCGCGACGTGATCGGCAAGGGCGGCGCTGTCATCCGCGCGCTGACCGAAGAGACCGGCGCCACGATCGACATCGGCGACGACGGCACGATCACCATCGCATCGGTCAGTGCCGAAGCTGCCGAGAACGCCAAGCGCCGCATCGAGGCGATCACGGCGGAAGTCGAAGTGGGCAAGGTATACGACGGCACGGTGCTGCGTCTGCTCGATTTCGGCGCCATCGTCAGCGTACTGCCTGGCAAGGACGGTCTGCTGCACATTTCCCAGATCGCGAACGAGCGCATCGCCAACGTCGCCGACCACCTGAAGGAAGGTCAGCAGGTGAAGGTGAAGGTGCTGGAGACCGACGAGAAGGGTCGCATCCGCCTGTCGATGAAGGCGCTGCTCGCGGCGCCGGAAGCGACCGACACGCAGGAGTGATGACGGCGGGGCAGGGTGGTTTTTTCTTGATCCACTCGCCCTGCAGCCATTGACCGCGCGGCTTTGCGCCGGTAGTATCGCGCGCTCTCGGGGTGTAGCGCAGCCCGGTAGCGCGCTTGCTTTGGGAGCAAGATGTCGGGGGTTCGAATCCCTCCACCCCGACCAGAACATCGGTCCGCAACGCGGTAACTTAGTACCTGCCCGTAGCTCAACTGGATAGAGCAACGGCCTTCTAAGCCGTAGGTTGCGGGTTCGATTCCTGCCGGGCAGGCCAGTTGTATGTTGGCCCGAGAGTTTCAAACGCTGATCGCTCGATCAGCGTTCAAGTGGTGGCTGTAGCTCAGTTGGTAGAGTCCCGGATTGTGATTCCGGTTGTCGTGGGTTCGAGTCCCATCAGCCACCCCACTCTTCAAGTTGCCCCCGCAGTCCACCCATGCCATGGTCCGGGCTTCAAGGTCCGTCACTTGGCACGCTGAGTCCTCAAGCCTGCAATCCGATTGCCCGTTAACGCTCCTGCAAGCACAGGTCGATCATCAGATCCGATCATGTATTTCGAGTTATCGATGGGGGGCGGCCGTGCAGGGGCAATACCGGATTTCGGGATTCACGCTTGTAGAGCTGCTTGCAGTGGTCGCGATCATCGGAGCGCTTGTCGCGATCGCACTTCCGAACTACGAAGCCTATGTCGAGCGCAGCAAGCGAACTGCTGCGATGAGCGACATGACAAGCATCATGATGGCGATCGATCGTCATGTGATCCGGGCAAACGAATTTCCGTTTTCGCTCGCCGAGGTTGGATTCGGCGAGTTACTGGACCCGTGGAGAAACGCTTACCAGTACCTGCGCATCAGCGGCACGCCACGCCCGAATCGCGGTCAACTGCGCAAGGACAAGAACCTTGTGCCGCTGAACAGCGATTACGACCTCTACAGCATGGGCAAGGATGGGCGAAGCCAGAAACCGCTCACGGCTTCCGCCTCGCGCGATGACATTGTCCGCGCCGGTAATGGCGCGTTTGTCGGCCTTGCCGTCGATCACTGAATGTCTGTCCGCCTTCATCTGCGGAGCCGTTTCGGGCGCCGCCTCTTCAGCCGCTTCCTGATCGCAGCCCTGCTGCCGATGGCGGTGCTGGCGACCTTTTCCTACAGCGAGATGCGCGCGCAGTTGGTGGATCAGCTCCAGCACGGTCTGCGCAGTGACGGCAAGAGCCTTGGCATGGAGCTCATCAACGAGCTCAGCCTGCGCGTCGGCATACTCAAGGACAGCAGTACGGGCGAAGTCGAAGGCGACGCAAGTGGCTTCGTCTGGGTCAGGGACGAACGTGATCCGCAGGTGCCGGCGCTCGATGACGACGAAGTCCGGGCGCTTGCTGCACACGGCGCAACCGTCCGCCTTTACGGCGCGCACGCGCCTTTGCTTGTCGTGCGTCGGAGCACCGACAACCGCACACTTTACGGCCGCCTTGACCCGGCAGCCTTGTGGCAGAGACATTCGGTCGATACGCCCTATTGCATCCTCGACACGCTGCAACGCCCCATCCTGTGCACGCAGGGGCTGCAGCCCCCAAAGCTCGACCTGTCGTCGACGGATCGGACACCGATCACCGCATTGTCCAATGGTGTGCCCCACCTGGTGGGTCACTGGAGCGCCCACCTGGAAGGTCTTTACGGGGCGGGCGTTTTTCATGTGTTGACGACAGTCCCTGCACAATCGCTGACCTTGCCGCTTTCTCACCTTCGTTACGGATTCATCGCGATCTTCGCACTCGCGCTGGGCTTGATCGTGGCGATGGCGGCGAGCCAGATCGGCCGGCAGACGCAGCCGCTTGACGCACTGACCCGGGGGGTCAGGCGTCTTGCGCGCGGCGAAATGGACACCCGGGTCGACGTGCCGGGCGACGATGAATTCGCCCTGCTCGGCGCAACCTTCAATGCGATGTCCGATCGCCTGAAACGCAAGTTCAACATGCTTCGCCTGCTTGCAGAGCTCGATCGCGCTGTACTCGGTTCGGGCGAGCCGGCACGGGTGACCGAAGCCATTCTTTCGGGCGTGCTTGAAGCCATTCCCTGCGACGCTGCAGGCATCGCACTCATCGATGCGAACGGAACGGCCACCTATGCACGTGCGCATTCTGGCGACGGACAACTTTCTGCGCGCCTTGATGTATCGGCCGATGTCCTGACGCAGATCTGCAGCCTCTGTGTCGACGAATGGAACGATGTTTGGATCGACGTTGAATCGCTGCTGAACGGCAAGCCGCAACAGCCGGGCCGGGGTGCGCTGATGTTTCCAGTGCGCAGCCATGGGCGGCTCGACGGTCTGCTCGTGCTCGCCCTGGCGACCGATGGCCGGCAGTACGAGGAGGAAATCATCACCGCGGGACGCAATCTTGCCGATCGGATGTCGGTTGCGGGATCCAGCTTCGCGTGGGAGGAAAAGCTCTACCGTCAGTCACATTACGACGCCTTGACCGGCCTTCCGAATCGCACGCTGCTGCGCGATCGTGTGACGCAGGCGCTCACGCGGGCGGAACGGGAGAAGACGTCGGTTGCCGCCCTTTACATCGATTTCGACGACTTCAATTCCATCAACGAGGCGCTCGGCCAGACTGCCGGCGACAAGTTCCTCATCGAAGCGTCGCGCCGCCTTGAATCCCTCATGCGACCGGAAGACACGGTCGCCCGCCTTGCCGGGGACGAGTTCGTGATGCTTGTGACGGGTCTGGATGACGTGGGACGCATGCTGGTGCTGCATGGCATCGCTGAGCGTATCCACCCCTTGCTGGCGTCGCCGGTACGCCTTGAGGACAGGGATGTCATTTCGCAGGCAAGCATAGGCATCTCGCTCTACCCGGACAATTCGGACGACTTCGAATCGTTGATGAGCACCGCCGAAGTTGCACTTCACGAAGCAAAGAAGACCAGCCGTGGCGGCTTCAACTTCTATTCGCAGTCGATGAATGCGGCGGTAAGCGAGCGCTTCGAGCTCGCCCAGGCGCTGCGTCGTGCCGTTCAGAACGAAGAACTTCTGCTGCACTTCCAGCCGAAGGTGAGGGCGCACGATGGCGCCATCATGGGCGCCGAAGCGCTGATCCGCTGGCAATCGCCCACGCGCGGCCTGGTGTCCCCGGGCGCTTTCCTTCCGCTGATCGAGGATATCGGTCTGAATGGCTGGCTGACCGACTTCGTGCTCGACAAGGCATGTGCGCAGATGGCGGCGTGGGACAAGGCGGGTTTGCCGCCGATTCCAGTCTCGATCAACGTATCCCCGGCCGATCTGGGGACTGCGGATTTTTTCGACAAGATCACCGCGGCGCTGCAACGGCACGGTCTTTCGTCCGACCGGCTTGAACTGGAAATTCTCGAGACGTCCGAGGTCGGAGCAGGCGGCCCGGTACGCACGACCTTGCAGCGCCTGCGCGACGTCGGCGTGAAGATTGCGCTGGACGACTTCGGTACCGGCTATTCCTCACTGGTCTATCTGACTGAAATGCCGGCCGACATCCTCAAACTCGATCGCGCATTCATTCGCAACCTGGCCGGTGACGTGCGTCAGCAGGCCATCGTCCGGCAGGTCATTTCGCTTGCCCGCTCGCTTGGGTTCAGCATCGTCGCCGAGGGCGTGGAACAGCTTGCCCAGCGAGACCTGCTGGTCGACATGGAGTGCGATCTGATTCAGGGCTTCCTGTATTCCCGCCCGCTGCCGCCTGACGAACTGGCGGCCAAACTGCGCGGGAAACTGCCCATGGCGGCATAAGCCCGCGCGCGGTGCGTATCAGTGCGCGTCGGCGCCGCCCAGCGTCTCGATCAGCTGATCGATCAACCGGCCCAGTTCGCCCGTCATCAGCGCAAAGTCGGTGTCGAAGCGCTCGGCTTCATCGCCGCTGCCATCTTCCTTTTCGGTCAGCACGTCGAGCGGTGCGATGCGCTTCAGGGTCAGGGTTTCGGTCAGCGTGAAGGACACCCGTTCGGCCCAGGTCATCGCCAGACGCGTGCACTGCTTGCCGGCTTCGATGTGGCGGCGCAGATCTTCGGCTTCCAGTGCGTGGCGGGTGTAGCGCACCGTAGCCTTGGACTGGGTACTTGAGCGCAGTTCGGTGTCCTGATCGACGGTGAAGCCTGCGGGCGCCTCGTCGGACACGAGCCACGAAGTCATCGCCGACACGGGCGACAGCGCGGTCTGCAAGGGGCGGGCGCCGAGGTTTTCCAGGCTTTCGTTCAGCAGCTGCATCACCTCGTCGCTTTTTGCGCTGGCGGCGGCATCGACGACGATCAGGTTGCGCACCGGATCGATCCACACCCGGGTGTCGCGCGCGATGGCGAAGGCGCGCGGCAGCAATTCATTGGTGACTGCGTCCTTGATTTCGCGCATTTCCTTGCGGCCGGGCTTGTAGCCCTGCCGCTCCTCGATGTCCTGCGCGCGTGCCTTGGCGAACTGATTGATGACCGACGCCGGCAGCAGCTTCTTTTCGACCCGCAGCGCAATCATCATCTGGCCGGCCACCGCGTGTACCAGCGCCTCATCGTTGCGCGGCGATACCCAGCCCAGGCGCTGCATTTCGATGCTGGTACCGGGCTGGAAAGCCTGCGCAGCGAGCTTTTCAGCCAGCTGGTCGGGCGTTGCGGTGAATGGCGTGGAGAGGCGGTAGATCTGGAGGTTCTTGAACCACATGGCGTCGGCAAAAAGGGACGCAGTCTACACGAGCGATCCGCGAAGCCGCGCCTTGCCGGACAATCGGCTGCCACGCAACGTCGGTATCGACGGCGGGGCGCCATTGCATGCAAACTAGCGCACTTTTCGCGCGGCCCCGTCGGCGCGCGCTGTACCGATTGCCTCTGTTCCACCGACCTCAGCCCGCTGCGACATGAACAAACCCAGCAGTTACAACGCCGCCGAAATCCAGGTGCTCGAAGGCATCGCGCCGATCCAGAAGCGGCCGGACATGTACACGCGGACCGAAAGTCCGAACCACATCGTGCAGGAAATGATCGACAACGCCTGCGACGAGGCGCAGGGCGGTTTTGCCGACCGGCTGGGCGTGATCATGCACGCGGACGGCTCGGTGACGGTGGAGGACAACGGGCGCGGCATTCCGGTCGATATCCATCCGACCAAGGGCGTGCCGGCGATTGAGGTCATCTTCACCATCCCGCACTCGGGCGGCAAGTTCGAAGGCAAGGCCTACCGCATCGCGGGCGGCCTGCATGGCGTCGGCGTCACGGTCACCAATGCGCTGTCGAAGCGGCTCGAAGCGACCGTGAAGCGCGCCGGCCGCGAGTACGCGATTGCCTTCGACCACGGTGTGTCGCAGGGGCTGACCGAAGTCGGCAGCTGCCCGAAAACGCACAACGGCACGCGGGTGCGCGCCTGGCCAGACCCGCGTTATTTCGGCACGGCGAAGATCAAGCGCGCCGATGTCGAACATCTGCTGCGCGCCCGCAGCGCCATGCTGCCCGGCGTGCGCATCGTGTTCCAGGACGAGGAAAGCGGCGACACGCGCGAGTGGCACTACGCGAACGGGCTGGAAGACTATCTGCGCGAACAGCTGTTCGAGGCCATCGGCGACACGGCACCCGGCGCACCGCGTCAGGCCGTGTTCGCCGGTGCGCGCAGCGCACTGCCCGGTTACGACGCGGGCGAGGGCGCCGAGTGGGCGATCGGCTTCGTCGAAGGCGCCTCGGTGCGCGAATCCTTCGTCAATCTGATTCCGACCCCGGGCGGCGGCATGCACGAATCCGGCATGCGCCAGGCCTTGTTCGAATCGGTGAAGGACTACGCGACGCACCATGGTCTGATGCCGGCCAAGCTGGCACTGCAGTCCGAAGACGTGTCGCATCACGCCAGCTATGTGCTGAGCGCGCGCGTGCTGGAACCCCGCTTCCAGGGCCAGACCAAGGACAAGCTGAACAACCGCGAGGCGGTGAAGCTGGTGTATGAATCGATCAAGGATGCGCTCGACCGCTGGCTCAATGACCACGCGGCCGAAGCGCAGCGCATTGCCGGGCTGGCCATCCGCAGCGCGCAGTCGCGCGCGCGCGCCGGCAAGGTGGTGGAAAAGCGCGCCGGCTCCGGCGTCACCCTGCTGCCCGGCAAGCTGACCGACGCCACCGGCACGGTGCCGGAGCAGAACGAAATCTTCCTGGTCGAAGGCGATTCGGCCGGCGGCAGCGCCAAGCAGGCGCGCGACCGCACCTTCCAGGCGGTGCTGCCGCTGCGCGGCAAGGTGCTGAATACCTTCGAAATCGACGCGTCGGAAATCTTCGCCAACAACGAAGTGCACGACATCGCGGTGGCGCTGGGCATCGACCCGCACAAGCCGCACGCACCCGATACCGTGCTCGACGGCCTGCGTTACCACAAGGTGATCATCCTGTCGGACGCCGACGTCGATGGCGCGCACATCCAGACGCTGCAGCTCACGCTGTTCCTGCGCCATTTCCCGCGCCTCATTGCGCGCGGCCATGTGTTCATCGGCCAGCCGCCGCTGTACTGCATCAAGATCGCCCCGACCAGGGCACGCCCGGCGCGCCGGCTGTATGCGCTCGACGAAGCCGAACGCGACAGCATGCTCGAGGGCCTGATCAACGACGGCATCGCCGAAAGCGCGCTGACCGTCAGCCGCTTCAAGGGTCTGGGTGAGATGAATCCGGACGAATTGAAGGAAACCGCAATGAACCCGGAAACGCGACGGCTGATTCGCATCACGCCGGGCGCCGATGCCGATGTGGTGATGAACACCTTCACCATGCTGATGGGCAAGAAGGAAGCCGAGCGTCGCCGCCGCTGGATGGAACAGGAAGGCGACAGCGTGGTGCCCGATGCGTAATCGGAACCCTGTAGGTTGGGGTGAGCGCAGCGATGCCCAAAGACATCCGCCAACGCCGACTCATCTTTACCGGCTCGACTGCCACGCTGGCATGTTGGGCATCGCTGCGCTCACCCCAACTTACGGGATGCGTGTCGGGCATTGGTGTGCTCGCCCCGACCTGCGGAATGCGTAATGAATCAATGGAGTTCCTGAATTGAGCGACACCCTGTTCGAACCCGACATCGATGACGTTCCGATCGACACGCATGCGTCGCAGGCCTATCTGACCTATGCCATGTCGGTCGTCACCTCGCGCGCGCTGCCTGGGCTGGAAGACGGCATGAAGCCGGTGCAGCGGCGCATCCTGTTCGCGATGGATGGCTTCGCGCGGCCCGATGCGGCGCACAAGAAGTCGGCGCGCGTGGTGGGCGACGTGATCGGCAAGTACCACCCGCACGGCGATTCGTCGGTGTACGAGGCCATGGTGCGTCTGGCGCAGCCGTTCACGCTGCGCTATCCGCTGATCGACGGGCAGGGCAACTTCGGTTCGATGGACGGCGACAACGCCGCCGCGATGCGTTACACCGAGTGCCGGCTGACCGCCTTTGCGCGCCACGTGCTGCTGTCGGAACTGAACGCGGGCGTCATCGACTTCCAGCCGAATTACGACGGCACGCAGCAGGAACCGGCGCTGCTGCCGGCGCGCCTGCCGGTGGTGCTGGCCAATGGGGCGTCCGGCATTGCGGTCGGCATGGCGTGCGAGATTCCGCCGCACAACCTGCGCGAAATCGGCGAGGCGACCTGCCGGCTGCTGGTCGATCCGCGCATGCCGGACGACGACCTCATCGACTGCTTCCAGGGGCCGGACTTCCCGAATGGCGCGACGCTCATTTCGTCGCGCGAAAGCATCGTCGCCGCCTACAAGGAAGGGCGCGGCTCGTTCCGCATGCGCGCCAATTATGAAGTCGAGGCGCTGGCGCGCGGCCAGTGGCAGATCGTCGTCACCGCACTGCCGCCCGGTGTCAGCACCGGCGCCATCCTGACCCGCATTGACGATCTGGCGAACCCCAGGCCCAAGGGCGACAAGAAGAAGATCAGCGATGACCAGGCGCGCACGAAAACACTGGCCACCTCGCTGATCGACTCGGTGCGCGACGAATCCGACGCGCGTCATCCGGTACGGCTCGTGATCGAACCGAAGTCGCGCGCAGTGAGCCAGGAAGACCTGCTGGCCTTCCTGTTCGCCTATACCGACCTCGAATGCAACACCAGCCTGAACCTCACGCTGCTCGACACGCGCCGCCGGCCGGGCCAGATCGGCCTGCCGGCGGTGCTGCGCCAGTGGTGCGACTACCGGCTCGCCGCGGTGTCGCGCCGGCTGACCCAGCGCATCGCCGACATCGACGAGCGCATGCACATTCTCGATGGTCGCCTGGCCATCCTGCTCGACATCGACCGCGCGATCGCCATCATCCGTGCCGCCGACGATCCGAAGGCCGACCTGATGGCCGGTTTCGGCATCACCGAGCGACAGGCCGAGGACGTGCTGGAAATCCGCCTGCGCCAGCTGGCGAAGCTCGAAGCGATCAAGCTGCAGGCGGAGCGCGACGCGCTCGATGCCGAGCGCACCGGCCTGCTGGGCATTCTGGGCAGCGACACCGCACTGCGCCGCTTCGTGCGCGACGAGGTGAAAGCCGATGTCGAACGCTTCGGCGACGAGCGGCGCACCCGGGTGAATGCCGACGTGCAGGCGACGCGCGCGCGCGAAGTGCCGCAGATCGACGAGGCGGTCACCGTCATCGTGTCGCGCGGTGGTTTCGGCCGCCTGCGTTCCGGTCACGACGTCGATGAGGCGGCACTCACCTGGAAGGCCGGTGACGGTCCGCTGGCGGTGCTGAAGTGCCGCACCGTGTGGCCGGTCATCCTGCTCGACGCCGACGGCCGCAGCTACACGATCAAGCCGACCGACCTGCCCAGCGGCAAGGGCGATGGCGTGCCGGTGTCGTCGCTGGCCGATCTGGCCGGCAAGAAACTGGTCGCGGTGCTGACCGGCGAGCCCGGCAGCCGCTACCTCGTCGCATCGGACGGCGGCTACGGCTTCGTCTGCACCATCGAAGACATGGTGAGCCGCAACCGCGCCGGCAAGGCCTTCCTGAATACCGACGGCACGCTGGCACTGCCGCCGCTGCGGCTGCAACCGGACGACGCCTGGGTCGTGGCGATGTCGGGCGATCGCCTGCTGGTGTTCCCGCTCGACGAAATGAAGACGCTGTCCGGCGGCAAGGGCGTGAAGATCATGACGCTGCCCGATGGCGAATCGCTGGCCATGCTGGATCTGTTCCGCGGCCGGCTCGTGCTGAACGTACCCGGTTCGCGCGGGCGCCCGAAGGCGCTGACACTGGACGAAGCTGCGCTGATGGCGTGGCGCGGCGTGCGCGCCACCAAGGGGAAGAAGCTGGGCTGATCACCGATCCGATCAGCGGCCCGGCAGGCGCATCAGCGCCTCGCCGGCCCGGATGCGCCGGCCGATGACCGTCAGCGGATGCAGCACCATCGACGACGGCGCCAGCACGATGATGGTCGAACCGTGCTGAAACCAGCCCATTTCGTCACCCTTGCGCAGCGTGGCGTCGCAGTCCAGCCGGTGCGGGCCGCGATAGCCGGCGTGCAGCAGCAGATCGAGGCAGTGCAGTCGCAGGCTGGCCACCAGAATGGCCGCAACCGGCACCAGCAGGACAGGCGTGCCATCGGCCAGCGCGGTGGTGATCGCCGCACGCTCGTTGCGACAGTACAGCTTGTCCACCCGTGCGAGCGCCGGCGGATTGACGTTCCAGGTGTCGCCCGGAAAGTAGGTGACGTGCGACACCCGGCAATCGAGTGGCGCGTGGAAGCGGTGATACATCGACGCCGTGATGCGCACGGTGGCGTAGCAGCCGTCGTGAAACCGTGCGGCCAGCGCGGCGTAGCCCAGCAGTTCCTCCAGCGTGTAGTGCAGGCCCTTGGCCTGCAGCAGCATGTCGCCTTCGATGCGACCGCAGGCCACGACAATGCCGTCGCATGGACTGACCAGCGTGAGCGGATCGGCATCGACCGGTCGAGCGCCGTCGCGCAGCTCGCGCACGAAGCAGTCGTGCAAGCTGGCAAAGCGGGTCTTCTTCGCCTCCGACAGATCGACGTCACCGAACATCCGCCACAGCGCGATCGACGCGTCGCGCACCAGGGGCTGTTCGATCCGGCTGAACCAGCCGGCGAAGCGGGTCAGGGCGGCACGCGGCACGCGGTTGGTCAGCGCGAAGTTCAGTGCGTCACGCAGCCGGCGCCGGGCCGGCAGATCGGCGTCATTCATGGTGCCGTAACCTCGCGCTGATATCTCGGTGACGCATGACCGAAGCCCTCCCTTTCTATATCGCCGGCGCCGCTGCGCTGCTGGCGCTGCTGCCGCGCGTCAAGCGCCGGCTCGAACTGTCGCGCGCCAAGCACCGCTCGCTCGCCGGCCACGCCAAAATGTCGCGTCGGGTGGCCAGGCTGCTGCCTTTCTACGAATTCGATGCGGCTGACGTGTTCGCGGCCGATGAAGCGCCGCCCGCCGTGGTCGAACTGCGCCGCCTCGCGTTCGAACGTCTTGCCGCGCTGTACCGCGAGCGCTACCCGAAGACGCGCGCGCTGACGGCAGACGTGCAGCCCATGCTGTCCGACCTGCAATTCACCAGCGCCTATCGCGTGCCGTTTCCGTTCAGCCGTCATGTGCGCGAGCACCTGAAGGCCGGCAGCTTCGTCGCGTCGTCGTCCGGCGTGACCGTGACCGACCTCGACGGCAACGTCGCCTACGACCTGACCGGCTCGTACGGCGTCAATGTGTTCGGCTACGACTTCTACAAGGGCTGCATGGCGCGCGGCAACGCACAGGTCGAAGCCCTCGGACCGGTGCTCGGCAGTTTTCACCCGCTGCTGGCCGACAACGTGAAACGGCTGTGCGCGATTTCCGGACTCGATGAAGTGTCGTTCCACATGTCCGGCACCGAGGCGGTCATGCAGGCGGTGCGCCTCGCGCGCTATCACACGCGGCGCAGCCACCTGGTGCGCTTCTGCGGCGCGTATCACGGCTGGTGGGGCGATGTGCAGCCGGGCGTCGGCAATCCGGTCGCGGCCGAACACACCTACACGCTGAAGGACATGCATGCCGATACGCTGCACGTGCTGCGCACCCGGCGCGACATAGCCTGTGTGCTGGTGAACCCGCTGCAGGCCCTGCACCCGAATGCCGGTGCACCCGGCGACTCGTCGCTGGTCGACGGCGGTCGGCGCGCCCATTTCGATCGCGCGGCCTATGCCGACTGGCTGCGCCAGCTGCGCGAAGTGTGCACGGCGCGCGGCATCGTGCTGATCTTCGACGAGGTGTTCGTCGGCTTCCGGCTGGCGCCCGGTGGCGCACAGGACTATTTCGGCGTGCGCGCCGACATGGTCACCTACGGCAAGACGCTGGGCGGTGGTTACCCGGTCGGCGTGGTGTGCGGCAAGGCGGCGCTGATGCGCCGCTACCGCGACGACCGGCCGGCCGACATCTGTTTCGCGCGCGGCACCTTCAATTCGCATCCGCACGTGATGGCCGCGATGAACGAATTCCTGCGGGCGCTCGACACGCCGGAGATCGCGGCGCTGTACGACGGCCTCGATGAGCGCTGGAACGCACGGGCAGAAAAGCTGAATGGGCTGCTGGGCGAAGCGGATCTGCCGGTTCGGGTGGCGAACCTGTCGTCGATCTGGACTGTGACCTACTGCATGCCGTCGCGCTACAACTGGATGCTGCAGTACTACCTGCGCGCCGAAGGCCTGGCGCTGAGCTGGGTCGGCACCGGCCGGCTCATCTTCAGCCTGAATTACGGCGACGCGGAATTCGATGCTGTTTGCGAACGTTTCGTCGCCGCCGCGCGGCGCATGCAGGCCGATGGCTGGTGGTGGGTGCCTGAAGGGGCGAGCAACAAGCAGGTCAAGCGGCGCATCCTGCGGGAAATGCTGGCGGAGCGGTTTGCGCGGCGCGGTTGAACGCATGGATGAACACGCAGTGGCGGGGGCGGAGCGCGGTTCAGGCGAGCAGTGCCCGCCGAAATCCCCGTTCCGCCCCCGCCGCGAAAGCCATGCTTCAGGCTTGCGCCGAGTGCTGTGCGTGGCGAGGGTCGATCAGCTCGCCGCGCAGCAGATGCAGCGGGGCACGGTAGTACAGCTTCACGTCATGGAAGGGGTCGGTGAGGATCTTGGTCATCCACACCAGACCGGTCTGCACGTCGCGGATGAAGAACAGATGCACGGTGCGGAACAGCAGGCCGCCGACGCCCACCGCCAGCCAGATCAGCGACACGTTGTGAACGAAACCGCGCGTGTCGGCATGCGGCTCGAGCAGGCCGTACAGCGCCGGATCGACGTACAGCACCAGCGGTGACAGCGCCCAGACCCCCATCAGCACGATCTTGCGTCGCAGGTTGTAGCCGACCTTGATGTCTTCCTTGAACTCGTGGGTCGCCTGATTGATGTGGTCGTAGCCCTTGGGTTCGAAGAAGAAGTGACCGGACTGACGCGACACCATGGCGACACCCCAGCTGAGCAGCGCCGCGGCGGCCGGATCGACGAACAGCATTGCATAGGCCGCAAGAAAGCTCAGCGCACTGATCAGATGCAGGCTCTGGTTGATGCGGCTGTGGTGGTAGTAGCGGTGGTCATCCCAGCGCTGGACATGCAGGGCCTTCAGAAATTCGTTCATGTAACGCCTCCGTAGTGTGCGAAGGCTACGAATGAGGCGTTACATGAAGAATGCAGTTCGTCTACATCTCGGTGACAGGCTGCCGACGTTCAGAAAGCTTCGTCCGGTCGCAGGTAGCGCCACTTGCCGACCGGCAGGTCGGCGAGCGGGATGCGACCGATGCGCACGCGCTTGAGTGCGACCACTTCGAGACCGACTGCGTCGCACATGCGACGGATCTGTCTTTTCTTGCCCTCACGCAGCACGAAACGCATCTGCTCCTCGTTCTGCCAGCTCACCTTGGCCGGTTTGAGCGGCTGGTCGTCCAGTTCGAGACCGTGATTCAGCAGCGCCAGCGATTCGGCCGGAAAGACTTCAGACAGAGGGCCGTTGCCGAACGACTTCGTCGCCCGCACGCGCACCAGGTATTCCTTTTCGATCGTCGAATCCTCGCCGATCAGCACACGGGCAACGCGACCGTCCTGCGTCAGCACCAGAAGGCCGTGCGAATCGATGTCCAGCCGGCCGGCCGGCGCCAGACCGCGCAGATGGTTGCGATTGAAGGTCTGCCCCGACTTGTCGCCCATCCACTGGTTTTCCGGCACGAACAGCACACTGGCGGGCTCGTGGCCGTCTTCAGCCTGGCCGCTGACGAAGCCGACCGGCTTGTGCATCAGCACGGTGACGCGCAGCGCCTGGTCGGCGCGCGCTTCCTTGTTCACCTCGACCTTCTGGTGCGACAGCACGCGCTGGCCGAGCACGGCGACTTCGCCATCGACCGTCACCCAGCCACGCACGATCCAGTCATCCGCTTCCCGACGCGACGCGGCGCCCCGGTCGGCCAGCCAGCGCGACACGCGGATGCCGTCCTTCGGATGGTCGTCGCCGTCTTCGGCCGGCACGGCCTTCACGCGACCTTTCTTGTCCATGTCGCGCTCTTCCCACGGCTTGGCCGGGCGCAGCGGCGCGGCCGCGGGCTTCGCACTGCGCGGGCGCTCGCTGCCCTCGGCACGCGGCGGACGGCTGTCGCGCTCGGGACGCGGTGTCCACGGGCGCTTCGGCGCGTCGTCGGCACCGGACGTGCGGGCAGGCCGCTCGCCGCGATCACTTCGTGGCGGGCGATCGGCGAAATTGCCGCGCGGCGCGCGTTCGCCACCCTCGGCACGCGGCGGACGGCTGTCGCGCTCGGGGCGCGGCGTCCATGGGCGCTTCGGCGCGTCGTCGGCGCCGGGCGCACGGGCCGGGCGCTCGCCACGTTCGGTGCGCGGCGGACGATCGGAGAAATCCTTGCGGGGTGGCCGATCACCCATGTCACGGCGCGGCGCGCCGTCACGGCCGCGCGGCGTCTTGGCGGGGGGCGCGACCTGGGTGGTATTGCGGCTCAATGTCCGGGACTTGGCGGTGCTGTTGCGCACCGGCTTGCGGGCCGGATCGCGGTCCGAGGCAGTCGGGCTGTCGGATTTGCTCGGCAAACCGAGTTTCGGACGAGTGGTCATCGTGAAGTCAACAATCTGTAGACCGCACAGCATAGCGGGGACTTGAAATGTCGGGGGGAAGTCTCAATCTTCCGCGGTTGTCATTTCATCATACGGAGTTGCCATGTCGGAAACCGCCACCGCCGCCCAGACCATGAATTTCCAGGCCGAGGTGAAGCAGCTGCTTCATCTGATGATCCATTCGCTGTACAGCAACCGCGACATTTTCCTGCGCGAACTGGTCAGCAATGCGTCGGACGCCTGCGACAAGCTGCGTTTCGAAGCGATTGCGGATCCGGCCCTGCTCGAAACCGATTCCGACCTGAAAATCCGCGTCGCCTTCGACAAGGTCGCGCGCACCATCACGATCACCGACAACGGCATCGGCATGTCGCGCGACGAGGCGATTTCCCATCTCGGCACGATCGCCCGCAGCGGCACCAAGGAATTCTTTTCCAGCCTGACCGGCGACCAGAAGAAGGACGCCAACCTGATCGGTCAGTTCGGCGTCGGCTTCTACTCCGCCTTCATCGTCGCCGACACGGTCACCGTCACCACGCGCAGAGCCGGGTTGCCGACCGCGGAAGGTGTGCGCTGGTCATGCTCGATGACCGGTGATGCAGCAGGCGAGTACACCGTCGAACAGATCGACCTCGAGCCACGTGGCACCGAAATCGTGCTGCACCTGCGCGAAGACCAGGACGAACTGCTGTCCGGGTTCAAGCTGCGCCACATCATCCGCGAGTACTCCGATCACATCCTGCAGCCGGTCGTGATGAAGAAGGAAGAGTGGAAAGAGGGCGAGCAGATCACGACCGACGAGGACGAAACGGTCAATCAGGCCAATGCGCTGTGGACCCGCTCGAAGTCTGACATCACCGACGAACAGTACGAAGAGTTCTACAAGCACGTCAGCCACGACTTCCAGGCGCCGCTGGCCTGGTCGCACGCACGGGTCGAAGGGCGGCACGAATACACCCAGTTGCTGTACATCCCGGCACGCGCGCCCTTCGACATGTGGGACCGCAAGACCAAGCACGGTCTGAAGCTCTACGTACGCCGCGTGTTCATCATGGACGACGCCGACAAGCTGTTGCCGGGCTATCTGCGCTTCGTGCGCGGCGTGGTCGATTCGGCCGACCTGCCGCTGAACGTGTCGCGCGAAATCCTGCAGGAGGGGCGCGACATCGACACCATCCGCTCCGGCTGCACGAAGAAGATCCTGTCGGTGCTGGAAGACCTGGCCGACAACGAAGACCCGACGCAAAAGGAGAAATTCACCACCTTCTGGAAGGCCTTCGGCAATGTGTTCAAGGAAGGCGTGGGCGAAGACACGGCCAACCGCGAGCGCGTCGCCAAGCTGCTGCGCTTCGCGTCCACGCATCTCGATACCGACGAGCAGTCGGTGTCACTGGCCGACTACCTGTCGCGCATGAAGGACGGCCAGAGCAAGATCTATTACGTCACGGCCGAGTCGTTCAAGGCGGCAAAGAACAGCCCGCACCTGGAAGTGTTCCGCAAGAAGGGCATCGAAGTGCTGCTGATGCACGAGCACATCGACGAGTGGGTGGTCGGCAACATGACCGAGTTCGAAGGTCGTCCGATGGTGTCAGTCGCCAAGGGCGGGCTCGATCTGGGCGCGATGGAAGATGAAGCCGAGAAGCAGGCGCGCGAACGCGACGAGGGCGAATTCAAGCCGCTGGTCGAGCGCCTGCAGGCGACGCTGGCCGAGCAGGTGAAGGAGGTGCGCATCACGCACCGCCTGACCGATTCGCCGGCCTGCCTGGTGTCGGACGAATTCGAGATCGGCGGCAATCTGGCGCGCATCCTGAAGTCGGCCGGCCGCGACGCGCCGGCGTCGAAGCCGACGCTCGAGATCAACCCGCAGCACCCGGTGGTGCAGCGGTTGCGCAACGAGGATGCGCATTTCGACGACTGGGCGGCGGTGCTGTTCGATCAGGCCCTGCTGGCCGAAGGCGGCGCACTGGAAGATCCGGCCACGTTCGTGCGCCGCATGAACCAGCTGATGCTGGCGATGAGCGGCGAACGGCCGTCCGCATAGGCACGCTGCGGAATGGAAAAGGGCGCTTCGGAATGAAGCGCCCTTTTCATTTGCGCGACCACGGGATTCAGATGCGGAACACCTGCACCGCCTCCTGCAGGTTCTGCGCGGAACCGGCCAGCTCGTTGCCCTGGCGGGCGGTTTCCTCAGCGACTTTCGCGTTCTGTTCGGACAGCGAGAACAGCAGCTCGGTATTGCGCACGATGTCGCCGACCGATGCGTTCTGTGCGCCGAGGCTGTCGCTGATGGTCGCCGACTTGCCTGACAGCGCCTGGAGCCGCTGCAGGATGCCGTCGAACTCGCTGACCGCGGCGGCGGTGTTCTGCGTCGCCACCGTCACTTCGTCGTTCGAACCGCGCACCAGGGTGATGGTTTCTTCGGCATCGTCGCGGATGCGCACCACCAGTTCGCTGATGTCGTTCGACGACGCCTGGCTGCGCTGCGCCAGCTTGCGGACTTCGTCGGCCACGACCGCGAAGCCGCGTCCCTGTTCGCCGGCGCGTGCAGCCTCGATGGCCGCATTGAGTGCCAGCAGGTTGGTCTGGTCCGACAGTTCCTTGATCAGCTCGTTGATGCGGTTGATGGCGCGCGAATCATCCACCAGCCGTTCGATCACGGCGAGCGAGTCGGCCATCTTGCCGGATGCCGCATGCACACTGTCCAGCGCACCTTCGAGCGTCCGCTTGCCGACCTGCGACGCCGCGCCCGCGGCTTGCGACAGGTCACTGGCTTCACGCGACAGCGACTCCACATCCTGGATCTTGCCGCTCATCTGTTCGATTGCGCTGCCCACCGCACGGATCGAATCGAGCTGACGGGTGACCGTTTCACGGGCTTCGCCCGACGCCTGCGACAGTTCCACTGCGGAGCCGGTCAGCGTGGTCGACAACGCCTGCAGACGCTCGACCAGCTGTTTGACGGCCTTGCGCGCCGCGTTGTATTCGTAACCCAGCCAGGCGAAGTCGTCCTTGCCGTCGAGACTGATCCGGTGGTCGAGCCGCCCCTTGGCCAGCGCATGCAGGCCACCGACGATGATTTCCGCCCGCGCACCATAGAACCGGCCAATGAAGTGACCAGTCAATGCGCCGCCCGTCAGCAACAGCAGCGACACGCCGATCTGCACCGGCCAGTTGCCACCCCCCGAAACCATGTTGAATGCGACGCAGCAGATCAGCGCCGACGAGGCGCCGAACAGCGTGAACGCCTTTTTCACGCTCAGACTTTTTAGCATGTCTCCCCCTGCACGACGACATGGCGAACGACGCCCGCGCATCTGTCCCGAATTTCTGATTACGGATGATCGGCAGGTCAGCTTGAGGTCGGCCCTGCGAAATGGCCATCGCAGCCCGGTACAGACGAAAAAAATCCGCGGGCGGACACGCCGCGCGCGGACAAGGGGAATGTCCTTTCGAAATGCTCAGTCGCTGCTGCTCATGAAGCCGAACAGCTGCAGCAGGGAGGTGAAGAGGTTGAAAATGGACACGAACAGCCCGGTCGTCGCCATCACGTAGTTCGTCTCGCCGCCGCGCACGATGCGCTGGGTTTCGTAGGCGATCATGCCGGCCATCAGCAGTACCACTGCAGCAGACACGGTCAGCGACAGCGCCGGCATCTGGAAGAAGATCGCACCCAGACCCGCCAGTATCGCCACCACCATGCCGATGAACAGAAAGCCGCCCATGCCGCTGAGGTCGCGCTTCGTGACACTGGCCCACGTCGACATCGCCAGGAACACGCCAGCCGTGGCGCCGAGCGCCATCGTCACGATCTGGCCGCCGCCCGGCAGCGCGACGACCGACGACAGCAGCGGGCCGATGGTGTAGCCCATGAAACCGGTCAGAGCGAACGTGAGCAGCACGCCGACGCCGCTGTCGCGGAAACGGCTGACCGCAAACAGCAGGCCGAAATAGCCGGCCAGCGTCAGCAGGATGCCCGGCGAAGGCCACGCCATCGCCGCAGCCGTACCGGCGATCAGTGCGCTGAAAGCCAGATTGAGACCGAGCAGCATGTAGGTATTGCGCAGCACCTTGCGCGGCGCGTCGGCCAGCGTCGCGCCGACTTCTTCATAGGGCAGCGTCGTGATGTCGGCGCCGCGTTTCGATCGCAGTTCCATATACATATCTCCTGTAAATTCAGACCACTTCAAATTCGGGTTCGGGCGCCGCCATCGTGGTGGCCTGACGGGCACGCCTCATGGTGCGAACCACACGCTGGCTCGCCCGGGCAAGCGCGGTGTCGATCGCCTTGCGCCAGTTGCGTCCGGTGGCGGACACGACGACCGGACGGGCGCCGGTCAGCCTCAGTTCGACCTGTACGTGCTTGTCTTCACCGCCTTTCGGCCCATTCAGGTCGGACAGGCTGACCCGCGCCTTCGGGATCCGCCAGGCGAGACGCCGCAGCACCACGCGCAGCCGGTTTTCGGCCACGCTGCGCAGGGCACTTGCTTCGGCACTTCGTGATTCGACGATGACTTGCATGACAGTCCTCCTGTGGATGAACGAGCGCTTACCTTACGCGCCGAGTAACTTCTTTTGAATGTACCTTTGTAGTACCTTAACTTCGTCTTTTTAGAATCCAGGTGGATTTGTGCTCAATTACCGTCACCTGTATTACTTCTGGGTCGCGACGAAGGAAGGCGGCATTGCGCGCGCGGCCGAGCGACTCGACATGGCGGTGCAGACCGTCAGCACGCAGATCCACACGCTGGAAGCGGCGCTCGGCCATGCGTTGTTCAAACCATCGGGCCGCAGCGTCGAGTTGACCGCAGCGGGCGTCGCGGCACTGCGCTACGCTGAACAGATCTTCCAGCTGGGCGAACAGCTGCCGCTGGCCGTGCGCGAGGCCGCGTCGTCACAAGGCGTGCGTCTGTCGGTCGGCATTTCCGACGGCCTGCCCAAGCCGGTGGCGCGCCACCTTCTGCTGCCTGCAACCGACACTGAAGGTCTGCATCTGCTGTGCAGCGAGGGGGAATTCGACGACCTGCTGGCCGATCTCGCGCTGCACCGGCTGGACGTGGTGCTGGCCGACCGACCGGCGCCGGTCAATCCGAATCTGAAGGTGTATAGCCACGCGCTCGGTGAAGCTGCGCTGATGTGGTACGCCTCACCCGCGCTGCGCGCCTTGTCCGATGCGGCGTTTCCGGCCTGTCTGGACCAGATGCCGCTGCTGCTGCCGAGCCGCCACGCCGCGGTGCGCGCCCGCATCGACGACTGGTTCGATCGCAAGTCGCTGCGCCCGCGTGTGGCGGGCGAATTCGAGGACAGCGCGTTGCTGGCCACCTTCGGCGAAAGCGGTCTGGGTGCATTTCCGGCGACCGAGTGGTCGCACGACGAACTCACCGGCCAGCGCGGCCTGCAGCTGCTCGGTCGCTGCGACGAAGTGGTCGAGCACTTCTATGCGATTTCCGCCGAGCGCCGCGTGCAGCATCCACTGGTACAGAAGGTGCTCGGTCAGTAGCGCTCCCCCAGGCGACGGCGACCATGCTGGGTTGCGGGCGCTCGGGCTGTGGGAGCGGCGTCCTCGCCGCGATCAGTGCCGCGACCATCGCTGTGCCGAGTGCGCATCGCGGCGAGGACGCCGCTCCCACAAACCCCGCCGTGCTCCTGCTCAGTGCTGCCGTCCGTCCGGGGCACTGGCCGGCTGGACGCCGACAATCCACCCCTCCACCGGATCGATCTGCAACGGCAACCCGTAGCCGGCATCGCGCCGTGTCCAGGCCCAGGCCGCTTCGACCAGGCACAGCACGCAGTCGAGCAGGTCGCCGGTGCCATCGGTGGCCATCGCATCGAGCAGCGCAGTGTCGTCGCAGCGCAGGACGATGCCCAGCGGGTGCGCGCCGCGCTGCAACGCCTCGATGATGAGCATGCGGTTGGCCAGCCTCGCCTGCGTCTGACCAATGGCCGATTCGCTCTTGTACGAGGCCGGCACGATGCTGCGCGCCAGCCAGCCCGGGTAGGCCTCCAGCGCCACGCGCGCGCCATCGCCGCCATGCATGCCGGGCAGGTGCACGCCGGCCTCGAGCAGACGGCGCGCACCTTCCTGAAACATCCAGCCGACCGGCGGATTGACGAATTTCATCGGGCTGTGCGAGCCCGCCGGCCGGTCCGTCGCGCGATGGGTGTATTTCTGCCCGACCGCCCGCGGCGCCCGTTCCGCATCGGCCAAGGCCTTGAATTCATTCCGGGAAAGCAGGGAAACCGCACGTACCATGCCGGCCCAGTCGGTCGGCCAGCCGTGTTCCAGCACCGATTCGCGCGGCAGGCCGAACGGAAAATCGAACGCCCCCAGCCACGGACCGGGCCGCATCAGGAAGGCCTCGAAGGCGCTCCATGCGGGCAGTCGTTCGATCGATTCGAGGATCAGGACGCCATCGTCTGCTACGTGACCGCAGGCCACGGTGACCGGTTTGCGCGACGACGGGGAAGAGGTGAAATCAATGCCGTACAGGGTGCTCATGGCGCAAAGGTAGCCCATGACGCCGGCTCAGCCAACCCGGTGTCAGCCTGGCTTGACGATCTGCGCAGCGGTGGGTGACCCGATCAGCGCGCGCAGCGCGTCGATCGTATCCGCCTCGGCCGCTCGCTTGTCCAGCCGCCGGCGCAGCATGCGCGGGAAGCGCACCGCGATGCCCGACTTGTGGCGGGGCGATGGCTGTATACCTTCGAAACCCAGTTCGAACACCAGTTCGGGCGTGACTGAACAGACCGGGCCGAAGCGTTCGATCGTGTGGCTGCGGATGAAGGCGTCGATCTCTCGCATTTCGGTGTCCGACAGACCGGAATAGGCCTTGGCGAACGGCACCAGTGTGCGCGTGCCGTCGGCCGCGACCGACCAGACCGCGAAGGTGTAGTCGCTGTACAGCCCGGCGCGCCGGCCGTGGCCGCGCTGGGCGTAGATCAGCACCGCGTCGATGCTGTACGGGTCGAGCTTCCATTTCCACCATTGGCCGCGCGCATCGAGCTTGGTGCGGCCGATGCCGTAGGGCGCGTCGGCGCGCTTGAGCATCAGGCCCTCGACACCGTGCTCGCGGGCACGATCCCGCTCGGCGGCCAGCGCGGGCCAGTCACCGCGCAGCACCGGCGACAGGCGCAGCACCGGCGTTGCCAGCCCGGCCAGAAGCACGTCCAGTCGCGCGCGCCGTGCCGATTGCGGCTGGGCACGCAGGTCCGCGCCGACGTGTTCGATCAGGTCGTACGCCATGAACACGGTCGGCACGTCGTCGAGCAGGCGGCGCGTGAGCCGCTTGCGGGTGATGCGGGTCTGCAGCTGCGCGAACGGCAGCGGTGCGTCGCCACGCCAGGCGAGCACTTCGCCGTCGAGCACGCAGCCGTCCGGCAAGGCGGCAGCCGCTTCCATCAGTTCCGGAAAGCGCTCGCTGATCAGTTCTTCCCCGCGCGACCACAGCGCGACCTGGCCATCACGGCGCACCAGCTGGGCGCGGATGCCGTCCCATTTCCACTCGGCGAGCCAGTCGGCGGCCTCTCCGAGCGACTCGGCGGGACCGGTGTGCAGCGGATGGGCAAGGAAGAAGGGGTAGGGCTGCATGCCGGTTTCGTCGTCGCCCGCCGGCGCCACCAGCGCGGCGAAGCGCGCCGCACCCATGCCGCTGCGCGCCGGGTCGGCCGCCAGATAGCCGATGAGGCGCTGCGCAACGAGTTCGGCCGGCACCTGCGCAAACGCCGCCAGCGCCCGCGTGACCAGCAGGCGCGACACGCCGACTCGCAGCGCGCCGGTAATCAGCTTGTTGAACAGGAAGCGCTCGCCGCTGCCCAGCACCTGCCAGGCGTCAATCAACGAGTCGGGCTTTTCGTCGGGGGGTGAGGCGCGCAACGCACCCAGCACGCCGACCCAGTGGTGCAGCGGAAGGTCGGTGACGGCTCGCGGTGGCGGCAGGATGAGCGCCAGCGTTTCCGCCAGATCGCCGACCGCCTCGTAGCATTCGTCGAACAGCCAGTCCGGCATGCCGGCGGCCCGCGCGCCGGTTTCGCGCAGCACGCGCGTGCCCACCGCCTGGCGCGGCTTGCCGCCGGCCAGGAAGTACACCGCCCACGCGGCGTCTTCCGCCGGCACCTGCGCGAAATAGTCCTGCATCGCCTGCACGCGATGGCGGGTCGAGGTGCTGCTGTCGAGCGACAGGTAAAGGGCGGCGAAACGCTGCATCGGGTCATCGTAACCGGGAGACGCCGCTTTGATGGCGTGCCGGTGCAGCGGTTCGCGAGTCGGTCAGTCGACGAAAAACGCCGGCCAGCGGCCGGCGTCTGGCTGCGTACGCGACGATCAGGCGCGACGGCGGGCCATGAAGCCAAGCAGGCCCAGACCGGCCAGCAGCATCGCCCAGGTATCGGCTTCCGGCACCGGTGCGGCGAACGAGGTCAGGCCCGGGCTGCCGATGGCCTCGCTTTGCGAGCGGTAGGAGCCTTCGACATCGCCGATCGACGACAGCACCCACAGCGTCGCATTGTTGGCGCCCAGTGCGGCGGCCGAGGTGGCGCGGCCGCTGACCTCCTGGGTACGCGGGCCGCCTGCTGCGGCATTGTCGCCATAGGTCAGACGATCGACCAGCGAACCTGCGCCGTCGAACAGGTTCAGTTCGTCGGCGCGACCGATGTTGTTGGTGTAGCCGCCCAGCACCTTGACGCTGTCGGCAAGGCGCCAGTCGAGACGGAAGGTCGCTGCTTCGGTTTCGGTGATGATGACCGATTCGCCTGCGCCAACCAGACCGAAGGCGCTGAGGCTGAATACACCGGGTGTCCGGCTGTCGTCGTCATAGCTCCAGCCCGTGAAATCGACCGCCGAGGTACCCAGGTTGGTGAATTCGATGAATTCACCGCTGCCGCCTGAGTACATCCATTCGGTGATGCGGACATCGGCCTGGGCCTGCGAAGCGAAACCTGCGACGAGCAGTGCTGCGAGAAGCTTGTTCATGGTGTGACCTCCTTGCTGGATTGAATGGATCAGGACAGACGGCGGCGGGCGGCGGTGCCGATGAGGCCGAGACCGGCCAGCAGCAGCGCCCAGCCTTCGGGTTCGGGCACGGCGGCGATCGGCGCCAGTACATAAAGGCGCGGGGTTTCGCCGACGATGTAGATGACGCCGTTGCCGTCGATGGTGACGCCTTCGGCGTCATCGGCGATGGCGGAAAAGTCGAACTGGCTCAGCACCTCGCCGCTGCGCGTGACTTCCATCAGGCGCGGCGTTTCCTGGCTGTAGATAAGCAGGTTGTCCTGGTCTGCGGTGCCGCGCAGCGACGCGACGGTGGTCAGCGTCTGCACGTCGGACAGGTCCAGCGTGTCGAACAGGCGTGCGAACTGGTTCGCCGGCGGCACCAGTTCGGTCACGGAGGCCACGCCGGTGGTGAAGTCAAGCGCCGCGTCATACACCGCCTGCGGCGTCTTTTCCTTCACGATGATGAAGCGGCCGCTCAGCGGGTCGTATGACAGGCCTTCCAGCCCCACATTGCCGACCGTCGGACCGACCGACACCGCAGGCGTCGCGTTGCGACCGATCGCACCACCCGCCGTGTAGCTGAAGCGATAGACGTCCTGAAGCCGTTCCTCGACGAGAACGAACTGCCCGTTGCCGACATAGCTCAGCCCCTCGGTGTCGTCGAAGCCGAACAGGTTCATCGAACTGATCTGCTGACCCAGCTTGTTCACCTCGACGACATAGTCGCCTTCGTCGCCGAGCACGAACAGCGTATCGGTGTCCCAGTTCCACGTGACGGCTGACGCTTCGGACGCCTGAACCGACGGCAGGTCATGGGTGGCGACCAGGCGGTAGTCGGCCAGGTCAAGTTGAGTGATGGCGGCTGACGCCGAGCCCGTTGAAATCAGGGCGATGGCGGCCGCAAGACAGGAGCGGAACATGGAAAGACCCGGAGCGCGTGAAAGAACGCGGACGGTGCCGCACATGCATTTCCGGCTGATGACGACCGATGGTTCTTTCGGACTACCTGACGCGGGCGGCCGCCATGAAGGGCTCAGCCGGACTGCCGACTTGCCGCGTCAACCATTGATCCGATGTCGGCCGTCCTTACAGCGCGCGCACGCGCCGTTCCTGCGCCTCGGCAATACGTCCTTTAATCATCAACTTGCTGCTTCGGCTCACTATTTGCTTCAACGATGATCGAACAGGTTCATCACCATCGAGAAAGGATAATTTCCGTGATCCGATACGTTTCGCGCCTTCGCGCACTCCCTGTCGCACTCGTCGCTGCCGGCGTCATGCAGGCCCAGGCGGCCACGCTGGCCGGCAGCTACACCGCCGACGACAGCCTGAAGATCTATCTGTCCGCCGATCTGACAGCCACGATCGACGAACTGGTCACAACCAAGTCTTCATCGTGGGGGCCGACCGAATCGTTTTCCGGTTTTGCGCTGGCGCCGGGGCAGAGCGTCTATCTGCTGGTCGAGGCCTACAACGTCAGCGGGCCGGCGATGTTCGTCGGCCATTTCGACATCACCGGCGATGGCTTCACGTTCGCCAACGGCACCACCTCGCTGCTGACGAACACGCTGGACTGGACGGTCGGCGAAACCGGCTTTGCCAGCGCCACCGCGCAGCCCGTGTCGCTCGGCGCGAACGCGCCCGGCTTGCAGATCTGGGGGCAGCGCCCATCGATAGACGCCGAGGCCGAAGCGATCTGGGCCTACTACGCGGACTGGTCGGCCGGTCGTCCCGGATCGGCCTATTTCGTCACGCAGATCACCGCAGTACCCGAACCGTCAGCCGGCGGCATGTTCGTCGCCGGTCTGGCCGCCCTCGGCCTCGCGTTGCGAGGCAGCCGTCGCAGCTGATTCCGGCGCGGCCGCGTCGTCATCTGCATCCTGGCCGAAGGCGGTCGCGAAGGCGCCGGCTTCGATGCCGTGTTCGGTCAGCCAGCGCACCAGCGGCTGGACATGGCCATGGGTGACGATGACGCGCGAGGCGCCGGTGGCGCCGATGGCGCTCAGCAGCCCGGGCCAGTCGGCGTGGTCCGACATCACGAGGCCGCGATCGACGCCGCGCCGCCGGCGCGCGCCGCGCACCTGCATCCAGCCTGACGCGAAACAGTCGGCGTAGTCGCCGAAGCGCTTCATCCACGGGGTGGACTGCGCCGAGGGCGGTGCAAGCACCAGCGCACGGCGCAGCGCCACAGCGTCCAGTCCGTCCGACACCATGGCGGTGGCGGGCAGGGCGACGCCGCTGTCGCGGTAGGCGCGGTTCAGCGCCTCGACCGCGCCGTGGCACACGATCGGGCCGATCGCCGGATCGAGGCCGGCGAGGATGCGCTGCGACTTGCCGAAGGCGTAGGCGAACACCACGCTGGCGCGTCCGGCGTCGGCGTTGCCGCGCCACCATTCGTTCAGTTCGGCCAGCAGTACGTCCTGAGCCGGCCAGCGGTAGATCGGCAGACCGAAGGTGGATTCACTGATGAAGGCATGCGCTCGCACCGGATCGAACGCCGTGCAGGTCGCATCCGGCTCAAGCTTGTAGTCACCCGAGGCGACCCACACCTCGCCCGCGACTTCGACCCTGACCTGCGCCGAACCGAGCACATGGCCGGCCGGATGCAGCGACACCGCCGCATCCCCAATATATATGCGCTCGCCGTACCTCAGTGTCTGCAATGCGATGTCGCCCAGCCGTGCGCGCAGCACCCGCTCGCCTTCGGCACTGGCGAGATAGCGGCGGTGACCGGTGCGCGCATGGTCGGCGTGGGCATGGGTGATGACGGCGCGATCGACCGGTCGCCACGGGTCGATGTAGAAATCGCCGGCCGGGCAATAAAGCCCTTCCGGGCGCAGGGTGATGAGATCGTGACGCATGGTGGCGATGGTATCGTTCGCTTCATGAGCGTGATGCCCGATCACAAGTTCCTGCGCGAACACAGCCGGCTGCTGGCCGAGAGCTTCGAGCGCCTGACCGGCCAGCGGCTGCCGTCGGATTCGCTCACGCTGTACAACGCGCACTTCGCCCTGGTATCTCACGGCACCCAGCCGGATCCGGTATTCAATTACGCCAACCTGTTCGCACAGCGGCTGTTCGGCTACCCGTGGGACGAATTCGTCACGCTGCCATCGCGCCTGTCGGCGCGCGAGCCGGAACGCGACGAGCGGGCCCGCCTGCTCGAAATGGTGACCCAGCAGGGCTACATCAGCGACTACTGCGGCGTGCGGGTGCGCCGCGACGGTACGCTGTTCCGCATCAGCCACGCCACGGTGTGGAAGGTGCTCGATGCCGACGGCCAGTTCTGCGGACAGGCGGCGATGTTTTCCGAAGTCGAGGAATTGCAGTGAGGACATTGCAGTGAGGACATTGCAGTGAGCCGCGCCGACAGCAGTCCGCATCCGCTGGTCGAGGCACTCGGCGAGCGTCATGCGCGCTGGACGTCGATCCGGCGCGACCTGCATGCCCACCCGGAACTGGCTTACGAGGAAACGCGCACCGCCGCCGTCGTGGCGCGTACGCTGCGCGCGTCCGGCATCGAGGTGCATGAGGGCATCGGTCGCACCGGAGTGGTCGGCGTGCTGCGCGCCGGCAACGGCAAGGCGACCATCGGCCTGCGCGCCGACATGGATGCGCTGCCGATGACCGAACAGAACACCTTCGCCCATCGTTCGACCCATACCGGACGCATGCACGGCTGCGGTCACGACGGCCATACCGCGATGCTGCTGGCGGCGGCCGAATATCTGGCGGCGACCCGCTGTTTCGACGGCACCGTGAATTTCATCTTCCAGCCGGCCGAGGAGGGCAGGGGCGGTGCGGCGGCGATGATCGCCGACGGCCTGTTCGAGCGTTTTCCGATGCAGTCGGTGTTCGGCCTGCACAACTGGCCCGGCCTTCCGGTCGGCGAAATGGCGGTGCATGACGGGCCGGCCATGGCCAGCAGCGACGAGATCGAAATCGTCATCGAAGGTCGTGGCGCGCACGCCGCGATGCCGCATCTGGGCGCCGATCCGGTACTGGCCGGGGCGGCCATCGTGCAGGCGCTTCAGTCCATCGTGTCGCGCAATGTGTCGCCGGTCGACTGCGGCGTGGTCAGCATCACGCAGTTCCATGCTGGCGAGGCCTACAACGTCATTCCGCAGTCGGCCACGCTGCGTGGCACGGCGCGCGCGTTTTCACCCGAGGTGCGCGACCAGCTCGAAGCCGGTATCCGGCGTGTTGCCGAAGGTGTGGCGGCGGCGCACGGCGTAGCGGTTGCGGTCAGCTACCGGCGCGGCTATCCGCCGACGGTGAACACCTCGGCCGAGGCGGCATTCTGTGCGTCCGTGGGGCGTGAACTGCTGGGCGACGCCTGCGTGCGTACCGACTACCCGCCCAGCATGGGCGCGGAGGATTTTGCCTACATGCTCGAATGCAAGCCCGGTTGCTACATCTGGCTCGGCAACGGCGGCGGGCCGGATGCCGGGTCGCGCCCGGGCCATGAAGAAGGCGGCGGCTGCATGCTGCACAACCCGCGCTACGACTTCAACGATGCGGTCATTCCGCTCGGTGTGGCGTACTGGACGCGGCTGGTCGAGCGCTTCCTGCAGGCGGATTGAGGCCTTCCGGGCGCGGCGTCAGCCATGTGCGGGCGCACCCAGCAACACCAGTTCGGCTTCCTCGTGCGGTTCGTACAGCCGCGAGCGGGTCAGGAAGCGGATGCCTTCCGGTGATTCGATCGAAAAGCCGGCGCCCCGTCCGGGCACCGCGTCGATGATCAGATGGGTGTGCTGCCAGTACTCGAACTGCGATTCGCTCATCCAGAACGGCATGCCGCCGATCTCGCCCAGTTGCACATCGGAACTGCCGAGCGTGAACTCTCCCTGCGGGTAGCACATCGGCGCACTGCCGTCGCAGCAGCCGCCTGACTGATGAAACATCAACGGGCCATGTTTGCGCGCCAGCCGGTCTATCCAGTCCAGCGCCAGCGGTGTTGCAGAGACGCGGGTCACCATGATGTTCCCTCGCAAAACATGAAGTTGAATCGAGATATCCTACACAACTTTATGTTTAAAAATAGATTTGTATGAATGATACAGTCCCGGATGTACGAAGAGGCGAACGATCTGCACCGTCCGCCTCTTCATCGATCCGGCTCACCTTACCGCGGCGATCCGGAATGAGCCACCCCGCGCGGAATCAGAAGAATCCGAGCGCCTTCGTCGAGTAGCTCACCAGCAGGTTCTTGGTCTGCTGGTAGTGGTCGAGCATCATCTTGTGGTTTTCGCGGCCGATGCCCGACTGCTTGTAGCCACCGAACGCGGCATGCGCCGGGTACAGGTGATAGCAGTTGGTCCACACCCGGCCCGCCTGGATGGCGCGGCCCATGCGATAGGTGCGATGTACCGAACGCGACCACAGGCCGGCACCCAGACCGTACAGCGTGTCGTTGGCGATGGCCAGTGCGTCGGCTTCGTCCTTGAAGGTGGTCAGCGCCAGCACCGGCCCGAAGATTTCTTCCTGGAACACGCGCATCTTGTTGTGTCCCTTCAGCACGGTCGGCTGGATGTAGTAGCCGCCCGCTTCCTCTTCCTTGCGCACGCTGCCGCCGGTCAGCACTTCCGCGCCTTCCTTGCGACCGATGTCGATGTAGGACAGGATCTTTTCGTGCTGGTCGGAACTGGCCTGGGCGCCGATCATGGTGTCGGTGTCCAGCGGATGACCGCCGCGCACCTTGTTCACGCGTGCAATGGCGCGCTCGATGAACTTGTCAGCAATGTTTTCCTGGACCAGCGCACGGCTCGGGCAGGTGCACACTTCACCCTGGTTCAGCGAGAACATCGCGAAACCTTCAAGGCACTTGTCAAAGTAGTCGTCGTCGGCGTCCATCACGTCGTCGAAGAACACGTTCGGCGACTTGCCACCCAGTTCCACGGTCGAGGGGATTATGTTCTGGGAAGCATATTGCATGATCAGTCGCCCGGTCGTAGTTTCCCCGGTGAAGGCGATCTTGGCGATGCGCTTGTTGGTGGCCAGCGGCTTGCCGGCTTCGATACCGAAACCGTTGACGATGTTCAGGATGCCGGGTGGCAGCAGGTCCTGGATCAGTTCGATCAGGACGAGCAGGCTGACCGGGGTCTGTTCCGCCGGCTTCATCACGATGCAGTTGCCCGCAGCCAGTGCCGGCGCGATTTTCCACGCCGCCATGAGGATGGGGAAGTTCCACGGAATGATCTGGCCGACAACGCCCAGCGGTTCATGGAAATGATAGGCAACGGTGGTTTCGTCGATTTCCGAAAGCGCACCTTCCTGTGCCCGGATGCAGCTGGCGAAGTAGCGGAAGTGGTCGATGGCGAGCGGGATGTCGGCCGCCAGGGTTTCTCGCACAGGTTTGCCGTTTTCCCAGGTTTCGGCGACGGCCAGCAACTCGAGGTTGGCTTCGAGGCGGTCTGCGATCTTGAACAGCAGGGCGGCACGTTGCGCCGGCGCAGTGCGCGCCCAGCCTTCGCGCGCCTTGTGGGCGGCGTCCAGCGCCAGTTCGATATCAGCGGCCTGGGAGCGGGCGACCTGACAGAACACCTTGCCGGTCACCGGCGTGGTGTTGTCGAAGTACTGACCTTCAACCGGCGGTACCCACTGGCCGCCGATGAAATTGTCGTAGCGGGCCTTGAAAGTGAGTTTCGAACCGGGTTGACCGGGGTCGGCGTAGCGCATGATCTGTCTCCTCGAATGATCGGTTGCCCTGCGGCCGACGTCGAATGCGCGGCACAAGAACACAGGGTCGGCCCGCACGCTAGTTCGTGCGGGGTAGGTATCCGGTAGGTGGAGGAGAACTTGTGAGCAATACGTCTGGCCGTCTGGCGGATCGCCGGCGGCGCATCGAATCGCTGCGGCGCGGTGAGCGCAGCACCGGCGAACACATCGTCGTGGTGGGCATGGACATTGCCGGCTCGTGGCAACGCTCGCGCGAAGCCGTGTCCGAAACCTGCTCGGCGGCACCGCTCGACGACACCGCACCGGACTGGACCGGTTCCGCCTACGGTCAGGCGCTGGTCGCCTGCGTCGACGAGCTGGAAACGGTGGCGATCGAAAGCGGCATGGTGGCAGCGGTCAGCGACGCCGATGGCCGTCTGCTGTGGACCGGCTGCAGCCGCAGCATGCGCACCCGCGCCGAGCGCGTGCATTTCGTGCCCGGCGGCCGTTGGGACGAACGTTCTGTCGGCACCAATGCGCTGGCCTTGGCGCTGCGTCATCGTCGCCCGGCCAGCGTCTTTTCGGCTGAACATTTCATTCCGGCGGTGCAGGACTGGGTGTGCTACGCCGCCCCGGTGCGCGACACGATCAGCGGCGAGGTGATGGGCGTGGTCGATCTGTCGACCACCTGGAACCGCCATTCGCCACTGGCGCTGCATGCGGTCGAGCGTTTCGCCGAGCGCGTTTCGCAAGCCCTGCAGGGGGTCAGCCAGGCGCCGGTGCTGCGCCTGCGCATGCTCGGCACACCCCAGGCCTCGATACACGGCAAGGTGCTGCCGCTGTCGCCGCGACAGATGGAAATACTCTGCCTGCTGGCACTGCATCCGGAAGGGATGGATCTGGAACGGCTGCACGCGGCCATCTACGGCGACCGCACAGTCGGCGTGGCCACGCTGAAGACCGAAGTGTCGCAATTGCGTGAACGGCTCGGCGGCGCCATCGGCTCGCGCCCGTATCGATTGCTGGTGAACTGGCAGGCCGACTTCATGGATCTGGAACAGGCGCTGAATGCGGGTCGCGTCGAAGCAGCGCTGGCCGGTTACCGCGGCGATTTTCTGCCGCGCACCGAAAGCCCGCTGCTGCGCACCTGGCGCGACTGCCTCGAATCACGACTGTCTGATGCCATCTTCCGCATCGACGACCCCGACCTGCTGTTGACCCATCTCGGTCAGTCACCCGAGGCGGTCGACGCGGTGGAGCGGCTGGTCGAACTGTTGCCGGGCGACCACCCGGTGCGCGCGCGGCTGCTGCAGACCCGCGACAGCCAGCGCTGACGGGCAGGGCATCAATGGCCGAACAGCAGTCGTTCGGCCTCCGGCACGTCGTATTCGACGCCTGCCTCGTCGAGCGAATAACCGCTCATTTCCTGCGCGCGCGCCTGCCAGTCCGGCTGGCGCAGCAGGCTGCCCAACACGTCCAGCGTGCGGCGCGAGGCCGGGCCGTCACGCAGCGCCAGAAAGTACATTTCCTCGAACAGCGGCAGGAACTCCAGGCCCAGCCGTCGCGCGAAGGCCTCGAGGCCCAGGCCCGCATCCGCCTCGTCACTGGCGATCAGTGCCGCCACCGCGGCATGGGTGTGCTCTTCGTCACCCTCGTTCAGTGCCCGCGTATCGAGTCCGGCCTGGCGCGCCAGCTGGTCGAATGCGAGCCGCGTGCCGGCGCCGGGCTGACGATGCACGAAGCGCAGGTCGGCACGCGACAGATCGCTCAGCCCGCGCACCCCCCTTGGATTGCCGCGGGCGAGGATCAAACCTTGCGTGCGGCGCGCGAAGCCGAGCAGACGCAGCCGCGGCAAGCCGTGCTGCGCGAGGTAGAGCGTCCAGATGTCGCGACCGAGTTCGCCGATCGGACAGTGAAAGCCGGCGATGTCGCAGCGGCGTGCTGCCAGCGCGAGCAGCGATTCCAGACTGCCATGCGTGCTCAAGGTTGCGCTCCGGCCGTCGTGGCGCAGCTGGCGGATCAGGTCGTTCAGCAGCGGATCATGGCTGGCGGCGATGCGCAGTGCGCCTGCTACGCCACCGGATGACTGCAGCGGCAGTTCGCGCATCGGCTGGCTGGCCGTGTGCAACGCGGCAGCGAGCGACTGCCGGGCGTCGCGGTCGACGGCCAGCAAGTGGCGGGCAAAGTCGTCCAGCGTCGAGCCACTTGCGCGCGCGGTCGAAATCAGCGTCTGGCCGAAGTACCCCTGCCAGGCGTTGATCAGCCCCCAGGCGTTGCGATACGAAAATCCGATGTGGCGCGCCGCGCCGGCGATCGACCCTGTTGTCTCGATCGCCGCGAGCAATGACAACAGCCGGCCGATGCCGGCCGGTGCATCGGGACCGAAATCCCACTCGATCCCGAGCCGAGGGGTTGTTACGGAAATTCCAGACATATAGGAAACCTTGTCGTCGAGCGATAGCGTCCGCGATCTTATGTGTTTCCGAATGCAGATAATGGGATTTCGCTGGCGACGCGTGACTGACGGACTGAAGCGCCTGCAAACGGGCGCGTCGGCATCCGGACAGGCATGAGCACGCTCAGCGAAAGCTTCGTGACCGCAGGCGGGCTGGTGCTCGCCGGCGATGCACAACTGCTGGGCATCGTGACGCTCAGCCTGCAGGTCAGCTTGACGGCCGTGTTTCTTGCATCCTGCGTCGGTCTGCCGATCGGCGCGGCGGTGGCGGTCGGGCGCTTTCCCGGTCGCAAGCCGCTGACCGTCATCCTGAACGGCCTGATGGGCTTGCCGCCGGTGGTCATCGGGCTGCTTGTCTACCTGCTGCTGTCGCGCGCCGGCCCGCTCGGATCTTTCGGCCTGCTGTTCACACCGACCGCGATGGTGATCGCCCAAGTGGTACTGATCACCCCCATCGTCGCCGCACTGTCGCGCCAGATCGTCGCCGACGCGTGGCGCGACTACGAAGAACAACTGCGATCGCTCGGTGCCTCGACGCCACGTGCCGCCTTCACCCTGCTGGTCGATACCCGTTTCTCGCTCAGCACCGCAGTGCTGGCCGGACTCGGCCGGGCGGTGGCCGAGGTGGGTGCGGTGATGATCGTCGGCGGCAATATCGACGGCGTCACCCGCGTCATGACCACCAGCATTGCGCTCGAAACCAGCAAGGGCGACCTGCCGCTGGCGCTGGCGCTCGGTTTCATCCTGATTGCCATCGTGCTGCTGCTCAATGCGCTGGCGCACGCGGTGCGCGAATGGGCGGTACGTCGCCATGGCTGACGCACTGATCACGCTCGACGCACTGCGCTACGACGCCGGCGACCGCACGCTGATCCGAGACGTGTCGCTGCGCATCGAAGCAGGGCGGCGCACGCTCATCCTCGGTCCCAACGGCGCCGGCAAGAGCGTGCTGATGCGTCTGATGCACGGGCTGATCGAACCGAGCGCCGGCCGCATCCTGTGGAACGGCGGCAGCGGCCGCCCGGCGCAGGCCATGGTGTTCCAGCGGCCGGTCATGCTGCGGCGCAGTGTGCTCGACAACGTCATCTATGCGCTCGATCTGGCCGGCGTTCCGGCGGCCGCCCGCCGCGCGCGCGCGCGCGACGTGCTCGAGCGTGTCGGTCTGACCGCGCTGGCCGACCGGCCGGCGCGCGTGCTGTCTGGCGGCGAGCAGCAGCGCGCCGCGCTGGCGCGCGCATGGGCACTGCGCCCGCGCGTGCTGTTCCTCGACGAGCCGACCGCCAGTCTCGATCCCGGTGCAGCGGCCGAAGTCGAGCGGCTGATCCGCGTCATCGCCGACGAAGGCTGCAGCATCGTCATGGTCACCCATCATCTCGGTCAGGCGCGTCGACTGGCCGACGACATCGTGTTCGTCGACGCCGGCCGCATCACCGAACACACGCCGGTCGCTGAATTTTTTGCATCACCACGCTCGGCCGAAGCCGGGAATTACCTCAGAGGAGAGCTCTCATGGACCTGATCCGCCGTTCCTTCATCACCTCCGCAGTGGCTGCCGCCATCGCGATGGGCACCCCGTTCGCCAGCGCAGCCGACCGCTTCATCACCGTGTCGTCGACCACCTCGACCGAACAGTCCGGACTGTTCAAACATCTGCTGCCGGCGTTCCAGGCGAAGACCGGCATCGAAGTGCGCGTGGTCGCGCTGGGCACCGGCCAGGCGCTGGACATGGCACGCCGCGGCGATGCCGACGTCGTGTTCGTGCATGACAAGGTGGCGGAGGAGAAATTCATCGCCGAGGGCTTCGGCGTGAAGCGCCAGGAGGTCATGTACAACGACTTCATCCTGGTCGGTCCGAAGTCGGACCCGGCGAAGGTCGGTGGCGGCAAGGACATCACCGAAGCGCTGAAAGGCATCCAGGCGGCGCAGGCGCCTTTCGTGTCGCGCGGCGACAAGAGCGGCACGCACGCCGCCGAGCTGCGGCTGTGGAAGGCGGCCGGCGTCGACCTCGACGCGGCGAAGGGCGCCTGGTACCGCGACACCGGCTCCGGCATGGGCCCGGCGCTGAACACCGCGGCATCGATGAACGCCTACATCCTGGCCGACCGCGGCACCTGGCTGTCGTTCAAGAACCGCGCCGACCTGACCGTGTCGGTTGAAGGCGACAAGCGCCTGTTCAACCAGTACGGCGTGATCCTGGTCAATCCGGACAAGCACCCGCACGTCAAGAAAGCCGACGGTCAGGCCTTCATCGACTGGGTCGTGTCGGCCGAAGGCCAGACCGCCATTGCCGACTACAAGATCGACGGCCAGCAGTTGTTCTTCCCGAACGCGGTGAAGTAGGGCGCTGGATCGACCGGGTGGGGTTGTCGGGCATTGCCTCGACCGGCTCGACCTGCGGTGGGTGCGAAGGTCGGGGAGGGCAGTGTTGGGCATCGCTGCGCTCACCCCAACCTACATAGGGTGCGGACATGTGCAAGGCGGGTACCGGGCATCGCCGCGCTCGACCCGCCCCAGCGTGGGGAGGGCGGTGGGGTTCGTAGGTTGGCGTGAGCGAAGCGATGCATAACGACACGTCACGACACCGCACAACACCGTAGGTTGGGGTGAGCGCAGCGATGCCCAACAACGCACTCGGTCAGTCACCCTCCGTCGCGGCCGTCAGCCTGCATCCAGCCCAGGCCCGCCGCCGTGTCGCCGGCCGGCAGGTATTCGGCGCTGACCCAGCCGGCGTAGCCGATGCGATCGAGCCACTTGAACAGGAAGGGGTAATTGATTTCGCCGGTGCCCGGTTCGTGACGGCCGGGGTTGTCGGCGATCTGTACGTGGCCGATGCGCGCGCGTTCGCGCTGCAGCGTGCGGGCGAGGTCGCCTTCCATGATCTGCATGTGATAGACGTCGTACTGCAGCTTCACGTTCGGCTCGCCGACCCGTTCGATCAGTGCCAGCGTTTCGGCCGAATGGTTCAGCAGGAAGCCCGGCATGTCGCGTGTATTGATCGGTTCGACCATCAGTTCGATGCCTTCGCGCGACAGCGCGCGCGCAGCGAAGCGTACGTTGCGTTCCATCACGGCGAGCAACTCCGCGCGGTCCGCGCCGTCCGGCGCCAGACCGGCCAGGCAATTGATGCGCCGGCAATTCAGCACGCGCGCGTAGTCGAGTGCTTGCCCGACGCCCGCTTCGAATTCATCCACCCGGTCCGGCAGACAGGCGATGCCGCGCTCGCCGGCAGCCCAGTTGCCGGGGGGCAGATTGAACAGGACCTGTTCGAGCTGGTGGGCCTGCAATTCGTCGGCCAGTGCCTCGGCCGGCACGCCGTAAGGAAAGTGGCATTCAACACCGGTGAAGCCGGCGCGCGCGGCGGCGGCGTAGCGCCCGGCGAAGGGCTGCTCCGTGAACAACAGTGACAGGTTGGCGCAGAAGCGGGGCATGTGACGTCATTTCAGGCGAAGCCATGATTCTAATTGGCGGCGGACATGCGTTGTCCGGTCGCGCGGAGTATCGTCTGCGGCTTCGCGTTTTTTCGCCCGGCCCCGTTCATGCCCGCACACACCACTCACGGCGACGATCCGCATGCCCTCGCGGAATGCATCGCCACGCATGATTTCTGCTTCCTGCCGGCCGATCACACGAAAAACGGTCTGGCCAGCCTCGAAGCAGGCTGGAACAGCGACTGGGACCGCTTTGCCGCGAGCTGGGGCTCGCTGGAGCGCGATACCTACATGGCGGACGGCGGTCGCTACCGCCGCCGGCGTTATGCGGTGCTGAGCGCGCCGGCCGACAGTCTCGACGCGGTGCTCGAGCCACCTCAGCCGCATTACCAGAGCCTCGACTACAACAACCTGAACGGGGGCGTCGCGCGGCATTTCGCACCGATCGCGCCCGAGGTGATGCAGGGTGCGACCATGCAGACCGCGATCCGGCTCGGTCTGGGCGTGTTCCAGCGCCTGCATCCGGGCGCGGCGGCGCACATCGAGGTGCACCAGTTCCGCATCGAGGCGCTGCCCGACGGGGCCGGCAAGCCGACGCCGGAAGGCGTGCATCGCGACGGCGTCGATTTCGTGCTGGTGATGATGGTGCGGCGTGAGAACGTCGAGAGCGGCACCACCGAAATCTTCTCGCCCGAAGGCGATCCGCTGGACAGCTTCACGCTGACTGCGCCGTGCGACGCCGCGCTGGTGAACGATCAGCGCGCGCTGCACGGCGTGACGCCCATCCATCCGCTGGACCCGTCGAAACCGGCCTGGCGCGATGTGCTGGTGGTGACTTACCGGCGCGCGATGTGCTGAACAGTGTCGGCGACGCTCGCCGACCTGCGTCACCAGACCTCGAAGTCATCGGCCGGCACGGGTCGGCCGCAGTATCGCCAGACCCGTGCCGGCGCGTTCAATGGCCGAGTGCGTCGCGCAGCAGGGCGCCGAACTGCGTCTCGTCCGGTGCAGTGTCGAGGCTCTTGAGGGTGGGATCGGGCGTGCTCCACACGGGTGCGCTGCGGGTCCATACATTGATCTGTGGCCTGAAGATGTCGGGATCATCGAGGCTGCCCGCCCACAGACCCTGCAGGTCGGGCACCAGATCGGCGAGGATGAACAGGTTCGAGCCACAGTCGCCGCACAGGCCGCGACTGACCAGGCGCCCGCTTTCTGCATGCAGCGAGGCATAGCGCGCGGCAGGGCCGGTGATCGTGAGCGCAGTTTTCGGGACATACATGACCGGGCAGTAGGCAGCGCCACTGGCACGCTGACAGTCACGACAGTGGCAGTTCCAGGAAAACCGCGGTCTGGCGGCGCACTCATATCGGATGGCGCCGCACGAGCAGCCGCCGGCAAACGGTGTAATCACGTCATCTCCTTTTTTTGTTGTCGGCCCCTCGCGTGTCGGGCCTGCCAGAGCGTGTTCACCGTATGTCTTGCCACTGAGTCGGTGCGCGACGCTGCGCAGACCTGGCGTCTGAACGGCCGTTCGCTGTGAACACGCTCCACAAACAAGATAGGTGACGGCGAGCCGGCTTTCCAGAATCCGCGAGGCGCTGCCACAGGGCTGCGGGCGAAACGCAGGCCTGCCTTGTTACTTCTGAAAACAGTAAATTTCAGAACTTAACCATTCGGGCAAGGTGAAAGGTAAAGAGGCGTTCGCCCGCTCAGCCTTGCTTGCCCGGGGCTGCCGCGCCCTCGTCCATACCTGCCGGACGACCTGCCTTCGATGGCACCTTCAGGTGCAGCGCGGCCTTGGCCATCAGATTGGCTGATACGGGCGCGGTAATGAACAGGAACAATGTGATGAGCAGTTCGGGCACGCCGAAGCGGCCGCCGGCCCAGCTGTGGACCATGGCGGCGATCAGCACGCCGCCAACGCCCAGCGTCGTGGCTTTGGTCGGTGCGTGCAGGCGCATGAAGAAATCGCCGAAGCGCACGAGGCCGATGCCGCCAACCAGCATGAACAGCGCGCCGATGACGAGCATCAGCGATATCAGGGCGTCGACCAGTGGGTGCAGGGTGTCCATATATAGATGCCTTACTCGATCACGTCGCCGCGCGTCAGATAGCGCGCCAGCGCCACGGTCGACACGAAACCCAGCATGGCGACGATCAGCGCCGCCTCGAACAGCAGTTCGGTCTGCTGGCGGATGCCCAGCAGCACGACCAATGCCACCACATTGATGTAGAGCGTATCGAGCGCCAGCAGCCGGTCGGTCACTTCCGGGCCGCGGAACAGCCGGAATGCACACATCAGCATGGCCAGTGCAACGGCGGCCACGGCAATGTCGAGAGCCAGAGGCATCATTCGAAAATCTCCCGCAGCGGTCGTTCGTAACGGTTCTTGATGTCCTGCGCCATCGCAGCCGGTTCGCTGCAGTCGAGCGCATGCACCAGGATTTCATGGCGCACCTCGTCGATCACGCAGGACACCGTGCCCGGTGTGGTCGTGATGATGGTCGCCAGCAACGCGATGCCGTTCGGGTGACGGATGTCCAGCGGCACCGGCACCCAGGCGGGCTGCGGCTCGCGCGCCGGATTGAGGACGATTTTCGCAACCGTGATGTTGGACACCACGATGTCCCACAACACGATGCCGGCGAAGCGCACGACGGTTGCCCAGGACGACACCTTCACCTGTGGCCCGAGAAAACCCGCCAGTACGCGTGGCAGGAGCAGCGCAAACACCGTGGCGGTGATCAGCTGCGGCACGGCGAGCGACTGCTGCAGCAGCAGCCAGCTGGCCGCGATGATGGCGGACATGAAAGGGTACGCCAGCCAGCGCTTCGGGTGGGATGTTCCGGTCGCCATCAAGGCCCTCCTTCCGTACCCTGCCCCGCTGGCACGCCTGCGGCCGGTCGCGGGAAAACATAGGGCAATGTGGTGTCGACACCCTCGCCGCCCAGCACGCCGAGCGCGTAGGCACGGTGGTCGGTCAGCTGTGCGGCCGCGGCATCGGTGTAGCGCTTGAGCGGATCGGCCAGCACGGTCATGGCAACGCCGCCGACCAGCAGCGCGATGGTGGCGAGCACCAGCTTGCTGCTGGCGCCCGCGGCGGTACCGGTGCCCGCCAGTTCAGGGCGTGTGCTCCAGAACAGCAGACTGCCGGCGCGCGCCAGCCCGATCAGCGTCAGGAAACCGACCGACAGCACGACGATCCAGATCCACACCTGCGCATCGTGACCGCTGGACGCCTGCAGCACCATCAGCTTGCCGATGAAACCGGGCAGCGGCGGCAGGCCGGCGGCCGAGGCGGCGGCGAGCAGCAGCATCAGGCCGAGCAGGACCGGCTGCGCCACCGGTGCACCGGCTTCGAGCCGGCTGTCGGCGTCGCCGCGTTGCGAAGCGACCAGTTCGACCAGCAGGAACAGCGCGGCGATGACCAGCGTGCTGTGCGCCATGTAATACAGCGCGGCAGACCAGGCTGCGGTGCTGAAGAGGCCAAGCGACGCGAGTATCGTGCCGACCGACGCGATCGTCAAATAGGCCACCAGCCGCGGCAGGGTCTGCGCGGCCAGCGCGCCGAACACGGCCAGCGCGCTGGTACCCAGCGCCAGCGGCAGCAGCCAGGGCTCGGCCACCAGCGCCGAGGCGCCACCGTCTGCACCGAAAATGACGCCGTGCACCCGCACGATGCTGTACACGCCGACCTTGGTCATCAGCGCGAACAGTGCCGCCACCGGCGCACTGGCCGCGGCATAGGTCGCCGGCAGCCACAGGTAGAGCGGCAGCATGGCTGCCTTGACACCGAACACCACCAGCAGGATAAGCGCCGCCGCCTTGAGCACCAGTGCCTCGTCACCGGTGACCAGCGGCACGCGCTGCGCCAGATCGGCCATGTTCAGCGTGCCGGTCACAGCGTAGATCAGTGACACACCGATCAGGAACAGCGCCGACGCGGCGAGGTTGATCGCCACGTACTGCACGCCGACGCGGAAGCGCTCCTTGCCCTGACCGTGCACCAGCAACACATACGACGCGATCAGCAGCACTTCGAAAAACACGAACAGGTTGAACAGGTCACCGGTGACGAAGGCGCCGCACAGACCCATCAGCTGGAACTGGATCAGCGCATGGAAATGCCGGCCGTGACTGTCCCAGCCGCCGCTCGCATACAGCAGCACCGGCAGCGCGACCGCCTGCGTGAGCACCAGCATCAGCGCCGACAGCCGGTCGATCACCAGCACGATGCCGAACGGCGCCGGCCAGTCGCCGACGCGATACACGCGCAACTCGCCGCCATGTGCGTCGAGCGCAAGCTTGAGCGCCAGCAGCAGGCCGAGCGTGACCGACGCCAGCGCGATGCGCCGCGCCAGCACCAGGCGTTCGCGGCTGTCGCCGATCAGCACCAGCAGCATCGCGGTGAAGGCCGGCAGCAGCACGGTGAGCACCGGCAGATGCGGCGCAATCAGGCTGGCAAGGCTCATGCGCCGGGCTCCTTGCCGTCGACCTGGTCGGTACCCGACTCGTGATGGCTGCGCAGCGCGAGTTCGATGACGAAGCCGGTGGTGGCGAAGCCGATGACGATGGCGGTCAGCACCAGTGCCTGCGGCAGCGGATCGGCGATCACCTCGCCGTTGCCGATGATGGGTTGCGCACCGGTCCACAGGCGGCCCATCGCAAAGATGAACACATTCACCGCATAGCCGATCAACGTCAGGCCGAGCACGACCGGAAAGCTGCGGCCACGCAGCATCAGGAACACGCCACAGGCAGTGACCCAGCCGATGCCGCTGGCGACCAGAAACTCCATACTCACATTCATCCGTGACTCTCCTTGCTGGCGGCGCCCAGCACCGACAGCATCAGCAGCGTTGCACCGACCACGGTGATGTACACCCCGAGGTCGAACACTGCTGCGCTGGCCAGCGGCAGTTCGCCCAGCACCGCAACCGTCGGGTGTCCGTGCGCGCTGGTCAGGAAAGGTTTGCCGAACACGAACGCGGCCACACCGGTCAGCCCGGCGATCGCGAGACCGCTGCCGATCCAGCGGCTGAAACGCCGCCCGGCCGCGCCATGCAGCGCAGATTCGGCACGCGCCTGCCCGAGCGCCATGAATTGCAGCACCAGCGCAACGGCGGTGACCAGACCGGCGATGAAACCGCCGCCGGGCAGGTTGTGGCCGCGCCAGAAGATGTAGGCCGAAACGACCAGCGCCAGCGGCAGCACGATGCGCGCAGCCACCCGCAGCAACAGCGGCTGCTGTTCGAAGGTCCATGCGCGCCCGGCGGTATCGACCGTCGGCCGCTTCGCGCGCAGGCCGTCGAGCAGCGCAAGTGCGCCCAGCGCGGCGATACCGAGCACGGTGATTTCACCGAAGGTGTCATAGCCGCGGAAATCCACCAGGATGACGTTCACCGCATTGGTGCCGCCGCCGCCGGGCACGGTGTTGTCGAGGAAGAACCAGGAAATCGACGAATGGTCGCGCGTGAGCATCAGCCAGGCCAGCGCCGCCACGCCGCCGCCGGCGGCCAGCGCGAGTGCGGCGTCGCGGCCGTAGCGCAGCGACGTCGATTCGCGCGGCGAGGTCTGCGGCAGCAGTGCAAGCCCCATCAGCAGCAGCACGGTAGACACCACTTCGACCGACAGCTGGGTCAACGCCAGATCGGGCGCCGACAGTGCGACGAAAGTAAGCGCGGTCACCATGCCGACGACGCCGGTCAGCACGACCGCCTGAAAGCGCGCGTGGTGCGTCCACACCAGTGCCGCGCCCGCCGCGAGCAGCAGTGCCCACACGACGATGGCCAGCGGCGGTGCGTCGAGCAGCGTGCGGCTGCCGGCCCGGGGCAGACTGTCCGCGGCACCGAAAGGCGCCGCTGCCATGGCCAGCACCAGCAGCACCATCAGCGCCAGCGATCGCTGGAGTGAGCCGTTTTCGATGCGGCCGGTCAGCCGGCCGGAGAGGGCGAACAGGCTTTCCATCAGGCAGGTGAAGCTGGCTTTGCCGGACCAGCGCTGCGGTGTGTAGCCAGGCAGACCGAACGATTTCTGAAGCGTGAAATACAGCGCCAGTCCGCCCGCCACGGCGATGGCGCTCATCAGCAACGGCAGGTTGAAGCCGTGCCAGATCGCCAGGTGATACTCGGGCGGCGCCGTGCCGAGCAGCGCGCTGGCCGCGACCTGAACCAGCGGACCATAGGTCACGGCAGGGAAGACCCCGACCATGACACACAGCACAGCCAGCAGCACGACCGGCGCCAGCATGCCGATCGGCGGGTCGTGCGGATGCGCATCCGGCGGCAGATCCTTCGGCGCGCCGTTGAAGAAGGTGGCATGTACCAGCCGCACAGAGTAGGCCATCGAACAGATGCCGGCGAAGGTGGCGATGACCGGCACGGCCACGCCCCACGGCAGCGTCGACTCGACCGCTTCGTGGAAGAACATTTCCTTCGACAGGAACCCGTTGAACAGCGGGATGCCGGCCATCGCCGCGGCGGCCGTCATGGCGAACGTGGCGGTCCAGGGCATCAGCCGGTACAGCCCGCCGAGACGGCGCAGGTCGCGCGTACCGGTTTCGTGATCGATGATGCCGGCGCTCATGAACAGCGCCGCCTTGAAGGTGGCGTGATTCAGGATGTGGAACACCGCAGCCACCGCCGACAGCGGCGAGCCCAGTCCGATCAGGAAGGTGATGAAGCCGAGGTGGCTGACCGTCGAGTAGGCCAGCAGGCCCTTCATGTCATGCTTGAAGATCGCCACCCAGGCGGCGAAGGCAACCGTGGCCAGACCGAAACTGGCGACCACGCCCTCGAACAGGTCGGTGCCGCCGAGCGCTGGATAGAGCCGCGCCAGCAGGAACACGCCGGCTTTCACCATGGTGGCCGAATGCAGGTAGGCCGATACCGGCGTCGGTGCTGCCATCGCTTCCGGCAGCCAGAAATGGAAGGGCACCTGAGCGCTCTTGGTGAAGCAGCCGACCAGAATCAACCCGAGCAGCAGCGGGTACAGCGGGTCGGCCTTGATGATGTCGCCGCGTGTCAGCAATTCGCTCAGTTCATAGGTGCCGGCAACCTGGCCGAGCAGCACGAAACCGGCCAGCATGACCAGACCGCCGCCGCCGGTGACTGCCAGCGCCATGCGCGCACCCGCCCTCGCCTCTTCCTTGTGGCCCCAGTAGCCAACCAGCAGGAAGGACGACACGCTGGTCAGTTCCCAGAACACCACCAGCAGCATGATGTTGTCCGACATGACCACACCGAGCATGGCTGCCATGAACAGCATCAGCAGCGTGTAGAACTTGCCGGCCGGGTCCGATGCCGCCAGATAGAAGTGCGCGTAAATGACGATCAGCAGACCGATGCCGGTGATCAGCAGCGCGAAAAGGAGCGCCAGGCCGTCGAGTCGCCAGCCGATGGCCAGGCCGAGCGACGGCACCCAGTCGGTGTGCGCGATCAATGTCTGGCCGGCCAGTATCTGCGGCGCGAGCGACAGCAACAAGGCCAGCGCGGCGACGGTGACGCCGCCGGCCGCCAGGGCGGTCAGCGTCCGGCGGGCAGGCGAATTGTCGCGGCCAAGGCCGAAACACAGCAACGTGCCTGCCAGTAGGGGCAGCAGCACTATCGTGGCAAGTGGATTCATGGGCGCTGCGAAGTCGGGCTACGTCTGTCCGGCCGAAGAATAACCTTGTTTGATCCGAGTGCTCCGATGGGCGGAGCGCTCGACAGGCTTGAGTCATTGTCGAGTCCGGATGATCTTATCCCTGACTGACGCGAACCTGACCGGTGCCATCGCCGGTTGGTTCCGCAAGCCGGTTACCATCCGGCTGCCCTGCCCCACCCTGCAACGATGCCAGCCCGATTCCGCCATGAGTGACGAAAGCGCCCTGCCCGAACTGCCGGTTCCGATCCGTCCGCTGGACGAAGTCACCGTGCCCGCCGCGCTCGACGGTCACGACGGCATCAACCGCGCCGATGCGGCGCGGCTGCAGATCAGTGCCTCGAACGACGTCGACGCCATCCGCTGCTTCCTGACCGAGTACGAACAGTCGCCCGGTACGCATCGCATCTACCAGCGCGAGTGCGAGCGGCTGCTGCTGTGGTCGCTGATCGAATGCGGCAAGCCCTTGTCCAGCCTGAACCGGCAGGACTTCGAAGGCTATCTGCACTTTCTGGCCGATCCGCAGCCGGCGAAGCTGTGGTGCGCGCCCAAGGTGCCGCGCGTGAAGCCCGCGTGGCGCCCCTTTGTCGGCCCGCTGTCGGATTCGGCGGTGCTCACGTCGATCGCGGCGATCAATTCGTTGATGGCCTATCTGGTCGACGCGGGCTATCTGTCCGGCAATCCGCTGGGCCTGATCCGGCAGCGCCGGCGCAAGCTGAACATGGCGGCGACCGGACCGGCGCAGGTCATCGCGCAGACTGAGGAAATGCAGAAGATCGAGCGCTTTCTCGACGCCGAAATGTGGCACGCGGTCACCCGCGCCATCGAGGCCCTGCCGCGCGAAACGGAGGGCGAACGCGACGAGTACGAGCGGGCGCGCTTCATCGCCGCCTTGCTCTACATGCTGGCACCGCGTGCCGGAGAGCTGGAGTCGCATCGCATGAACAGCTTTCGCGAGGAGCGCGGCCGCTGGTGGTGGCATGTCGTCGGCAAGGGCGGCAAGCAGGCCAGGGTGCCGGTGGCCGACGACATGGTGCATGCGCTGGTGCGCTACCGGAAACATCTGGGGCTCAGCGCGATGCCGAAACGCACCGACCTCACGCCCTTGCTGGTGTCGATCAAGGACCGCAGCCCGATCACCGCACGCCGGCTGAACCAGATCCTGAAGAAGCTGTTCAACGCCGCCGCCGACCTGCTGCCCGAGGCCTCGGAACACAAGCGCGAAAAGCTGCGCGCCGCCTCGGCGCACTGGGGACGCCATACCGGCATCACGGCCAAGCTCGACAGCGGCATGAACGAACGCTTCGTGCAGAAGGACGCCCGTCATACCGACGCGCGCACGACACAGCGCTACATCCACGAAGAGGAAGAACGCTGGCATGACGAAGCGCAGAAGCAGCAGTTGCCGTGGGCAACCCCGTCCGATGAGGAGGCGCTGAAGAAGCCTTGATACACGGGCAGCGAAAAATTTTCTCCGGGTGAAGTAAGCATCGCGATGCCACCCGGGTCTAGTGGCGGGAGAGCGCAATGCGCGGGCCACCGGCCGGCGGGTGTTGTTCTCGCACAGACCCACACGGGCACACGCCCATACAGACGCCCATTACCCAGGAGAACATGATGTCGACAATGAATTTCGGTGCTTCGATTGCCGCCGCTGCCGCTGCGCTCGCCCTGTCCGGTTCGGTTTTTGCTGCGGATGCCCCGGCAGGTTCGAAGGGCATGGCCATCGGTGCCAGCGACAAGGTGCATTGCTACGGCCTGCATGCCTGCAAGGGCAACAGCGACTGCGCCACCGCGGAGCACAGCTGCAAGGGCCAGAATGCCTGCAAGGGCCACGGCTTCAAGGGCATTCCGGCCAAGGACTGCCTGACCCAGGGCGGCACCATCGGCGACCTGGTCGCCAAGTAAGCCGACGCCTCAGTCGTTGCACCCCGCCGTTCGCGAAACGATCACGTGCCCGCCAGGGCATGTTGTCCGGTCGCGAACGGTTTTCCATTTTCCGCGATGACGCCGGTGTACAGGACTGCCCCCATGAATACCTTGACCCGTGAATCACCCGGATTCGGGCTGGGATTGCGCCCTGCCCACTACGCCGCGCTGCTCGAACAGCGGGCGCCGCTCGACTGGCTGGAAATCATTTCGGAAAACTTCATGGTCGACGGCGGCAAGCCGATGGCGATGCTCGACCGGCTGCGCGCCGACTACCCGATGGCCATGCACGGCGTGGCGCTGTCGATCGGCTCGGACGAACCAGTCGATCGCCACTATCTCGCCCGACTGAAGCGGCTGGCCGATCGCATCGATCCGCTGTGGATTTCCGATCACCTCTGCTGGACCGGCTTCAACGGCCGCAATTCGCATGACCTGCTGCCGCTGCCGTACACGGAGGAATCCGCCCGCCTGCTGGTGCGCAAGATCGGTCAGGTGCAGCACGAGCTGGGGCGCCGGCTGGTGCTCGAGAATGTGTCGAGCTATCTGGGCTACGGCATGTCGGATGCGACCGAGTGGGATTTCATCCGCGCGGTGGCCGACGAGGCGGATTGCCTGCTGCTGCTCGACGTCAATAACATCTATGTCAGCAGCGTCAATCACGGCTTCGACGCGCTCGACTTCCTGCACGCCATGCCGTCGAACCGCATCCAGCAGATCCATCTGGCCGGTCATTCGACGCATGACGACCATCTGGTCGATACGCACGACCATCCGGTGTGCGAAGAAGTGTGGGCGCTCTATGACATCGCCTGCGGCATGTTCGGCGATGTGGCGACGATGATCGAACGCGACGACCAGATTCCGGAACTGCCCGAACTGCTGCGCGAACTCGACCGCGCCCGGCGCATCGCGATCCGCGCCGAGACCTTCGAAAGGGCCGTGGCATGAGCGCGCTCGCCAGCCTGCAGGCGCAATTCATCGATTACCTGCACGACAGGCCGAACGACTTCCTGAGCACGCTGGCCGACGCCGGCGGTCTGGCGAAGGCGGACCGCGCGCAGATCTATTTCAATGCTTACCGCGTCCGCCTGCTCGACACGCTGAAGGACAGCTTCGACAAGACCTGGGCGTGGCTGGGCGACGAGCGCTTCGAATCGACAGCGCTGGCCTGGATCGCCGACCACCCGCCACGCCAGTTCAGCCTGCGGCCCTTCGGTGACCGCTTCGCCGACTGGCTGGGTGCGGTGTGGCCGAACGACCCAGAGGTTTCGGAGCTCGCCCGGCTCGACTGGGCGATGCGGCAGGCCTTCGACGGTGTCGACGCCGAACCGGTCACCGGAACAACGCTGGCCGACTTCAATGACGATGACTGGGCGCAGGTGGTGTTTCGCCTGCACCCGACCGTGCAATGGCTGCGTGTCACGCGCAATACGCTGGATCTGTGGCATGCGATGGACTGCAGCGATGCCCCGCCACAGGTCGACGTACTGGACCGGCCGGGTCGTCTGCTGGTATGGCGCAAGGGCTTCCAGCCGCACTTCCGTTCGATCGGCGACGATGAAGCCGCCATGCTGCAGGCGATGGCGTCGGGCACGCCCTTCGCCGCCGCCTGCGAATCCGTGGTCGCCGAAGATGCCCGGACCCTGATCGGCGGCTGGCTGGCGCGCTGGCTCGACGACGAATTGCTCGTCGTCAGCCCGAACCTGCGCTGACGGGCGGCGCGGGATACCCTGCGGGCGCTCGTCAGATCACACCCTGCGCCAGCATGGCGTCGGCCACCTTGACGAAGCCGGCGATGTTGGCACCGTCGACATAACTCAGGCGGCCATCCGGCCGCTTGCCGTGCTGCAGGCAAGCGGCGTGTATGCCCTGCATGATGTGCAGCAACCGGGCATCGACTTCGTCGCGCGTCCACGACATCCGGATCGCGTTCTGACTCATTTCCAGACCCGAGGTCGCGACACCGCCCGCGTTCGATGCCTTGCCCGGCGCATACAGCACGCCGGCCGACTCGAACGCGCGCACCGCTTCCAGGGTCGACGGCATGTTCGCGCCTTCGGCCACGCACTTCACGCCATTGGCGATCAGCGTACGGGCGTCGCGCTCGTCCAGTTCGTTCTGCGTCGCGCACGGCAAGGCCAGTCCGACCGGCACCTGCCAGGGGCGCACACCGGCTTGGAAGCGCGCGCCGACCTGCTTCGCGTAATCGCTGATGCGACCATAGGCGCGGTTCTTCACGTCCATCAGGATGGCCAGCTTCTCCGGCGTGAAGCCGTCCTCGTCGATCACCGTGCCGGCGGAATCCGACGCCGTCACGACGCGCGCGCCGAAGGCCATCGCCTTTTCGATCGCGTACTGCGCGACATTGCCCGAACCGGATACCGCGACGCGCATGCCGTCCATCGACTGACCGGCGTGACAGAGCATTTCCTCGGCGAAATACACCGTGCCATAGCCGGTCGCTTCCGGCCGGATCAGCGAACCGCCGAAACTGAGGCCCTTGCCGGTGAACACGCAATCGGCCCGATTACTGAGTTTTTTCATCATGCCGGCCATGAAGCCGACCTCTCGGCCACCGACGCCGATGTCGCCAGCCGGCACGTCGGTGTCGGAACCGATGTGACGGAACAGCTCCGACACGAAAGCCTGGCAGAAGCGCATCACCTCACCCGGGCTGCGGCCTTTCGGATCGAAGTCCGAACCGCCCTTGCCGCCGCCCATCGGCAGCGTGGTCAGCGCGTTCTTGAAGGTCTGCTCGAAGGCCAGGAACTTCAGGATCGACAGGTTTACCGACGGATGGAAGCGGATGCCGCCCTTGTACGGGCCGATGGCCGAACTGTGCTGGATGCGGTAGCCGCGATTGACCTGCACGTCACCGTGGTCATCGACCCAGGACACCCGGAACATCAGCACCCGCTCGGGTTCGACCAGACGGTCGAGCAGCGCGTGTTCGGCAAGTCGCGGGTGGGCTTCGATATGGGGCCACAGGCTTTCCATGACCTCCGTTACCGCCTGCAGGTATTCCGGCTGCCCGGGATTGCGGGCGTCGACGTGGGCGATGAATGCGCCGAAGTTGCTGTGTTTCACTCGTTTCTCCAGGAAAAGTCAGGACATTCAATGCACCAAGGGCGCGCATTCTGAGGGAAATCGCGTTGATTCGCACTCGTTTGGTGCGATGTCGCATGATGTGTTCTTCGAAAACCATCCCCGGACGGGCATATCTTCCGCACTGCAGCAGTGCATACGATGGCGCGCCCTCCAGAAGGCAGCGTTTCCGCACACGAACGGTGCAATTCCTCGGTCATGAACGCCTTCGGCTGGTGCGCTCTTTGCTTTTTGCACCGCCACGGTGAATCGTGGAGGAATCATGGAAAGTTTCAAGACATCAACCGATGTGCTGTTCGTTCTGCTTGGCGCCATCATGGTGCTGGCCATGCACGCCGGTTTTGCCTTTCTCGAAGTTGGCACGGTGAGGCGCAAGAATCAGGTCAATGCCCTGGTCAAGATTCTGGTCGATTTCTGCGTATCGACCTTGCTGTACTTCTTCGTCGGCTACGGCATCGCCTATGGCGTCAGCTTCTTCGCCAGCGCGACCGCCCTGACCCAGTCGAGCGGCTACGACCTGGTGAAGTTCTTCTTCCTGCTGACCTTTGCGGCAGCCATTCCGGCCATCGTGTCCGGCGGCATCGCCGAGCGCGCGCGCTTCTGGCCCCAGGTGGCGGCCACGGCGATGATCGTCGGCCTGCTCTACCCGTTCTTCGAAGGCATGGTCTGGAACGGCAACTTCGGTTTCCAGTCGTGGATGGAGGCGCAATTCGGCCATCCGTTCCATGATTTCGCGGGTTCCATCGTGGTGCACGCGGTCGGCGGCTGGATCGCGCTGGCCGCGGTGCTTCTGCTCGGCGCCCGGCGTGGGCGCTATTCGCGCGACGGCGGCATTTCGGCGCATCCGCCCTCGAGCATTCCCTTCCTCGCGTTGGGCGCCTGGATACTGACCGTGGGCTGGTTCGGCTTCAACGTCATGAGCGCCCAGAAGCTCGAAGGCGTGAACGGGCTGGTGGCCGTCAATTCTCTGATGGCCATGGTCGGCGGCACGCTGGCCGCATTGATCGCCGGCCGCAATGACCCCGGCTTCACGCACAACGGACCGCTGGCCGGACTGGTGGCCGTATGTGCCGGATCGGACCTGATGCATCCGCTCGGTGCGCTGGTGACCGGCGCGGTCGCCGGCGGCCTGTTCGTATGGATGTTCACGCTGACCCAGAATCGCTGGAAGATCGACGACGTGCTCGGCGTGTGGCCGCTGCACGGCCTGTGCGGCACCTGGGGCGGCATCGCAGCGGGCATCTTCGGCACGCAGGCGCTGGGTGGGCTCGGCAATGTGAGTTTCATGTCGCAACTGGTGGGGAGCATCGCCGGCGTCCTGATCGCGCTGGTCGGCGGCTTCATCATCTACGGCCTGCTGAAGACGCTCGTCGGTATCCGGCTCGATCCGGAACAGGAGCACGAAGGCGCCGACCTCGCCATTCACCGCATCAGCGCGTCACCCGAGAGGGAAACGCTGTGGTGACGCGACGGCCCCTGTAGGCGGGCGGTGACAGCCGGAGGCCGGGGTCGGCGACAGCATGAGCAGGCGGGAGAGCGCACAATCGCGCGGTCTTCCACGGAGCTTTCCCATGCACAGCACTTCCCGACCCCGTTTTTCCCTGGCCCGACGCACCAACGGTCTGCTGGCCGGGCTGCTTGCGGCACTGACCACCCTGCCCGCCCAGGCAGATCTGCTGCTGGCCACGCGCCAGACGCAGATCGAGCCGGGACTGCCGCTGACGCTGACAGTGATCTCCACAGCCGGCGAAACGCTGCCTGACGATCTGAAGGCCCGTGTCATCGTCGGCGTGCGGGCAGCCGACGTCGCGTTGCGCGCCAGCGCCCCGGCCGAGGCCGGCCGGCGCGAGTACGCCGCGGTCTTTCCGACCGATCTCGAAGGCACCGGCCGCATCGAACTGACCAGCGCAGCGTCCAGCGTGCTGCTGGTGCAATTGAAGCCGGCGCCGCTGGCAGCCGGTGCCGTGGCCGTCACGACGCCGGCCGCGGTCAAGGCCGCGAACGGAGATGCCGCCTCGGCCGAACCGGTCGGTGTCGTGAACCTCGGCCGCAACCGGCTCGGTCTGTCCACCCACGAGCCGGTCTATTTCGTGGCCGGTTCGCGCGGCGACACGACCGGGCGCTTTCAGCTGTCATTCAAGTTCCGGCTGTTCGACCCGGACGGCTGGGCGACCGAAATTCCGGTCGGCGAACTGCTGACCGGCCTGCATTTCGGCTATACGCAAACGTCGATCTGGGACTGGAGCAGCGATTCCAAGCCCTTCCGCGACACGGTCTACAAGCCGAGCTTCTTCTACGAATTCGGTCCGTACAGGCAGATCGGCTCGCGCCACACCTTCACCGCGCAGGCCGGTTACGAACATCAGTCCAACGGTCGCGACGCCGACGAATCCCGCTCGATCGACACCTTGTTCGTCAAGCCGTCATGGCGCTGGGACCTTGACCACAACACCCATGTCGGCGCCTCGCTGAAGGTATTCGACTACACCGACCGCGACCCGACCAACCGCGACATTTCGCGCTATCGCGGCTATGCGCTGCTCGGCGTCGAGGTGGGCAACGACGACGGCTGGCTGCTCAAGGCCGAAAGCTATCCGGGCAGCCAGGGTTCGCTGCAGATCGACCTGTCGTACCGGCTCAAGCGTTTGCTGATTGCAGATGCGGGCGCCGGCGGCTTCCTGCACTTCCAGTACTTCAATGGCTATGGCGAAAGCCTGGTCGACTACAACCGCAGCGGCCCGGCCCAGTTCCGGGTCGGTTTTTCGATCGTTCGGTAAGCGTGTCCTGCGGCGGACGGGCACAGCCAACTCATCCGGTGCACGTCAGGCGTGCGGCACGCCATCGCTGCCGCGGAACACCGGCTCGGCCAGCAGATGCACGGTGAAACAGCTGCCTTCGCCCGGCGTGCTGCTCACCGTGATGCTGCCGCCATAGCGCTCGACCAGGCCGAGTGACACGGACAGACCGAGACCGGTACCTTCGGCGCGCTTGGTCGTGAAGAACGGGTCGAACACGCGACCCAGATTCTCCGCCGCAATGCCGTGGCCCGTGTCGCGGACCAGGATGTCGGCACCAAGCCCCGCTCCGGCGGGTTCGTCCCGGTCGCGACTGGCCAGCGTCAGCGTGCCGCCGTCGGGCATGGCGTGCAGCGCATTGACCATCAGGTTGACCAGCACCTGCTGCAGTTCGTCGCGGTTGATGCGCACGCGCGTCCTTGCCTGCAGATCGAACACGATGTCGACCGCCGGTGCCGGGACCTGATGCAGCACCAGCGGCAGCGTGTCGCGCAGCAGCGCCGACACGTCCACCTCGTCGATGTAGCCGGCGAATTCACCTGGCCGCGCGTATTGCAGCAGCTTCGTGACGATCAGCCGGATGCGGTTGATCTGTTCGTCGAGCAGGCGGATTTCGGTTGCGACGCCGCTGGCGGCATCGCCCAGCAGATCGCGCATCAGGTCCAGATTGCCCTGCATGACGGCGATCGGATTGTTGATTTCGTGCGCCACGCCGGCCGTCAGCTGGCCGATCGCCGCCAGTTTTTCCGAGCGGACCAGCTGGCGCTGGGTTTCGCGCAGTTCCGCCGTGCGCTCGACCACCTTGTGGTCCAGTTCGGCATTGAGCTGTTTCAGTTCCGCCTCGCGCGCCGCCACGGTGTCGAGCAGGGTGTCGAGGTGGGCCGCCAGACGGGCCACTTCCTCGCCACCGGACACCGCGCCGGTGCGCGCCGCGGGGTCGCCCTGCTCGACCGCGCTGATCGTGGCATCCATGCGCTCGATCGGCCGGAAAATGCTGCGCGCGCCGCGCAGCGACAGCACGACCCCGGTGGCCACGATGAGCGCGAACAGTGCGATCAGTGCCGCGAGGATGTTCTGCTTCACGTCGCGGAACGGTGCTTCGAGAAAACCGACATAGAGCATGCCGACGCGCCGCCCTTCGCCGTCGACCACCGGCTCGTAGCCGGACACATACCAGTCGTTCACGACGAAGGCACGGTCGAGCCAGCGCTCGCCGTTGTCGAGCACGCGGTGGCGCACCGCTGCCGACACGCGCGTGCCCAGCGCGCGGTCACCGCCGAACATGCGCACATTGGTGGCGATGCGCACGTCGTCGAGAAACAGCGTGGCGGTGCCGCGCGACCCGAGCGGCAGCGCGCCGTCGTTGTAGACCAGATCGTTGATCGTATCGCCGAAGTCGAGGTTGCGGTTCAGCAGCTGGCCGCCTTCGAGCACCGCGATCTGTCGCCCCTGGGCGTCGACCACCGGACTGGCGACATGAATCATCATGCCGCGCTCTTCTTCGGTGCGTGGGTCAGGGCGGGCGTTTTCGGTGGGCACGATGGCCAGGCGGGCCCGCTCGCGCAGCGGCGGGCCGATCTGTTCGAGCTCCGCCGCGCCGAAGATGGACAGGGCCACCTCCGCTTCACCGGCCAGCGCCGCAGCGACCACCGGCCAATGGCTGCGCGGCGCATCGCCGGGCTGCGTACGATGCGGACCGGCTTCGTCGGTGGAACTGGCAATGACGCGGCCCGCATCGTCGAGCAGATGCAGGTAGTCGAAGCGGCGCGACGTGGCCTGCTGCGCCAGCATGGCGCCCAGCGTCGCGTCGTCGCCCATGGCGCTGCGCAAACGGCCCGATCCGGCCAGTCCTGCCACCGCCAGCTTCTGCGCTTCGAGCACCCGGTCAAGGTACTGACGGGCGATCGTCAGTTCCGCATTCACCTTGTATACAAGCAACCGGTCGTACGCCGAATTGCCCCAGTACACGACCAGGCCGATCAGCAGCGGCAGCATCAGCAAGGGCGGCGCGAGCACCAGCAGCAGCAGGCGCGCGCGGACCGAACCCCCTCGCAGAGCGGAAAGCAATCGCATCGGGCGAGGCGCCGTCAGGCGGGCGATGCCTCGAGCACGGTCAGCAGCGCCGAGGTATCGCGCGTCGCGCCGCCCTGCCCCATCAGCGCATTGAGTTGCTGCCATACCGCAGCGGACAGGGGCATCGCGAGGCCGAGCGCGGCCGCCTCGCCGAGCACGATGCCCATGTCCTTGTGGTGCAGGCGAGCCTGCACGCCGGCCGAGAAATCGCGCGCAGCCATCTTTCCACCAAACAGGTCGAGCGCCCTGGAGGCCGCCGAACCGTGCATCACCGCCTCGCGCACCGTGCCGAAATCGACGCCATTGGCGCGGGCCAGCCGCGCCGCCTCGGCGGCCGCTTCGATGAAGGCGCACAGCAGAAGCTGGTTGCACGCCTTGGCGACCTGGCCGGCACCGTTCGGCCCGACATGCACCAGCGTGCGGCCGACCGACGACAGCAGCGGCCGCATCCGCTCGAACACCGCCGCATCGCCGCCCGCCATGATGGACAGGCTGGCGTCGATTGCGCCCCGTTCGCCGCCGGACACCGGCGCATCGAGCATGTCGATGCTGCGTCGGGCCAGCGCATCGGCGATGTCGCGCGCGGTGGAGGGCGGAATCGTGCTGTGGTCGATGAAGACGCAGCCGGGCGGCGCGCCTTCGATCACGCCGTCGGCACCGAGCGCGACCTGACGCACGTCCGGTCCCGCCGTCACCACGCACAGCACGGCATCGGCGCCGCGCGCGCAGTCCGCTGGCGATTCGGCCGCACGCGCGCCGAGTGCGACCAGCGGCGCCATCGACTCGGCGCGCCGCGCCCACACGGCGACGTCATGGCCGGCGCGCAGCAGATTGGCGGCCATTGCGCGCCCCATCGCGCCGAGGCCGATGAAGCCGGCCTTCATCCTTCGATGCCGCCAAGACCTTCCAGCACCTTGAGCACGGCGATCGAATCTTCCTCGCCCAGCCCCTGGCCGACCATGGCATTGAGCATCTGCGCCGCCGCGGCGGCGGCGGGCAGCGCCAAACCCATCTGGTGCGCCTCGTTCATCACGATGCGCAGATCCTTCTGGTGCATCCAGGACTTGAAGCCCGGCTTGAAATTGCGGTCGAGCATGCGCTGGCCGTGGTTCTCCAGGATGCGGCTGTAGGCGAAGCCGCCGAGCAGCGCTTCGCGCACGCGTGCCGCGTCGACACCGCTCTTTTCGGCGAAGGCAAAGGCTTCGGCCAGCGCCAGCACGCCGACGCCGGTGAGGATCTGGTTGCAGGCCTTGGCCACCTGTCCGGCACCGCTGTCGCCGACCCGCGTCACGTTCTTGCCCATCAGCTGGAACAGCGGCAGCACCCGGTCGAAGGCGGGCTGCGGTCCGCCGGCCATGATGGTGAGCGCCGCGTTGATGGCGCCGACTTCGCCACCCGATACCGGCGCGTCGATCATCGCCACGCCCTTGGCCGCCAGCCGCGCGGCGATCGAACGCGCAGCGTCGGGCGCGATGGTGCTCATGTCGACGAAGATCAGATCGGCGCGTCCGGCTGCGCCCTCGGCAACGCCCTGCGGGCCGAGCGCGACCGCTTCGACGTCAGGTGCGTCGGCGACCATCGAAAACACGATGTCGGCCTCGCGCGCCACATCGGCGATCGACGTGTGCAATGTGGCACCGCTGTCGCGGAACGGCGCCAGCGACTCCGGCCGACGTGCCCACAGGTGCAGGCTGTGGCCGCCCGCGGCTAGGTGGCCGGCCATCGGCCGCCCCATCAGTCCCAGTCCGATGAAACCAATCTTCATTCTTTTCTCCTCGATGCGTTGTGCGCGCCTGTACCGGCGCTGCAGGGACTGCCGACTATAACGCAGCAGGCCGCGCCGCCCGCGCGGGCATAATCCGGCCCATGGACTACACGAAACAGATCAAGGAAATCGGCCGCGGCGCCAAGGGCGCGCGCGCGCTGTCGCGCGACGATGCACAGGCCCTGTTCGGCGACATGCTCGACGGTCGCGTACCGCCGCTGCAGCTGGGCGCCATCGTGCTGGCGATGCGCATCAAGAGCGAATCACTGGATGAACTGCTGGGATTCAAGGCGGCGCTCGACGCGCGCCTGACCCGCGTCGGCGCACCGTCCGGCCCGCGCACCGTGGTGCTGCCGACCTACAACGGCGCGCGCCGCCGCCCCAACCTGATGCCGCTGCTCGCCATGATGCTGGCGCGCGAAGGGGTGCCGGTGCTGATCCACGGCCACTTCGACTTCGACAGCCGGGCCGATCCGTTTGCGCTGCTTGCCGCGCTCGACCTGCCGCTGGCCGACAGCGCCGCACACGCCGGCGAACTGCTCGCGCACCGGCGCATCGCCTGCATCCAGGTTGCAAAACTCAGTCCGGGGCTGGATGCGCTGCTGTCGTTGCGGCCGCAGCTGGGCGTGCGCAATTCGGCGCATTCGATGACCAAGATGATCGATCCGCTGCCCGGGCGCAGCGTGCGCGTCGTGCCGGTGACCCATCCGGAATATCTGGACAAGATGACGCAATTCCTGCGTCTGGATGGCGGCCGTTCGATGCTGTTGCGTGGTACCGAAGGCGAGGCCTATGCCAATCCGGCGCGCCGGCCATCGATGACCGGCTTCTTCGATGGCGAGGTACGGGTGCTTTGCGATGCGCAGGGCGCAGGCGCCGCGCCGACCCAGCCCGAAGACGGCATAGAGGCCGAGGCCAATGCACGTCAGGTGTCCGATCTTTTGCATGGACGGCTGCCGTTGCCGGAGCCGCTGCGCGCCCAGTTCGAGGCCTGCCTGACGCTGGCAACTGCGCCCCTGGGAAGCGAGGTGCTCAACGCACCCTGAACTGACTGCCCGCGGCGACCAGCGCCTGCGCCATGGTGTTCAGCTGTGCCGCGGTGGCGCGGTCTTCCGCTGCGGTGGATGCCGTGCTGTCCGCCAGAGCGGCAACCTGTTCGACCCCTGCCGCGATATCCGCAGCCGCCTGAGTCTGCTCCTTCATCGATTCTGAAATGCCGATCACGATGGACATCATTTCACTGATGTCAGTCGAGACAGATGCAATCGACACGCCGACTTCCCCCACCCGGTCAACACCGCGTTTCGCGGTGCTCACCGTGTTGGCCACGCTGGACAGCGCACAGTCCTTGCTCGCCTGCATGCTGACGACCGTGCGCGCGATATCTTCCGTTGCCAGACGCGTGCGTTCCGCGAGCTTTCGCACTTCGTCTGCCACCACTGCAAAACCTCGGCCCTGTTCGCCAGCCCGAGCCGCCTCGATGGCCGCATTGAGCGCGAGCAGATTGGTCTGATCCGCAATATCCTTGATCAGGGCAACGATGGCTTTCACGCTCTCGAACTGTGCGCCGATCTGCTGCATGCTGGTTTCGACCTCGAGAATCGCCGTGCCTGTCTGACGTATTTCGCCGGCGAGTTCGTCCATCACGGCCACACCACGATCGGCTGATTGCCCGCTGCGCTGAACGCGGTCGCTCGCGTCCTCTGCGTTCTGCGCAATCTGCTGGATCGATGCTGTCAGTTCCTGCACCGCCGACGCCATGCGCTGCGTCGCCTCGCTTTGCTGGCCGGTCGCTGCCGTCACGTTCTCTGCATTCACCAGCATCGCGTCGGCCACCTTCTGCGCACTGGCCGACTCGGTCACGAGCAGACTGACGGTCTGGGCCAGCCGGTTGCGCATGCTTTCCATCTTGGCCAGCAGCGGCATGCCGGCGTCGGGCACGATGGCCGACGCCAGATCGCCCGACCCGATACGTTCGGCGGCCTCGCCTACACGGGCCGCCTGTATGGCTTCCCGGCGCAGGCCGACCGACATGTAAACGAGCAGGCCCGCCTCGACGACGACGAAGGCGGCGTGCACCAGAACCGTGTTGAAACTGGCGCCGTCGCTGAAGACGGATACGCCCAGACCGGCCGCCTGCATGAAGTTGAAGACAAGGTGATGCACCGCGATCAGAGCGGCCGCCATGACGACGGGCCTCCAGTCGCGGTAATAAAGCAGAAAGGCGAGGAGCACGAAGATGCTGAAGTGCGCTTCGGCCAGGCCGCCGGTGATCTGGATCAAGAGTGCCGCCAGCACCATGAACGAACTGGCGCACGCCAGTCTCGAAACAAGCGACCCCGGCAGAAGCTTGTAGAGCGCGAAGGGGATCAGACTGGCCGGAACGCCCACCAGCAACGAGGTCAGCAGATGGCCGCTCGTGGCGCCGATTGTAATGCACACGAGCGTGCCGAGACTGGCCGACGCGAGCATGACCTTGTCGGCGCTGACGTTCGAGGAATGGAGTATCTGGTCATTCATTTCGGGCTCCGGTGATTTGCGGGAATTCAGCTTCGCGTAATGCAAACGCCGGCAGGGTTCAGCTGCATGTGCGTCAGCAGGATGCCGCCGGCCGAGAGCAGCCAGCCAGCCAGCAGGCACCAGGCAATCACGTGTCGGCGCGTGCTGCCGCGAAGGTGTGTATTGACGCTCGCAGGGCCACTCATGCAAGGCTTAACGGCATCGGGAATTTTTCCTTTACGCACCTGCACCAGAACCTTGTGCATCAGAACCTTATGCACCAAAATCGTGCATAAAAATTTTGCGCCTCGCGCGGAGCGGGGCCTGCGATAGTTCCGAAGGCCAATAACCCTATTTAAATCCGCGCTTTGCAAGGCGGTGCTGCAAGCCCCACAGCACGTGATCAACTGGCAAATTTCTTGCTATTGGATTACCGACGAGTCTGGACTGCATGACGCGGCAGACACGCGAAGGGTCTGAATCGAACCCGCACATTCGAGAAGGCTGCTGCACGGCGCAACTGCCGGCACCTTCCGGAACAACCCGCGCACACACGATGCAACGCCGCATCGCGCGCGGGCTGGTGCGGGACGATCGAAACAGGCCGGAACTCGAAACAGCGGCTTTGCCCGCACCAGCCACGCACCGTATCCGGGCAGGATCGGTGCCGATCGATCGTGCGATGGGACGTCCAGCGGCCCCCATCGCAATCTCGCAGTAACCGGTTCGGACGCCCAACGCGGGGTTTCCACCGGCAGAAAAATCGCTGGCCGGCGTGATCCGGCCCTGATAGACGAAATGCCCGACGGTGCCAGCAATGTTGCAGGCGCGGGTGTTTGCACGTCCTCGCGGTCCGGAAATGGCGGCCCGTGATGTGCGGCGCCGCGTCGGGATCGCAGACCGCACGATTTGCGGTCGGTTTTCTGCAGGAATCGGACAATGCAAAAGAAACGTCTTGTGATGGTGGGCAATGGGATGGCGGGCTGTCGCACGCTGGAAGAGCTGATCAAGATCGCACCGGGGATGTACGACATCACGGTGTTCGGCGCCGAGCCGCATCCCAACTACAACCGCATCCTGCTGTCGCCGGTGCTGGCCGGCGAAATGACGGTGCAGGACATCATCCTGAACGACTGGGACTGGTACCGCGACAACGGCATCACGCTGCACGCGGGCAAGAAGGTCGTGAAGATCGACCGCATCGCGCGCAAGGTGGTGGCCGAAGACGGCACCGAAGCCGAATACGACCGCCTGCTGCTGGCGACCGGTTCCAATCCCTTCATCCTGCCGGTGTCGGGCAAAGACCTGCCGGGCGTGATCGCGTATCGCGACATCGCCGATACCGACGCGATGATCGAAGCGGCTGCGAACCACCGGCACGCGGTCGTGATCGGTGCTGGCCTGCTCGGACTGGAGGCGGCCAACGGCCTTGCGCTGCGCGGCATGCACGTCACCGTGGTGCATCTGGGCGCATGGATCATGGAACGCCAGCTCGACCGGCCATCGGCCGACATGCTGCAGGCCTCGCTGGAAAAGAAGGGCCTGGCCTTCCTGCTGGAGAAACAGACCGAGTCGCTGATCGCCGGACCGGATGGCCGCGTGTCGGCCGTGCGCTTCAAGAGCGGCGAGACGATTCCCGCCGATCTGGTCGTGATGGCCGCCGGCATCCGCCCGAACACCACGCTGGCCGAATCGGCCGGCATCCACTGCAACCGCGGCATCGTCGCCAACGACACGATGCAGACCTACGACCCGAAGATCTACGCGGTCGGCGAATGCGTCAGTCACCGCGGCATCGCCTACGGCCTGGTCGCGCCGCTGTTCGAACAGGCCAAGGTGTGCGCCAACCACCTCGCGCAGTACGGCATCGGCACCTACAAGGGTTCGGTCACCTCGACCAAGCTGAAGGTGACCGGCATCGACGTATTTTCCGCCGGCAACTTCACCGGCGGCCCGGGCTGCGATGACATCGTGCTGCACGACCCGTCGGGCGGCGTCTACAAGCGGCTCGTACTGGAAGGCGAACGTCTGGTCGGCGCCTGCCTGTATGGCGACACGGCGGATGGCGCCTGGTACTTCCAGCTGATCAAGGACGGCCAGGACATCCACGCGGTGCGCGACCACCTGATGTTCGGCCAGAACCATCTGGGCGACGTCGGCCACAAGGGTCAGACGCAGGCCGCCTCGATGCCGGACACGGCCGAAGTGTGCGGCTGCAATGGCGTATGCAAGGGCACCATCGTCAAGGCGATCAAGGAAAAGGGCCTGTTTTCGCTGGACGACGTGCGCAAGCACACCAAGGCGTCGAGTTCTTGCGGTTCATGCACCGGACTGGTCGAACAGATCCTTGCCTCGTGCATCGGCGGCGCCTACACGCCGGCCAGCTCCACCTCGAAGCCGATGTGCGGCTGTACCGACATGAACCACGGTGATGTGCGCGCAGCGATCCGCGACCGCCATTACATCGACATACCGACCGTGATGCGCGAACTGCAGTGGAAGACGCCGAACGGCTGTGCGTCATGCCGCCCGGCGCTCAACTACTACGTGCAGTCGAGCTGGCCGCACGAGGCGAAGGACGATCCGCAGAGCCGCTACATCAACGAGCGCGCGCACGCCAACATCCAGAAGGACGGCACCTATTCGGTGGTACCGCGCATGTGGGGCGGGCTCACCACGCCGAACGAACTGCGCGCCATCGCCGACGCTGCGGAAAAGTACAAGGTGCCGACCGTCAAGGTGACCGGCGGCCAGCGCATCGACCTGCTGGGCGTCAAGAAGGACGACCTGCCCGCCATGTGGGCCGACCTCGCACAGGCCGGCATGGTGTCCGGTCACGCCTACGGCAAGAGCCTGCGCACCGTGAAGACCTGCGTCGGCGCCGAGCACTGCCGCTTCGGCACCCAGCTGTCGATGGGTCTGGGCGTCAAGCTGGAGAAGATGCTGTTCGGCATGTACAGCCCGCACAAGGTGAAGCTCGCCGTGTCCGGCTGCCCGCGCAACTGCGCCGAAGCCGGCATCAAGGACGTGGGCGTCATCGGTGTGGAATCCGGCTACGAAATCTATGTCGCCGGCAATGGCGGCATCAAGACCGAGGTTGCGCAGTTCTTCTGCAAGGTGACCAGCGACGACGAGGTGATGGAGTACTCCGGCGCCTTCCTGCAGCTCTATCGCGAAGAAGGCTGGTACCTCGAACGCACGGTGCATTACATCGACCGCGTCGGCCTCGACTACGTGAAGGGCAAGGTGGTCGACGACGCCGAAAACCGCCGGGCGCTTTACGAACGCCTGCTGTTCGCGCTGCAGGACTACCAGGACCCCTGGCTGGAACGCGCGCAGGCCGATGCGAAGTCGGAACTGGGCCGCGAATTCCGCACCATCGCCATCCGGCAGGCGATGAAGGCTTGATCCAGGTGCTAGGGATTAGGGGCTAGCAGCTGGCGCCGCCCTCGCGCGGCAAAGTAGCGCGTTTTCCCTGGCCCCCAGCCCCTGACCCCTAGCCCCTCCAGATACACAAACAGGAACCCTCATGAGCACCGAAACCTCCACCTGGGCGCCGGTCTGCGCGCTCGAAGACATTCCTCACCTGGGCTCGCGCGTCGTACGCAGCGACACCGGCGACATCGCCATCTTCCGCAATGACGAGATGGTGTTCGCGGTGCACGACAAGTGTCCGCACAAGGGCGGGCCGCTGTCGCAGGGCATCGTGCATGGCAACACCGTCACCTGCCCGCTGCACGGCTGGAAAATCCAGCTCGATTCGGGCGATGCCATCGCACCGGACGTCGGCTGTACGCGCAGCTTCGAAGTGAAGGTCGAACAGGGACAGGTGCTGCTGAAGGCCTGACAACCCTTACGGCACGTAACCCCGCAGGTTGGGGTGAGCGCAGCGATGCCCGACAAGAGCTCGATGCGCAGCGCACGGCGTGGCATCGGCATGTTGGGCATCGCTGCGCTCCCCCCAACCTGCACATGATTACCGATGCACCGCGGAGCGATGTTCAGCGGCTCACCCATTTCATTCACAGCGATCCCGAACAATGGCTGTCCGCAACGACGCGCAAAGGCCGAACCGATGACGGGGAGGTCATCCACCGATGGGCGGTAAAGCACTTTTTCAAGGCCGGCCACACGCCCACGCTGTTTGCCGCCTGAGCACAGTGCGAACCAGGCGCACCAGTGGCATGCATGCACCATTCAGCGCGCCCCGCGAAGGAGCGCATGCGTGCAGCTTCGCGGCAAAAGCGCTCACCCAGGCGCGCAAACCGGCCTTCAACAACGTGGCATAAGCCTTGCTAAATGTCTGGCGGAGACAATAATGACCGACACCCGACACGAAACCCGCTCGACCTGCTGTTACTGCGGTGTCGGGTGCGGCGTGATCATCGAACACGACGGCAGCCGTATCAGCGGTGTGCGCGGAGACCCCGAGCATCCGGCGAATTTCGGCCGGCTGTGCACCAAGGGCGCCACGCTGCACCTCAGCGCGCGTCCGGAAACGCGCGCCCTGCATCCGGAACTGCGCCTTGGCCGCGATGCGCCGCGCACGCGCGTGGGCTGGGATGCTGCGCTCGACCATGCCGCCGACCGGTTTGCGGCCATCATCGATGCGCACGGCCCGGATGCCGTCGCCTTCTACATTTCCGGCCAGCTGCTGACCGAGGATTACTACGCCTTCAACAAGCTGGCCAAGGGACTGATCGGCACCAACAATGTCGACACCAATTCACGCCTGTGCATGAGTTCGGCCGTGTCGGCCTACAAGATGACGCTCGGGGCCGACGCCCCGCCCTGCGCCTACGAAGACATCGACCACACCGACTGCCTGCTGATCGCCGGCGGCAACCCGGCCTACGCCCACCCCATCGTCTATCGCCGCATCGAGGACGCGCGGCGCGCCAATCCGGCGTTGAAGGTGATCGTCATCGACCCGCGCCGCACCGACACCGCATCCGATGCCGACCTGCATCTGCCGCTGCTGCCCGGCACCGATGTCTGGCTGTTCAACGCCATGCTGCACGTGCTGCTGTGGGAAGGTCACGCCGACGACGCCTTCATTCGCGCACACACCGAAGGCTTCGACGCACTGCGCAGGCACGTGCGCGACGTGACGCCGGCGGTGGCCGCGGAAATATGCGGCCTGCGCGCCGAAGACATCGTCACCGCCGCGCAGTGGTTCGGTTCTGCGAAGGCGGCGATGTCGATGTGGTGTCAGGGCCTGAACCAGTCGCATCACGGCACGCACAACGGCACGGCGCTCATCGCGCTGCATCTGGCCACCGGCCAGATCGGCCGCCCGGGGGCCGGTCCGTTCTCGCTGACCGGTCAGCCCAATGCGATGGGCGGACGAGAAGTCGGCGGCATGGCCAACCTGCTGTCCGGCCACCGGGACCTCGCCAACCCGGTACACCGGGCCGAAGTCGCCCGGCTTTGGGGCATCGATGACGTACCGGCGCAACCCGGCCTGACCGCGGTCGAACTGTTCGAGGGCGTGCGCAGTGGCCAGGTGAAGGCGATCTGGATCGCCTGTACCAATCCGGCGCATTCGATGCCCGATCAGGCGCTGATCACCGAAGCGCTGCAGGCGGCTGAATTCGTCGTCGTCCAGGACGCCTGCCGCAGCACCGAAACAGCCGCCTTCGCCGATCTGCTGCTGCCGGCGACCACCTGGGGCGAAAAGGAAGGCACCGTCACCAATTCGGAACGGCGCATCACGCATGTGAACGCGGCACTGCCGGCACCGGGCGAAGCGCGCGCCGACTGGCGCATCGCCTGCGATTTCGCACACGCGCTCGCGCCCCGGCTCGGCCGCGACGCGATGAGTCTGTTCCCTTACGACACGGTGGAACAGCTGTTCGACGAGCACGCCGGAACCACGCGCGGACGCGACCTCGACATCACCGGCCTGAGCTACGCCCTGCTCGACCGGCTCGGTCCGCAGCAGTGGCCCTTCCCCGCGGGCGCCGATGCCGGCTTGGCACGCCTCTATACCGAGCGCAAATTCGCGACCCCGGACGGCCGGGCACGCTTTGTTGTACCGGTCACCACCACCACGGCGGAAAAGATCGATGCACGCTTTCCGCTGCACCTGAATACCGGCCGCCTGCGCGACCAATGGCACTGCATGAGCCGCACCGGTCAGGTGGCGCAGCTGTACAGCCATGTCGACGAGCCGCGCATCGAGGTGCACGCCGATGATCTGGCGCGCCGCGGTCTGGCCGACGGCGACCTGGTACGCATCCGGAGCCGACGTGGCCACATCGTGCTGCGCGCCCACGCCAGCGCGGCCCAGCGACCGGGCAGCGCCTTCGTCGCGATGCACTGGGGACGCAACACGCTTTCGAACAGCGGCGCCAATGCGCTCACCGCAGGCCGGACCGACCCGTACTCGAAACAGCCCGAACTCAAACACGCGGCCGTTCAGATCGCCCGCGCCGATCTGCCGCATCAGGCGCTGCTGCTGCGCACCGAAGCCAGCGACGAGGCCGCCGTCAGTGCCGCGCTGCAACGGTCGGAAGCGCTCGCCCCGTTACTGGCGCGCTTTGCCTACGCCGCGCTGTCGCTGGCCGGCCGCGAGCGCCCGGTGCTGGTGCTGCGCATCGCGCACGACACGCCGATTCCGGACGAATGGCTGGCCGACATCGATGGCATCTGTGCGCTCGACAACCCGGCCTGCCTGGTCTATCGCGACGCACGACGCGACATCACGAAGCGTGCGCTGATCGAGGACGGTCTGCTGACCGGCATCCGGCTGACCGGCGAAACCGCTGCAGCCGGCTGGCTGCGCGACGTGATGACCGGCCGCCAGCCGACGACCGACCTGCGGCGCTGGCTTTTTGCGCCGCTGGTCACGCCGCCGGTGGCCACCGCCACACGCGGACGCATCGTGTGCAACTGCCTCGACGTGGCGGAGCCCGACATCGCGCGGGCCATCGACGCCGGGGCGGATCTGGTGTCGCTACAACACACCTTGCGTTGCGGCACCTCGTGCGGGTCCTGCGTACCCGAGTTGAAACGCATGCTGGATGCACGAAGGCAGGCGGCATAACAATATTTCGAGGAGACGAACATGAGCATGGAGCGATCGCTGCGATGTTGAGCCAACAGACCCTGACAGACATGTTGTCCGCGCTCGGCCGCGGCGGCGAAGACGGCCGGGATCTGGCGGAAGAAGAGGCTTACGGCCTGTTCGCCGACATGCTCGACGGCCGCATACCGGCGCTCGAGCTCGGTGCGGTGCTGGCCAGCCTGCGCTGGAAGAACGAATCGGCCGACGAACTGGCCGGCTTCGCGCGCGCGCTCAACGAACGCGTTCCGGTCATCGAACTGCCGCAGCATCGGCCTCGCATGGTGGTCATTCCGAGCTACTCGCGTGCCGGCCGGGCACCCAACCTGATGCCGCTGCTTGCGCTGATGCTGGCGCGTCTCGAAGTGCCCGTGCTGGTGCATGGTCTGGTGGGCCATGGTACGCGGGCGGGCAGCATCGACGTATTCGAACGACTTGGCCATGCGCCCTGCAGCAGTCTGGCCGACGCGCAGACCACACTGAATTCAGGGCGCTGTGCGGTGGTACCGACCGAAATGCTCAGCCCCTCGCTCGACAGCCTGATCCGCTTGCGGGATCGCATGGGGAACCGAAACACGGCACACGTCGTGGCCAAACTGCTCGATCCGGCGCCGCTGCGCAGCCTGCGTGTCATCTGCGTGGCCGACCCCCAACTGTTGTCGCGACTGCACGACATGTTCCTGCGCACACCGGAACGTGCGCTGCTCATGCGCGCGCCCGATGACGATTCATTTGCCGACCCGATGCGTCGTCCGCGCATACAGATGTTCGAACACCAGACCGCCCGCACGCTGTTCGAAGCGGAAATCGGCACCCCTCAACTGGTCAATCCGCTGCCACCGGCGGAAGACATCGAGGCCACCAGCGACTGCATACGTGAAATGCTGGAAGGCCACCGCGCCATCCCGCAACCGCTGCTCAACCAGGTGGCGGCCTGCCTGTTCGGCAGCGGTTCAGCGCGCGACCTGACGCACGCCAAGGCCACCGTTTCACTCGGGCTGGCGCACGCAACACCGCACTCGGCCCACTGAGGCTCGACGACCGGGCCCCGGTCGCACGGCGTCAGGCGCCGTTGGCGGCCATCCAGGCCAGGCAGCGCTGCCAGCCGTCCCTGGCGTCGACTTCGCGATAGCTCGGCCGGAAGTCGGCATGAAAACCGTGCGGTGCCTCCGGATACAGCACGATGTCCGAGCGGCGCGCCGCATCGGCAGGTGACTTCGTCAGCGCATCGCGCATGGCGTCGACGTCGCTGGTCGGAATGCCCTGATCCTTGCCGCCGTACAGACCGAGCACCGGCGCCTTGAGCGCGTCGGCCAGATCGATCGGGTGGTTCGGCGTGAGCTCACCCGGCAGACCGTCAAGCTTGCCGTACCACGCCACACCGGCGCGCAGCGCGGGCTGATGCGCGGCATACAGCCAGGTGATGCGGCCGCCCCAGCAGAAGCCGGTCGCCGCCAGACGGGCCGCATCGCCGCCGGACTGCGCGGCCCAGGCGACGCAGCTGTCGAGATCGCTCATCACCTGCGCATCGCCGACGCGCGACACGATGCGTTCGAGTATTTCCGGCACGCTGCTGATCTTCGACGGATCGCCCTGGCGAAAGTACAGCTCGGGCGCGATCGCGAAGTAACCGGCCCGGGCAAAGCGTCGGCAGACATCACGGATATGTTCGTGCACGCCGAAGATTTCCTGCACCACCAGCACCACCGGGGGCTTCGGCGTGGCGGCCGGGCGGGCGAAATAGACCGGCAGCTTCTGCGCATCGGCGGTACCGACCTCGGCCATGCCGGTGTCCAGACCTGTCGCGGGCGTCGTGATGATCTGCTGCGCCATCACCGGCTGAGCGGCCAGCGCGAAACCGGCCACCGTTGCGGTACGCAGGAAGTCGCGCCGTTCCGGATCGCCCGGCAGGCCGCTTGCGGGTTTTGCTGCACTCGAATCCACGGCCAGCCCTCCTCAGCGATTGATGAAGCCGGGCTCGCGTGCCGGCACCGAGTCGGAGAACTCGTTCAGCTGGCGCGCCAGGTCCATCTTGCCGGCGGTCGCCACCTGCGGCACATAGTTGCGGAACAGTTCGCTGATCGCCGCGCGCTCGCCGCCCTGGAACTGGCCGGCCACCGGGTACAGACGCTCGATCATGTCGATGCCTTCGGACCACTTGTTCTGCGCGGCGCAGGCGATCGACAGTTCGGCGAGGCGACGGGCCAGCGGGAGGTCCGGGGCACTGCCGGCTCGCTTTTCCTCGATGGTCAGCGATTCGCGCAACAGCTCCTCCGCACCTTCCCAGTTGCCGAGCATGCGCTTCAGTTGTGCATAGTTGTACAGGCGCTGCGACTTGGCATCCGGGGTGATCGCGTTCACGTCCGGGTGCATCAGCGCCTTGTAGCAGAGCTCATCGGCCAGACCGATGTTGTTGTCGGCCCACGCAGCCCGGCATTCGCGGAAAAACCGGTCGGACTGGTTGTCCTGCGCAGCCGAACCGGCGCTCGCGCCGAGCAGGCAGAACGTCGCGGCAAGTGCCGTCAGCAGATGTTGTTGGCGGGTCATGGTCAGATCTCCTCGTGATGGGTACTGCGTTTTTTTCTGGCCTCAGGCGAGGCTTCTTCTGTAGATCCACTGCGTGTCCGACGACGCCTTGCCGTCGAATGCGTAGCCGTCGACGGCAAAGTCCCGCAACGCCTCAACGTCATCGATGCGATGGTCGGCGGCGTAGCGTGCCATCAGGCCACGCGCGCGTTTGGCGAAAAAGCTGATCACCTTGTAGGTGCCGCCCTTCCCGTCCTGGAACACCGGCTGGATCACCTCCGCCTTCAGCGTCTTGCGCTTCACGGACTTGAAGTACTCGTCGCTGGCGAGGTTGACCAGTACCGGCCGCGAATCGTTCTCCAGCAGAGCGTTGAGCGCCTGCGCAGGCAGATCGCCCCAGAACGCATACAGATCCCTGCCCGACGGATTGACCAGTCGAGTCCCCATTTCCAGCCGGTAGGGCAACATCAGGTCGAGCGGGCGCAGCACCCCGTACAGGCCGGACAGGATGCGTACATGCTGCTGCAGCCAGTCAAGTCCGGCCGGGTCGAGCGAGCGGGCGTCGAGTCCGTCGTAGACGTCGCCGTTGAACGCCAGCGCGGCCGGGCGCGCGCGCGGAGCGTCGTAGTCCGGCGTCCAGTCGGCATAGCGCGCGGCATTCAGCGCGGCCAGCGGATCGGAAACGCTCATCAGCGATGCGATGTCGGCCGGACTTTTGCGCTTCAGGATATCCACCAGCGCGGCCGATCGATCAAGGAAATCGGGCCGCGTTGCATGGGCAGCGGGCAAGGGGGATTCGTAGTCGAGCGATTTGGCGGGAGACAGGACGATGATCATGGGCGTGACGCAGACAGTGTTGATCCCGTGATGGTAGCGTGGTCGTCGAACCACGGCGCGTCGGCAGGGACGCGCCGGCTGCGTGCCGCGTCAAGTGGGACGCCCAATGAAAACGGAGGCGCCGCAATGCGGACACCTCCGTTGTTCCTGCCGGGCAAGCATGCACTTCCTGGGTCATGCCGGACAGTTCGTCCGGGGCTGCGGATTCGCCTCGGCCCCGGGAAAGGAAACCGGTTACTTCTTGTTGATCGACTTCTTCAGCGCGGCGCCTGCAGTGAACTTTGCAGTCTTGGCAGCAGGAATCTTGATCGTGGCGCCAGTGCGCGGATTACGGCCGGTGCGGGCGGCACGCTTGCCGGTGGCAAAGGTACCGAAACCGACCAGGGTCACTTTCCCACCCTTCTTCAGTTCGGTCGTGACGGATTCGAGAAAACCGTCGAGCAGACGACCTGCTGCGGCTTTGGAAACGTCAGCTTTCTTGGCGAGTGCTTCGATCAGTTCTGCTTTGTTCATCTAAGTCTCCTTCTTCGTTATACGCAAATGCGCGCGGGAAAACCTGCAGCGATGATAGTGAGGCGCAGCGCGCTCCACAAGCGGCTATGCAGACTTTCTTCATGAATTTGCGCGCCCTGTAGCGACTTTTTCTTCGCCAAGCCAGTTCCATGCCCGGTTTGGCCTACACACGCCGATCCGGTTGGACACCCGGGTGCCCGAGGGGCATAATCCGCGACCATGAAATTTCTGTTCGATCTGCTGCCGGTCCTGCTGTTCTTTGCAGCCTACAAATTCGCCAACGCGTCGCCCGAGGCGTCTCATTCGCTGGTCACCCAGGTGCTGGGCGACGGCATCGCCGTCACGCAGGGTCCGATACTGATCGCCACCGCCGTGGCGATCATTGCGACGATAGGGCAGGTGCTGTGGCTCATGGCGCGCGGCCGCAAGGTCGAAATCATGCTCTGGGTCAGTCTGGGCATCATCGTCGTGTTCGGCGGTGCGACCCTGCTGTTTCACGACGCGACCTTCATCAAATGGAAACCGACCGTGTTGTACTGGTTGTTCGCGGGTACGCTGGCCGGCGCGGCGCTGTTCCTGAAACGCAACCTGATCCGAAGCCTGATGCAGGCACAGATCGAACTCCCTGAAGCCGTATGGACGCGGCTCAACCTGTCCTGGATCGGATTCTTCGCCATCATGGGCGTGCTGAATCTTTATGTTGCCTTCAGTTTCAGCGAGGAAACCTGGGTGGATTTCAAGCTCTACGGCGGCATGGGTCTCATGTTCCTGTTCGTGCTCGCGCAGGGAGCGATGCTGTCGCGTCACGTTGACGAGAAAAATTCCTGATCCCGTCCGATCCGATATTTCAGATCCAGACTGCCCGATCCTGTCCCCCACATTGCCGATTCCACAGAGGTGACGATGTTTTATGTTCTGATGGGCGAAGATGCACCGGGCAGCCTGCCGAAGCGACTCGCTGCACGACCTGACCACCTGCACCGCCTGCAGCTTTTGCAGGACGAAGGGCGCCTTCTGCTGGCCGGTCCGATGCCGGCGATCGACGCGGTCGACCCGGGCGACGCCGGTTTCAGCGGCAGCCTGATCATCGCCGAATTCGATTCGCTCGACGACGCGCGAGACTGGGCCGACGAAGACCCCTACACTGTTCAGGGCGTGTTCGAGCGGGTCATCATCAAACCCTTCCGCAAGGTCTTTCCGTCGTGAATCAAGCCTTGACCGTCGAATCCGCCATCCGCGCGCGGCTTGCCACGCTTGAACCGGTGACGCTCGATCTGGTCGACGAATCGCATCTGCACGCCGGACATGCGGGTGCGCGATCCGGCGGACGGCACTACCGGCTGTCCATCGAATCCGCCCGCTTCACGGGGCGACGGCTGATGGAACGCCACCGTCTCATCTACGCTGCACTGGGCGACCTGATGCAGCATGACATTCACGCCCTGTCGATCACGGCGCGCGCCCCCGGCGATGCGGATCCGGTTTGATCGACAATCCGTTCATTTGCAGTACCTGGCATTCACCCAGAAAGGTAACCCGATGAAACACACGTTCTCGATTCTGTCCCTTGCCGTCATGACTGCCTTCGCCGCACCGGCGATGGCGCAGCAGAAGGCGAAGGAAAAGCCGGCTGCCGCTTCGGCCGAGGGCGTGCTCGCCACGGTCAACGGCAAGACCATCCCGCAGGGCCGCGCCGACATCATGGTGCGCAATCAGATTGCCCAGGGTCAGCAGGACGGTGAGCAGCTGCGCAACGCCGTGCGCGAAGAGCTGATCCGCCGCGAAGTGCTGACGCAGGCCGCCGCGACCAAGGGGCTGGACAAGAACGCCGCCCTGATGCATCAGGCCGATCTGGCCCGCCAGGCCGTGCTGATCCAGGCTTACCTGCAGGAATACGTGCGCGCCAACCCGGTCAGCGAAGCGACGGTCAAGGCCGAGTACGACAAGGTGAAGGCCGGTCTCGGCGACAAGGAATACAAGGCGCGCCACATCCTCGTGAAGACCGAGGACAAGGCGAAGGAAATCATCGCCAAGCTGCAGGTCGGTGAAAAGTTCGAAGATCTGGCCAAGGACTCTGAGGACCCGGGCTCGAAGGACCGCGGTGGCGACCTCGGCTGGAGCGCTCCGGCACAATACGTGAAGCCGTTCTCCGAGGCGCTGACCAAGCTCGAGAAGGGCAAGTTCACGCCGCAGCCGATCCGCACCGACTTCGGCTACCACGTGATCAAGCTCGAAGATGTGCGCGACCTGAAGGTGCCGCCGTTCGAAGAAGCCAAGGCGCAGATCGCCCAGCGCCTCGAGCAGCAGACCATTGCCGCGCACGTGAACGAACTTCGCCAGAAGGCTTCGGTCAAATAAACCTGCGTCCGGTCCCGGGTGCGCTCACCTCAACCTGCGTGTCATCGAGCCGTTAACGCGGACGGATGAGATGAAGAAGGAGGACGCGAAATGTCTCGCGAAGCACCCGAACCCGGCGTCGAGTCGGGTGATCCGCTGACCGCTCCGGTCGAGCCTTTCTGGCGCGTCTGGTGGCGTTTCGTCTGGCCTTTCCTGTACTTCCGTGACTGCACGCGCGGCAGCTGGCTGGAGCGCGTGCAGAGCTACCGCCACAACCGGTCGATGCGGCGCTACCTGCCGGGCTTCATCCTGAAGTGGCTGGTGTTCACGGCGTTCTTCTTCATCTTCGGTCATTTCTTCGACGATGCAGCCGGGCTCGTCATTCCTGCTGCCTGCTGTTTCGTGACCGGTACGTGGACCGGTGTGGTGTCGATCGTGCTGTTCATCGCCTGGGGCTGGCTGGAGCGATTCCCGGAACTGTACTGAGCAGCAGGCGGGTGACGTGTGACACCCGCCGCCCCGCCTTTCAGCGAGCAGCCAGCCGCGCCGCCTGCTCTGCCACCCGCTGACCGAACAGCCGTGCAGTCTGCAGATCCCCATCGAGCATTTCCTCCACCGATGCATCGGACGGCGTCGAAGCCATTGCGCCGGCGAAGGACGCCACATAGTTGATGTCGTTGCGCGTGGCCGCCTTGCTGTTGCTCGGCATCAGGCCGGTGCCCACCCAAAGCATGCTGTGCTGCATCGCCAGCGTCATCAGATAGTGCAGCGTCGAATGCTTGTCGCCGTTCATCGAGGCGGAATTCGTGAAGCCGGCCGCCAGTTTGTCCTTCCACTTCTGGCCGAACCAGGGCTTCGAGCTCGCGTCGGCGAATTTCTTGAACTGCCACGATACGGTGCCCATGTAGGTCGGACTGCCGAACACGATGGCATCGGCGGCGGCCAGCGTATCCCATGCCGCGTCAGGCACATTGCCGTCTGCGTCGACTTCGATGGCATGGACTTCGGCCGCGTGCGCGGCGCCTTCGGCGACAGCCTGGGCCATGCGGCGGGTGTGGCCATAGCCACTGTGATAAACGATCGCTACCTGTGTCATGTCGGACTCCTTCATCAAGATGCGGGGTTGCCAAGGTCGAACAGCAGCACATGTGCGCCCTGCCCGTGTTCAAAATTCACTTCCGTTTCATCGTCCAGCTTCAAAGCGTCGCCGCCCTGCAGCCGCTGCCCGTTGACGGTCAGCGCGCCATCCACCAGATGCACATACGCCTTGCGGCCGCTCGCCAGCGGGTGGCTGACCGGCGCGTCGCCGGCATCGAGCCGCATGGCGAGCAGGGCCACATCGGAATGGATGCCCAGCGCGCCATCGCGTGCCGGCGGATGGATCAGCGTCTGCAGCCGCCCGCGCTGTGCAGCGGCCGGAAAGTGCGCCTGTGCGTAGCCGGGCGTGATGCCACGCGCTTCCGGCAGCAGCCAGATCTGCAGCATGCGCACGGTGTCGCCACGGCCGTGGTTCCATTCGCTGTGCAGCACGCCGTGGCCGGCGCTCATGCGCTGCACATCACCGGCGCGCAGCACCCCGGTATGGCCCATCGAGTCGCGATGGGTCAGTTCGCCGGCCAGCACGACGGTGACGATTTCCATGTCGCGATGCGGGTGGGTGCCGAAGCCGCCGCCAGGCGCGATCGTGTCTTCCATCAGCGCACGCAGCACGCCGAAACCCATGTGATCCGGATCGTGGTAATCCGCGAACGAAAAGCTGAAATGCGACTGCCCCCAGCCGTGGTCGTCGAAACCGCGTTCTGAAGATTTGCGCAGACTGATCATGGCCCATCTCCTTGATTCGTTGATCGATGGAAGGATTGTGGTTGTCCCGAACCATGGGTTGTCCGCGTGGAGTTGATATCATCATTCAAATATTTTGATCATAATCACACTTCACTTCGACACCCTGCGTCCCTCCTCGCACATCGAGCGTCCCATGAGCGACCACGACCACCCTCTGAACCCGGAAGCGATCCGCCTGATCGCCACCATCGACGAAGCCGGCAGCTTTGCCGCCGCGGCGCGTGTGCTCGGCAAGGTGCCGTCGGCGCTCAGCTACAGCGTGCGTCAGCTGGAAGACGCGCTCGACGTGCTGCTGTTCGATCGCGCCAGCCGCAGCGCCGTGCTGACGCCGGCCGGTCGCGAACTGCTGTCGGAGGGGCGTCGCCTGTTGATCGAGATGGATGCCGTCGCGAGCCGGGTGAAGCGGGTCGCCAGTGGCTGGGAAGGTCAGTTCGCGATCGCCGCCAACGCCCTGCTGTGTCCGCATACCCTGCTCGACCTGGTGGATGGCTTCTACAGCCAGCGCGACACCGCCCGCCTGCCGCCCCCCACGCGCATCCGCTTGCGCCAGGAGGTGCTGTCCGGCACCTGGGAGGCCCTGCTGACCGGCACGGCCGACCTGGCGATCGGCGTCGATGCCGACGACAGCCGGGTCAGCGGCGTGCAGATCGAACCGCTGGGCGACGTTCCCTTCGTGTTCGTCGTCGCCCCGCAGCATCCGCTGGCGCGCATCGATGCGGTGCTGACACCGGCCGTCATCCGCATGCATCGCGCCGTCGCAATCGCCGACAGCGCGCTCAAGCTGTCGCCGTTATCGCGCAACCTGCAGCCGGGCCAGGATGTACTCACGGTGCCGACGCTCGACATGAAGATCGACGCACAGCTGCGCGGTCTGGGCTGCGGTTTCCTGCCGGAAAGCCGGGTTCGCGCGCACATCGCGGCCAGGCGACTGGTGGCGAAGGACACCGGCGAGACGAAGGTCGCCCGCTTTTCGATCGCCTGGCGCAGCGGGCCGCGCGGTCGCGCGCTCGACTGGTGGCTGCAGCAGCTGGCGAGTCCACGCACCCGCGCCGCACTGCTCGAAGGCTTCCCGCATGATTGACAACCACCTTCCCATCATCCTGCTGACCGGTTTTCTGGGCAGTGGAAAAACCACGCTGCTGAACCGCCTGCTCGCTGCACCCGGCATGTCCGATACGCTGGTCGTCATCAACGAGTATGGCGACGCCTCGCTCGACCATCTGCTGGTGACCCATTCGGCGGAGCAACCCGTGGTCGAGCTGCCCGGCGGCTGCGTCTGCTGCAGCCTGCGCGGTGATCTGGCACAGACGCTGCGCGACGCGCACTGGCGCTTCGCGCGCGCCGGTCGCCGGCAGTTCGAACGCATCGTCATCGAGACGACCGGTCTCGCCGACCCGGCACCCATCCTGCGCACGCTGACGCAGGACGCCCGCATCGCCGCGCGCTACCGCCTGCGCTGCACGCTGACCGTGGTGGACGCGCTGCACGCCGCACGCACGCTGGCGACACAGGACGAAGGCGTGCGCCAGATCGCCGCCGCCGACCGCCTGCTGATCAGCAAGTCCGATCTGACGGACGCCGACGCGCTCGGTGCGCTGCGTACCAGGCTCGAACGCATCAATCCTTTCGCGCCGCAGACCGACCTTCAGGCGACGTCCGACGGTGCGGCACTGATGGCGCTGCTCGACGCGCCACCGCCCCGGCCGGCGCGCTTTCAGCCCGTGATGACGGACGCACCGCACGCCATTCGTGCGGACAGCTTTGCCTTCGACCGGCCGATTGCCGCTGGACGACTGGACGCCTGGCTCGCCGGCTGGCCGGACATCGCCGGGCCGGGCCTGCTGCGCATGAAGGCGTTGTTCGATGTCCAGGGGCTGACCGGGCCGGTGGCGGTACACGGCGTGCAGCACACACTGCATCCGCCGACACCGCTGGCTGACTGGCCCGACGCGGGCCGCAGCTCGACTGTCGTGTTCATCACGCGCGGCATCGACGCCGAAGCACTGCGCGAATATGTGGCGCTGCTCGGGCACGATTGAACCTGCTGCCACGCACATCGCTCACAATAGCGTCTTGCGTCCGCCCTGCTTCGTCCGAGTCCATCAACCATGTCCATTGCCGCCCGACGGCTCGATGAAATCGAGTTCGACAACCTGTTCGTGCGCAGCCTGCCCGCCGATCCTTCTGCCGACATGCGCTCGCGCCCGGTCATCGATGCGTCCTATACGCTGACCTCGCCGACACCGGTCGCGGCACCCGAACTGCTGGCCTGGTCGGACGTGCTGGGCGCCCAGCTCGGGCTGCGCCGCCCGGCACGCGTCGATGTCGCGGTCGAAGCGCTGGCCGGCAATCGCATCCTGCCCGGCATGCAACCCTACGCGGCACGCTACGGTGGCCACCAGTTCGGCAACTGGGCCGGCCAGCTCGGCGACGGCCGCGCCATCACGCTGGGCGAAATGATCGATACCGCGGGTCAGCGACAGGAACTGCAGCTCAAGGGCGCCGGCCCGACACCCTACTCGAGGCGTGCCGATGGCCGTGCCGTGCTGCGCTCGTCGGTGCGGGAATTCCTGTGCAGCGAAGCCATGTTCCACCTCGGCATTCCGACCACGCGCGCGCTCAGTCTGGTCGCGACCGGCGACCGGGTGGTGCGCGACATGTTCTACGACGGGCATCCCGAATACGAGCCGGGCGCCATCGTGTGCCGCGTGGCCCCCAGCTTCGTGCGCTTCGGCCACTTCGAAATCCTCGCGTCGCATGAGGAGCTCGACCTGCAGCGCCGGCTGGCCGACTGGGTGATGACGCACCACTTCCCCGGCATCACGTCGCCGGCGGAGTGGTTCGCGGAGATCTGCCGCCGCACGGCGGTGCTGATGGTCGAGTGGATGCGCGTCGGCTTCGTGCATGGCGTGATGAACACCGACAACATGTCCATCCTCGGCCTGACGATCGACTACGGCCCGTACGGCTGGCTTGAGGGCGTCGACATGATGTGGACGCCGAACACGACCGACGCCCAGGGGCGACGCTACTGCTACGGGCGCCAGCCGCAGATCGGCTACTGGAACCTGACGCGGCTGGCTGCCGCGCTGTCGCCGCTGATCGACGATCAGGCGGCGATCGATGCCGCACTCGAAGGCTACGAGCAGACCTTCTCCGACCGCTGGACACGCATGCTGGCCGACAAGCTCGGCTTGCCGGCGGCAGCGGACGAGGCGGAACAGGCCATGCGCAGCGAACTGTTCCAGCTGCTGCAGGCGGAGGAATGCGACTTCACGATCTTTTTCCGCGCGCTGGCCCAGGTGCCTGTGGCGACAGCCCTCGCGGGCGATGCGGCGGCACTGGCGCCGCTGCACGAAGCCTTCTACAGCGGCGATGGCCCTTCCACCGACCATGGTCGCGCGCTGCTTGCGTGGCTGCAGGGATGGGCGCAGCGCGTCACGGCAGGCGGCGAAGCGGACGCGGCGCGCATCGCGCGCATGAACGCGACCAACCCGAAGTACATCGTGCGCAACTGGCTGGCGCAGCGCGCCATCGACGATGCCACTGCCGGCGACACCACGATGATCGAGCGGCTGCTGAAGATGATGCAGCGGCCGTATGACGAACAACCCGAATTCAATGATCTGGCCGGCCGCCGCCCCGAATGGGCGCGCAACAAGCCCGGCTGTTCCGCCCTGTCCTGCAGTTCATGAACCGCCTTCCATCCCGATGAATCCTTCCACGCACAGTCTCGCCTCACACACCTTCCATGGCCTCGAAGCCGGACCGCGCCTGATCGTGCTCGGCGCGGTCCATGGCAACGAAATCGGCGGCACGCGCGGCATCGAGCGCGTGCTCGACGAGCTGGCGCGCGGCGACCTCGTCATCGTGCGCGGCACCGTCACCTTCGTGCCGATCACCAATCCGCTCGCCTGGACGCTGAAGCGGCGCGCCGGCGACCGCAATCTGAACCGCAACCTGCGTCCGGTTGCCGAGCCGCAGGACTACGAAGACCGCATCGCCAATGTGCTGTGTCCGCTGCTCGCCGCGCATGACGTGCTGCTCGACCTGCATTCCTTCCACACCGGCGGCGAACCGTTCGCGATGCTGGGGCCGCAGGACAACGACGGAATGCTCGAAGCCTTCTCGCACGCTACCGCCGAAGAGGCGCTGGCGCTGCGCCTCGGTGCGCGCCGTCTGGTGGAGGGCTGGCTCGACACCTACGCCACCGGCGTGCGCAGGCGACTGGCCCGCACCGCGCCCACCGAACGCGCCCACCTGTTGTCGACCGATCCGGACTACGGCATCGGCACCACCGAGTACATGCGCCGCATGGGCGGCTACGCAGTGACCCTGGAATGCGGCCAGCACGACGATCCGGCCGCGCCTGAATTCGCCTGGCGCGCCATCCGGAACACGCTGGCCCACCTGAAGCTGGTCGAAGCGCCCGCGCCAGCGGCGCGCGACAGCTTCGAACTGCTGCGCCTGACGGAAGTGATCGACCGGCTGCACCCGGACGATCAGTTCGCGCGCGCCTGGTGCAGCTTCGACCCGGTCAGCGCCGGCGACACGATCGGCACCCGCCATGACGGTACGCCGGTCATTGCGCCGCAGGACGGCTACATCGTGTTTCCGAATCCGACCTCGACACCGGGCAACGAGTGGTTCTATTTCGCGCAGCGCAGCACGCGGGTGCTGCACCGGAACTGAGCTAGAAGCGCCAGCGCAGGCTGGCGTAGCCATTGCGTTCCGGCATCGGGTAGTAGGTTTCCGAAAAGGCGATGGTCGAATACACCTTGTCGAACACATTGTTGATGCCGGCCGCCAGTTGCGCGCCGCCGCCCAGATCGAGGCGCAGCGCAAGATCGAACACCGTGTAGGACGGCAGTTCGGCGAAGCTGCGATTGTCGAGGTCGTTGCCGTCGAAGCGCCGACCGGCGTAGCGCGCCGCGACGATCCAGCGCAGCGACGGCGTCTGCAGCCACTCCGCACGCGCATTCGCGGTCCAGCGCGGCACCAGCGGAATGTCGGCGTCGGTGCCCTTGAAGCGTGGCTGCACATACCCGGCGTTGGCAGCGAACAGCCAGGCGGCCGACGGCTGCCAGCGCGTTTCCAGCTCGACGCCAGTGCGTTGGGTCGGCAGGTCGTAATTGCGGTTCACGCTCGGCACGCCGGTGCTGTCGAAGTAGATTTCATCCTGATTGCGCAGTCGGAACAGCGTCAGCCCGAACGAAAGTCTGTCGTCGGGCTGCACACGCACGCCGGCTTCGATCGTGCGGCCGCGCTGCGCGCGCAGATCTGACGACGCCAGCGCCAGTTCGTCGATGTTCGGGGTGCGGAAGTTGTGCGACACGCTGGCAAAGGCGACCAGCGCCTTCACCGGCTGCCAGCTCACCCCGAGCTCCGCAGCATGGCTTTTCGTGCTCGACGCGTAACGGCTGTCCGCTTCGAAGCCGGTGACGCAACTGCCCGGAATTTCCACCGGAATGAAGCCCAGGCCCGGAACGAACACGTTCTGGAACTGGCAGGTGCGACGGTAGGTGGCCGCTTCTGTGCGGCTTTTCGTGTCATCGCTGCGCCAGCCGGCGTTCAGGCGCAGCGCATCGGTCGCGCGGAACACCGTCTCGGCATACCAGGCCTGACCGTTCAGGTCGCCGGTACGCAGCCTTGACTGGTCGATCACGGTGCGGCCGACGTCGCGCCGCAGATAGTCGGACGATTGCGTGACAAAGCCGGCACCGAAAGAGTGGATGCGACCGAAGGCGCTGTAGTCGAGGTCGTAGCGCAACTGCACGTCGCGCCGCGTCGATTCGATCCTGTATTGCTGATCGCTCAGCGGCTGTGCCGGATTGACGCCGATCAGGTACGGATTGTCGCGCGTACGGTGGTCGGTCTGGAATTCGACCAGACCGAAATCGCCCAGATCGAAGCGCCACAGCGTGCCGAACTTGCGGTCGTCGGTACTGCCGCCGTCCAGCGGCGACGCGGTGCTCGACCGACGCAGCGCCGCACTGCTGGACAGGAAGCGTTCGCGCGACACCGGACCGGGCAGCTTGTATTCATCGGTGTGGCGCGACACGCGCAGCAGCACGTCCATGAAGGACAACGCGCCGTCAGGTGTGATGCGCAGTTCGGCTGCAGTATCGCGTCGGCGCTGTTCGTCGTTGTCCCGGTAGCCGTTGCCGTCGAGCCGCCCGACATCGATGCGGCCGGACAGGGGCCCCGCACCGCCGGACGCGCTGAAGCGCAGTTCCTGCGTGTCGTACGAAGCGGTGCGCGCCTCGAATTCGCCCTTCAGCGGCCCGCTGCGCGGACGCCTTGTCAGCACATGGATGATGCCGCCCACAGCACCGTCACCGTAGCGCACCGCACCGCCACCGCGCAGCACTTCGATGCGTTCGATCTGGGACAAGGCGACCGACGACAGGTCGGCGCCGGACAGATCCGATGCATTCAGCCTGACGCCATCGACCAGCACCAGCACATTGCTGACCGCCGTGGCGCCGAATCCGCGCATGTCGACGGTGGCGCCCTTGTCGCGGCCGAAATAGCTCTGGATGTTGAGGTTGGCTTCGCGACCCAGCACTTCGGCCACGGTGCGCGACGGCGAATGTTCGATGTCTTCGGTGGTGATGACGGACACGCTGTGCGGCACCACACGCAGCGTGTCGGCTGCCGACGGGGCACTGACGAGGACTTCGTCGAGCTCGTGCACACGCGGCGCCGAAGCCTGTGCAAGGACCAGGCCGGGCAACACGGTCAGCAACAGCAAAAGGCGGAAGCGATGCATCAATGCGCATCACCCGCACACCGCGGAGGGCGTGCGGGTGACTCCGGGTCGATCAGCCGCGACGGCGGCGCGCGACCGCGCCGACCAGCGCCAGACCGGCCAGCAGCAGCGCGATCTGCTCCGGCTCCGGGACTGCGGTGACGGTCAGATTGTCGAGTGCGAAATAGGCCGGCGTGTTGATGCCGAATTCACCGCTGTCGCTCGAAACCAGCGCGAACTGCAGGCTGCTGACCGTGCCGAGCGCCGCGAGATCGACCCAGCGCCAGTCGGTCACCACGTAGTCCTGCGTGTTGTCGGCGAACCGGTAGTCGGCCAGCATGAAGTCGACGCTGCCGGTCGTCGCACCGAAACCGTCCTTGCCGATGATGGTCAGCTTCAGGTAGTCGGGGTCATTGCCGCTGGCGCCGCCGAACTTCTTCGAAAAACCGAACAGGGTGTCGCCGTCGAGCATGGTCCGGCCGGCAAACGTCGTGTTGGTGAAGTACGCACCCTGCACACTGACGGCCGACGCAAAGCTGATCGTCGGCGCGCCGAAGTTGGCGATGGCGTAATGGGCCGATCCGTCGACGCCGCCGCCGGTGATTGCGCTGTGCTGATTGGTGAAGTTGCCGGTCGTCGTGTCGGTGCGGTTCGAATACACCCAGTCGACATGGCAGCAGCCGCCACCGAAGTCCGAGTAGGTGTGGTTGAAGGTGGCGGCTCCGCTGACGAATGTGGTCGTCACTTGCGGGAAGAAGTGGCTTTCGGACGCCAGCGGCGCGTCTTCGAACGTGGCAACCGAGGACGTCGCTGCGTGTGCGCCATGGCTGGCTGCCAGTGCGCCCAGCGCGAAGGCAAGAAGTGTCTTGTTCATGTCAGTGATCTTTCGTGGTGAGCGGGAGCGGCATCAGCCGCGACGGCGGGCGACCAGACCGAGCAGGCCGAGTGCGGCGCAGTACATCGCCCACTGCGACGGCTCGGGCACGGCCGGCAGTGCCGCGTAGTGGATGACGCCGACCGCGTCGAGGTCGAAGCCGCTGCTGCCGGTGGTCGGATACGGGTCGTAGATCGGGTGCGGGCCGCCGAATTCGGCCGGGAAGCTGTCGAAGGTCGAGCCATTGCCGACGACGTCGATCAGGCGCACGTACTGCACCTTGTTCACATCCAGCCCGGCGACGCCGCTCAGCACATCGAGATCGAACGGCGTACCGAAGCCGGCGCGGTACTTGCCGGCCAGACCGTCGATATTGGTCGGGTCGATCAGGCCGAAGCCGCCGACCGGGCTGGCCGTGAACGAGAAGTTCGGAAAGCGGAAGAAATCGGTGCCGTTGGACGACACCTCGACGAAGGCCAGTTCCAGGAAGGTGTCCATGAAGCCGTTTTCGAACACCGCGAAATCGGCGCCGGCGCCGTTCGTGATGTAGCCGTCGAAGGTGAGCGTGATGCGGCCGCCGTCACCGAGCACGACGATGTCGGTCGCACCGCCCAGGGCAACGCCAAGACCTTTTTCCGGCGTTTTCCACGTCGCATCGACGTTGGGACCGGGCTGATAGTCGAGATAGCCGGTCGCCCACTGGACGAAAGCCGGACTGTCCTTGCTGATGGCGGTCGATCCCGTCTGACCGGCGGCCGGCGCGAAAGGGCCGGCCTGTGCGGAGCCGGCGAATGCCAGCCCGATGAGGGATGTGAGAAGAATGGTACGCATGCAGACCTCCTTGCAGCGCCGGCAGCACCCGCCGGCGAATTGCGGAAATCCGATGATCTGAAACGAACGGGAAGCGACGCACGACCTGCGCGGAACAGCGACCGGGCAACGGAAATACGCACCTCCGCCGCCCACCGCAGCCATCGGTCAAATGCGTCAGGCCGGTCTCCGGGCTCGCGAGGGAAATGTGCGATCCGCCTTCCCATGCATGGCGCACAGTGGCTGATTGGATCGCTACGACTCGCTTACCGTTGCGGGGGCAGCGCCGGGATCGCGACCTGATTGCAGGCACTCACCGGACTTCCCGTTTCACCCCTCGCAGCGAACGCTGGTCAGGGCACCTGAAGCACGCGCAGGGTAGCCGTCAGCCTCACCTGTCGTCAATGACAATACTTGATGCAGGGTCAAAAAAAACCGGGGCACTCGGCCCCGGTTTCAAACTAACGATTGACGGATCAAGCCGTTACCATTTTCGCCTGACCGCCGCCGTAGGTCGTCAGTCGGGTCGGCGTCCCGCCCTTCTTCAGGCGCACCGCGCAGTACTTGAACTCCGGAATCTTGCCGAACGGGTCCAGCGCCGGATTGGTCAGCATGTTGGCGGCGGCTTCGTAATACGCGAACGGGATGAACACGGCACCGACCGGCACATTGCCATCGACGCGCGCGTACAACGCGATCTTGCCGCGGCGCGATTCGACCGTCACCACCTCGCCCGGCCGCAACTTCAGCTTCGCCATGTCGGCCGGGTTGATCGTGACCGTGGCGATCGGCTCGATGTTGTCGAGCACCGACGCCCGGCGCGTCATCGAGCCGGTATGCCAGTGTTCCAGCTGCCGGCCGGTGATCAGCACCATCGGGAAATCGGCATCCGGCTTTTCGTTGGCGCTGATCAGCTTGGCGGGTACCAGCTTGGCGCGACCGGACTGGGTCGGGAAGCGTTCGATGAACACCACCTCATCGCCCGGGTCGCCCTCGTTCTCGCACGGGTAGGTGACCGAGTGCTCCGCCTCCAGACGCTCCCACGTGATGCCGGCGATCGAATGCATTGCCTTGCGCATTTCGTTGAACACGTCCTTCGCGCCGTCGTAGTGCCAGTCCAGCCCCATGCCGATGGCCATCTGCTCGATGATCCACAGGTCCTGCCGCGCATCGCCCGGCGGATTGATCGCCTGACGACCCAGTTGCACCTGGCGGTCGGTGTTGGTGAAGGTGCCGGTCTTTTCCGGGAAGGCCGACGCCGGCAGCACGACATCGGCGAAATAGGCGGTTTCGGTCAGGAAGATGTCCTGCACGACCAGGCAGTCGAGCTTGGCCAGCGCATCGCGGGCGTGCTCGACGTCCGGATCGGACATGGCCGGGTTCTCACCCATGATGTAGCAGCCGTTGAGCTTGCCGGCATGGATGGCGTCCATGATTTCAACCACGGTCAAGCCGGGGTTGGCATCGAGGCGGCTGCCCCACAGTTCTTCGAACTTGTCGCGGATGGTCTTGTTGCCGACCGCCTGGTAGTCCGGGAACACCATCGGGATGAGACCGGCGTCGGACGCGCCCTGCACGTTGTTCTGGCCGCGCAGCGGATGCAGGCCGGTGCCGCGGCGACCGATCTGGCCGGTCATCATGACCATCGAAATCAGACAGCGTGCATTGTCGGTGCCGTGCACGTGCTGCGACACGCCCATGCCCCACAGGATCATCGACGCCTTCGAGGTCGCGAACATGCGTGCCACCTCGCGCAGCGTTTCGGCCGGAATGCCGCAGATCTTGGCCATGCGTTCCGGACTGAAATCGGCCACGTTCTTCTTCAGCGCCTCGAAACCCGACGTGCGATCACGTACGAAGGCTTCGTCGACCAGACCTTCCTCGATGATGACGTGCATCATCGCGTTCAGCATGGCCACGTCGGTGTCCGGCTTGAACTGCAGGAAGTGCGTGGCGTAGCGCTGCAGGTCGTTGCGGCGCGGATCGCACACGATGAGGCGCGCGCCCTGCTTGACCGCGTTCTTGATCCAGGTCGCGCCGACCGGGTGGTTGACCAGCGGATTGGCGCCGATCAGGAAGATCACGTCCGAGTGCAGCACATCGCGCACCGGGTTCGATACCGCGCCCGAACCGACCGCTTCGAGCAGCGCAGCAACCGACGAGGCATGACACAGGCGCGTGCAGTGATCGACGTTGTTCGTGCCGAAGCCGGTGCGGATCAACTTCTGGAACAGATAGGCCTCTTCGTTCGAGCCCTTGGCCGAACCGAAACCGGCCAGTGCGTTCGGGCCCTTGGTGTCGCGAATGGTGCGCAGCCGGCTGGTTGCGTACTCGATCGCCTCTTCCCAGCTGGCTTCGCGGAACGCCGACAGCGGATTGGACGGATCGACGACGAAATTCTTGTGCTTCGGCGCATCGGCGCGACGGATCAGCGGCTTCGTGAGCCGCTGCGGGTGACGCGCGTAGTCGAAGCCGAAGCGGCCCTTGACGCACAGGCGCTCTTCGTTGGCCGGACCGTCGCGGCCGGTCACCATCAGCACGCGGTCGTCCTTGACGTGATAGGTCAGCTGGCAGCCGACGCCGCAGTACGGGCAGACGGAATCGACGGTCTTGTCCATCTTCACCATGCCGACACCGCCGGCCGGCATCAGCGCGCCGGTCGGGCAGGCCTGCACGCATTCACCGCAGGCCACGCAGGTCGACGCGCCCATCGGGTCGTCCTGATCGAACACGATCTTCGACGCCGAACCGCGGAAGGCATAGCCGATCACGTCATTGCCCTGCTCTTCGCGACAGGCGCGCACGCAGCGGTTGCACTGGATGCAGGCGTCGAGGTTCACGCTCATCGCCGGATGCGACTGGTCGCATGCGGGCTGATCGCGGCCTTCGAAGCGCGAGCCGGTCACGCCGAGCTTGTCCGCCCAGTGCGCCAGTTCGGAATCGGGCTTGTAGGTCTGGTCCGGCATGTCCGACAGCAGCAGTTCGACCACCATCTTCTGTGCCTTGACGGCCCGCTCCGATTCGGCCTTCACATTCATGCCGGGCGTCGGTGCGCGGCAGCAGCTCGGCGCGAGCACGCGTTCGCCGTCGATCTCGACCACGCAGGCGCGGCAGTTGCCGTCCGGACGGTAGCCGTCCTTGTAGCAAAGATGGGGGATGTCCACACCCTGGCGGGCGGCCGCCTGCAGGATGGTTTCGCCGACACGGGCTGTCATCGACTGACCGTCCAGCGTGAATTCGATCGATTGCGCGATCACCGAAGCATCAATGGGTGCATTCATTTGGGTTGCCGTCCCTTCACTTGATTTCGTCAGGGAAATACTTGATCACGCAGCGCACCGGATTCGGTGCCGCCTGCCCGAGGCCGCAGATCGACGCGTCCACCATGGTCTGTGACAGCTCCTCGACCAGATCGGTGTCCCACACCGGGGCCTCCATCAGCGTGTTCATCTTGGCCGTACCGACACGGCAGGGCGTGCACTGTCCGCACGACTCGTGTTCAAAGAAATGCATCATGTTGCGCGCCGCATCGGTCGCGCGGTCGTGGTCGGACAGGATGATGACCGCCGCCGAGCCGATGAAGCAGCCGTAGGGCTGCAGGGTGTCGAAGTCGAGCGGGATGTCGCCCAGACTGGCCGGCAGGATGCCGCCGGACGCGCCGCCCGGCAGATAGCCGTACAGGGTGTGACCCGGCAGCATGCCGCCGCAGTATTCGTCGATCAGTTCGCGCACCGAAATGCCGGCCGGCGCCAGATGCACGCCTGGCTTCTTCACCCGGCCCGACACCGAGAACGAACGCAGTCCCTTGCGGCCGTTGCGGCCGTGGCCGGCGAACCATTCCGCGCCCTTCTCCACGATGTCGCGGATCCAGAACACGGTTTCCATATTGTGTTCCAGCGTCGGGTGACCGAACAGGCCGACCTGGGCGACGTAGGGCGGACGCAGGCGCGGCATGCCGCGCTTGCCTTCGATCGATTCGATCATCGCCGACTCTTCGCCGCAGATGTAGGCACCCGCGCCGCGGCGCAGGTGGATCGGCGGCAGCGCACAGGGCGGATCGGCCAGCAGCTTCTTCAGCTCCTTCTGCAGGATGTCGCGCACATGCGCGTATTCGTCGCGCAGATAGACGTACACCTCGCCGATGCCGACGCAGTACGCAGCGATCAGCATGCCTTCGAGGAAGCGGTGCGGATCGCGTTCGAGGTACCAGCGATCCTTGAAGGTACCGGGTTCGCCCTCGTCGATATTGATTGCCATCAGCCGCGGTGCGGCCTCCGCACGCACGATGCGCCACTTGCGGCCGGCCGGGAATCCGGCGCCGCCCAGACCGCGCAGGCCGGAGTGCTCCATCGCCTGAATGACCGACTCGACATCGCGACGGCCTTCCACCAGATCGCGGAACAGCTGGTAACCACCGGCTTTCAGATAAGCCTTGTAGCCGACGTAACGGGGCAGCGGATGGGTCGATTCATTCGCCTTCACGGCGGCCTTCACGTCCGCTTCGGTGGCGCCGCCGAGCGCGTTCTGGCCGACCACGACGACCGGTGCCTGTTCGCAGCGGCCGACACAGGGTGCCGGAATGACGCGTACTTTGGTGCCCAGGATGCCCGGCAGCTTCTTCAGCAGGTCGTCCGCTCCGGCCATCTTGCAGGACAGCGTGTCGCACACCCGGACGGTCAGTTCGGCCGGCGCACCCTCGCCTTCGCGCAACACGTCGAAGTGGTGATAGAACGTCGCGACTTCGTATACCTCCGCCTGCGACATCTTCAGTTCGGCCGCCAGTGCTGCGAGATGGCGCGCATGCACCGCGCGGTAGGTGTCCTGCAGCAGGTGCAGGCATTCGATCAGCAGATCCGGGCGGCGCGGCATGCGACCGAGCAGCGCCTGCACCTCTTCGACGGCCACCGGGTCGAGCGCGCGCCCCTTGGGCGTGGGCTTGACCATGCGACGCATCTGCTCAAGCGGTATGGAAAACGGTTCCGACATGTAGGCTCATCCTCATCGATCAATTCTGTTGTGTAGGGCGCGGCGCCGGGCCGCATCCTGATTCACGCCTGACTTCACTGCGGGCCGAAGGCACGGGCTTCCCGGTGCAGATAGGCGAAATGCACGTTGCGGCGGTGCCACAGGGCATAGCCGTGCCAGTCGCGGAATTCCGCCAGTTCGACCTGGTCCAGCGCCTCCTCGAGCGTCGCGCCGCCAACAAACAGCGCATCCACGCGCTCGACCAGTTGCTGCAGATAACGGCGCGGCGCGTCGAGAACTTCACGTCCGCCCGGCGCGCCATGCGCCGGCACGACCTGCCGCGCGCCCAGCGCGATCAGCGCATCGAGCGCAGCGACCCAACCGGTTTCGCTCGCGTTGTACAGATCGGGCAGATAGTGCGTCGCCGCCAGTTCGCCCGCGAACAGCGTGCCGCTTGCGTCGTCCAGCAGCGCGGTTGCGCCGGGCTGGAAGCTGTGTCCGTAGTGCAGCAATGTCAGCCTGCGGGAGACGCCGGTCAGCCGGCCTGAATGTTCGAAGGTCACGCTTGCGGGAGTGGGTTCGGTACCTGACATCATATTTTCGCCCAGCGCCGCCGTCAGGCGCTCGACACAGGTGTGGCAACTGGCCCGGATGAAGCGGTCTGTTTCAATATGCGCTGTAACCGGCACACCCCGTGACACAAACACGCGGTTGCCCAGCACATGGTCGCCGCCACCATAAAGATTGACCGCCGCGATGACCGGTTTGCCCAGCTCGCGTTCGACGAAGGCGAGCAGGTGCTGCGCAAAACGCTGACTGGTGCCGGTGCCGACCAGGATGAGCCCGCGTGCGTCGACCAGCACCCCGATGTGGGTCACGAAACCGGCGTTGTCCTGACTGACTTCGAACGAGGTCGGACGCAGCACATAGACGCCATCGGCCAGCGGGGTCAGGCGCAGTTCAGGCAGCGTTTGCGCGAGTGCGGACGCCGTGCCGGCCAGACATCCCGCGAAAATCACGATGACTGCACACAGCCATCGGGAAAGAATCCTGTGCAACTCGGGCGGCAAAACGGCGGTCTGCGTCGATGTGCTAGCCTTTTTGGCGTTGCCAGCCAGCGAGCCCCTGCGGTTCATCAAAAACAAATGAGGAGATCCGGTTTGAAATTTCATCGCTTCCACGTGACCGTCGCTGCGATCGGCGCGCTGCTGATGGGTGGCCCGGCTGCAGCCGCCAACGACTACCCGACCAGCTCGCGTGTCGAATTTGCGCTCGAATGCCTGCAGGCTTACGGCAGCAACCATGAGTACATCTACAAGTGTTCATGCCTGATCGACGAAATCGCGACCAAGCTGACACACGACGAGTACGTCGAGCTGTCGAGCTTCAGCCGCACCCAGTCGATGAGCGGGGAGCGCGGTGGCGTGTTCCGCGGCACCGACGAAACCAAGGGCGCGGTGAAGAAGTACCTGGACGTCGTTGCGGAATCGAAGAAGCGCTGCTTCATCAAGTAATCGATACGCGCAGCGCGGCGGTGCGGCCTGCGCCGCACCGCTCAGGAGCCGCGCAGCCCCGGCTTGATCGCCACCGAACTTTCGAAACGCAGGTCCTTGGAATCGACGACCACCGCCTTGAGTTCGCCCTCCTTCGCCGGCAGCACGTAAAACCTGAAGTTCGGATTTTCGCTGATCGAGAAATCGACGTCTGCGGTCATGACCGGTTCGCCGCCGAAGGTGACCTCGACGCGGCGCACGAAATGCGGCGGTACGAACAGCCGGGTCATCTGATCCATGGCCAGCCCGGAGCTGTTCGGGTGACTGATCATCAGTTGCGCAACGCTGGGCTGGCCGGCGGCGGCTTCTTCGACCTTGAATTTCATCTTGCCCAGCCGTGCCAGCGCCTCTTCCATGTCCTTGCCGGCAGGCGCCGAACAGCCGCCCGAAGCCTTTACGAAGCGGCGCGCGACATAGACCTTGCCGTCGCTCGTTTCGGCGATGGCGCGAACCCAGCTGTAGGCTTCGATGCGCACCCGCGTTTCGATGTCGGCCCGCCCGGCCAGCGGTGTGAAGGCGAACGTGCCACCGATCGGTGACGGGTTTTCGTCGATCACCAGATGCACCTTGCTGACGTAAACGCCACCCGGCAACTGCTTCGTGCGCACGGAGACCGGCACCACCGCCGCGTCTTCGGCACGCACCGGCGCGTCGATCTCCAGGACCGAGCCGGTCGTGTCCTCGATCACCGGGCGGTCGCCGACCAGCAAGGTGCGCACCTTGCCCCAGATCGGCGTATCCGAACCGTCTTCGGCCGCCTGCGCAACCGGCGCAAGCAAAACCAGGCACGCCGCCAGTACCGCCGTCCATCCGTTGTTGGGTTTCATCGTCTTCTCCTCGTGGTCATTCTGCAGCAGACCGCCTGCAGACGGTAATGCTGACATGCGTCACCCTTCATTCTTCCCACTCGAGTTCGGCAAACGCCGACGTCACATTGCGCCGGTGGAACAGATCGACAAGAGCCCAGTCTTTCGCGTCCCCCGGTTCGACTTCGCCAACCGTCTGCGACAGCGTCTTACCGGCTTTCAAGGCCCTGCGGGTTTGATCGACCAGCCCCTGCAGGTAGTTCCCCTGCTTTGCAAATGCTTCGCGCCATGCATCGCCGGCGTCACCATGACCGGGTACGACGCGCTGCACGTCCATCGCCGACAGCGTCGCGCCGACCTTGATCCAGCCCAGAATCTTGCCGTCCACCACCGGCAGGTGGCCGACAAAAAGCAGATCGCCGGCGAAAAGCGTGCCGGTTGCCTCGTCGAGCACGGTGAGATCGTTGTCGGTATGCGCCGTTGGCCAGGCGCGCAGCTTCAGCGTCCGGCCGCCGAGATCGAGTTCGTCTTCGTTTGCTACGGTGCGCGAGGACGGCACCAGTTGCAACCCCTTGCCGGCCACTCCCATCTGGCGTTCTGCTGCCGCCAGATAGTGGCTGCTGCGTGCCGCCAGCGCGGCTGGTAGCCGGGCATGACCGACGAACACCGGCTTGTCGTCAATGAAGGCCTGATTGCCCAGAATGTGGTCCGGATGCACGTGGGTGTTGATCACGTAACACACCGGCAGATCGGTCTTGCTGCGGATGCTGGCGCGCAGTGCCGCGCCGACCGCTGGCGAGCCACCGGTGTCGATGACCGCCACGCAGCGGCTGCCGACGACGAAGCCGAGGTTGGATATCGCACCCAGATTCCGGGCGTCCTGCTCGGCAATCTCGCCCTGGAACAGGAAGACGCCGGGCGCCACCTGCCGGACCTCAAGCGCCTCGAGGGCCTGCACACCAGCGGCCGCAAGCGCCAGCAGCACACCGATCAAACTGTGGATGCATGAGAGCCGCCAGCAAGGACTGTGTTTGCGCACAACAGCGTGCATCGTTAGCATTCGGTGTTGATCAGCTGCCCAGAATAACAAATCAGGATGCGGTGCTTCACCCCTCCGTTCTACTTGCTGCTGCCCTGTATCGCCCTCAGCGCATGTGCGGTGCAACAGGTGCCGCCCGCACCACTCGACCCGTTGGCACTCCAGACCGCGTTCCTTGGCCGTTCGCTGACCGACGACGCAACGCGCGAGTTTCTTGCGCAGCGCAGCATGAATGCATCGACCTGGCCGCCCGAACGCTGGACGCCCGAGCAACTGGTGCTGGCCGCGCTGCTGCAGCACCCGGCCGCTGCACAGGCGCGCGCGCGCGCGGCGCTTGCCCGCGCCCAGCTGACGACCGCCGGGCTGACGCCGCGCACGCTGCTGGCGCCGGAGACCGAACGCACCAATGAACGCGACGCCGGCCAGTCGGCCTGGAGTGTCGGGCTCGCTCTGGACCTCGCGCTGACCGGCGAATCGGTGCGTGAAGCGCGCGTCGAGCGTGCCCGCCTGCTGGCCGACGCGGCGCTGCTCGACGAAGCCGACGCCGCCTGGGCGGTCCGCAGTGGCGCCCAGCGCGCGCTCATCGAGTTGTGGTCGGCCAATGCCGAGCTGGCACTGCTCGACCGACTGGTCGTCACCACCCTGGACGCCCAGGCGGTGATGCAGAAGCGCTACGACCTCGGCGCCGCCGACGCGCTCGAACTGACGCAGACCCGCACCGCCGCGGCACAGGCCGAGTCGCGCTATGTGCTGGCCGAACAGCGGCAGATCCGCGCGCGCGGCGACCTGGCCCAGGCACTGGCGCTGCCGCTGCCTGCCCTCGACGCACTGCGCATCGATTACACCGCCTTCGACGAGCCGGTTGCGGTGCCGGCGATGGAGGCGCTGCGGGCGAACGCCACGCTCGACCGCATCGACCTGCGCCGTGCGCTGGCGCAGCATTCCGCAGCCGAAGCGGCGCTGACGGTTGAACTGCGCGCGCAGTACCCGGAAATTCGCATCAAGCCCGGTCTGCTGTGGGACCAGGGCGCCACGGTGTGGAGCCTGGGCGCCGCATTGCCGCTGTTCGCGGCGCAGCGTCAGGCCGGGCCGATCGCCGAAGCGGTCGCGCGGCGCGATATGGCGGCGCAGGATTTTCTGGCGCTGCAGTCGCAGGCGCTGGTCGCACTCGAACACGCGCGCACCCGCGTGAAGGCGGCCGAACTGGACATCGATGGCGCCGAAGCCGAGCACGATGAAGCCCGCCTGCAACTGACGCGCACCGAGCAACGCTACGCGCGCGGCGACGCCGACCGGCTGGATCGTCTGCTGGCGCGCATCCGCGTGCTCGAAGCCGACATCCGGCTGCTGTATGCACGGCAACGCACCCTTGCCTCGCGCCTGGCACTCGAGGACGCGGTACAGCGCCCGCTGTCTTCGCTGACGGGCCCCACGGAGACGACACCATGAACCGCATCACCCCCCAGCAACTGCTGTTCGCGATGGGCCTGCTGCTGATCGCCCTCGTCTGGGCCGTGGTGTATTACGCGCGCGACGAGTGGAAGCTGTACGGCGATCAGCCCGACGACGACATCGAGGTGCCGTCGCTGGTTGAGCGGAATCGGGACGGCCTGACCAGCGTACGCCTGACCGCCGCCGCGCAGACAGCGAGCGGCATCGAACTCGGCCAGCCGCTGGCCGTGCGGGCCGGCACCGAACACGAGGCGCAGGCCGCAGTGCTCGACCTCGAGCCGCTGTTCGCGCTGCGTGGGCAGTTGCACGAAGCGCGCGCCGACATCGCACGCCTGGCCGCCCAGCTTGCCCGCGCCGAAACCGAACGCGATCGGGTTCAGGCGCTGTTCAACGATGACCGCAATGTATCGGAGCGGACGCTGCAGACCGCACGCAGCCAGGTCGAGCAGGACCGCGCCGCGCTGGCCGCTGCGCGCGCCCGTGCCGACGGCCTGCATGCGCGGCTGGTGCAGGGCTGGGGACCATTGGCCGGACCGGCCTCGGGCGAAGCGCCGGATGAGCTGGAGCGGTTGGCCGACCGGCGAAACTCGCTGGTCGCCGTCGCGCTACGCGGCTCGGGCGAGGCGCCGCCGCTGATGCTGCTGCGCCTGCCGGACGGCAACGATGCCATCGAGGCGCGCCGCATCGGGCCTGCGCCTCGCAGCCTCGCCCAGGCAGCCGGCGAGACCTGGCTGTACAAATCCGAGCGCGTACTGCCGACCGGCACCCGCCTGGCGGCACGCGGCGTCACCGGCGAGACCATGCTGTCGCTGGTGCCCAACAGCGCCGTCGTCTGGTATGCCGGCCTGCCCTGGGTGTATGTGCGCGACGATGACGAACCGGAGGAATTCACCCGTCAGGCGCTGCCCGCCGAATCGCAGCGTCCGGACGGCTGGCTCGCACCGGAGCTGGAAGATGACGCCCGCGTGGTGACGCGCGGCGCGCAGCTGCTGCTGTCCGAAGAGCTGAAGCACACGCTGGCGGACGAGAACGATGACTGATCCGGCACCTTCGCGACCGGGCCGCGGCCGGATGTTGGGGTTCGCTGGCTCACCCCAACCTACGAAAGCAGCTCGACACTGCATCCCTGCCAGCCGCCTGCGCCCCGCAGGTTGCGGTGCGCGCAGCGATGCCCGACACCACCCCGCACATCGGGACCACCGCAGCCCAACCGGTTCGAGCAAGCGTCACCCCGTAGGTTGGGGTGAGCGCAGCGATGCCCGGCACGGACCACAAGCCACCCTGCCCGCCCCAATGCAGGCGGCCTGTCGCATGGGCCGAATCCGATGATCGAAGCCATCGTCCGCTTTTCGGTGCGGCGGCCCGGCATTGTGCTGGCGCTGTCGCTGGTGCTCGTGCTGTACGCCATCAGCCGCATGTTCGACGCCCGGCTCGACGTGTTTCCCGAGTTCGCACCGGCGCAGGTCGTGATCCAGACCGAAGCCCCCGGCCTGCCGGCCGACCTGGTCGAAACACGGGTCACGACGCCGATCGAATCGGCCGTTTCAGGGACGCGCGGGATCAAGGAATTGCGCTCGCAGTCGATTCCCGGTCTGTCCGTGGTCACGGTCATCTTCGACGAAAAATCCGACCTGTTCCGCAACCGGCAACTGGTATCGGAGCGGCTCGGCACGTTGGGGTCGCTGCTGCCGGCCGGCGTGACGCCGGTCATCACGCCGCTGACCTCTTCGGCCAGCACCCTGCTCGGCATCGGCATCACGTCGGCAGAGCGCTCGCAGATGGACATGCGCTATCTGGTCGACTCGGTCGTTCGGCCGCACCTGCTGGCGGTGCCGGGCGTGGCGGACGTGAATGTGTTCGGTGGTGAAGTGAGGCAGTGGCAGATCCAGCTCGACCCGGCGCGACTGCGCACTTTGGGCGTGACGTTCGCCGATGTGGAGCTGGCGGCGCGCGGCGCGGCTTCGGTCGCCGGTGCAGGTTTCGTCGAGAACGACAACCAGCGATTGCTGATTGCGATCGACGCCACGCCGGCGTCGGCGCGCAGTCTGGAACAGCTCACCGTCACGCTGCCGGACGGACGTTCGCTCGCGCTGGGCGACGTCGGACGAGTGCGCGAAGCGCCGGGCCCGGCGATCAGTGCGGCGCAGATCAACGGCACACCCGGTGTGTTCATGATGGTGCAGGGCCAGCTCGGCGCCGACACCCTCGGCGTCACGCTGGACCTGGAGAAATCGCTGGCGGAGCTGGCACCGCTGTTCGAACGCGAACAGGTCACGCTGCACCCGGCGCTGTTCCGGCCGGCCAACTTCATCCAGACGGCGCTCGGCAATGTGCGGGCCGACGTGATGATCGGTGCCACGCTGGTGGTGATCGTGCTGTTCGTGTTCCTGTACAACCTGCGCACCGCGTTCATTTCGGCCGTCGCCATTCCGCTGTCGCTGCTGGCGGCGGTACTGGTCATGCTGGAGGCGGGCGCCAGCCTGAACATCATGGTGCTGGGCGGGCTTGCGATCGCCCTCGGCGAGGTGGTGGACGACGCCATCATCGACTGCGAAAACATCTATCGCCGGCTGCGCGAAAACCGTCACCTGGGCTCGCCGGTGGCTGCGTGGAAGGTGGTGCTCGACGCGTCGATGGAGGTGCGCAGTTCGGTGGTGTACGCCACCTTCATCGTTGCGCTGGTGTTCGTGCCGCTGCTGACGCTGTCCGGCGTCGCCGGCAAGCTGTTCGCGCCGCTGGGTCTGGCCTACATCCTGGCCATCCTCGCGTCGCTGGTCGTGGCGCTGACGGTCACGCCGGCGATGAGCTTCCTGATGCTGGGCAATCGCGAGCTACCCGACGAAGACCCACCGCTGGTGCGTTGGTTGCGACCGCGTTACGAGCGGACGCTGCGCGCCATCGAACGTCGGCCGCACGGGCTGATCGCCGGCGTCATGCTGGCGCTGGCCGGCGGGCTGGGGGTGCTGCCGCTGTTCGGTGGCGAATTCATTCCGCCGCTGCGCGAAGGTCACTACATCGTTCATCTGTCGACCATTCCGGGCACCGCACCCGGCGAGGTGCTGCGGGTCGGCCAGCGGGTGACCGAAAAGGTGCTGCAGATCGACGGCGTGAAGTCGGTGGCGCAGTGGGTCGGGCGGGCGCAGAACGGGTTCGACCCCTTCGGCCCGCACTACAGCGAGGTCGAGATCGAAATCGGTCCACTCGACGGCGCGACCCAGGAACGCATCCTCGCCGACATCCGGCGCACGGTGACGGGCGACGACGGCGACGAAGATCGCTCGGACGAAGAAGCCGCGGAATCGGTCGGATTCCCCGGCCTCGCGTTCTCGGTCAACACCTTCCTGACCGAACGCATCGGCGAGACCGAATCGGGTTTTCCGGCGACGCTGGTGGTGCAGGTGTTCGGCACCAATCTCGACCGGCTGGATGCCGACGCCAGCGCCGTTGCGCAGGCGCTCGCGAAGGTCAGGGGGGCGACCGACGTGCAGGTGCTGGCGCCGCCCGGCACGCCGGAAATCATCGTCCGGCCGCGCCTGGACAAGCTCGCGGTCTGGCGCCTGTCGCCGGAAGACGTGCTGTCGGCGACCAGCACCGCCTTTGCCGGTCGCAAGGTGAGCGAGGTCTATCGCGGTACGCTGGCGACACCGCTGGTCGTGGCGCTGGATCCGGACCACCGCCGCTCGCCGAACGAGATCGGCCGTCTGCCGCTGCGCACGCCGGATGGCCGGCTGGTCGAACTGCGCGACGTGGCCGACATCAGCGTCGAGAACGGTCGCTACAAGATCCTGCACTCGGGTGGCAAGCGGGTGCAGACCATCACGGCGAATCTGGCCAGCGGCCAAGATCTGGGCGCGTTCAGCGAGGCCGTCCGGCGCACCTTGCGCGAAGACGTGAAACTGAACGCCGGCAGTTACTACACGGTGACCGGTGCCGCCGAAGCGCAGGCACAGGCGCGACGCGAACTGGTCACGCATTCGGCGCTCGCCGCCGCTGCCATTGCCATCATGTTGATGCTGGCGTTTTCGAGTTCGCGCAATCTCGTGATCACCTTCGTGAACCTGCCGTTCGCGCTCATCGGCGGTGTGCTGGCGGCGCTGGCCGGTGGCGGCTGGCTGTCTCTGGGTTCCGTGGTCGGCTTCGTCACGCTGTTCGGCATCACCCTGCGCAACTCCATCATGCTGGTGTCGCACTTCCAGCACCTGGTGGAGCGGGAAGGTCATCCGTGGAATCTGGACACCGCCATACTCGGCGCGTCGCAACGCCTCCCTTCAATCCTGATGACCGCACTGGTGACCGGTCTCGGCCTGATGCCCCTGGTCCTGGGCTCGGGCGAACCCGGTCGGGAGATCGAAGGGCCGATGGCCGCCATCATCGTCGGCGGCCTGACGACCTCGACGATACTGAACCTGCTGGTACTGCCGACGCTTTTGCTGCACTACGGCCGCTTCGCCAAAACGCCGCAGGACAGCTGAATTCAGGCGCGCGGCGAACGACGCGAAGCGGCAATCCCGATCAGGCCGAGGCCGGCGAGCATCAGCGTAAAGGCTTCCGGCTCGGGCACGACGCCGGTGACGAACTGAGCGCTCAGAAAGGCGCCCTGGGAAACGGGCTGGTCGGTCCAGGAAAATTCAGCGAACGTCGGTCCGACAGTCACTTTGACATTGCTGAGGATCGTGATCAGCACAACATCCTTCAGCACGATCGACGGGCCGAATTCGAGGCCCGACAGCTTCAGGGTCATTTGCTCCCGCGCTTCTCCGCAACTGCGGATGCCGCAGAAGTCGCGCGGCGACCCCAGTGAGAACCCCGAGTCGGAATAGTCGAACGGCAACATGCCACCGACCAGACTGCCCTCTACGCCAGCGCCGACGACGGCCGAGAACCGACCGTAATCAGCCGTTTCGGCGCGCAGGGCAGTAGAGACGATGTCGCCGTTGAGTCCGGCTGCCGCCGGAAAGGAAAGCACGGCGCCGAGCGCCGCCACGCCAAACAGGGTGGGAAATTTCATTGAGTACCTCGCATCGCGATCCGCAGTAACGCCGCGGCAATTCAGAAGGAAGGAATATCCGCCTGAACGGATGCAAGCAGAGATCAAGCCAAGTGAGGAAAAAAATAACAAAACCGCGTCGAATCAATCACCTCTCGGATGCCTCCAACCCGCCTCCCGGGCCAACGTCACCCGGCCTGGTGCAAATGTAAAAAGCGTCGACACAATCCAGGTGCGCCAAGGTCTGTTCTCATCTGATTCGCACATGACGCGTGCCGTCAGTGCGCCCTGCGGGTTTCCCCTGGGCGACGGGTCGCACGAATCAGACCAGAACAGACGCCAGGGCGACAAGACCCTGGATGTCCGTCACCGGACGGCGATGCACACCCCGTCACACACCACCTTCTGGCCGCTGCGGATCTTCGCCGTCTTGCGGGTTTCGTTTTGCCCGTCCACCTGCACATCGCCCCGTGCCACCCGCACTTTCCCTTCGCCGCCACTGCTGGCGAGGCCGGCGAGCTTCAGCAGGTCGCACAGTGCGACGTATTCTCCGGTCAGCTTGAAATCAACGGTTTGCATGGTCATCCTTCAGTAGACACTCAGCCGGTCGACCGCCCGCGCAATGACAGCTTCCGTCTTGGCGAAGCAGAAGCGGATCAGCCGCGCATCGTGGCCGTCGTGGTGAAAGGCCGACACCGGGATCGCCGCGACACCGGCTTCGCGCATGAGGCGACGTACGAAGGACTGATCCGGTTCGTCGCTGATGGCGCGATACGACGCCAGCTGGAAGTAGGTGCCCGCGCACTCCGGCAGTTCGAAGCGCGAGCCGGCCAGACCGGCGCGGAAGGCATCGCGCTTGCCCTGATAGAAACGGCCCAGTTCAAGGTAGCGCGATGGCTCGGCCATGTAATCGGCCAACCCGAGCTGGCAGGGTGTGTTCACCGCGAACACGTTGAACTGGTGCACGCGGCGGAATTCTGCGCTCAGTGCGGGGGGCGCGCAGACGAAACCGACCTTCCAGCCGGTCACATGGAAGGTCTTGCCGAAGCTCGACACCAGCACCGTACGCGCCGCCAGTTCCGGCAGCCGCGCGGCACTGGCGTGTTCGCGTCCGTCGAACACGATGTGCTCATACACCTCGTCCGAAATCACCACGATATCGCGGCTGTCGCACAGTCGGGCAAGTGCGCGCTGATCGTCCATCGACCACGCGGCCCCCGTTGGATTGTGCGGCGTATTGGTGATGATGAGCCGGGTGCGCGGCGTGATGCAGCGCGCCACTACCTCCCAGTCGGGCAGGAAATGCGGCGCTTCGAGGCGCACGAACACCGGCGTGGCGCCGGCCAGCCGGATGCCCGGCAGATAGCTGTCAAATGCCGGCTCGAACACGATGACTTCGTCGCCCGGCCCGGCGAAAGCCGTGATCGCCGTATAGACCGCCTGGGTTGCACCGGCGGTGATCGTGATCTCCTGTTCGGCGTCATAGTCGGCGCCATACACCGCGCGCATCTTCTGGGCCACGGCCTCGCGCAGCGCCAACTGGCCGGACATCGGGGAATACTGGTTGCCGCCTGCCCGCATGTGCGACGCCACGGCATCGAACAGTGGCGGATCGGCACTGAAGTCGGGAAAGCCCTGTGCAAGATTGATCGCGCCGCAGGCCTGCGCCTCGCGCGAAATGACGGTGAATATCGTTGTGCCGACGTCGGGCAGTTTCGACGTCAGATGGCCGGAGAAGTCCTGCATGTCGGATGTCTGTGTCGCGAATCGACGGATTATGCTTGAAGCCCCGCCCATCCCGATCCGACATGAACGACACGCCCAGCCCGTTGCGCCTCGACGGCAACCGCCTCTACATCCTCGACCAGACGCTGCTGCCCTTTGCCAAGCAGGAAGTGGGCCTTGAAACCGCCGCGCAGGCGGCCCGCGCCATCGCGACCATGCAGGTCCGCGGCGCACCACTGATCGGCGCCATCGGTGCCTTCGGTCTGGCGCTTGCGCTGCGTAAAGCGGCCGACGATGGCGCGCTCGACGAGGCCGTACGCGCCCTCGCGGCAACCCGCCCGACCGCGGTCAATCTTGCGTGGGCACTGCATCGCATCGCCACGCATGTGCGGCCGCTGCCGCCGGCCGCACGCGCCAGTGCCGCCTGGCGCGAGGCCCTCGCAATCTGCGACGAGGACCGCGCCGCCAACCGGCGCATCGGCGAACTGACGCTCGAACTGATGCAGGCAATCACGCCCCGGTCCGGCCGGCTGAACCTGATGACCCACTGCAACGCGGGCTGGCTCGCCACGACAGGCTGGGGCACGGCGCTGGCCGGCGTCTATCTCGCACACGCCGCCGGCGTCGACCTGCACGTATGGGTCTCGGAAACCCGGCCGCGCAACCAGGGCCTGCTGACCGCCTGGGAGTTGGCAGGCGCTGGTGTGCCGCATACCGTCATCGCCGACAACGCCGCAGGCCAGCTGATGCGCGCGGGTCAGGTCGACGCGGTCATCATCGGCGCCGACCGCATCGCCGCCAACGGCGACGTTGCCAACAAGGTCGGCAGCTATCTGAAAGCGCTGGCGGCACGCGACACCGGGCTTCCGTTCTGGGTTGCGGCGCCGTGGTCGACGGTCGATGAAGGTTGCGCCAGTGGCGCAGCGATACCGATAGAAGCGCGCCATGGCGACGAACTGCGCGTGCTGCGCGGCGACGCCGGCAGCGTCCGCCAGCTCGATCCGCACAGCCCGGTCGAGAATCCGGCATTCGACATCACGCCGGCGCCGCTCGTGACGGCACTCATCACCGAGCGCGGCATCGTCGATCCTGTCGCCGGGATGCATTTCCCAGGCAACACGCTGCTGAATGATCCACAGAACCTAAAGTGAATTCTAGGAGCGTGAAACCCACGACGACAAAGCCTCTCCGCGATGTTGCATCGCGAAACACCTGATCTATCGTCAATTTTTAATGTAAACCCGCTTGTATTCTAGGCTCCGGTCAGGATAATCCACTGTTAATCCACAATACAGGGGCACACCCTGATGAACGAGGTCAGCGGCAGCGATGTGCTTGAAGCAGCGCGCCGGTTGGAAGTTTGCGGACTTAACCGCGGTGCCGCTGGCAACGTCAGCGCGCGCCGCGGTCCCGCATTCCTGATCACCCCGAGCGGACTCGAACCCTCTGAATGCACCGCCGACGACATGGTGGAAGTCTTCGGTGATGGCCACTGCAGCGGCCGCCGCAAGCCCTCTTCAGAATGGCGCATCCATCGCGACATCTACGCGAACCGCGCCGACGCGGACGCCATCGTGCACACGCACTCGCCATTTGCCACGGCACTCGCCTGCATCGGCGAATACATCCCACCCTTTCATTACATGATCGCCCGCTTCGGCGGCAGCACCGTGCGCTGCGCACGCTATGCGACCTTCGGAGAGCAGGCCTTGTCCGACGCGGTGCTCGACGCCCTGCCCGGCCGCTGCGCCTGTCTGATGGCGAACCACGGCATGCTGGTTTTCGGGCGCAGTCTGCGCCACGCGGTCGCGCTGGCCGTGGAACTCGAAACGCTGTGCGAGCAGTACTGGCGCGCGCTGCAGGTCGGCACGCCGAGGCTGCTCGACGACGACGAGATGGAGCGGGTGCTCGGCAAGTTCGCGGATTACGGTCAATGAGCATGCAGCACGAGCGGCCCGCACATGCTCAAGAATGGGGCTCGGCAGCCGTGAACCCTGTCAGCCTCCGTCGTCGCAATCCGGAGGCGATTTGCCCCTGATGCCGAATCCGTCAATGCCCACCACCCTTCTTTCACACGGCGCCACGCCGCGCAGCGAGCACGCAGAACGCCAGGTCGAGGCGGAACTGGTTGCGCTCGCCTACCGGCTGACTCCGTTCACGCTGGTGATGGCGATCGTGCTGGCCGGCCTGATCTGGGGCGTGCTGCACAAGGTTGTCGACATCAACGCACTGACCACGTGGCTGGTCGCCATGGTGCTGATCAACGTCGGCCGCTTCGGCCTGATCATGGCCTGGCGACATGTCGCACCGGGCGTCAATGAAACGCTGATCTGGAAGTGGCTGTTCATGCTGGGGGTGTTCGTCGCCGGCTGCGGCTGGGGGGCGCTCGGGGTCGCCCTGATGCCCCCGCCGGGCCACCCCTACGAAATGGTGGTGCCGCTCTGTCTCGTGGCCGTGGCGGCGGTCGGGCTGTTTTCGCTCACCGGCATGTGGAAGGCCTATGTGCTGATGGCACTGCCCACCTTGCTGCCGACCGCTTTCTTCTATCTCACGTCGCCCGAGCCGGAGCGCGAAGTACTCGGCGGCTTCATCCTGCTGTTTCTGCTGATCGCTGTTGTCAACGCCAAACGCTTCCAGAAGAACACCGCCGAATTTATCCGCCTGCGCCTGCATCACGCGCATGTGGCGAAGGAGAATGAAGAAGCCAAGGAAGCGGCCGAGCAGGCCAACCAGGCCAAGAGCCAGTTCCTGGCCAACATGAGTCACGAAATCCGCACGCCGATGAACGGCGTGCTGGGCATGGCGCAACTGCTGCTGCGCAGCGAACTGAATGGCGAACAGCGGCGCTATCTCGAAACGCTTTATCGCTCGGGCGAAAACCTGCTCGACCTGCTGAACGACATTCTCGATCTGTCGAAGATAGAAGCCGGCCGCTTCGATCTGGTACGCAGCGAATTCGACCCGCGTCGCACGCTGCGCGAAGTGACCGAACTGCTCGGTGCCCAGGCACGCGAGAAGGGACTGACGCTGGCACTCGACGTCGATGACGCGGTCCCCGGACGGGTCGAAGGCGATCCGGGACGACTGCGCCAGATCGCGGTCAACCTGATCGGCAACGCCATCAAGTTCACCGATCATGGCGGCGTGTTCGTCACGCTGCGCGTTCACTCGATGGACGATGACCTGATGCTGCAGCACCGCCCGACCACCGGCGCAGTGCGCATGGTGATGGCGGTGCGCGACACCGGCATCGGCATCACCGAACCCGACCAGGCGCGCATATTCGATGCCTTCGCGCAGGCCGACAACACGGCATCCCGCCGCTTCGGCGGCACCGGGCTGGGCCTCGCCATCTCGCGGCAACTGGCCGAAATGCTCGGCGGCGCCGTGACCTTGCGCAGCGCTTCGGGTATCGGCTCGACCTTCACGCTGTCGTTGCCCTGCAAGGTCGTGAGCACCGGCATGGAAGAAGCCCAGCACAGTCTGTCCCTGCCCAATCTGCCCCGCCTGTCCGGCACCGTGTTGCTGGTGGAGGACAGTGCGGTCAATGCAGAAGTCGCTTCCAACATGCTCGAGGCGTTCGGCCTGCGCTGGACGCTGGCGCGCGACGGCCGGCAGGCGCTGCAGGAGCTCGAGCATGCCCGGTTCGACCTCGTGCTGATGGATTGCCAGATGCCGGGCATGGACGGTTTCGAAGCCTGCGAACGCATCCGCGATCGCGAGCGTCTGGTCGGCCTGCCCGCGACACCGCTGATTGCGCTGACCGCCGGGGCCAATGACGGCGACCGCGAAAATTGCATCGCCGCCGGCATGGACGACTACCTCGCCAAGCCTTTCCGTGAAGACGATCTGTACGCGATCGTGCGCAAGTGGCTGCCCGACAACGCCGTGTCCGGTACCGGCACGATTTCGGTAGACGCGATCAGCCAGCACGATCGCGCCCGCTTCGCCGCGCTGTACGAAAAGGAATCGCAGCGCAATGTGGTGGCGCTGCAGGAAGCCCTGCGCGGCCACGATGACCACACGCTGCGCCGTGCGGCGCACACGCTGAAATCGCTCGCCGTGCATGCTCAGGCCTTCGATCTGCACGACACGATGCGCAGGCTCGAGGCGGCGGCCGTCGAAAAGGACTGGGCGCTGGCAACCGCGCTGGTGCCGATCGCCAGCCGCATGCAGCTCGAATCGGTGCGCCGCGTCGCCGAATGCAGCGCCGATGGCGACTCCGGCGGCGGATCGCTGCCCGGCGCGGTGGACATCCTGATCGTCGACGACGATGAAGCGGAACGCTTCCTGATGCGCAGATCGCTGGAGAACGCCGGCTGCACCGATGTGCGTGAAGCGGAAAGCGGAGAGGAAGCGCTGTTGATGGTCGGCCAGCAATGCCCGCACGTGGTGCTGCTCGATGGCCTGATGCAGGGCATGGACGGCATTGCCACCTGCCGGGCGCTGCGTGAGCACTATGCCCCGGAGCGCCTGATCATCGTCATGCTGTCCGGCATCGAAGATCCCAACTGGCAGCGCGCCGCACTAGACGCCGGCGCCAGCTGCTTCGTCGCCAAGTCGGTGTCGCGCGACGCACTGATGGACGCGCTCGCCACCAAGCTGGCCGAACTCGACCGCCCGCTGCGCAGTCGTACGCGTGGCAGGCCGCGTCTCAGCGTCGCCTGACCGACGCGTCGCCGCCTAAGCGCGACGCCGACACTCCGGGAGCGCGCGATGAACAAGTCACTGATCACCTTTCTGTTATGCCTGTGCGGCAGCGCATTGGCGATCGATGTATCCGATGTTCCGACCGACAAGCGCACCACACTTGATCGTTATCTGACAGCCGTGGAAGCACACCGCATGGTCAGCGAACGTGCGGCGAACGTCCTGTTCCTCGATGTGCGCACGCAGGCCGAGGTGAGCTACGTCGGCGCACCGGCAGGCATGGATGCCAACATTCCTTTCATGCTGGTCGATTTCGACCACTTCGACCCCAAATCCCGCCGCTTCACGCTGCACAAGAATCCCGCCTTCGTCAGCGCGGTCGAAGAGCGCCTCAAGGCCAAAGGCCTCGACAAGACGGCCGACGTCGTGTTGATCTGCCGTTCCGGCGATCGCACCACGCGCGCCGTTAATGCGCTGGCAGCCGCCGGATTCACCCGCGTCTGGACGGTGATTGACGGATTCGAGGGCGATACCGCGTCGGCGGGTGCCGACCGCGGCAAACGAACCGTGAATGGCTGGAAGAATGCCGGCCTGCCGTGGTCCTATGCGCTGGACAGCTCGCAGGTGTGGCTGCCCGCGGGCGCGCAATGATCAGCGGCCGGGCAGCATGCGCGAGAGCAAGCCGTCGCGATCGATGAAATGGTGCTTGACCGCAGCCAGGACGTGCCCGATCACGACCGCCATGAAGAAATAGTTCAGGAAGCGGTGCACGAGCAGCAACGCGTCACCCAGCGCCTCGTTCTTGTCCAGCAGATCGGGCAGCGGCAGCACGCCGAACCACACGGTCTGGAAGCCCTTGGCCGAACTCATCAGCCAGCCTGACAGTGGCGCCGCAATCATCAGTACATAGAGCAGATGATGTCCGGCGGCGGCGGCCCTGGCCTGCCACGCAGGTGTGCTGAGCGGCAGCGCGGGCGGCGCGTGCGTGACGCGCCAGCCCAGCCTCAGCACCACGAGCAGAAACAGCGTGACGCCAGCCCACTTGTGATACGAGTACAGCTTGAGTTTGGTCGGGGACAGCGGCAGTTCGGTCATGTACAGGCCGAGCCCGAACATGCCGAACAGCATCAGGGCAATCAGCCAGTGCAGGGACATCGCGGTGCGGGTGTAGCGCATGGTTCTCCTTTTTGGGGTGCCGTCGCAGGCCTTGCCGACCCGGGGCGCGATCGCCCCCGGTTCGCCGGGCCCGGTCCGGCGAACCGGGGGATTCGAGTCGGCCTGCCCAGTCTGTCATTGTCGCAGCCCGGCAGTTCCCGTACGACAGCAGGCCCACGGCGCAACCCGACGCGATGCATGCTTCAGAGGCTGATCTGCGTACCCAGTTCGACCACCCGGTTCGGCGGCAGATGGAAATAGTTTGCCGGCCCCTCCGATTGCCTGAGCATCCAGCCGAACAGCGCGCGGCGCCATGTCGACAGATCACCCACACCTTCGACGACGGTCGAGCGCGCGACGAAATAGGTCGTATCCATCGCTTCGAGTTCCAGTACTTCAGGCGGCAGCGCCTCCAGTGCTTTGGGAATATCGGGCTCCTCGCGGAAGCCGTAGCGCACCTCGATCGCCCACGTGTTGTCCGCCAGCCGCTGCACGGTCATCCGTTCTTCCGCCGCCACCCGGGGCACTTCCTCGATCCGTACGTGCAGGAACAGCACGGACTCATGCAACACCTTGAAATGTTTCAGATTATGGAACAGCGCACTCGGCACGGTTTCCGGGTCGGACGTCAGATAGATCGCGGTACCCGGCACGCGCGGCACCTCGGGAATCGGACTGGACAGGAAGTCCTCCATCGGAATGTTGATGCGCCTGCGCTCGCGCGCCAGCAGCTCGCTGCCGCGCTTCCAGGTGGTCAACATCGTGAACAGCGCCGCGCCCAGCAACATCGGCAGCCAGCCGCCATCGAGGAATTTGGTCAGGTTGGACGCGAAGAACAGCAGTTCGATGACGAAGAACACGCCCAGCACGGCAAGCAGCGCCACCTTCAGGCGACGCTGCGACATGGTGGTGATGAAGATCATCAGCAGCGTCGTGATGATCATGTCACCCGATACCGCAATGCCGTAGGCCGCCGCCAGATCGCTGGAGGTGTCGAATTCCAGCACCAGCACGACGACGCCGATCAGCATCAACCAGTTCACGGCCGGAATGTAGATCTGCCCGCGCTCGGTGTCCGACGTGTGCAGCTGGCGCAAGCGCGGCAGATAGCCCAGCCGCGAGGCCTGTGCAGTGATCGAGAAGGCGCCGGAAATCACCGCCTGTGACGCGATGACGGTCGCCATCGTGGCCAGCAGCACGAGCGGCAGGCGCAGCGCCTCGGGCGCCAGATTGAAGAAGGGATTGCTGACCGTTTCGGACGCCCGCAACACCAGTGCGCCCTGACCGAAGTAATTGATCAGAAGTGCCGGCGACACGATGAAATACCAGGCCAGCCGCACCGGTCGCTTGCCGAAATGCCCCATGTCGGCGTACAGCGCCTCGCCACCGGTCAGCGCGAGAAACACGGCACCGAGCAGCAGGAAAGCCTGCGCCGGTTTGTCGATCGCGAACACGATGGCGTACGTCGGATCGAGTGCGCGCAACACGTCGGGCGTCTGCACGATGCTGTTGATTCCGAGCAGCGCAAGCACCGCGAACCACACGATGGTGATCGGGCCGAAAAAACGTCCGACCAGCGCAGTGCCCTGACGCTGCACCGAAAACAGCACGATGATGATGACGATGGTGATCGGCTCGATCCAGTGCTCAAGCGTCGGCGCCACGACGGCCAGCCCTTCGACCGCCGACAGCACGGAAATGGCGGGCGTGATGACCGCGTCGCCGTAGAACATCGCCGCGGCGAACACGCCGGCAGCGGTCACTGCCGCCACCCGCCGGCGCACGCCTGCGCGGGCGGCCCGCTGCGCCAGCGACGCCAGCGCGAGCGCGCCGCCTTCGCCGTCGTTGTCGAAGCGAAGCACGATGAACACGTACTTGAAGGAAATGATCAGCGTGACGGACCAGAACAGCGCCGACAGCGCGGCCAGCACGTTCGCTTCCGACAGCGGCAGGCCGTGGCTACCGGTGAAGGCTTCCTTGAAGGCGTACAACGGACTCGTGCCGATGTCGCCGAACACCACGCCCAGCGCCGCCAGCATCAGCGGGCCGAGCGCCTTCGCGCCTTCTGTTCGTCGAGTCATTTCTGCGTCGTGGAATCACAGGTCGCCGATATTGCGCCGCAACATTTGCAAGATCAAGCGATCGTGCGCACATCCTGCGACACATTTGCAACAATCAGCCCGACTTCCAGAATCCGACTCACCATCGCCCCGCACACCATGGACGACACCGCTGACCTGTTGTCACTGCGCAACCTGATCCGTCAGTTCGTCGATGAACGCGACTGGGCGCAGTTCCACACCCCGAAGAATCTCGCGATGGCCATGAGCATCGAAGCCGCCGAAGTGATGGAACATTTCCAGTGGCTGGCCACCGGGCATGAGCTGACGGACACGAAGAAGCGGGCAGTCGGCCACGAACTGGCCGATACACTGGTGTATCTGGTTCGGCTGGCCGATACGCTGGACATCGACCTTCCCGCCGCCATCGCCGAAAAGATGCAGATCAACCGCGACAAGTACCCCGCCGAGCGCGTGCGCGGCGACGCGCGCAAATACGACGAATACGAGTGAGGCAGCCGGCAACCGTTTCCGCGATAATCCCGGCCTTCGCCGACCGCTGGCTATTTGATTTTTCGCGGTGCGCGAACCTCGACGTACCGCGGCGCTCTACCCGCCCATGACTTCATCGCCCTCGCTGCTGGACTCGCTTCTGCGTCCGCTGCCACGCCCACGTCCATCCAGCCGCATCGACTGGCCGCCGTTGCCCGGCGGCGCGCAAGCGCTCGCGCTCGCCCGACTGGCACGCGGAGCCGGCGCACCGCTGGTCGTCGTCGCGGCTCGGCCGATGGACGCGCAGCGCCTGCTCGACGAACTGCGCTGGTTCGCGCCGTCCTTGCGCAGCTTCCAGCTACCGGACTGGGAAACCCTGCCGTACGACCAGTTCTCGCCGCACAACGATCTGGTATCCGAGCGCCTGGAAACGCTGTACGCGCTGATGCGCGGCGAACTGGACGTGCTGGTCGTGCCGGCCTCGACCGCGCTGTACCGGCTGGCGCCGCGCGAATACCTCGCTGCGCACACCTTCTTCGTCAAGCAAGGCGAAAAGCTCGACGTCGAGCGCCTGCGCCTGCAACTGACGGTGGCGGGCTATGGCCCGGTGACCCAGGTGGTGGCGCCGGGCGAATACAGCGTGCGCGGCGGTCTGGTCGATCTGTATCCGATGGGCGCCGCCCTGCCCTACCGCATCGACCTGTTTGACGACGAAGTGGAAAGCATCCGCACGTTCGACGTGGACACCCAGCGCACCGTGTTCCCGACCAAGGAGATCCGCCTGCTGCCGGCACGCGAATTCCCGATGGATGACAAGGCGCGCACGGCCTTCCGCTCGCGTTTCCGCGAAGCGTTCGAGGGTGATCCGTCGAAGTCGGTCATCTACAAGGATGTGTCCAACGGCGTACCGACCGCGGGCATCGAGTACTACATTCCGCTGTTCTTCGAGCGCACCGACACGCTGTTCGACTATCTGCCGGTCAACGCGCTGGTGGCGCTCGATGCCGAGGTGAATGACGCCATCGGCGATTTCTGGCGCGACACGAAAAGCCGCTTCGACCTGATGAAGGGCGAACGTGCGCGGCCCATCCTGCCGCCGACCGAACTGTTCCTGTCGGAAGAGCAGTTCCATGTGTCGCTGGCCAATCGCGCCATCGTGCGCCTCGGGCGCGGCGCACCGGACACGTCGGCGGGTGCGTCGACCTTGCCGGAGCTGGGCATCGAGCGGAAGGCGGCCGACCCGCTGCACCGGCTGCGCGCGCAGGTCGCGGCACAGCGCGTCGTGGTGATCGCCGAATCGGCCGGGCGCCGCGAAACGCTGATCGACTATTTCGCCGAATACGGGCTGGCCAGTGCGCCGGTCGAGGGTTTCGACGCCGCCATCGCCGCAGACGCCGCCCTGACGGTCGCCATCGGTCCACTGGTCGAGGGCTTTGCGCTGTCATCACCCGCGATCGCGCTGGTGACCGAAAGCGAGCTGTACCCAACGCAGGCGCGTTCGCGCGGCAAGCGCGACGGCCGAAAGGTCACCGCCGAGAATTTCCTGCGCGACCTGACCGAGCTGAAGATCGGCGATCCGGTGGTGCATCTGCAGCACGGCATCGGGCGCTACATCGGCCTGACCCACATGGATCTGGGCGAAGGCGAAACCGAATTCCTGCATCTGGAATACGCCGACGGCGACAAGCTGTATGTGCCGGTGTCGCAGCTGCACCAGATCAGCCGCTACAGCGGCGCGCCGGGCGACCAGGTGCATCTGCACAAGCTCGGTTCAGGCCAGTGGGACAAGGCGAAGAAGCGCGCCGCCGCGCAAGTGCGCGACACCGCCGCCGAACTGCTGGCGCTGTACGCCCAGCGTTCGGCGCGCAAGGGCCATACCTTCGGTTTCAAGCAGCACGACATGGATGCCTTCGCCGAAGGTTTCGGCTTCGAGGAAACGCCGGACCAGATGGGCGCGATCAACGCGGTGGTCGGCGACATGACGTCCGGCCGGCCGATGGACCGCCTGGTGTGCGGCGACGTCGGCTTCGGCAAGACCGAAGTCGCGCTGCGCGCCGCCTTCGTCGCGGTGGCCGATGGCAAGCAGGTGGCCGTGCTGGCGCCCACCACGCTGCTGGCCGAACAGCACTACCAGACCTTCAGCGACCGCTTCGCCCAGGTGGCGCACGAATGGCCGGCACGCATCGCCGAAATCTCGCGCTTCAAGAGCGCGAAGGAACAGACGCAGGCGCTGAAGGAAGCCGCCGAAGGCAAGATCGACGTGCTGATCGGCACGCACCGCCTGCTGCAGAAGGACGTGAGCTTCGCCCGCCTCGGCCTGGTCATCATTGACGAGGAACACCGCTTCGGCGTGCGCCAGAAGGAGGCGCTGAAGTCGCTGCGCGCCGAGGTCGACGTGTTGACGCTGACCGCGACGCCGATTCCGCGCACGCTGGCCATGTCGCTCGAAGGCATCCGCGATTTTTCGGTCATCGCCACCGCGCCGCAGAAGCGGCTGGCGATCAAGACCTTCGTCAGCCCGTGGTCGCGCGGCCTCATCCGCGAGGCGGTGCTGCGCGAATTCAAGCGCGGCGGGCAGGTGTATTTCCTGCACAACGAGGTCGACACCATCGAAGAGATGGGCACCCGGCTCGCCGACCTGCTGCCGGAGGCGCGCATCGTCATCGGCCACGGCCAGTTGCCCGAACGCGAGCTGGAGCGCGTGATGCGCGAATTCACGCAGCGCCGGCACAACCTGCTGCTGTGCACGACCATCATCGAAACCGGCATCGACAATCCGAACGCCAACACCATCATCATCAACCGCGCCGACCGCTTCGGTCTGGCCCAGCTGCACCAGTTGCGCGGCCGGGTCGGTCGCAGCCACCACCAGGCCTACGCCTACCTGCTGACCGACGCGCACGCCAAGCCGACCGAACAGGGTCGCCGCCGGCTGGAAGCCATCACCATGATGGAAGAGCTCGGATCCGGCTTCTACCTCGCGATGCACGACCTGGAAATCCGCGGCGCCGGCGAAGTGCTCGGCGAATCGCAATCCGGCGAAATGCAGGAAATCGGCTTCAACCTCTACACCGACATGCTCAAGAGCGCGGTCAAGTCGCTGCAAAGGGGCGAAGACGCCGACCTCACGCAACCGCTGGACATCGTGTCGGAAATCAATCTGCACACGCCGGCGCTGCTGCCGACCGCCTACTGCCCGGACGTGCACGAGCGGCTCACGCTGTACAAGCGGCTCGCCAACTGCGAAACCGTCGACGAGGTGTCGGCGCTGCGCGAAGAACTGGTCGACCGCTTCGGCCAGATGCCCGACCAGACACGCGCCCTGCTCGAAACACACCGGCTGCGCATCGCCGCCAAACCGCTCGGCATCACCAAGATCGACGCGCACGACACGCAGATCCTGGTCACCTTCGTGCCCAACCCGCCGATCGAGCCGATCCGCATCATCCAGCTCGTGCAGAAGGACCGGAACTTCAAGCTGGCCGGCCAGGACCGACTGTCCTGGAAGCGCTCGAGCGCCGACCTGGATGCGCGCGTGGCCGGCGTGCGGGAGCTGATGAAAAAGCTTGCCGGCTGACAGGTGTCCCCGCACGTCCGGTGCGCCAGGGCATCAGCCTGCTGTTCGGCAACCGGCCTTTGTGAGACAGTGCGCCGTCGTTTGTTTTGCCGCACGCCGCTTGGGGTCTGTCGACCGCGCGGCGGCGTGCCAGCCGCCGCTCAACCGTCACCCGTTCAGAACCTGAAAGTCTGACGCCGACGACACCATCCCGTTCGCGCGAGGCACCGACCAACAGGCGCCCGCGCAACGAGAAGATCATCGCCCGACCCCACGGGCGGGATACGTCACGTCAACGAAGGGAGCTGAAATGGTTACGGTGAAGCAATTGCTGGCAGGCAAGCCACACAGGACAGTGCGCGCGGTCGCGCCGTCCGACTCGGTACAGACCATCCTCGAACTGATGAAGGCACACACGATCCGGTCGGTCGTCGTGCTCGAGTCCGACGCGCTGATCGGCATCGTGTCCGAGCGCGATTGTGCGCTCAAGGTACTGATGAACCAGGCGAGTCCGCGGCAGACAAGCGCGCGCGACATCATGACGTCGGACGTCGTGACCGTGACCGAAGAGAATTCGGTCGACGAATGCATGCGGCACATGACATCGAAGAACATCCGTCACCTGCCGGTCTGTACCGGCCGCACCGTGATCGGCATGGTGTCGGTCGGTGACGTGGTCAAGGAAGTCATCCGCCAGCAGACCGAGCACATCACTTACCTCGAAAGCTACATCAAGGGCCACGGCGTGCGCGGGTACTGAAGCACGTCATTCCGGTTCACCGATGGCGAGGCGTGTCAGTATCGTCCGGCTGACCGGGCGATACAGGCTTGCTATCGTCCGGCGCTTCCGGGGCCACGCCCCACAACCGAACGCACGCCATGCATGCCATACAGCCGCACGACGCGGCACCGTTTTTCATCGTCCTCAATGCGGCTTCCGGCAGCAGCGACGCCGCACAGACCTGCGCCACCATCGCTTCTGTGCTGGCGGCCGCTGGTCGAACGCACCACATCCTGATGGTGGAATCAGGCCAGACACTGCCCGAGCTGGCGCGCGATGCCGTGGCGCGGGCGCAGGCCGAACAGGGCATCGTGGTTGCGGCCGGCGGCGACGGGACGATCAACGCCGTCGCGCAGGCAATGCTGGGCAGCGGTCTGACCTTTGGCGTGCTGCCACAGGGCACGTTCAACTACTTCAGCCGCGAACACGGCATTCCGGCCGACACCGAAGCTGCAGTGCAACTGCTGCTCGACGGTGACGTGCGGCCGGTGCAGGCGGGCCGCGTGAACGACCGTGTGTTCCTGGTGAATGCCAGTCTCGGTCTGTATCCGGCGCTGCTGGAAAACCGCGAGGAGTGGAAGCGCCAGCTCGGACGCAGCCGCCTCGTCGCCTTCTGGGCCGGTCTGCTGACGCTGCTGCGCGAACACCGACGACTGACGCTGGACATCGAGCACGGCGGCGAGCGGCGCACCATCCGGACGGTGACGCTGTTCGTCGGCAACAACCGTCTGCAGCTGGAGCAGCTGGGTCTGCCCGAGGCGTCGGACCTCGCCCGCGGCAGGCTGGCCGGCATCACGCTGCGCCCGACCGGCAAGCTGGCCATGCTGTGGCTGCTGGTGCGCGGGGCGCTGGGTCGACTGGGTGACGCCGACCGCGTGGTCAATTTCAGTTTCCGCACGCTCAACCTGAGTTCGCGCCGGCGCCGGCACATCAAGGTGGCCACCGACGGCGAAGTCGCGTGGATGAATACACCGCTGCATTTCGAGGCGCTGCCGGACGCGCTGAATCTCATCGTGCCGCGCGGCCCGACGGCATGAGTGCACTGCTGATGCAGATTTCCGACACCCATTTCGGCGTCGAACGCCCGCCTGTGTGCGACGCCCTGCGCCGGCTGGCGCGGGCACAGCAGCCCGGCGTGCTGCTGCTGTCGGGCGACATCACTCAACGCGCACGCGCGCGTCAGTTTGCCGCCGCGCGCAGTTTTGTCGACAGCCTGGGCATCCCGGCGCAGGTCACCCTGCCCGGCAATCACGACATCGCGTTGTTCAACGTTTTTGAACGGCTGCTGGTGCCCTACCGCAGCTACCGGCGCGCCTTCGGCGCCGCGCACGATGCAGTGTTCGATGCTGAAGGTGTGCGCATCGTCAGCGTCGATTCGACGCGTGCATACCGCCATGTCGACGGCGAACTGTCGGCCGACCAGATCGAAGCCGTCGCGCGTGCGCTCGACGGCGCACCCGCCGGTGCGATGCGCATCGTCATGCTGCATCACCCGGTGGCCGTGAGCCGGCCCGACGAGAAGCACAACCGTGTGCATGGCCATCGCGAGGCAGTCATCCGCTGGCGGGCCGCCGGCGCCGATCTCATTCTGGGCGGCCACATCCACCTGCCCTTCGTGCGCCGGCTCGACGGCGACGGCCTGCGCACGGCGTGGGCCGTGCAGGCCGGAACCGCCGTGTCGGAGCGCACGCGACCGGAAGCCGGCAACTCGGTCAATCTGATCCGCGCGATCACGCTGCGTGGCGCGCGCGCCGCCGTTGTCGAGCGCTGGGACTACTGTTCGGAAAGCGATCGCTTCGAGTCGGGCGCACTGAGCGCGCTGGCGCTGGATGCGCATCACTGAGCACCGATGAGCGCCCTTCCTGCCGACCCGCAACAGCTGGCCGACTTCATCGCGCAGCACGCGGTGCCGCTCTGTCTGGGCGCCCTCGGCGTCGCCTTCACACTGGCCGTCGCCGGCCACACCACTGCCCGTCGCCTGTGGCCGGCGGGCGCCCGCACCCGCGTGCAGATCGCAACCACCGGCGCCGTCTGTCTGTTGTGTGCGCTGCTGCTGTTCGCTGCCCTCGCATGGGCCGTGTCCGGCGACGGCCGACTGGTGCAGTTCGACCACGCGCTGGCCGATGCCATGGCCGCGCATCAGCCCGCCGGTACGCTGCGTGTATTCGCCCGTCTCACGCACTTCGGCGACACGATCGTGCTGACCACGCTGTGCATCGTAGGCGCAGCCGCACTGCTGGCCGGCGGCGAACGCCTGCTGGCCGCCTCGTGGGTGGCGGCCATCGGCGGAAACTCGCTGCTCAATCATTCACTGAAGGCGATGTTCGAACGCGTTCGCCCGCTGCACGAACATGGCCAGACCTGGGAAACCAGCTGGAGTTTTCCGAGCGGTCACAGCTCGGGTACGCTGGTGGCCTATGGCATGGCCACCTGGATATTGATGCAACTGCTGCCGGCGCGCTGGTATCTGCCGGTGCTGCTGAGCGCTGTCGCGATCGCGCTGGTGACCGCGCTGAGCCGCATCGTGCTGCACGTGCATTTCGCCAGCGATGTGATGGCCGGCTTTGCATCCGGCTCCGCGTGGCTCACGTTGTGCATCACCGTCGCGGCGCTGTTTCGTCGACGCCCGGGCCGCATCATGCAACCATCCGGCCCGCGAAATGCCTGACCGCACAACGGTCCACAAGGAGCAGCAACCATGATCGATCACTCGCGCCTCGAAGCGGCCTGGTGGGCCAGCTTCATCGGCGACGCACTGGCCATGCCGGTGCACTGGTACTACACGCGCAGCCGCATCGCCGTCGACTATGGCGAGATCGACCATTACATGGCGCCGCACAATCCGCACCCGGACAGCATCCTGTGGCGCAGCACGTACCAGCACACCGACTCGACCGACGACATCCTGCATGACCAGGCCCGCTTCTGGGGCGGGCCACGCGGCATCCACTACCATCAGTTCCTGCACGCCGGCGAAAACACGCTGAACATCCGGCTCGCCGCCCTGCTGGCCGAGTCGCTGGTCGAGTGTGGCCACTACGACCGCGACGACTTCGCGCGCCGCTACCTCGACTTCATGCTGACACCCGGCATGCACGGCGATACCTATCTCGAGGAGTACCACCGCGCCTTCTTCAAGCACTACGCCGAAGGCCGCGAACTGGGCGACTGCGGCATCGAGGATATCCACATCGGTGGTCTGGCGACGCTGACACCGCTCATCCTGTTCCACGCCGCCAACCGCCACGCGATGCATGAAGCCGTGGCGTCGCACATCGATCTGACGCACAAGGGGCCGGTCGCGGCCGAAGCGGCGAAAGTGTTCGCCGACCTGATGTACTTCCTGCTGCAGGGCGTGCCGATCGATGACGCCATCGAGCGCGCGGGCGGCGCCGCGCACACCGCACTGACCTGGCCCTACCGATCGTGGGTGCGCACGCGGCCGGACGAAGAAGTCGTCGGTGCCCAGTTCAGCCCGGCCTGCTACCTGGAAGATTCACTGCCGGCGACGCTCTTCCTCGCCGTGAAATACGGGTCCGACCTGCGCGCCGGACTGATGTCCAACGCACGACTGGGCGGCGACAACTGCCACCGCGGCGTCGTGCTCGGCGCGCTGCTCGGCGCGCAGAGCGGCATGCACGCCGTGCCGCAGGCGTGGATCAACGGGCTGCATGAGCATGATCGCTTGAAGGACCTGCTGGAAAAACTCTCTGCGCTGGCGCTGAAGGACTGCTGACGACAGGCCAGCGCATGTCCCCCCACGTCGATACCTGGCACGCCGACCCTGCGGGAGCGGTGGCCCTTTGAAGGCCCTCCTGTGGGAGCGGCGGCCTCGCCGCGATACGCACTCTGCAATGAGACCATTGCTACGATGATCGCGGCGGGGCCGCCGCTCCCACAGGCCGCCTCTCCAATAGAGGCCGTTCGCTCAGAAGATAGGGGTCAGTCGCACACGCGCACCCCAGGAACAAGCCGTGCTCGGATCACCCCACCCACACCCGCGCATTCCTGAACATGCGCATCCACGGGCTGTCCTCGCCCCAGTGGTCCGGGTGCCAGCTCATCTGCACGCTGCGGAATACGCGCTCGGGGTGCGGCATCAGGATGGTGGCCCGACCGTCATCCGTCGTGACCGACGTGATGCCGTCGGGCGAGCCGTTCGGGTTGCGCGGATAGCGCGTCGCGACCTTGCCGTCGTGGTCGATGTAGCGCATCGCGACCCGGGCCAGCGACTGCGCCTGCAGGTCGTCGAACACGGCGCGCCCTTCGCCGTGCGACACCACGATCGGCAGTTTCGACCCGGACATGCCACGGAAGAAGATGGACGGCGACTCGACCAGTTCGACCATCGTGAAGCGCGCCTCGAATTGCTCCGAGCGGTTGCGCTCGAAACGCGGCCAGTGTGCCGCGCCCGGAATGATGTCGCGCAACTGGCTCATCATCTGGCAGCCGTTGCACACACCCAGTGCAAACGTGTCTTCGCGGTTGAAATATTCGGCGAAGGCGTCGCGCAGCTGTGCATTGAACAGGATGGACTTGGCCCAGCCGGCGCCGGCGCCCAGCACGTCGCCGTACGAAAAACCGCCGCAGGCGGCCAGACCCTTGAAGTCAGCCAGTTTCACGCGTCCCGCCATCAGGTCGGACATGTGAACATCGTGCGCTTCGAAGCCCGCGCGGTCGAAGGCGGCCGCCATTTCAACCTGACCGTTCACGCCCTGCTCGCGCAGGATGGCAATCCTCGGACGCTTTCCGCTGCTCACGAAGGGCGCTGCAACATCTTCCTGCGGCTCGAAGGTCAGCGCAGCGAACAGGCCGGTGTCATCCGTGTCGTCGAGCAGTGCGAACGCCTCGTCGGCGCAGCTCGCGTCGTCGCGCAGTGCGGCGATGCGGTGGCTGACTTCGCTCCACGCCTTCAGCAGATCGCTGCGCGCTTCGCTGAAAATGACCTTGGCGTTGTGCCACAGGCGGATTTCGTCGCGGTCATTCGGGCTGCCGATGCCGTGCGTGACGCCGGACAGCCCGCCTTCGCGCAGCACATCCATCACCTTCGAACGGTCCGCGACGCGGATCTGGATCACCGCGCCCAGTTCTTCCGCGAACAACGCCGAGAAGGTGCGGTCGTTGAAGCGGCCACGCACCGCGTCCGGCTTCTTGGCAAGCGAATCGACGTCGACCAGCAACGGGTCGTAAGCCAGCGTATCGAGGTTGATCGACAGACCGACCCGCGATGCGAACGCCATTTCGCACAGTGTGGCGAATAGGCCGCCGTCCGAGCGGTCGTGATACGCCAGCAGATAGCCTTCGTCGCGCAGCCGGTTGATCGCCGGCAGGAAGCGGCCCAGCAGCACCGCGTCGGCGTCCGGGGCATGTTCGCCCACCACGCCATAGGCCTGTGCAAACGCCGAGCCGCCGAGGCGGTTCTTCATCTGGCCAAGATCGAGCAGCAGCAGTTCGGTGTCGACTTCAGGGTCCGTCAGGAGCTGCGGCGTCAGCGTCTTGCGCACGTCGCCGACCGGCGCGAACGCCGTGATGACGAGCGACAGCGGTGAAATGACTTCCATCTGCCGCGCGTTCTGACCTTCGCCCTCGGTCCAGCGCGTCTTCATCGACAGGCTGTCCTTGCCGACCGGAATCGACAGGCCGAGCCCGGGGCAAAAGTCGATCGCCACGGCCTTCACCGTGTCGAACAGTGCCGCGTCTTCGCCCTTGTGGCCGGCAGCGGCCATCCAGTTGGCCGACAGCTTGATGCGGTCGAAGCTGCGCACGTCGGCGGCGACAAGATTGGTGATCGCCTCGCCGATCGCCATGCGACCGGATGCCGGGCCGCTCAGCAGCGCCACCGGCGTGCGCTCGCCCATCGCGAACGCTTCGCCCTGGTAGCCGCTGAAACCTGCGCTGGTCACGGCCACATCCGCCACCGGCATCTGCCAGGGGCCGACGAACTGGTCGCGCGCAGTCAGGCCGCCGACCGATCGGTCGCCGATGGTGATCAGGAAGGACTTGCTGGCGACCGACGGCATGCTCAGCACCCGGTAGGCGGTGTCCTTCAGGTCATAGCCGGCGACGTCCATCGGCGGCGCAAAGGCCGGGCGGCGCTGCACGGTACGGTGCATCTTCGGCGGCTTGCCGAGCAGCACGTCCATCGACATATCGACCGGCCTGGTGCCGAAGTGCGGGTCTTCGACCGTGAGCTGACCATCCGGCGTCGCCTCGCCGAGCACCGCATACGGGCAGCGCTCGCGCTCGCACAGGGCGCGGAAGTCATCGACCCGTTCGGGCGCGATCGCCAGCACGTAGCGCTCCTGCGATTCGTTGCACCACAGTTCGGCCGGACTCATGCCCGACTCTTCGCTCAGGATGGCGCGCAGATCGAACCACGCGCCGTGGCCTGCACCGTGGGCCAGCTCGGGCAGCGCGTTCGACAGACCGCCGGCGCCGACGTCGTGCACCGCAAGAATGGGGTTGTCGTCCTGCATCTGCCAGCAGCGGTCGATCACTTCCTGCGCGCGGCGCTCGATTTCCGGGTTGCCGCGCTGCACCGACGCAAAGTCGAGGTCGGCGGTGTTGGTACCGGTGGTCATGCTCGATGCCGCGCCGCCACCCAGACCGATCAGCATGGCCGGGCCACCCAGCACGATCAGCTTCGTACCCGCCGGAAACTCGATCTTCAGCGCGTCGCGCGCGCTGATGTTGCCGATGCCGCCGGCGATCATGATGGGCTTGTGATAGCCGCGCATTTCGCCCATGAAGGGCAGTTCGAAGGTGCGGAAATAGCCGGCGAGATTGGGCCGGCCGAATTCGTTGTTGAACGCGGCCGCACCCAGCGGGCCGTCGATCATGATCTGCAGTGCAGAGGCGATGCGTTCGGGCTTGCCGTAAAGCGCGCCGTCCACCCGCTCCCACGGCTGTTCGAAGCCCGGGATGTTCAGGTTGGACACGGAAAATCCGGCGAGACCCGCCTTGGGCCTGGCACCGCGGCCGGTCGCGCCCTCGTCGCGGATTTCGCCGCCGGCGCCGGTTGCGGCACCGGCGAACGGCGAAATCGCGGTCGGATGATTGTGCGTCTCGACCTTGGCCAGGAAGTGCATCGACTCGGCATGCCAGCCCCAGCGGCCGTCGCGGTCCGGGTAGAAGCGGTCGACCGGCGCAGTCGTTGCGCCTTCGATCACCGCCGCATTGTCCGAATACGCCACCACGGTGTGCTGCGGCGTCGCGCGGTGGGTTTCGCGGATCATGCCGAACAGGCTCAGATCCTGCGTCGCGTAATCGATGTTCCAGCTCGCATTGAATATCTTGTGCCGGCAGTGCTCCGAGTTGGCCTGCGCGAACATCATCAGCTCGACGTCAGTCGGATCGCGGCCAAGCTTCGAATACGCCGAGAACAGATAGTCGATCTCGTCGTCGGACAGCGCGAGGCCGAGCGCACTGTTGGCCTGCACCAGCGCGGCGCGGCCCTGCTCCTTGCCGCCGTCTCCGAGCGACACGCTGACCAGCGGGCGCGGTGGCACATGGCTGAACAGCGCATCGGCGTCCTCCAGGCTGCCCAGCACCGATTCGGTCATGCGGTCGTGCAGCTTCGCCGACAGCGCCGCGCGCTCGGTCGCGTCGAGCGACGCCGTGCCCAGCAGCCCTCTCGACAGCTCGATTTCGTACAGCACGCCGCGCTCGATGCGCAGCACATTGCTCAGCCCGCAATTGTGCGCAATGTCGGTCGCCTTCGACGACCAGGGCGATATCGTGCCCAGCCGCGGCGTCACCAGCAGCGCACCCGCAGCCGGCATGGCTGCAGGTTCGGCCGCCAGCAGCGCGTGTAGCTGCGCCAGTTCGCCGGCGCCCGGTGCTGCGCTGCATTCGACGAAGAAGTGCTGCGTCGCGCGCACTTCGCGCACCTTGCCGACCGTCGCGCGACAGTCATCGGCCAGACGCGCCAGACGCGCCTCGGAAAAGGCAGGGGTACCGCGGAGCTTCAGAATCAGGGTCATGAGGGGAAACTGGAGGAAAGGACGCCGGACACCGCCACGCGGATCCGAATTCGCAATTATATATAGGGGGCACCGATCACCGCAGTCGGATCGTTGCGCCGGCGTTTTGTTCGCAATTCGCGCGAGGCGTAGTCAGCGTGCCGTGGCGGACGGCTCGCGGGCCGTCACTGCCCAGGGCGCAGGGTTGCCGCGGAACCTGTGGGCGCTGTGCCTGCGGGGCTGTTCCCGCGGGAGCGGTGCCGATCGCGGGGAGAACGCCGTTGTCGCACGTCCCCGGCGCAACATCGGCCCCCCGCCCGGGCTTGATCTTTGTATGCTGCATCGCATCTGAAGGTATGAGCTACAGACTGCAGTCCGGATCGACGATTTTCACAAGGAATGAACATGCATCCCGACGCCCCCGACGGGGCAGGTGGCAACGTCATCGAAGTCACCCTGACCAATTTTCAGCGCGATGTGATCGACGTGTCACAACGCATGCCGGTGCTGGTCGACTTCTGGGCACCCTGGTGTCAGCCCTGTCAGGCGCTGACGCCGCGGCTCGAAGCGCTGGCAGCCGGCTACGCCGGCCGGGTGCGGCTGGCCAAGATCAATTCGGACGACAACCCGGAACTGGCGCGCCGCTTCGGCGTGCGCGGCATTCCGAACGTGAAGGCCTTCGTCGGCGGCGTGATGGTCGACGAATTCACCGGCGTGCTGCCGGATCGCGAACTGCGCGAATTCATCGACGCCCTGCTGCCATCGCCGGCCGAGCCCACCTGCGACGAAGCGCGCGCCGCGCTGCTGCGCGGTGATGCTGACACGGCGCTGGCGCTGAACGAGGCCGCGCTCGACCTCGATCCGCTGTTTGAACCGGCCATGCTGGGCCGGGTAGAGGCGCTGATTGCACAGGCGAAGCTGGACGAAGCTCAGGCCGCACTCGATGCGCTGCCGGGCGACATGAACGACCGCGCGCGCGTCGGCACGCTGTATGCGCGCATCGCCGTCGCACGGCGCCAGCCAGGTGACGCCGACCACGACTACGCGGCGCGCATTGCACGCAATCCTGATGACCTTGCGGCACGCCTCGAATGGTCGGCGCTGCACGCGGCGGAAGAAGACTGGGAGGGCGCGATGAAGCAGGCGCTCGAAGTGGTCAGACGCGACCGCGATTTCGGCGACGATGCCGGCCGGCGCACGCTGATCGATCTGTTCGACCTGCTCGGCAGCGACCACCCGCTGGTGCGCCACTACCGCCGCGAACTGGCGGCCGTCCTGAACAAGTGATGGCGGAGGGCTCGCGCATCCGCTGCTTCCCGCCGGTGGCCGATCCGGCCACCGCGCGCGTCCTCGTCCTGGGCTCGATGCCCGGCAAGGCATCGCTTGACGCCAATCAGTACTACGCCCATCCGCGCAACCAGTTCTGGACCATCATGGGCACCCTGTTTGGCGCCCACCCCGCGCTGCCCTACGCCGAACGGCTGGCGATGCTGACCGGCGCCGGCCTCGCGCTGTGGGACGTGCTTTCGAGCTGCGAGCGACGCGGCAGCCTGGATTCGGCGATCGATCTTCGCTCCGCCCAGGCCAACGATTTCGCCGCGTTTCTTGGGCGCCACACCGGCATCCGGCGCGTGCTGTTCAATGGCGCGCTGGCCGAAACCTGCTTCCGGCGAGACGTGATGCCGCACGTCCGCGCGCTCGACATGCTTAGACTGCCGTCGACCAGCCCGGCCCACGCCGGCCTGTCGGCAACCGACAAGCTGCAGGCCTGGCGGACCGCGCTGCAACCCTCTTTGGTCGTCGCGGTCTGACATCCTTCTTAAAAATTATGGATTCGATTTCATGACCTTCCTGCTGTTCGGCCTCGGCCTTGTCGCACTGATCGCGGGGGCCGAGCTGCTGGTGCGCGGCGCCTCGAAACTGGCGTTGTCGTTCGGCATTTCGCCACTGGTGGTCGGGCTCACCATCGTCGCCTTCGGCACCAGTTCGCCTGAACTGGCGGTATCGGTGCAGTCGGCCTGGAACGGCAAGACGGACATGGCGGTTGCCAACGTGGTCGGCAGCAATATCTTCAACGTGCTTTTCATCCTCGGTCTGTCGGCGATGATTACGCCGCTGCTGGTCGACAAACAGCTCATCCGCCAGGAAGTGCCCATCATGGTCGGCATATCACTGCTGTTCGTCGCGCTGACGCTGGATGGCAGCGTGTCCTTCGGTGACGGCGCGCTGTTCGTCGGCCTGATGATCGCCTACACGACCTTCCTGATCGTCCAGAGCCGCCGCCAGACGAAGGCACTGAACGACGAGTACGCCGAAAGCGTGGTCGGCCCAGGCGCGGGCTGGGACTCGACGCTGCCGGTGCAGATTGCACTGATCGTCGTCGGTCTCGGGCTGCTGGTGCTCGGCTCGAACCTGCTGGTCGAAGCGGCCATCGTGTTCGCGCGCTACCTGGGCCTGAGCGAAGCGGTGATCGGCCTGACCATCGTCGCTGCCGGTACCTCGCTGCCTGAGGTGGCTGCATCGGTCACCGCGGCACTGCGCGGCCAGCGCGACATCGCGGTCGGCAATGTCGTCGGCAGCAATACGTTCAACATCCTGGGCGCGCTCGGCGTGTCGGCGATGGTGGCACCGAGCGCGCTCTCGCTGCCGCCTTCGATGCTGGCCTTCGACATTCCTGTCATGGCGGCCGTCGCCATCGCCTGCCTGCCCATCTTCATGACCGGCAACCTGATCGCGCGCTGGGAAGGCGCGCTGTTTTTCGCTTATTACGTCGCCTACACGCTCTATCTCATCATGGCCGCCAAGGAGCACGACGGGCTCGGCGACTACGCCTTCGTGATGCAGACCATCGCGCTGCCGCTGACGGCGATCACGCTGGTCATCATCGTGGTGCGGCATCTGCGCCAGGGGCGCACCAGCGCCTAGCAACGCGCAAGGACTCCAGGAGCGTGGGTGACAAAAAAGAAGGGAAGCCGAGCTCCCTCCTCTCACGCCACGCTGGCGTCGCAAACGAAACCCGAAGCGGCGTCGGACAAAGGCAAACGCCTGTGCGCGCCAGACACGAGTCTTAACTCAAGTCGGCACATTGTCTTCCGTTACTCAGCCTCGTTCACAGACAGGCTTACAAGAAAACAAGACGATGTCGCACATGAAAACAGGCATGACAATTGGCAAGCGTCTCGCACTGGCCTTCGGCGCAGTGATCGCGCTCATGGTCGGGGTGACGGCCATCGGCATGAATCGCGTGGTGTCGATCAGCAGCGTTCTGACATCGATCACGGACGTGAATGCGGTCAAGCAGCGATATGCGATCAACTTTCGCGGCAGCGTTCATGACCGCGCAATCAGTCTGCGCGATGTCGTGCTGGTGCCGGACAGCGAACTTGCAGGCGTCACCGCGGACATCACCCGTCTGGAAGGCTTCTACGCCGAGTCGGCCGAAAAGCTCGACAGGATGTTCGCTTCGGGTGAAGGCATCACGCAGGACGAGAAGGACATCCTCGCGTCGATCAAGAATGTGGAAGCGACCACCCAGCCCATCGTGAGAAAAGTGATCGACGCACGCAAGGCAGGCAATGCCGATGCCGCACACCAGCTTCTTCTTGCCGAAGCAGGTCCGGCTTTCACGGTGTGGCTGCGCGAGATCAATCGCTTCATCGACCTGCAGGAATCGCGCACTCGGCAGCAGACTGCTGTGGTGCGCGGCGTCGCTGAAGGATTCTCGCTGCTGATGGTTGCGCTGTGCGCGCTGGCGATTGCCCTGGGGGCCGCCATTGCATTTGGAATCACAAGGCATCTGCTGCGCGCCATTGGTGGAGAGCCGGCCGAAGCCGTCAATGTGATTTCGCGCATCGCCCAGGGCGATCTGCACACGCGGGTACCGGTGTCGCCCCCCGGCAGCATGCTGGCCGCGGTCGCCACGATGCAGGAGAAGCTGCGCGTCATCTTCGCCGAAGTCGTGGCATCCGCCGGCACTCTGTCGGAGAACGCCATGCGGGTGGGCAATGTTTCGCGCGAAGCGCAGTCGGCAGCAGCTGAACAGGCCGAATCGTCCGCCGTCTCCGCGGTCAGCATCGAACAGATGAAATCGAGCATTCAGGAAGTATCGGCAATTGCGAATCAGACCGAAATCAATTCAACGCGTACATCCGAAATGTCCGAGGCCGGCGCACGTCTGGTCAGAACGGCGGCTGAAGAGATCGAACGGGTAGCACTGACGGTTCAGGAATCGTCATCAAAGATCAACGGCCTCGAAAAGCGCTCGCATGAGATCGGCGGAATCGCGCAGGTCATCAAGGAGATCGCCGACCAGACGAATCTGCTTGCACTGAACGCCGCCATCGAAGCCGCGCGGGCAGGCGAAAGTGGCCGCGGCTTTGCGGTGGTTGCGGACGAAGTGCGCAAGCTTGCCGAACGGACAGCAGGCGCCACCGCCGAGATCGCTGCAGTGATCGCCCTGATACAGAAGGACACCGGAAGTGCTGTCGAAGCGATGGAACGGGCGGCCCCGCAGGTGACGAAAGGACTGAATCTGGCAAACGAGGCGAACACCCTCCTTACCGAGATCCACCGGCAGGCGGTCGATTCATTGCAGAACGTGAAGAGCGTCGTCGGTGCGGCCCAGCAACAGGTCGTCAGCGCAGCGGAAATCTCTGGCCATGTCAGCCGCATCGCCGAAATGTCCGAACACACCAGCGCATCAATGCGTGACAGCGTGAGTGCTGCGCATGAACTGGAGCGCATTTCGCGCACGCTGAAGGAGCATGTCAGCCGCTTCAGACTGGACTGATGCGTCAGAGACGTGGCTCATCAAGCCAACAGCCAGGGTGCTTCTGGCTGCGGCGAGCGCAGGGCGCGGTGAACGACGGTGACAAAAAAAACAGGAAGCAGGGCTTCCTGTTTTTTCGTCTGGAGCGGGAAACGAGACTCGAACTCGCGACCTCAACCTTGGCAAGGTTGCGCTCTACCAACTGAGCTATTCCCGCGGTGCGGATGACCCGGGCGGGTTATCCGACGGATGTACTGGAGGCGAGGGTCGGAATCGAACCGGCGTCCACGGCTTTGCAGGCCGCTGCATGACCACTCTGCCACCTCGCCGGTGGTGCCGCCATCTGACTGGCTGCAAACAACAAGGGGGAAGCAGGACTTCCCCCATTTGAATATCTTGGAGCGGGAAACGAGACTCGAACTCGCGACCTCAACCTTGGCAAGGTTGCGCTCTACCAGCTGAGCTATTCCCGCAAGACAGGCGCGCATTATAGGTCCGGCACGAAACCTGTCAATACTCCGGGTGCAGAATTTTGCCGAGTGCTCAGATCGCCTTGCGCGCGCGCAGTTCGGGCCAGGCGCGGCGCATGTAATACACCATCGAATACACCGTGAGCACCGCAGCGATCCAGATCAGCCAGCGGCCGATGGAGGCAATGTCGACGCCAAGCAGCGGTTCGTAGTAAAGCAACATCGGGATGGCCGTCATCTGCGCAGTCGTCTTGATCTTCCCGATCATCGACACGGCCACACTGCGCGAAGCGCCGACCTTGGCCATCCACTCGCGCAGCGCCGAGATGGTGATTTCGCGACCGATGATGACGAAGGCGATGACCGTGCTGGTGCGGTCGAGCTCGACCAGCATGATCAGCGCCGCCGCCACCATGAGCTTGTCCGCCACCGGATCGAGGAAGGCACCGAAGGCGGTGGTCTGGTTCAGCGTGCGCGCGAGGTAGCCGTCGAGCCAGTCGGTCACCGCGGCGATGACGAACACCAGCGTTGCGGTGAGGTTCTTGTCGGCCATCACCAGCGTGCGCTCGGGCAGGAAGAACACACCGACGAACAGGGGAATCAGCAGGATGCGCGCCCAGGTGAGCGCGGTCGGTACGGTGAACATGGAGTCAGTTTAACTGCCGCTGTATCTGTTCGGCCAGTTTGCGACTGATACCTTCGACACGACACAGGTCTTCGACCGTGGCATTGCGCACGCCGCTCAGTCCGCCGAAGGTTGTCAGCAGCCGTTTGCGGCGCGCCGGACCGATGCCCGGAATGTCTTCCAGCGTCGAGGTGAGCCGTTTCTTTTCGCGCCGCGCACGGTGGCCGGCGATGGCAAAACGGTGTGCTTCGTCGCGGATTTCGGCAATCAGGTGCAGTGCCGGATGCTCCGGCCCGAGCACCAGCCCCGCTTCGACGCCCGGACGGATCAGTTCTTCCGCCCCCATCTTGCGCTCAACGCCCTTTGCCACGCCGACCAGTGGCAGGTCGAGTCCGAGTTCGGCCATTACCTCGACCGCGATGCCCAACTGCCCCTTGCCGCCATCGATCAGCACCAGATCGGGCCGCACACCTTCGCCGGTGACCACCTTCTCGTAGCGGCGCGTCAGCACCTGGCGCATCGCGGCGTAGTCGTCGCCGGGCGTGACGCCTTCGATGTTGTAGCGGCGGTATTCGCTGTTGCGCATCGCGCCGTTTGCCCACACGACGCAGGACGCCACCGTGGCTTCGCCCATCGTGTGGCTGATGTCGAAGCATTCGATGCGCTCGGGCGCCACATCCAGCTCCAGTACCTCGACCAGCGCGCGCACGCGGTGCGTGGCGCGTGCGCCGGCGTCGAGCTTCACGCGCAGCGCGATCTCGGCGTTCTTCAGCGCCATGTCGGCCCAGGCGCGCTCACGCTCGTTGCGCGCCAGTGCGAGCGCCGTGCCGGGGATGGGCGCTTCGGCATCGTCGTCCGGCAGCACATTCACGATGACACGGCCCGGCGGCGGCTGGCTGGCAAAGTGCTGGGCGAGGAAGGCACACAGCATGTCGGCTTCGCTGCCCTGCCCCGCGGCGGGGAAGTGCGCATGATCGCCCAGGTGGCGACCGCCGCGCACCATGGCGTGATTGACGCAGGCGGTGCCGTCACGCTCGACCGCGACCACGATGTCGATATCCTCGTCACGCGCGCTGTCGGCGTACTGCTTGTGCAGCACACGGCTCAGTGCCTTGATCTGGTCGCGCACCTGGGCCGCCTTCTCGAACGCAAGCGCCTCGGCGGCGGCATTCATCTGGTCGGACAGCCGGTCGATCACCTCGCTGTGCCGCCCGCTCAGGAACAGGCTGGTCAGTCGCACATCCTCGTCGTAATCGGCCTTCGACACCTTGCCGACACAGGGTGCGGAACAGCGGTGGATCTGGTGCAGCAGGCAGGGCCGCGAGCGGTTGGCGAACACGCTGTTTTCGCAGGTGCGCAGCAGGAAGGCGCGCTGCACCAGCTGTATCGTTTCGCGCACCGCCCACACGCTGGGCAGCGGCCCGAAATAGCGCGCATCGCGTCCCACCGTGCCGCGGAAGAAGGCGATGCGCGGGAAGGCATCCTGCGTGAGCTTGATGTAGGGGTAGGACTTGTCGTCCCGGAACAGGATGTTGTACTTCGGCCGCAGGCTCTTGATGAGGTTGTTTTCGAGGATAAGCGCTTCCGCCTCGGAGCGTACGACCGTGGTATCCACCCGCTGCACCTGCGACACCATCATGCCGATGCGCGGGCTCGACGCGGTGCGCTGGAAATACGACGACACGCGCCGCTTCAGGTTTTTCGCCTTGCCGACGTAGAGCACCTCTTCGTCGGCACCGATCATGCGATAGACGCCGGGCGCCTCGCTCAGCGTCTGCAGATAGGTCCTGGCGTCGAACACGCTCATCGGGCAGGCATGCGGAACTTCACGGCCGGCCGGTCAGGCGGTGAGCCGCTGCACCTGATCGAGCGCATCGCGATAGCGTGTGTCCTGCGCGAGCTGCGTACGGCCGCCGAACGGCTGCTTCGGCAGCAGCGACGCGACGCGTGCGCTGCGCACGGCGTCGGGCGCCGGATGCCAGCCGTCAATGAGCCGGATCGCCTGATCACGCGCATTGCACACCAGCACCATGTCGCAGCCGGCGTCCCACGCCGCTTCGGCGCGTGCGACGACGTCACCGACGACCGATGCGCCTTCCATCGACAGGTCATCACTGAACACCACGCCGTCGAATTCGAGCCGGCCGCGCAGGATGTCCTGCACCCACTTGCGTGAAAAGCCCGCCGGCAGCGCGTCGACTGCCGGGTAGATGACGTGCGCCGGCATCACGGCATCGATCTGCCGGCCCAGTTGCAGATAGGGCTGGATGTCGGTGCGCCAGATCGTGTCGAAATCGCGTTCGTCGACCGGGATGGCGACATGCGAATCCGCAGCGACGAACCCGTGACCGGGGAAGTGCTTGCCGACCGACTTCATGCCAGCCGCGCGCAGCCCCTCGGCCAATGCGCCGGCCAGTGCGGCGACGATGGCTGGATCGCCGTGAAAGGCACGGTCGCCGATGACGGCGCTGGCACCGAAATCGAGATCGAGCACCGGCGTGAATGACAGATCGACGCCCAGCGCACGCAGTTCGGCGGCCAACACGAATCCGGCGGCGCGCGCATCGCCCAGCGCTGCGCTGGCATCGGTTTCGTAGCGTGTGCCCAGCGTGCGCATCGCCGGCAGATGGGTGAAGCCATCACTGCGAAAACGCTGTACGCGACCGCCCTCGTGATCGACCGCGATCAGCAGCGGCGGTGTGCGCACGGCATGAATGGCTTCGGTCAGTGCGGCGAGCTGGCGTGCATCGCTGAAGTTGCGAGCAAACAGGATCAGCCCGCCGATCGAAGGATGCGCCAGCAACTCGCGGTCTTCGGCGTCGAGCTCGAAGCCGGCCACGTCGAGCATGACCGGACCGGGTGGCGTATCCCTCATGCCGGGGTCTCCGTGCGCTCGACCACGACGAAGGCCAGCGCGTACGCGACCTCATCCGAAAGCGACAGATGCGGATGCAGGCCGCGCTGGTCCAGCCACTGCGTCAGCAACTCGTCGAACAGGAACACCGGCTTGCCGAGGTCGTCATGCGTCACGGCGATGGAGCGCAGCAGCACCGGCGCGCGCACCCCGGTCCCGAGCGCCTTGCCGAGCGCCTCCTTGGCCGCGAAGCGCTTGGCGAGAAAGCGTGCCGGTTCGCGTGCGCGCTCGAACTCCACCATTTCGGACACGGCCAGAATGCGCCGTGCCAGCGCCTCGCCATTGCGCGTGACCAGCCGTTCCAGCCGCGCGATGCTGCACAGATCAGTGCCTACACCGAATATCATGCCGCCCTCCCCGCCGCCTCTCGCATCAGTTGCTTCATTTCCCGCACCGCCTCGCGCAGGCCGACGAACACCGAACGGCTGACGATGGCGTGGCCGATATGCAGTTCGCGCACGCCCGGCAGCTCCGCCACCGGCTGCACATTGGCATAGTTCAACGCGTGGCCGGCGTTGAAGCGCATGCCCAGATCGCGGATCGCCTTGCCGGCGGCGCGCACCTTGTCCAGTTCAACCGCCACCGGCTGCGACTCGCGATCGCGGCCGAAACCGTGAAAAGCATGTGCGTACGGACCGGTGTGCACCTCGCACACCTGGGCACCGATACGCGCTGCCGCTTCGATCTGCGGCAGTTCGGCGTCGATGAACACGCTGGTGACGATGCCGGCATCGCGCAGGCGGCCGACCACGCCATGCAGCCGCGCTTCCTGCGACACGATGTCCAGTCCGCCTTCGGTGGTCACCTCGTGCCGCCCTTCCGGCACCAGCATGGCCATTTCCGGCTTCAGCCCGCAGGCGATGCCGACCATTTCATCGATGGCCGCCATTTCGAGATTGAGCTTGATGTGCACCAGATCGCGCAGCCGGCGCACGTCGTCGTCCTGGATGTGACGACGGTCTTCGCGCAGATGCACGGTGATGCCGTCGGCACCGCCCAGATGCGCCTCCACGGCAGCCCACACCGGGTCAGGCTCGTAGGTACGGCGCGCCTGGCGCAATGTGGCAACGTGGTCGATGTTGACGCCCAGTTCGATCATGAGTCAGAGATCCTGTAGTTCGATGAATACACGTCGTGTTCGCAGTTCCTGCCCCTGCAGATAATGCGCGATCAGCATGCGCATCAGTGTTCGTGCCAGCCGCGCGACCTGCGGATCGCCGTAATCGTCACCGTTGATCGCCAGCGCCTGCGCGCCCGTGAGGCTGACGACATCCGGCGCACCCGCGTCAGCCTGCACCAGACCCTGCTCGGCCACATAGTGGTAGGACGCGCCGATATCCAGCGCGGCGCCCTGCGCATCGCAGTCCAGCGTCAGACCGTACCCCAGTTCCTGCAGCAGCGATTTCTCGAAGCTGCGCAACAGCACCTGATGGCCGGCCGTTTCGCCCGGTGCCAGCGCCAGCTTCTGCAACGTGTCGGCATAACGGTCGAACAGCGCCGGGTGCGCGTCCTCGCGCGCCAGCAGTCGCTGCAGCAATTCGTTCAGATAGTAGCCCAGCAGCAGCCTCGGGCCGGACAGCATGGGCCATGCGCGCTGCCATTCGGCGCGCGCCAGCGTACGCAACTCCCCCTGGCCGAACCAGCCCAGATCGAGCGGCTGGAATTCCACCAGCACGCCACGCAGCGCCGCACGCGGTCGCTTGGCACCGCGTGCCACCAGACCGATGCGGCCGAAATCACGGCTGAACACGTCGACCACCAGACTTGTTTCGCGGTAGGGATGGGCCTGCAGCAGGAAGGCGGGCTGGCCGTCCACCCGCTGCTTGCCCGAATTCACCTGACCGCCTTCCGGCAGCGCGCGCTGCGCCGCCGCGCGGCATGCACCGGCAATAGGCTCACGGCTCGAAACCCAGACTTTTCAGTGCGCGCTCGTCGTCGGCCCAACCGCTGCGCACCTTCACGTGCAGTTCGAGGAACACCTTGGAGTCGAACACCTTTTCCATGTCGTGCCGCGCCGCGCTGCCAACGGTTTTCAGCACTTCGCCATTGCGGCCGATGACGATGCCCTTGTGTGCCTCGCGGCCAACGATGACCGCCGCGGCGATGCGGCGCAGGTTGCCTTCCGCCTCGAAGCGTTCGATCTCGACCGCCAGACCGTACGGCAGTTCGTCGCCCAGTTGCCGGAACAGCTTCTCGCGGATGTACTCCGCGGCGAGAAAGCGTTCGCTGCGGTCGGTGAAGTCATCGGCGTCGAACATGGCCTGACCTTCCGGCAGCAATTCTCCGGCCACCTTCATCAGCGCATCGAGCCCGTCGCCGCGCTGCGCACTGACCGGCAGGATGGCGTGGAACTCGTGCAGCTTCGCGATGCGCTCGACGAAGGGCAGCAGCTTCGCGCGGTCGCCCGCCTTGTCGGTCTTGTTCAGCAGCAGCAGGACCGGCCGGTCTTTCGGCAGCAGCGCAATCACTTCCTGATCGGCTTCGGTCAGCTTGCCGGCTTCGATGACGAACACGATCACGTCGACGTCGGCCAGCGCCTGCGTCACCGAGCGGTTCATCACGCGGTTGAGCGCATTGCGGTGTTTCGTCTGGAAACCGGGCGTATCGACGAACACGAACTGACGGGCGTCACGGGTCAGCACGCCGTGTATGCGGTGCCGGGTGGTCTGTGCCTTGGCCGAGGTGATGCTCACCTTCTGGCCGATCAGACGGTTCATCAGCGTCGATTTGCCGACATTGGGCCGCCCGACAATGGCAATGAAGCCACAATGGGTAATCGGCGGAGTGGTCGGCAGCGCGGTCGTTGATGCATCGGGCGGCGTGTCCGGCAATTCGCTGTCCGCAATGGAATCGGTCATGTCTGTCCCTGCAATTGTTCGAGCGCGCGCGATGCCGCGGCCTGTTCGGCGGTGCGCCGGTTGCTGCCTTCGCCTTCGGTCGCGAGACCCAGCGCCTCGACGCGGCAGCGCGCGCGGAAGGCCTGGGCATGTGCGGCCCCGGTCACGGCGCTGATTTCATAGACCGGAAGCGGCTTGTGTCGTGCCTGCAGCCATTCCTGAAGTGCGGTTTTCGGGTCGCGCGAATCGATGTAAGGATCCAGACTGGTCAGGCGCGCGCCGAACAACCGCGCGACCGTCTGCCGCGCAGCGCCGTAGCCCGCTTCTATGAACACGGCGCCGATCAGCGCTTCGAGTGCGTCGGCGAGGATGGACGGTCGGGAACGGCCGCCGGTCTTCACCTCGCCATCGCCCAGTCGCAACGCGCTGCCGAGATCGAGTTCGCACGCCATGTCCGCCAGCGTGTCCTGCTTGACCAGATTGGCACGCAATCGGGACAGCACGCCTTCCGGAAGATCGGGGAAGCGCTCGCACAGCAGATCGGAGGCAATGCAGTCGAGCACCGCATCGCCGAGGAATTCGAAGCGCTCGTTGTGCGTAGCGGAAAAACTGCGATGGGTCAGCGCCTGGACCAGCAGGTGCTTCGATACGAACACGTGGCCGAGCCCCTGCTCGATCTGCCCGGCGGAGGTCACAGCGTCAGTTCGGCCCGGTGGCCGACCCTTCGAATTCGAACAGGATGCTCACTGGCCCGAACATGTGCACCTTGCGGTCATAGGCAAACGAGACCTCGACGCCCTTCGAGTCCTTGATGATGTCGAGATCGGCGGGCGTCACGCTGGACATTTCATCCATGATCGAGCGCTTGGAATAGGCATTGCGATAGTCGGCCACCGTGCCACCCTTGATCTCGCCGTTCTTCACGATGGCATTCACGTTCTTCAGGATGGTGTAGTACTCGATGACGGCCGGAATCGTCTTCATTCCGAGTACCAGAACGATGCCGGCGACGCCGGCAACGAACAGGAATCCCACCAGACTCAGACCGGATTGCTTGCGCAGCATCTGTTGACTCCTCATGGTGCGATCAGACTACCTGAAGCTGCCGATACGGCCGAAATCGATGCCTTTCGGCGGCAGGATGGTATCCGCGTGAAACCAGATGAAAAAAGCCTTGCCCACGATGTTTCCGTCCGGCACGAACCCCCAGATGCGGCTGTCGGCACTCTGGTCGCGGTTGTCTCCCAGTACCAGGTAGTGGCCGGCCGGCACTTCGCAGCGCACCCCTTCGCGATTGTAGACACAGTTTTCGCGCCCCGGAAAATCGAGTGCGGTCGGGATGTCGGCCCGGGCATCGCGGTCGTTCAGGATGTGGTGCTGCACATCGCCCAGCGTTTCGCTGAAGCGACTCGAGTAGTAGGCGCGCTCGCTGTGGAAGTAGTCTTCCGCCGGTTGCAGCGGGACTTCGACACCGTTGATGGTCAGCCGTTTGTTCTGGTAGGCCACCGTGTCGCCCGGCAAGCCGACCACGCGCTTGATGTAATCGACCGACGGATCAGCCGGGTAGCGGAACACCATGACATCCCCGCGCTGCGGATCATTCATCGGAATGATCTTGTCGTGCAGCACCGGCAGACGCACGCCATAGGTGAATTTGTTCACCAGGATGAAATCGCCGATCAGCAGCGTCGGAATCATCGAGCCGGAGGGGATGCGGAACGGCTCGACAACAAAACTGCGCAGACCGAACACGACGATGATGACCGGAAAGAAGCTGGCGCCGTATTCGACCCACCAGGGGTCCGGTGCGCCGGCCGGTCGCTTGCGCGCGAATACCATGCGGTCAAGGCCCCACAGGATGCCGGTCACCACGCACAGCACGAAAAGGATGAGTGCAAAGTTCAAGATTCGGGTCCAGTCGTTTTATTTGTCGTCGACACGCAGTACGGCAAGGAACGCCTCCTGCGGAATTTCGACGTTTCCTACCTGCTTCATGCGCTTCTTGCCGGCTTTCTGCTTTTCGAGCAGCTTCTTCTTCCGTGAAATGTCGCCGCCGTAGCATTTGGCGAGCACGTTCTTGCGCAGCGCCTTGATCGTTTCGCGCGCGATGATGTGCACCCCGATCGCGGCCTGCACCGGCACGTCGAACATCTGGCGCGGAATCAGCTCGCGCATCTTGGCCGCCACTTCGCGGCCGCGGTACTGCGCATTGGCCCGGTGCACGATGACCGACAGGGCATCGACCTTCTCGCCGGCCACCATGATGTCGAGCTTCACCACGTCGGCTGCGCGGTACTCCTTGAACTCGTAATCGAGCGACGCGTAGCCGCGCGACACCGACTTGAGCTTGTCGAAGAAATCGAACACCACCTCGGCCATCGGCAGGTCGTAGGTGAGCTGCACCTGACGACCGTGATACAGCATGTTCACCTGCTGCCCGCGCTTCTGCTCGCACAGCGTGATCACCGCACCCAGATATTCCTGCGGCAGGAAGATGACCGCCTTGATGATGGGCTCCCGGATCTCCGACATCTTCGACACCTCGGGCAGCTTGGCCGGGTTCTCGACCATGACGATGCTGCCGTCGTTCATCAGCACCTCATACACCACGGTCGGCGCGGTGGTGATGAGGTCCATGTCGAATTCGCGTTCCAGCCGTTCCTGCACGATTTCCATGTGCAGCATGCCGAGGAAGCCGCAGCGGAAACCGAAACCCAGTGCCTGCGACACTTCCGGCTCGTACTGCAGCGATGCGTCGTTCAGCTTGAGCTTCTCGAGCGACTCGCGCAGCTGGTCGTACTCGCTGGCTTCCACGGGGTACAGCCCGGCGAACACCTGCGGCTTGATTTCCTTGAAGCCGGGCAGCGGCTCGGGCGCACGGTGATCCGCCAGCGTGATGGTGTCGCCGACCTTGGCGGCCTTCAGTTCCTTCAGGCCACAGATGACGAAACCGACCTCACCCGCCGACAGGCTTTCGCGCGGCAGGGACTTGGGCGTGAACACGCCGACCTGATCGACCTGGTACTGCGCGCCGGTCGACATGAACAACATCCGGTCCTTGGGTTTCAATGCGCCATCGACCACGCGCACCAGCATCACGACGCCGACGTAGTTGTCGAACCAGGAATCGATGATCAGTGCCTTCAGCGGCCCCGCAGGATCCCCCTTGGGCGGCGGAATGCGCACGACGATCATTTCGAGGATGTCGTCGATGCCCAGCCCGGTCTTGGCGGAACACTGGATCGCATCCGTCGCGTCGATGCCGATGACGTCCTCGATCTCCTGGCGAGCATTCTCGGGGTCCGCCTGAGGCAGATCGATCTTGTTGAGCACCGGCACCACTTCCACGCCCAGGTCGAGCGCGGTGTAGCAGTTGGCCACCGTCTGCGCCTCGACGCCCTGCGACGCATCGACCACCAGCAGCGCACCTTCGCAGGCGGACAGCGAACGACTCACTTCGTACGAGAAATCGACGTGACCCGGGGTGTCGATCAGGTTGAACTGATAGATCTGACCGTCGTTCGCCTTGTAGCGAAGGGCCGCAGTCTGCGCCTTGATCGTGATGCCGCGCTCGCGCTCCAGATCCATCGAATCAAGGACCTGCGCCTCCATTTCGCGGTCGGACAGACCGCCGCAGCGCTGGATCAGACGGTCGGCCAGCGTGGACTTGCCGTGGTCGATGTGGGCAATGATGGAAAAGTTTCGGATGTGCTGCATCGTCAGAGTGGAAACAGGAATGAAAAAGGGTGCCCATGGCGGCACCCTTGTCTGGTCAGCCGGACCGACGAGATCAAGCGCGCGATTCTAGCAGATAGGCCTGCACCGCCTGCGGATCAAGCCGGTGACGGCACAGTTCGCGCTCGCCGGCGCACAGCACCGGGATGTGCTCGCCATAGGGCGCCTCGAATTCCGGGTGCTCGTCGATGTCGATTTCACGCACTTCGACACCATGCGGTGCAATCAGCGGTGTCAGTTGTTCGAGCAGATCGTCGCACAGATGGCACCAGCGACGCAGATAGAGCGTCAGCGTCGGCGCATCCGTCGGCGGACTCACTTCTCCGCGTCCTGACCGTTCTGCACGCGCAATGTCAGGAAGGTCTGGTTGGTGCCCCGTCGCACCAGAACGGTCAGGCCGACCTTCGGTTCCATGCTGGACAGGATGCTGTTGAACTGGTCCAGCGTGGACACCGGTGTCTGCTTGCCACGCGCAATGACGGCCAGGATGACGTCGCCGATGCGCAGGTCCGACCGGACGCCGCCGGTGATGTTTTCCACCCGCAGGCCACCTTCGATCTGCATGCCGCGCCGCTGCTGTGGCGTCACTTCGGACAGCACCAGACCCAGACGGTTGGACTGCGGTACCGCGTCCGGCGCACCGCCGCCACGACGGCTGCGTCGCGGGTCGGCCAGATCGTCGTTCAGTTCGGCCACGGTGACCGCAATGTCGCGCGTGGCGCCATTGCGCCAGACCTGGGCGATCGACGATGCACCCGGCTTGGTGCCGCCAACCAGTCGCGGTAAGTCGCCCGATCCGTCCACCGGTTTGCCGTCGAAACGCAGGATGACATCCCCCGGCACGATGCCGGCGACTTCGGCCGGGCCGCGCGGTTCGACCGAGCTGACCAGCGCGCCTTCCGGCCGCTTCATGCCGAAGGAATCGGCCAGTTCCTTCGTCACCTCCTGGATCACGACACCGATGCGCCCGCGCTGCACACGCCCGTTGGCGCGCAGTTGCGACTGGATGTCCATCGCGACGTCGATCGGGATCGCAAACGACAGCCCCATGAAGCCACCGTTGCGGCTGTAGATCTGGGAATTGATGCCCACCACTTCGCCGCGCAGGTTGAACAGCGGTCCGCCGGAATTGCCCGGATTGATCGCCACATCGGTCTGGATGAAGGGCACGAAGTTTTCCTGCGGCAGCGAGCGCCCCTTGGCCGACACGATGCCAGCCGTGACCGAACTTTCGAAGCCGAACGGCGAACCGATGGCCACCACCCATTCACCGACGCGCAGCTTGGTTGCGTCGCCGAACTTCACCGTGGGCAGGCCGGTTGCGTCGATCTTCAGCACCGCAATGTCGGTGCGCTTGTCGGCGCCGATCACACGCGCCTTGAATTCGCGCTTGTCGCTGAGCTTGACGGTGATTTCCTCCGCTTCATCGACGACATGCGCATTGGTCAGCAGGTAACCGTCGGCCGACACGATGAAGCCGGATCCTAGCGAGCGCGCATCCGGCGAACCCGGGCCGCCGGGTTGCTGCGGCACAAAGCGACGGAAGAAGTCGTACATCGGGTCGTTTTCGTCCATGCCGGGGGGCATCTGCGGCATGGCACGCGTGCTGACCTTCTGCGTCGTGCTGATGTTTACGACCGCCTGCCCCTGCTTCTCGACCAGCTCGGAAAAATCCGGCAACTGGCGTAGTGCCGGGGGTTGCGCCGGCGCCGCCGCCATGGCGAGAGATGTGACAAAACTCAGGAACAGCGCGGCAATGAATGCTTTCATGGTTCCGGACGGGTTCGGGTTTGCGGAACGGCACGGATCGCCGGCAGCAGCTCGGCACGCGGCTGCACGCGTCGAAGCCACAGCACGGATGCGGTGAGGCCGGTAACGGCCCCGGCTGCAACCGCCAGATCCGAGTCACCGACGACGACGCGCGCAAGCAGCGCACCGGCAAACATTGCAGCGAGTCCGACGCCGTAGGTCATCAGCGCGGCAACCAGCGGAGCGCTTTGCGGAACCGACACTTCGACACGATCGCCTTCCGCGACCGCGTGCGATATCGGAATCACGTAGGTGGTCGGGCGGGCTGAACAGGCCTGGCCGCAGCCACCGACATCGTCACAGCGGCCGCAGCCGCTGCTGCGCACGACGTCCACCCAGGCAAGGCGACCGGCGACGCGTCGCACCTGACCCTGCCGGATGTCCATCAACGCTTCTGCTCCACGCCCTCGACCATGCGGAGCAGGCTGTGCGGTGGCACTTCGCCGAGCGCGGTGACGATGAAGTTGCCGACACGGCGCTTGAACACATTGACCGCGCCATGCTTCATCGGCCCGATGAAGTTGCCGTCTTCCTTGCGGAACGGCTCGATGAACACCGATATCGCCGCGAGGCCGTCAGAGAACACCATGTGCACCATGTCAGGCCGATCCGGGCCGAGCGAGCGGCGCATCCCGGCGATCTGACGGAAGCCCGGCACCGGCGCGCTGGCCACCCAGCCGACGTCCACGTTTTGCCCGGTGGTCGTACTGGCGGAGTGCACCGCCCAACCTTCGGACATCGCCGCCATGCGCGAACGCACATCGTCGCGGCTGAGCGGGAGGCCTATTTCAAGCTGGGCAAAGGCAAACTGTTCGATCGCCTCGCCGCGTTCATTGACCATGCGCGCCTTGAGCAACAGTCCGGTCTGTGCCTCGATCCAGAACACGTATCCGAAACGGAAGCCGTCCTTGGGTTCGAGCAGCACCGAATGCGTCTCGAACCCGGCGACCCGGCCGGGTGCGCCGCGCTTGATGGCATAGAACTCGCTCAGCGAGTTGATCGATTCCGGAAGCAGCGACGGGAACGTCTTGCGCGAACCCCGCCGATCCTCGATGACAATCTTCTCTTTCGGCAGGTAGCAGCGCACCTCGTCGTTGATGCGCACCACCTCGCGCGGACTGCCGTCGAGCACTTCAAGCCGTTCGATCGAGTTGCCGTCGGTGTCGACATAATGAGCGATGCGGGACGTTTCGACGTTTGCACCACTTTGGTACACGAAGGTGCCCGCATAGGACATGTTCTGCGAGGCAGTGACCGCCCGGCTCAACATGGAAAGCGCTTCAGCCTGGCTCTGCGCCCAAGCGACCGGCCCGCCGATCAGGGCTGCCAGCAAGCAGACTGCGCGGAAGATCATCGACGGTCGTCGGCCGAGACATCCGAAACACCACGCGCATAGAGCGCAACGCCCTGCATGCTCCCCGTGGGTGAGTAGCCATGGTGTGCAACGAGATAGGCACGCAGGGGCGCATCGTTGTTCACGACTGAGGCGCGTACCTGCGGTGTATAGCTCGCCGGCGTCTGGGTGGCCGCCATCTGGACAGGCGTGCCGGCCGGCATCAGGTCAAGCCCGAGCCAGGATACGAGTGCAACGCCGGACACCGCAGCCGCTGCCGACATCCACATGCGCTTCGGGGTGGCCGCTGTCCGGCGGGTGACCGGTGCCAGAACCGTCGGCTCATCATCAAGCCGGCTCATGACCGACGCGGTGAAGGCGGCGCCAAGTCCGATGTCGCCGCGCAAGGCGTCGCCCACCGCAACCTGCAGCGCAAATTCGTCGCGCAGGTCACCGTCGGCGTGCAGACGATCCAGCACCTGCTGGGCCTGGCGGTCTTCGAGTTCGTTGTCGATCAACGCGCTCAGATTTTCTTTCATGGGTCTTACCACCTCTTGTCAGGCGCCGTGTCGAGCAACGGCCGCAGTTTTTCCGAAATCGCCTCGCGGGCGCGGAAAATACGCGAGCGCACGGTGCCTATCGGGCAGTCCATCACGGTCGCAATTTCTTCGTATGCCATGCCTTCGAGCTCGCGCAGCATGATCGCTGTGCGCAGTTCTTCCGGCAGCGCGTCCATCGCGGCATTCACCGTTTCGCCGATCTGCTTGGTCAGCAGCAGTCGTTCCGGCGTGTTGATGTCGCGCAGGTTGTCGCTGTCGTCGAAATTTTCGGCTTCTTCAGAATCGAATTCGGTGCTCGTCGGCGCGCGTCGTCCCTGCGAAACCAGATAGTTCTTCGCGGTATTCACGCCGATCCGGTAAAGCCAGGTATAGAAAGCACTTTCGCCGCGGAACGAGGGGAGCGCGCGATAGGCCTTGATGAAAGCCTCCTGAGCGACGTCCTCCACTTCAGCCGGATCACGTATGAGTCTGGAAAGCAATCGGCCGAGCTTCCGCTGGTACTTGGTAACGAGCAGACCAAAGGCCTGCTTGTCGCCGCGCTGCGCCCGCTCGACCAGCAACTGGTCAACTTCTCGCTCGCTCATCTGTGCGGTTGCTTTGCCCGGATCTTTCACCGGTACGGCATTTGAACTGGCGCGCAGTATATCCGAGCGCTCAGGCCTGAGTACTGCTTGAAGGGGGGTAAGGGTCGCGTCCATGCTGCAACAGACCGGGGCATGTCCACAAAGTTCATCCGGTCATTGCGCAGAACGCCAAAAGCGTGCGGTTGCGCACAGAACATCTTGCCGGGCAGCCGCTGCGATATAGTGCGCGCTTTATCGAACGGCTCTTTCCCGTGTTGAATTTCGACGCGCTGGTACTTGGAAGCGGACTCGCCGGGCAGGCACTGGCGCTCCGCCTTGCCGAGGCAGGACAGCGCGTGGCGCTGATCACGAAGAAGCAGGTCGAGGATTCGGCCTCGAGCTGGGCCCAGGGCGGCATCGCGGCCGTGCTCGACAGCGCGGACTCGGTCGAGCACCACCTGCGAGACACGCTGGTCGCCGGCGCCGGCCTGTGCGACGAAGAAGCGGCCCGCTTCGTTGTCGAACACGGCCGCGAGGCCATCGAATGGCTGATCGCACGCGGCGTCCCTTTCACGCGTGATGCACAGGGCGAACTGGGCTATCACCTCACGCGGGAAGGTGGCCACAGCCACCGGCGCATCGTGCACGTCGATGATGCAACGGGCTCGGCGATCCAGACCACGCTGACCGGTCAGGTGCGCAGTCACCCGAACATCCACATCTTCGAGCGCCACCTGGCCGTCGATCTCATCGTGGGCTGGAAGATTGGCCGCCCGGAACTCGGCTGCGCCGGCGCCTACATCCTCGACATCGAATCCGGCGATGTCATCACCTTCGCGGCGCCCGTCGTCGTGCTCGCCACGGGCGGCGCCGGCAAGGTGTATCTGTATACGACCAATCCGGACACTGCGACCGGCGACGGCATTGCCATGGCGTGGCGCGCGGGTTGCCGCGTCGGCAACATGGAATTCATCCAGTTTCATCCGACCTGCCTCTACCACCCCCACGCCAAGTCTTTCCTGATCACTGAAGCGATGCGCGGCGAAGGCGGCCTGCTGCGCCTGCCGGATGGCGAACGCTTCATGCCGGCGCACGACGAGCGCGCCGAACTGGCGCCGCGCGACGTCGTGGCGCGGGCCATCGACTACGAAATGAAGAAGCGCGGCCTGGACTGCGTGTATCTGGACGTGTCGCACAAGCCGGCCGATTTCCTGGTCAGCCACTTTCCCAACATTCACGCCCGCTGCCTCGAGCTGGGCATCGACATCACGCAGCAGCCGATTCCGGTCGTGCCGGCGGCGCACTACACCTGCGGCGGGGTGAAGGTCGACCAGCGCGCGCGCACCGATGTCGACGGCCTGTATGCGATCGGCGAAACGTCGTACTCCGGGCTGCACGGCGCCAATCGGCTGGCGAGCAATTCACTGCTCGAATGCCTGGTGTATGCCACTGCGGCGGCGCGGGACATCCTTTCGCGCAAGCCGGTCGCCCCACCGGCTCTTCCGCCATGGGACGAAAGCCGCGTGACCGACGCCGACGAGCAGGTGGTGATCGCCCACAACTGGGAGGAGCTCCGACGTTTCATGTGGGACTACGTGGGCATCGTGCGCACCAACAAGCGCCTGGAACGCGCACTGCACCGCATTCGCCTGCTGGAGCGTGAAATCGATGAGTACTACGCGCATTTCCGTATCAGCAACGACCTGATCGAACTGCGCAATCTGGTGCTCACCGCCCATCTGATCGTACGCAGCGCCATCCAGCGACACGAAAGTCGCGGCCTGCACTTCAGCCTGGATTATCCGGAAACCAGCGCGATCGCCAGCCCGACCATCCTGCGCCCGCGTCGTGTGCGGCATCAGGAAGTGCTGCACGCAGCCAGCGCCTGAAGCATCGGAAGTCGTCGGCTCCGACGAACTGGTCGCCGAACAGCATCAGCGTGCAGCCTTTGCCGTGATCGGGTTGGAGGCTCAGCGACACCCACCCGTGCCCGGTTCGTCCCGTGACGGGGCGGCCGGCCGTGACCCGCCCGTCGGCGCGCCAGACCGTCATATGCCCCGCTTCGCTCAACTGAATGCGTATCCAGGCAGCGCGCCGTCGCGCAAGTACCGTGAGCGCGAGTGCGGCTGCGGCCACCGGCGCAACCGCTGGCTGCAGCGTCACCGCCGCGATCAGCGCGGCCACGCAAACAAAAAGGGCCGCGTTGCAGCAACGCGACCCCTCAAGTTCGATACGGGCAAAAGCGGCGGAACCGTCCATGCCCGAAACGACGCCCCTACAACTGGCTGAACACCAACGTCGCGTTGGTCCCGCCGAAGCCGAACGCGTTCGACATCGCCGCGCGGATGCGCAAGTCGCGCGGCACCAGCGGCACGTAATCGAGATCGCACTGCGGATCTTGATCCCGCAGGTTCGCGGTGGGTGGCGCGATCTGGTGATGCAGGGCCAGTACGGTCACCACCGCTTCGATTCCTGCCGCCGCGCCGAGCGCATGGCCGGTCATCGACTTGGTCGAACTGACGCACAACTTCCTGGCGTGCTCGCCGAAGCAACGCTTGACCGCCACTGTCTCGGCAATGTCGCCAAGCGGCGTCGAGGTGCCATGCGCGTTGATGTAGTCGATGCCGTCGGTTGCGATGCCGGCGTTGCGCAGCGAATTGTTCATGCTGCGCGAAGCTCCTTCACCGTCCTCGCATGGCGCGGTGATGTGGTGGGCATCCGCACTCATGCCGTAACCTGCCAGTTCGCAGTAGATACGAGCGCCGCGCGCCTTTGCGTACTCATATTCTTCGAGCACCAGCACGCCGGCGCCTTCGCCGAGCACGAAGCCGTCACGTCCGGTATCCCACGGCCGGCTGGCCGCTTCAGGATCGTCGTTGCGACCCGACAAGGCCTTTGCCGCCGCGAAGCCCGCAACGCCGAGCGGGCAGATGGTCGATTCGGCACCACCGGCGATCATCACGTCCGCATCGCCGTATTCGATGATGCGCATCGCTTCGCCGATGGAATGATTGGCCGTCGCGCAGGCGCTGACGGTTGCAAAGTTCGGACCTTTGAAACCGTAGTTGATCGCGATGATGCCGGAGATCATGTTGATGATCGATCCCGGCACGAAGAACGGCGACACCTTGCGCGCACCGCCGGCCAGCATGACGTTGTGCGTTTCCTCGATCATCGGCAGACCACCGATGCCCGAGCCCACGCACACGCCGATGCGTTCCGCATTGTCGGGCGATGCAGACAGCCCGGCATCGCGGATCGCATCCATCGACGCAGCGATGCCGTAATGAATGAAGGTGTCGAAGCGACGCGCTTCCTTCGGAGACAGATAGTTGGCGACGTCGAAATCGCGCACTTCGCCTGCGATCTGCACCGGCAGCTCGGACGGGTCGAAGCGCGTGATGCGCCGGATACCCGACTTTGCCGCCAGGATGTTTTCCCAGGCTTGCCCTACGGTGTTGCCGACCGGGGAAATGATTCCCAGACCGGTCACGACAATTCTTTTACGTGCCAAAACGTACTCCGTCCGATGAACGATCAGGCCTTGCCGGCGAGATGGCCATTCACGTAGTCGATGGCCTGCTGCACCGAAGTGATCTTTTCCGCCTCTTCGTCCGGGATCTCGCACTCGAATTCTTCTTCGAGTGCCATCACCAGTTCGACCGTATCGAGCGAATCGGCGCCTAGATCGTCGACGAACGACGATTCGTTCTTGATCTCGGCCTCGTTCACGCCCAGTTGTTCGGCGACGATCTTCTTGACGCGTTGTTCGATGTTTTCCATTGCGAAACTCCTTCCCTGTGTAAGCCCTGACGAGTCCGTCAGGGCACTAAAAAAAGTGGCGCGAGTGTAACAGAAAGCCTGCCCCGCTTCGCCGGCAACGACCGGCCGGCAATACCGCGGACGGCGCGCGCGTCAATGCATGAACATGCCGCCATTCACGTGCAGTGTGCTGCCGGTCACGTAAGCGGCCTGCGGCGAGGCGAGAAACACAACGGCGCCAGCGACCTCGTCCGTCGTGCCGAGACGGCCGAGCGGAATCTGCCCCAGCAGGGCATCGCGTGCCGTGTCGCCCAGCGCATCGGTCATGTCGGTCGCGATGAAGCCCGGCGCCACGCAATTGACCGTGATGTTGCGCGAACCCAGTTCGCGCGCCAGCGCCATGCTCATGCCAGCCACGCCGGCCTTGGCGGCGGCGTAGTTGGCCTGGCCGGGGTTTCCGGTCTCGCCCACCACCGACGTGATGTTGATGATACGACCGTTGCGCGCCTTCATCATGCCTCGCATCACGGCGCGCGACATGGTGAACACGGCCTTCAGATTGGTGTCGATGACGGCTTGCCATTCCTCGTCCTTCATCCGCATCGCGAGGTTGTCGCGCGTGATGCCGGCGTTGTTGACGAGCACCGTAACGGCACCGAACGCCTGTTCGATGCCGGACATCGCCGTGGCGATGTCCTCGCTGCGGGTGACATCGAGCACGATGCCACGCCCCTTGATGCCTGCACCATCAAGCGCCTGCTGGATACCTGCCGCACCGGCTTCGGTGGTGGCCGTACCGATCACGGTCGCCCCTGCGGCGCCGAGTGCCAGCGCGATCGCGCGACCGATGCCGCGGCTGGCACCGGTGACCAGCGCTGTCTGTCCGTCAAGTACGCTCATCATCGGGCTCCGATCTGTTGTGCCAGCTGGTCAAGCGCCGCGGCGTCAGCGAGCGCCACGCCGGTGAGTTCGCGGTTGATGCGCTTGGTCAGCCCGGCAAGCACCTTGCCCGGACCACATTCCGCCACCGTGACAGCGCCGAGCTCAGCCATGCGCTGGATGACTTCGACCCAGCGCACCGGCGCAGCAGCCTGACGCACCAGCGCATCGCGGATGGCGTCCGGTTCATCGGGCGAGGCAACGTCGACGTTGTTGATCAGGGTGATCGCCGGGCGGGCGAACGCCACCTCCGGCAGCGCTTCGGCCAGGCGTGCTGCAGCCGGCTGCATCAGGGCGCAATGGAAGGGCGCGCTGACGGGCAGCGCCACGGTGCGCTTGGCTCCGCGCTCCGACAGCAGCGCCATGGCGCGCGTCACCGCCTCGGCATGGCCGGCAATCACCGTCTGCTCCGGCGAATTGAAGTTGACGGCGCTGACGATCTGCCCCTTTGCCGCTTCCTCGCAGCAGGCCTGTACCGCCGCTGCGTCCAGTCCGAGTACAGCGGCCATGGCGCCGGTTCCTGCCGGCACGGCGTCCTGCATCGCCTGAGCGCGCAGACGGACCAGCGGCACCGCGTCAGCCAGCTCAAGCACCCCAGCCGCCACCAGCGCGGCGTATTCGCCCAGGCTGTGGCCCGCGACCATGTCGGGACGACGACCGGTACGTGCCATCCAGCTGCGATACACGGCAACGCCCGCGGTCAGCATCAAGGGCTGGGTGTTTGTGGTGAGGGCAAGGCGTTCGGCCGGACCTTCGCACACCATCGACCACAGGTCTTCGCCCAGCGCGGCGGACGCTTCGTCGAAAGTGCTGCGGATGGCAGGATCGTCGCCATAGGCGGCCATCATGCCGACCGACTGCGAACCCTGCCCGGGAAATACGAATGCGAGTTTCTGCATGTTCGAAAGACCTTCAGAAGCGAAGCAAAGCGCCGCCCCACGTAAAACCACCGCCGACGCCCTCGAGCATGACGATCTGCCCGCGCCGGATGCGGCCGTCGCGCACCGCCAGATCGAGCGCGAGCGGAACCGACGCGGCCGAGGTGTTGCCGTGGTCGGCCACGGTGACCACCACCTTGTCCATCGGCAGATCGAGCCGGCGGGCGGTGGATTGAAGAATGCGCACGTTCGCCTGATGCGGTACCAGCCAGTCGAGGGCAGACATCGGCAGCTTCGCTGCGTCCATCAGCTCGATTGCCGTGTCCCCGAGGACGCGCACCGCGAACTTGAACACCGCCTGACCGTCCATCTGCAGCAGGGGCGTACCCGACACCTTGCCGCCGCAGACCGTCCCGGGTACCGACAGGATGTCGTGGTAATGGCCATCGGCATGCAGCACCGACGACAGGATGCCCGGCTCGTCCGACGCCTCGAGCACGACCGCGCCGGCGCCATCGCCGAACAGCACGCAGGTGCCACGGTCGTCCCAGTTCAGGATGCGCGAAAAGACTTCCGCACCCACCACAAGGGCGCACTTGTGCGAGCCGGAGCGGATGAATTTTTCGGCAATGGTCAGGGCGTAGACGAATCCTGCGCAGACGGCCTGGACGTCGAATGCGACTGCGGTGCGGTTCTCGAGTCGGTTCTGCAGCAGGCATGCGGTGCTCGGAAAGACCTGATCCGGCGTCGAGGTTGCGACGATGATCAGGTCGATGTCCTGCGCCGGGCGACCCGCCGCCTCGAGCGCCCTGCGACAGGCATGCAGGGCCAAGTCACTGGATTTTTCGTCGTCGGCGGCAAAGTGGCGACGCCGGATGCCGGTGCGTTCGGCAATCCATTCGTCCGACGTCTCGATGCCACGCGCAACGAGATCGTCGTTGGACACCGGCGATCCCGGCAGATACGAGCCGGTGCCGGTGATACGGCAGAAGGTCATGCAGCCACCTCGGTACGTGTCATGCAAAGGGTAATGCGGGCGATCAGATCGTTGCGCACGGCATCCGCCGCACGCGCCACCGCCTCTTCGAATCCGTAGGCATCGCTCGATCCATGGCTCTTGACGACGACGCCTCGCAGTCCGAGCAGCGTGGCGCCATTGTAGCGACGATGATCAACCCGGTTGCGGAAGGCCTGGATCACCGGCCGGGCAGCCAGATACATGAGCTTGCGCAATGGTCCACGACTGAATTCCTCGCGCAGGAAGGTCGCAATCATCTGCGCCAGACCTTCCGACGTCTTCAGCGCCACGTTGCCGACAAAGCCATCGCACACAACGACATCCGTCGTGCCCTTGTAGATGTCGTTGCCTTCCACGTTGCCATAGAAATTCAGATCGCTGGCGCGCAACAACTCGGCCGCGCCCTTGACCGCATCGTTGCCCTTTATGGCCTCTTCGCCGATGTTGAGCAGGCCGACGCTGGGCCGCTCGCGCGATTCGAGGGCCGACACCAGCATGGCGCCCATCAGCCCGAACTGGAAAAGGTGCTCGGACGTGCAATCGACGTTGGCACCCAGATCGAGGACATAGGTATGTCCCTTCATCGTCGGGAGAATGGACGCGATCGCCGGACGGTCTATGCCGGGCAGTGTTTTCAGAACGAACTTCGCAATCGCCATCAGCGCGCCGGTATTGCCGGCGGAGACGGCGGCCTGCACGCGCCCGGACTTGACCAGGTCTATCGCGACCCGCATCGACGAATCCTTCTTGCCGCGCATCGCTTGCGCTGGCGGCTCGTCCATGCCGATCACTTCGGTGGCGTGCACGACGGAAAGCCTGGGTTCGTTTTCAGCCCCCAGGCGCTTCAACTCTGCGTTCAGAACGTCCTGCAGCCCAACCAGCAGCACGCTGCAGGCGGGATCACGCCGGATATAGGAAACGGCCGCCGGCACGGTGACCGACGGGCCGTGGTCCCCGCCCATGCAATCAATGGCGAGGGTGTAGCTCATGCGATGCATCCAGTCCAGTCACGATGGCCGAAACGTGCCGACATCGGGCTGTGTGCCGGAAAGTCGGAACAGGGGATCACTCGCCCTTGGTCTTGAGCACCTTCTTGCCGCGATAGAAACCGCTCGGCGAAATGTGGTGGCGCAGGTGCACCTCGCCGGTCGTCGATTCGACTGCCGTTGCCGGTGCCGTCAGGAAATCGTGCGCGCGATGCATGCCGCGCTTCGACGGGGACTTCTTGTTTTGCTGGACTGCCATGGAACCACTCCTACCGGCGAACCGGATGAATAAAACGTGATGGATCGCCGCTGCTTTACCGGCCGGTCGGCGGATGCCGAACGTTCGGAGTGCGCATGCGCGCCGACCCTGCTTGTTGCACACCACCGGCGCCATCGAGCGCCGGCACCTACGACTTTTACTGCTTTCCCTGCTTCAATCTGCCCAACTCGGCGAACGGCGAGGGCTTGGCGGCATCGGCATCAGCGCCCGCTCCAGGCGGGTTGCACTGATCATGCAGCGCGATGGCGGGCAGCGACAGCAGGACCTCGTCCTCGATCAGCGTTCGCACGTCCAGCAAGCCTTCCAGCTCAAGCGCCTCGTAACTGTCGTCATCGAGGTCCTGATCGCCCCATTCTTCACCCGCCGGAACAAGTCGGAAGCGCGAACGGCTGCGCACACCCACCGCGACATCTTCGAGGCAACGCTGGCATTGCAACATCAATGAACCGGCAAGCGCCAGTTCAAGCCAGCACGCACCTTCGGCATCAACCTGCCCGGCAATCGACCAGTCTATCCGCGCCGGAACCGCCGAGCACTCCTGCGCAACACGTTCAAGCAATGCAACATCCGTACTGCCATCGAGGACACCGGACGTCCGTGCAAACTGAATTGCGTCAAGCTGCCGGGGCATGCCGCCACCCTTCACGGGTGCCTGCTGACGGTCGCTTTGTTCCATGCCAGTCACGGGTACCTTTACCGCACCCTGCTTGGAGGCAGACCACCTGTCGGCGGGCTCGCAGGGCGCATCCGGGCGAAGAATCAAACCCAAAATGATACTATCCAGCACGCAATACTGTCAAAGCGTTCCGCAATAACGCGCCGATCCGCCCCACCCATGTCCGACATCCTGCCCCCGCTTGTTCTGGGTTCCTCCTCGCGCTATCGACGCGAATTGCTGGAACGCCTGCGCCTGCCCTTCACGACGGCCTCGCCGGACATCGACGAATCCTGCCTCGGTGATGAAACGCCCCGTGCGCAGGCGATCCGGCTTGCGCGCCGCAAGGCACAGGCGATCGCCCTCCGCCATCCGGACAGCTGCATCATCGGCTCCGACCAGGTCGCCTGGAGCGGCGCCCGTCGCTACGGCAAGCCCGGTACGCGCGATGCCGCGATCGCCCAGTTGCTCGAACTGAGCGGTGCAAAAGTGACCTTCGACACTGCGCTCTGCGTCATCGACCCGCGCAGTGGAACGCTGCATGAAGCGGTCGTCCCGACCGACGTCGTTTTCCGGACGCTGTCGGAAAGGGAAATCGAACGCTATGTCGATCTAGATGATCCGGTCGACTGTGCCGGCGCCGCAAAATCCGAATCCCTCGGCATCGCGCTGCTGGAAAGACTCAGCGGAGACGATCCGACTGCGCTGGTCGGCCTCCCGCTGATCGAGTTGAGCCGCATGCTGCGCCGCCTCGGGTATCCGCTGCCATGAGCGCACCGCCGCAGGGCGTGCTCTACATGTTGCCCAGCGCACTCGACAGCCGCGCCTTGTGGCAAGCCGACACCCCCGCGACGGTGCGCGAGTGCGCGCACCGGCTCGACTACTTTCTGGTCGAAAGCGCCAAATCCGCGCGTGCGACATTGAAGCGACTGGAACATCCGACGCCGCTGCGCGAGCTGAACATCGTCGAACTGCCACCCGAGCGCGGCAACGCTCCGCTGCGCGCGCTGCTTGAACCGGTACGCGCAGGACGCAGCGCTGGCGTCATCTCGGATGCCGGCTGTCCGGGTGTGGCCGACCCCGGCGCACTGGTGGCACGCGCCGCACACGCCATGGGTATCGAAGTGGTACCGATGGTCGGCCCGTCATCCATCCTTCTCGGCTTGATGGCCTCGGGGTTGAACGGCCAGTCGTTTGCGTTTCACGGCTATCTGCCGGTGGATGACGCGGAGCGCGCGCGCGCGCTGGCCGCCCTCGAAAAGACGTCGGCTCAGTTGCGCCAGACGCAGCTGTTCATTGAAACGCCCTACCGCAATCTGAAAATGTTCGAGACCCTCCGCGCGCACTGCCACGGCGACACGCTGCTGTGCATCGCCAGCGCGTTGACGGCGCCTGATCAATACGTACGCACACTCACCGTGGCGCAGTGGAAAACGGCAGATGTGGCGCGCATCGACCGCCGCCCCACCCTGTTCCTGATGCTGGCCGGCGCGTGACCCGCTGACCGGCCGCCACGAACCTCAGCGCAGACCGATGCGCGAGAAGGCGCCCGCAACGCTTTCCCCGACATCGGCGCCGAACTGCTTGGCGAAACGTTCCGCCAGATTCTGCCGCTGCGTGAAATCGACGATGTCTGCCGCCTTGACGACCTCGCGCGCTACAAACTCGACGCTGCCAAGATCGTCCGCGAGCCCGAGTTCGATGCTGCGGGTACCGCTCCACATCAGGCCGGAGAACATGTCCGGCGATTCCTTCAACCGATCGCCGCGCCCCTTGCGCACGACGTCGATGAACTGCTGATGCACGTCTCCGAGCAGTTCACGGGCGTGCACGCGATGGCCTTCGTCCTGTGGCGAAAACGGATCGAGGAAGCCCTTGTTTTCGCCGGCAGTCAGCAGGCGACGCTCGACGCCAAGTTTGTCCATCAGACCGGTAAAACCGAAGCCTTCCATCAGCACGCCGATCGAGCCGACGATGCTCGCCTTGTCCACATAGATACGGTCAGCCGCAACAGCAACGTAGTAGCCGCCGGAGGCGCAGATGTCCTCGACCACCGCATACAGTGGCACGTTCGGGTACATGGCCCGCAGGCGATTCATTTCGTCATTGATGATGCCGCTCTGCACCGGGCTGCCGCCCGGGCTGTTGATGCGCAGGATGACGCCCTGGGTGTTCTTGTCCTCGAATGCCGACTGCAGCGATGCCATCACGCTCTCGGCGCTCGCTTCGGCCCCGGGTGCGATGACCCCGCTCAGTTCAACCAGCGCGGTGTGCTTGCGGTGTTCCGCCTGACTGAAAAGGGTACTCCAGTCGACCAGCGCGAAAAGCAGCACGCCCAGGTAGGCGAAGCCGACCAGCTTGAAGAAAATTCCCCAGCGACGCTTGCGCCGCTGCTCGACCACCGATTCAAGCGCGAGGCGCTCGATCAGTTTTCGTTCCCAGACGGGTTCTGCACTGGGGTCACGCTGCTTTTCCGGTTCGGACATTTTTAGCCAATAAAACAAATATTTACGCGGATCGCCATACCGTTCCGCCAGATTCTTCCAGCGCAATCGGCTCGAGACGGCTGCCGCGACAGGGTCCACCGACGCAGTGCCCGGACTCAGGAGCATAGATCGCGCCATGAGTCGAACACATCAAGTATAACTTTGTGTCGTCGAAGAACTCGCCGTGATTCCAGTCAAGCTCTATCGGCACATGGGCGCAGCGATTGACGTAGCCATGCACCTGCCCGCGAAATCTGACCGCAAATGCGGCCACCGCCTTGCCGCGCTGTTCGACCTCGAAACGCACGCCGGGCCCGCCATCGACCAGTTCGGCCGACTCGCACACCGCTACGCGTGACATGCCAGCCACGCCGTCAGTTCATCGACGCTCGCACAATGTGCCTTCGGACGCGCCGCCAGCAGTTCGTGCAGCGGATGAGCACCATAGGTCACCGCGACCGACTCGCATCCGGCGTGCCGCGCCATCAGCAGGTCGTGCGTGGTGTCGCCGATGACCAGTGTGCGCGCCGGATCGAAGGACAGTTCTTCCATCAATTCGAGCACCATGTCCGGTGCCGGCTTGGACACCGACTCATCGGCGCAGCGCGTCGCCGCAAACCGGCTGCCCAGTCCGGTGTGGCCGAGAGCGCGGTCCAACCCCGCCCGGCTCTTGCCGGTGGCGACCGCCAGGGTGTGTCCGCGCGCGCTCAGATCGTCCAGCAAAGCGGGCACGCCTTCGAACAGCGTCAGTTCATGGTCGCGCGACAGGTAATGGTAGCGGTAGCGCCCCGCCAGTTCCTGATGGCGCGACGACGGCAATTCGGGCACCACGCGGGCGAGCGCATCCACCAGGCCGAGGCCGATCACGGAACGCGCGGTGCGGTCGTCCGGCGTCTCAAGCCCGAGATCTTCGCAGGCGCGCTGTATGGCATGGACGATGGCGGCGGCGGAATCGAGCAGCGTGCCGTCCCAGTCGAAAACGATGAGGTCAAACTGTGCGGGCATGAGGGTGTCCGTCGGCGTTATCGGTCTGTAGAGTCGGATCGGCGTCTTTGCGTTCGAATTCGCGCGTCTGCTGCTGATCGATGCGGCGAACGAAGCCGGCCAGATCGGCCGGCAGCGGCGCCGCCAGTTCCACCGGCTCCCCGGTCAGCGGATGCTTCAGCGCGAGACTGTGGGCATGCAGGAACATGCGCGGCAGGCCCTCCTTGCGCAAGGCCTTGTTCAGCGCGAAATCGCCGTATTTTTCGTCGCCGACGATGGGAAAGCCACTCGCCGAAAGGTGTACGCGTATCTGGTGCGTGCGGCCGGTCTTGATCCGCACGTCGAGCAGGCTGTAGCCCGGCCAGCGTACTTCGAGCCGTACGATGGAGTGCGCCGCCTTGCCATCGCTGTCCACCGACACCCGACGCTCTCCGGATTCGGTCAGGTATTTGGTCAGTGCGAGCTTGATGTGCTGCTGGGGATTCATCCAGCGCCCGCTGACCAGCGCGAAATAGTGCTTTTCCATGCCGCCATCGCGGAAGGCGTCGTGCAGCGACGTGAGCGCCGACCGCTTCTTGGCGATCAGCAGGATGCCCGACGTTTCGCGGTCCAGCCGGTGCGCCAGTTCGAGCAGCCGTGCGTCAGGTCGGGCACGGCGCAGGCTTTCGATGACGCCGAAACTGACGCCGCTGCCGCCGTGCACCGCCATGCCCGCCGGCTTGTTCAGCGCGAGAAAGGCATCGTCCTCGTAGAGGATGTCGAAATCGCGCGACGGCACCGGCGCGGGTGCGCCCGGCTCGGCCAGACGCATCGGCGGGATGCGCACCTCGTCACTTTCCGCCAGGCGGTAGGTCTGATCGACCCGCTTGCTGTTGACCCGCACTTCGCCAGAACGCAGCACGCGATAGACGTGACTTTTCGGTACGCCCTTGCAGATGCGGATCAGGAAATTGTCGATGCGCTGGCCGGCTTCCTCGATGTCCACGACATGCCGCACTACTTTCGGAGCTTTACCCAACTCCTTCATTTCAAATATACTGCGTTGCGTTTTCGGTCTGATTGCGAGATAGGCGCAGTCCGGAGCACATCCAGCCCGAAGTGGTGGACGCCGGTAACAATATGTTCGGTGAAGTGCTTCATGCGGTCTTTCTTGGACAGACGAAAACCGGATCACGGGTTAATCCCGCTCACCCCAAGTAGCGAGTGTACTGAGTAGCGCGAGTACCGTACAGGCAGAATCCCCCAGGCAGCTGCGAGACCGCGGCTGCATTGAGAGTTGGCAAACCCCTCCACGTCCCCGTCCCGTCCTCATCGAGATAGAACCCGATTGCCGCCGAAACGATAGACGTTATTCATTTGACGAGCGGTTTGTCCTGCCCGTGTGCGGTGCGCGCGGGAGAAGTTGATGAAACGAATGCTCTTCAACGCGACGCAGGCAGAAGAACTGCGCGTTGCGATTGTCGATGGACAGAAACTTGTAGACCTCGACATCGAGTCATCCAGCAAGGAACAGCGAAAAAGCAATATATACAAGGCGGTCATCACCCGGATCGAACCCAGTCTCGAAGCCTGCTTCGTCGACTACGGTGCCGATCGCCACGGCTTCCTGCCGTTCAAGGAAGTCTCCAAGGTCTATTTCAAGCCTGATCTTGAGCCGGGCCGCGCCCGCATCCAGGACGCGCTGCACGTCGGCCAGGAACTGATCGTCCAGATTGACAAGGATGAACGCGGCAGCAAGGGCGCCGCGCTGACCACCTTCATTTCGCTGGCCGGCCGCTACCTGGTGCTGATGCCGAACAATCCGCGTGGTGGCGGTGTGTCGCGCCGGGTCGAAGGTGACGATCGCGCCGAGCTGCGTGAAACGATGGATCAGCTCGAAGTGCCCGCCGGCATGAGCCTGATCGCCCGCACCGCCGGCATCGGCCGCAACGCCGAAGAGCTGCAGTGGGACCTGAACTACCTGCTGCAGTTGTGGACAGCGATCGAAGGCGCAGCGCAGTCGCAGACCGGCGCCTTCCTGATCTATCAGGAAGGCAGTCTGGTGATCCGCGCCATCCGCGACTACTTCCAGCCCGACATCGGCGAAATCCTGATCGACACCGACGAGGTGTACGACCAGGCCTACACCTTCATGGAACACGTGATGCCCGGCAACGTGGCGCGCGTGAAGCGCTACCGCGACGACGTGCCGCTGTTTTCGCGCTTCCAGATCGAGCACCAGATCGAATCCGCCTACTCGCGCCAGGTCACCCTGCCGTCGGGCGGTGCCATCGTGATCGACCACACCGAAGCGCTGGTGGCGGTGGACGTCAACTCCGGTCGTTCGACCAAGGGCAGCGACATCGAAGAAACCGCGCTGCGCACCAACTGCGAAGCGGCCGACGAAATCGCCCGCCAGCTGCGCTTGCGCGATCTGGGCGGCCTGATCGTCATCGACTTCATCGACATGGAAAACCCGCGCGCCCAGCGCGAGGTGGAAACCCGCCTGCGCGACGCGCTGCATCATGACCGCGCCCGCGTGCAGATGGGCAAGATCAGCCGCTTCGGCCTGCTCGAACTGTCACGCCAGCGGTTGCGTCCGGCGCTGGCCGAGACCAGCTACATCCCGTGCCCGCGCTGCAGCGGTACCGGCCACATCCGGTCCACCGAGTCGGCCGCGCTGCACATCCTGCGCATCCTCGAAGAAGAGGCGATGAAGGAAAACACGGGCGCCGTGCATACCCAGGTTCCGGTCGATGTCGCCACCTTCCTGCTGAACGAGAAGCGCGCCGACATCAACGCCATCGAGCTGCGGCACAAGGTCAACATCGTGTTGATCCCGAACAAGCACCTCGAAACGCCGGCGCACGAAATCATCCGCCTGCGCCACGACCAGCTGAATCTGGAAGGCACGGTTGCGCCGTCCTACCAGATGGCGGTCAATCCGCTGGCAGAGAGCTACCAGCCGCCGTCGACCATTCCGGCCGATGAACGTCCGAAGCGCATGGAAGCCGCGATCAAGCACCTCACGCCGGACCAGCCGGCGCCGATGGTGGCTGATCCGGTGCCGGCCGCACCGGTCGCCGTCGCGCCCGTTGCGACACCGGCCCCGGAGCCACGCGGTCTGTTCGGTCTGATCGCATCGTGGTTCCGCGGTTCCGATCCGGCACCGGCGCCGGTCGCAGCGCCGGTTGCCGAGCCGAAACCGGCCGGCAATCGCGAGCGCGGTCCGCGCTCCGGTGATTCGGGTGGCCGCAGCCGCGGCCGACGTGAAGGTCGGGAAGGTCGTGAGGGCCGCGAACCGCGCGAAGGTCGCGAGCAGGCGAATCGCACCGAAGGTCGCAGTGAGGGCCGTCCGGAAGGCGGCCGTGGCGAAGGCCAGCGCAAACCGCGCGAGCCGCGCACGCAGGATCAGGACAGCACCGTCGCCCAGGCCGAGCGCGCCCCGCGCGAGCCGAAGCCGCCGCGCGAACCGCGTGAGCCGCGCGCTCCGCGTGAACGGGCAGCCAACGATGCGCGCGAGCAGCAGCAGGTCGATCTGCCGCTGGGTGCGGATTCGACGCAGCCGGAAAACGGCGTCCCCACCGAGGGCGCCGAGGGTGGAGCACCGCGCAGCCGCCGCCGCCGCGGTGGTCGCCGCGAACGTGGCGAACGCCGCCCCGAAGGCGCCGAAGCAGGTGCCATCGGTGATGTCGCCGCCGTCGAGGGCGATATCGAAGGAGTGACGGCGGCTGCCAACGAAGCGCCGGTCGATCCGACGGAGGCACAGGCACCGCTGGCGCTGACCGCCGCCGCCGAGCCGGTCCTTGACGCACCGTCGCCCGTGCCGGCTGCCGTACAGGACGCACCGGCCGACATCGTGGCCCGTGCCGAACCGGTGGTTGCGGTGATCGAGGAAGCGCCCGTACAGGCTGAAGCACCGGTGCAGATCGAAGTACCGGCCCCGGCCGTGATGACGGTTGCCGAAGCGGATGCGGTGGAGCAGATCCCCCCCGAACCCGTTCAGGCTGCACCGGTCGTCGACACCCCGGTCGTCGCTGACGTGCCGGTCGTGCGTGTTGCGCCGCCGGTGACCGACAGCGCCGAATCGACGCTGGTGCGTGCCATGGAAAGCATGGGTTCGTCACCGATCCAGGTTGCGCCGGCACCTGTGGCCGCGCCGATTGACCTGCAGACGTCGCTTGATGCAAGCGGCCTCGTCATGGTCGAAACACAACCCGGCAGCGGTGCAGGTCAGGCGCCGATCGAGCCCGAGCCGGTCCTGCTGGGGCGTCGCCGCCGTCAGGCTCCGGTAATCGCCAGCGAACCGATGCAACAGGTGGAAACGCGCGGCGAGTAACTTCGCGCGTCACGTCGTCCGCAAGGAATGGGCCCGGTGCAGACCGGGCCCTTTTCATGCCGCCGGCAAAGCGTTTCCGGGGTGTTTTTCCCGGGTCACGCAAACCGTTATCACCGACACTCGTCGCCTTTACAACATTCACAGAGGAGAGATTCACATGCGTTTCCTTGCTGCACTGATGGCCCTGCTCACCAGCACGCTGGTGTTCGCCCACGGCCCGTCGCGACTCAAGGCCAACGAAACCATCACGCTGAAGGCCAGCCCGGACGTGGTGTGGGCCAAGGTGAAGGACTTCACCCAGTTGCAGGCCTGGCATCCGGCCATAGAGAGCAGCACCGCCACCGCCGGCAGCGAAGTCGGATCGGTGCGCACGCTCAAGGTGAAGGGCGGCGGCGAAGTGATCGAAAAGCTGGAAAAGATTTCCGATGAAGAGCGCAGCTTGATCTACACCGCACAGGACGGCGGTGCGCTGCCGGTCACCAAGTACAAGTCCTGGCTGACGGTGAAGCCGGCGGCCGATGGCGGAAGCGAAGTGGAGTGGCGTTCGGTGTTCTTCCGCGTCGACCAGGGAGACTACCCGGCGGCCGGCAAGGACGATGACACGGCAACCAGCACGATCAGGAAGGTCTATACCGACGGTCTGACGAACCTCAAGGCACTGCTCGACAAGTAAGACCGTCAAGCACGACCATGCGGGCGGCTTCGGCCGCCCGCTTTCATTTCAGCTGCTGTGCCAGATCCCGGATCAATCCGTCGGCGGCATCCTCGATCAGGTCGAGCACACGTTCGAAGCCGGCCGGACCGCCGTAGTAAGGGTCCGGAACTTCGTCCTCGTCGAAGGATTCCGCGTGCTGCAGGAACAATGCGAGCTTGTGCTGCACGCCCTCGGGACAACTCCGCTGCAGATTGCGCAAGTTGTCGCGATCCATCGCGTAGATGCGGTCGAAGCGAGCGAAATCATCGACCGTGACGCGTCGGGCGCGGATTTGCGACAGGTCGACCCCGCGTGCCGCCGCCGCTGCCTGCGCACGCGGATCGGTGCGGCTGCCGACATGGTGCGCATGCGTGCCCGCCGAAGCCAGTTCGACACGGTCCGCGAGCCCTGCGCCTTCAAGCTTCGCCCGCACGACGCCTTCGGCGGTCGGCGAGCGACAGATATTGCCCATGCAGCAGAACAGGATGCGCACTTCGGCGTTGTCCGGGCCCTGCGGGCTGCGGCGCAGCCAGCGCTCAAGCACAGCCGCCGCTCGCCGCGATGTCGAGCCGGAGCGGGATGCCGGCGATCGCGTCCTCATCCACCCAGCTGCGCGGCGGCAGTTCGACCGGATCGAAGGCGGTGTCGCCCTCGCCTACGTCGGTGCCCGGCTGCAGGCCTGCGAAATCGAACAGCTTCGAGTCGGCCAGATGCGACGGCACGACGTTGCGCAGGGCGGTCGCCATCGATTCGATGCGTCCGGGATAGAGGCGTGCCCACTCCTGCAGCATCGCCTTCACGTGCTTGCGCTGCGCGTTCTCCTGCGAGCCGCAGAGGTTGCACGGAATGATCGGATAGGCCATCACGCGGGCGAAGCGCTCGATATCGCGCTCGGCGCAGTAGGCCAGCGGGCGGATGACGATGTGCCGGCCGTCGTCGCTCACCAGCTTGGGCGGCATCGACTTGATCTTGCCGCCGAAGAACATGTTCAGGAACAGTGTTTCCAGCAGGTCGTCGCGGTGGTGGCCGAGCGCGATCTTGGTCGCCCCCATCTCGCCTGCCACGCGGTAGATGATGCCGCGGCGCAGTCGCGAGCACAGGCCGCAGGTCGTCTTGCCCTCGGGAATCTTGTCCTTGACGATGCTGTAGGTGTCTTCGGTTTCGATCCGGTACTCGACGCCGATCGATTCGAAATAGGCCGGCAGGATGTGGTCCGGAAAGCCCGGCTGCTTCTGGTCGAGATTGAACGCGATCAGGCGGAAGCGCACCGGCGCGCGCTGCTGCAGGCCGCGCAGCAGCTCCAGCATCGTGTAGGAATCCTTGCCGCCGGACATGCACACCATGATCACGTCGCCGTCCTCGATCATCGAATAATCGGCGATCGCCTGCCCGGTCGCGCGTTCGAGCCGCTTGCGGAACTTGAGGAAGGTGCTGGACGGCGGCGCCGCGTCGGGCGACGCCGGCACAGCGGAAAGAACTTGCGACATGGACACCCCGACTGCCGGTCTGGCACGCCGAGGCGCGCCGTCCGGCAACCCGATGTCGCCGGAACTGATGCGGATTATATCGTGCGGGCTCGGGTGACCGCGTTCAAGACCGGTCAATGGGCGCCGTAGAAGCTCGGTATCGAAACCTGATCCCGCACCGGAGCCGCCCCCATGAGCACACAGAAATTCCGCCTCGTCACCCGCAGCGATTTTGACGGATTGGTCTGCGCCGTGCTGCTGAACGAGCTGGACCTGATCGACGAAATCAAGTTCGTGCACCCGAAGGACATGCAGGACGGCAAGATCGACATCACCGATCGCGACATCACGACCAACGTGCCCTACGTCGCCGGCGCCCACCTCGCATTCGATCATCACCTGTCGGAGACGCTGCGCAACCCCGGCGAGCGACCCAATCACATCATTCACGCCGATGCGCCGTCCGCTGCGCGCGTCGTGTACGACTACTACGGCGGTCCGACGGCTTTCCCGACCATCGCGATGGACATGATGGAGGCCGTCGACAAGGCCGATGCGGCGCAATTTTCGCGCGACGAGATTCTCGACCCGAAAGGCTGGGTGCTGCTGAACTACCTGATGGACGCCCGCACCGGGCTGGGCCGCTTCCGTGATTTCCGCATCAGCAACTACGCACTGATGATGGATCTGATCCAGTACTGCCGGAATCACACGATCACCGACATCCTGCAACTGCCCGACGTGCAGGAACGTGTCGAGCTGTACTTCGACCAGGCCGAAAAGGCGAAGGCGCAGATCCTGCGCTGCACCCGCCAGCACGGCAATCTTGCCGTGCTCGACCTGCGCAACGAGGAAACGATCTGGGCCACCAACCGCTTCATGATCTATGCGCTGTTCCCGGACACCAACATCTCCATCCACATCATGTGGGGCGTGCAGAAGCAGAACACGGTGTTCGCCACCGGCAAATCCATCCTTGACCGGTCCAGCCGCACCAATGTCGGAGAACTGATGCTGGCCTACGGCGGCGGCGGCCACCAGGCTGCCGGCACCTGCCAGGTCGACAATGCGCAAGCCGACAACACCCTGCGCGCGCTGATCGCGCGCATCAACACCGACGGCTGACAGCGGCGCCTGGCTGGGCTAGGCTGATCAAGGGGCGCAGCGGACTCCGGCGGATGCATCCGCCGGAGTCCGCTGCGCGTAGTAGCTGCACCACCCACCCCATCGCGCCGCCCGCTCCGGAGTCGACCATGAAGCGCCTGTCCCACCGTCTGACGCATGTCCTGTTCGTCGTCCTGCTGATGCTTTCGCTGCCCGCACAGGCGGGCGGCACAGGCAAATTCGATGCGGCCGAGGCGAAAGCGGTGCGCGCCGTCATCGAGGCGCAACTGGCGGCCTTCGCAGCCGACGACGGACCGCGCGCCCTGTCCTACGCTTTCCCGGATATCCGCAAGCGGTTCCCGGCGCCGGAAGGTTTCCTTGAAATGGTGCGCAAGAGCTATCCGGTCGTGTACCGGCCGCGTTCGGTCGGCTTTCTCGAGCCGGAGCTGGAGGACGACGAAGTTTTCCAGGCGGTCGAAATGTCCGATGCCGACGGCGTGCTGTGGGTCGCCATCTACCGCATGGGACGTGTGGAAGACGGCAGCTGGCGCATCATGGGCTGTCGCGTCGTGCCGGGCGGCGGCAGCGCTATCTGAATCGACGGGACCGGCGCTGGCGCATTTTTTTCGCATAGAATCGCGGCTCCGCTTTTCGCTTTCGGCATGTCGTGATGTCGCGTTTTTCAGTTCGCTCCGCTCCGCCCACAGCCCTTTCGGTTTTCGTCACGGTTTTTGTCATTTCGCTGCTGAGCCTGGGCGCCCGGCCCGCTTGGTCGCAGGCGGCCACGGCGCCTGAATTCGGCCGTCTGCCGGACAGTGCGCGCATCGTATTGATGCCACTCGACGTCGAGTTGTTTTCGGTGGGCGCCGGTGGCGTCGCCGAGCCGCAGGCGCAATGGACCGATCAGGCCACGAAGCATCTGCGTGATTCGGTCCGGCGTCGCGAAGCATCGCTGGGCGTCACCCTGCACGAATCCGACCTGAGCGACGACGACGCGGTCGCGCTGAATCACCTGCACGGTACGGTGGCCACGGCGATCGCGCTGCATCACTACATCGCGCCCTACGCGTTGCCGACCAAGGAAAAGCGGCTCGAATGGCATATCGGCGCCGATACTGCGCGTCTGCGCGGCGCCAGCGGCGCCGACTACGCACTCTTCCTGTATATCCGCGACAGTTACGCCACCGCCGAACGCAAGGCGGCCATCGTGCTGGCTGCCATGATCGGCCTGGCCATGCCGGGCGGCATCCAGACCGGCTACGCCTCGCTGGTCGATCTCCGGAGCGGTGACATCGTGTGGTTCAACCGCCTGCTGCGCGGCACCGGCGACCTGCGGGAAGCCGAACCGGCGGAAGAGTCGATCAGCGCCCTGCTCGACAAGTTTCCGCGCTGACATGCGACGTCGTGATCTGCTCTGCGGCTGCTGCGGCAGCGGGCTGCTGACGCTCTGGCCCGGCCGCATCGCAGCTGGCGTGGCCGACACTCCACGCTTTGCACGGCCCGATCTGGCCAGCGACGAGGGGGGCCTGTGGGCGTTGATGGACCGCGAGGAAGAACGGCTGCGCCGCTCGCGCTTCCTGCTCGGCGACGACGCGCTGCAGCGCTATGTGTCCGACATCGCCTGCCGGCTCGCCGGCGATCACTGCCCCGACATGCGTGTCTATCTGGTGCGCACCCCGTACTTCAACGCCAGCATGGCGCCCAACGGCATGATGCAGGTGTGGAGCGGGCTGCTGCTGCGCGCCGCCAACGAAGCGCAGCTGGCTGCCGTGCTGGCGCACGAGGTCGGTCACTATCTGAAGCGGCACAGCCTTGAACGCCTGCGCGATGCGCGCGCCAAGGCGGGTTTCGCACAGTTCCTGGGTCTTGCGCTCGGGGCGGCCGGTGCCGGCAGCATCGGTCAGGTCGCACAGCTGGGCGTGCTGGCCAGTGTCTATTCGTTTTCGCGCGACCACGAGCGCGAAGCGGATGCAATCGGGCTGGCGCTGATGCATCGTGCCGGCTACGACGCGGGCGAGGCTGCCCAGGTTTGGGCGCAGTTGATCGAGGAGAACGCCGGCGAAGACGGCGGCGGCACGCTGCTGTTCGCCACCCATCCGTCCGCCGACGAACGTCGCGACACACTGAAGGCCGCTGCGAAGGCACTGGCCAGCGACGGCGCGCCCGGCGAGGTGCACGCCGAACGCTACCGCGCACACATCGCGCCGCTGCGGCTGCAGATGCTGCAGGACGAATTGCGCCGGCGCGTGCCGGACAGTTCCCTGCGCCTGTTCGACCGCCTGATGACGCACCACGGACGCGACGGACAACTGCTGTATGCACGGGCCGAAGCGCTGCGCTCGCGCGCCCGCGACGAGGATTTCGAGCAGGCGCTTGCCGCGCTCGACGAGGCCGACGCGCTTCCGGACCGGCCGGCAGAAGCGATGCGGCTGCGCGGCCAGATACTGCGTCGCCGTAACGATGCCGAAGGCGCGCGCAATGCCTTCCGCAATTATCTTGAACTTCGACCCGGCGCACCCGATGCGCCGATGATCCGCAGCTACGTCGAGACCCCCGCACCATGAAACTGTTCTGTCTGCTGTGCCTCACCCTTCTGCTGACCGGCTGCGGCGGCCAGTTCAAGCGGGTCGAATCAGCCCCGGTACTGGTGCGCGGCAGCATGGAAGTGCAGGCCGGCGGTGACTGGAACCACCACACGCCGTACGGTTCAAGACACCGCGAAATGTGGACGCAGCACGGTGTGCCGATCGATCTGCTGACGTTCTTCAGCGGGGTGGCCGACGGCATGGCGCTGGACGATCTGGCGCCGCGCAATGGCAAGCCCCCACTGTTCCGCCGCAACATGTCGCCGGAAGACATTGTCGGTCTCGTGGAAACGATGCTGGCCGGCAATGGTGGCCAGTTCCAGCTGCAGTCGCTGGCGCCCGACACGGTGTCGGACAGCCCCGGCTTCCGCTTCGAGTATCTGTACACGGCGCGCAGTCAGGAAGTGGAACGTGCCGGTATCGGTCGAGGTGCGGTCGTCGGCGACCGGCTCTACCTGATGCTGTTCGACGCCCCGCGCGGTCGCTATTTCGATCGTGGCCGTCAGGGCGCCGAACGCCTGATGGACAGCCTGCGCGTCGTGCCGCAACGTTGATCGCACGGTGATCGTCAGACGGCGATCCCGCCGCACGCAATCAAAATTCACCCGCCAGGCCGCGCACGCGTAGTATTTTTCAGGCCATGCCACTACCGCCGATACTTGCCAAACGCGCGTTCCTCGACCTGCTGCCCGACGCCATATGCGTCGTCGATGAACACGGCCGCTTCGTGTTCGTCAGCGCGGCCTGCGAACGCATCTTCGGCTACACGCAGGACGAAATGGTCGGCCGCGCGATGATCGACCTGGTGGCGCCGGAAGATCGCGCGCGCACGCTGCAGGCGGCCGCCGACATCATGGCGGGCGAACACAAGCTGAATTTCGAGAACAGCTATGTGCGCAAGGACGGCCGGCGCGTGCATATCCTGTGGTCGGCCCGCTGGTGGGAATCCGACCGGCTGCGCATTGCGGTTGCGCGCGACATCACGGAACGCAAGCGGGCAGAGGCCACCCAGGCCGCGCTGTATGCACTGTCCGAAGCGGCGCACGCAGCAAGCGACCTGCCGGCGTTGTGCGCGCATATCCGGCTGATCATCGACAGCCTGGTACCGGCCAACAACTTCTTCGTCGCCACCATTGATGGCGACGGTGTGCTCAGCTTTCCCTACCGTCTCGACGAACATCGAGCGGCTCCGCCGCACGCGCTGTGCAGTGAAGTGGTGCGTACCGGGCAGTCGCAGCTGCGTACCGCCGCCACACCCGACGCCTGCTGCTGGCTGGCCGTGCCGCTGAAGACCGAGCACCGCACGACCGGTGCGCTGGTGCTCAAGAGCATGCCGGGCGAGGCTGGCTACACCGAGCGCGACATGGCGCTGCTGCACTTTGTATCCACCCAGGTGGCCACCGCCATCGAACGCATGCAGCTGCTGGCACAGCTCAAGCGCATGGCCCAGTTCGATGAACTGACTGGCCTGCCCAACCGCGCGCTGCTGCGCGACCGGCTCGACACCGCGCTGTCGGCCGCGCGCCGGGAGCACGCTCACGTTGGCCTGCTTTATCTGGATCTCGACCGGTTCAAGGAAGTGAACGACACGCTGGGACATGCGACCGGCGATCAGCTGCTGCAGGAAACCGCGCAACGGCTCAAGCACTGTGTACGCGATGCCGATACGGTGGCGCGCGTGGGCGGCGACGAATTCGTCGTACTGCTGCCCGGCATTCCGCAGCCGGAAGACGCCCTGGTGGTCGCTCGCAAGATTCGCAGCGCGCTCGGCCAGCCCGTCGCGCTGGGGGGTCGCCACCTCACGGTGTTGCCCAGCATCGGCATCGCCGTCTATCCGGATCACGGAGAAGATGCGCTCGCCCTGCTGGAAGCCGCCGATCAGGCGATGTATCGCGCCAAGCACAGCGGCGACGACTGTCGCTGGGCCGGCACGGCAGACGAGTTTTAGCAGGCGCTGTTCCGGTCAGACGATGACGTAGCGGTTGCGACCGCGGTTCTTCGCCGTGTAGAGCGCCCTGTCGGTACGCCGGAACAAGGTCTCCGGACAGTCGTCGGGCCGGACGGCGGTCACGCCTGCGGAAAAGGTGTAGGCCGGCAACCTGGTTGGCGTGGGTTCCGGTGCCTGCAGCCGGGTCAGCAGCATGGCGACGCCCGAAATGGGCATGTCGGGCATGATCAGCAGGAATTCCTCGCCACCGATGCGCGCCGCCACATCGCTGGCGCGGATGCCGCTGCGCAGGCGCTCGGCGAAGTCGCGCAGCACCTGGTCGCCGACGTCGTGACCGTGCAGGTCGTTGCAGGCCTTGAAGTGATCGATGTCGATCATGACCAGAATCAGCGTCGTGTTCCCGGTGACCGATGCCGCCACCGCCGCCTGCAGGTGCTCGAACGCGTAGCGCCGGTTGTAAAGACCGGTCAGCGCGTCGCGCTGCGACACATGCAGTGCGTGGTCATAGTTCTGCTGCAGTAGCACTTCGCGCTGTTTCAGGTCCGAAATGTCGCTGGCCAGCGTCAGCACGCCACCGCCCGCGTCGATGGTTTCGACCACCCACACCCAGCGCCCGTCGGTCAGGTCGGATTCGAAACTGCGCGTTGGCTGGCTGCGCCGGCGCAACTGCACCGCGGCCAGCCAGCCATCGATGTCGTCCGTATCGATCAGCACGCCCTGCCGCGTGGCGTGGCAGTTGCGCATCATGTCTTCCCAGCTCGGATGGTCCGCCGCACGAACGTTGTAGCTCGACTCGAACCAGCGGTTCGCATAGCGCAGCACATCGTCGGCATCGAACCACGCGATGCCGGCTGCAGCATGGTCGAACATGCTGCCCGGGTCGGGCGCAGCCGGCGCACCGGCGCGTCTGGCGACAGACCGGTTCATGAAGGCGGGAGGTGATCGGAGGCGCGCCTGCGCGGCGGCAGGACGCGTGACGGATCGGGCCAGGCGAGCGGGTCCACGGTGGCAATCGAATTGAAGGCCGCCTTTGCGAACAACCAGCCCTGCATCAGCCGCACGCCCGAGTCGATCAGCACGTCGCGCTCCGCCACGGTCTCAACGCCTTCGGCGATGACCGTGATGCCCAGTTCCTCGCAGGTGCGCAGCACGCCGCGCACGATGGCGCGGCTGGCGCGACGCTGGTCGATGTTGCGGATCAGTTCCATGTCGATCTTGATGTAGTCCGGCTGGAACAGCGCCAGCAGGTTCAGACCGGAATAGCCGGCCCCGAAATCATCGATCGCGGTCTTGAATCCGAGGCGCTGGTACTCGGTGAAAATCTCGCTCAGCCAGCGTGCATCGCCGACCCGCTCGCCTTCGGTCGCTTCGAACAGGATCTGCTCGACCGGAAAATTGAAGTCGCGCGCCGCGTCGAGTGTTGCCCGGATGCACACCTCGGGCCGATAGATCGCATTGGGCAGAAAATTGATCGACAGCAATTCGGACATGCCAAGACGCGCTGCGCCCTCGATCGCCGTGCGGCGGCAGATCTGGTCGAACCAGTAGCGGTTCTTGTCATCCACCTTGTCGAGCACCGACGCCGCGCCTTCGCCAGCCGGACCGCGCACCAGCGCCTCGTGCGCGAAGATGCTGCGATCGCGTACATCGACGATCGGCTGATAGGCGAAGGAAAGCTGAAACCCGGCGTCTGCGGGCGACTTGCAGCCCGGACAGCCTGCGGTTCTGGTTTGGAAGCTTGGCGTGGAGAGGGTCATGGCCGGATTGAGCGGTACGGATGTGTACAGCGTTTTAACGGGAAGCGACACCGGAACTTGATCGCGTTCAGCGGGTGAATCTCTGCTTCAAGATTTTCTGCCATGCCCTGTCGCACGCCGCTGCGACACCTCTGGCGAACAAGTGACCACGGTCGCGAAAACAGGGACAGGATTGACCTATTCGGCGGAGCGACCCGGATTCCGGGCTGGACTTCGCATTCATCGGTACGCCCACGGCCTGCGCGTGTTGCTTACCCGATCCATCAGGTTGATGATGTAGACGCGAGTCAGGCGAAAGAGTGTCGAGTTCGGGCGTGGTTCTGAAACAGACGGATACAAAAAGCATCGCGTTCTCCGCTTTCCCGACGATCCGCCCGCCCACAATCACTGGATATCAGCGCGCAGGCTGACATGCGCAGCTTCTTCTGCTGCGTCTTCACGGTTGACGCCGGCCACAAGGAGCCTGAACGCACTCATGCAAGCCCCGTTGCCTGCAAATGAAGCGAGCCGTCTGGCAGCGCTGGCCGAATTCGGCATCCTCGATACGCCGTCAGAGCAATCGTTCGATGCAATCACCCGCCTGACGGCGGACATCTGCGCCATGCCGGTCGCCCTGGTGTCGCTGGTGGCGGGCGATCGCCAGTGGTTCAAATCCGCCGTCGGCCTGGATATCCGACAGACCCCGCGTTCGGTGTCCTTCTGCGCGCACGCGCTCGAGTCGTCGACAACGCTCGAAGTCGAAGACGCCCTCGCCGATCCCCGCTTTGCCGACAATCCCCTGGTCACGAGCGGCCTCAAGGTCCGCGCCTACGCGGGCGCTCCGCTGGTGACGCCGGGCGGAGAAGTGCTGGGCACGCTGTGCGTCATTGACTGGGTGCCACGGCGTCTCGACACGTTGCAGCGAACGGCGCTCCGAACGCTGGCCGATCAGGTGATGGCGCAGTTGCAGTTACGCCGACAGTTGCAGCTGCGCGCACGAACCGAAGCGGCCCTGCACGAGAGTGAGGAACGCTGGCAGTTCGCCCTGGCCGGTAACGCTCAGGGCGTGTGGGACTGGAATATCGAAACGGGCGAGGTGTTCTATTCGGAACGGTGGAGCACGATCCTGGATCACCTGCCATCGGAAGTCGTGCCGACACCTGAAGCATGGTCGTCTCGCGTGCATCCGGACGATCTGGCGTCGGCGCACGCGCAACGGGAGGCGCTGTGGAACGGATCGGCGCCCACCTACGCGGCCGAATACCGCATGCGTTCGCGTGACGGTCATTACATCTGGGTCCTCGACCGCGGCATGGTCGCCACCCGGGATCGCCATGGTCGGGCGCTGCGCATGGTGGGCACCCACTCCGACATCACGGCCCGCAAGACCGCGCAGCATCAGACGGAACGCATGGCGGCCTTGCTCGAAGAAGCACAGGCCATCGCCGCGATGGGCAGCTGGGAATTCGACCTCGACAGCAAGGTGCTGACCTGGTCGGCACAGACCTGCCGCCTGTTCGGCATTGCCGCGGAAGACTTCCACAGCACCTTCGACGACTTCCTTTCGTTGATCGTGCCGGAAGACCGCCCTACGGTCGCTGCCTGCATCTACGAGCAGACGAGTGCCGGAAGCATCGTCGAGAACACGTACCGGATACGTCGCCCGAACGGCGAAATCCGGTGGATGTACGAGCGTGGCAAAGTGGTGTTCGGTGGCGACGGCAGGCCGCGGCGACGACTCGGCATGGTGATGGACACCACCGAGCGCGAACTGGCGCGCGAAGCGCTGGCGGCCACCGAAAAGAGCTTCCGCAAGGTGTTCGAGGACGCCGCCACCGGCATCGCGATCACGACGCCCGACGGACGTTTCATCGCCACCAATGCGGCTTACAGCCGCATGCTCGGCTACTCGGAACAGGAACTGCAGGCGCGCACGCTGTGGTCGATCACGCACCCGGACGACCTCGCGGACACGCGTCACAGCATGACGCAGCTGCACGCTGGTGATCGCGACAGTTTCGTCATGGAAAAACGCGACCTCGCAAAGGACGGCCGCACGGTCTGGTGCCGCATGAGCGTATCGATGCAGCGCGACGCAAGCGGCACACCACAGAGCATGATCGGCGTCAGCGAAGACATCACCCTGCAGAAGGAGGCCGAATCACGTCTCACGCAAACCGAGGCGTTGCTGGCCATGGCCTCGCGCGTCAGCCATCTCGGCGCATGGATATTCAAGGTCGCGGACAACGCCGTGATCTGGTCGGACGAGGTTAAACGCATCCACGGGCTGGGTCCGGACGAAACCCCCAGCCTCGAACAGGCCCTGGATTTCTACATCCCCGAGCATCAGCCACTGGTCCGCGCGGCTGTTAACGGATGTCTGGACACCGGCGCGCCCTTCGATCTTGAAGTGCAGATCGTCACTGGCGCCGGGCGCAAGCTCTGGGTGCGCACGCTGGGCGAAGCCGTGCGCAATGCGGCGGATGAAATCGTCCAGCTTCAGGGGGCCTTCCAGGATGTATCTGAACGCAAGGTCGCGGAACAGGCGCTGCAGGAAAGCCGGCGCGAACTGCTGACGCTGATGGGCAATCTGCCCGGCATGGTCTACCGCTGCCGGCCGGACGACGACTGGTCGATGGAATTCGTCAGTGAAGGGGTTGTCGCCTTGACCGGTTACCGGCCCGACGAACTGATCGGCAATGCCTCGGTGCGCTATGTCTCGCTGATTCATCCGGACGATCAAGCCAGCGTCAGACGCGATGTCATGGCTGCGTTGCAGGCCGGTCGGGCGTTCGAGCTGACGTATCGAATCGTCGATCGCGAAGGCGCAGAGCGCTGGGTGTGGGAGCGTGGCCAGGGGGTGCGCAACCCCAGCGATCACCACATCACGATAGAAGGGGTGGTTTTAGACGTGTCGCAGCGGCGCAAGGACGAAGAGCAGTTACGCCTGCTCGAAACCGCCACTTCGCGCATGGCTGACATCATCATGATCACTGAAGCGGAGCCGGTCAGCGCGCCGGACGGGCCGCGCATCCTGTTCGTCAATGACGCCTTCGAGCGCGTGACGGGCTACAGCCGGGATGAAGCCATCGGCCGCACGCCGCGTATTCTGCAGGGGCCGGCGACCCAGCCTGATGCACTGACCCGCCTGCGCACGGCGCTGAAAGAGTGGCGGCCGGTACGCGAAGAAGTGATCAACTACAAGAAGTCAGGCGAGTTGTTCTGGCTGGAACTGGACATCGTTCCGATCGCCGACGAAAAAGGCTGGTACACGCACTGGGTCGCGATCGAACGCGACATCACCGAACGCAAGCGGGCAGAACAGGCCCTGCGCGACAGCGAAGACCGCTTCCGCCAACTTTCGCGTGCCACCAATGATGCCATCTGGGACTGGAACCTGCTCTACAACACGCTGTGGTGGAACGACGGCATTGAAACGCTTTTCGGCTACGACCGGAAGAAAATAGAGCTGACGATCGAGTCGCGAACCTCGCGAATGCACCCGGCCGACGTGGTGCGCGTGATGGAGAGCATGACCCGCGTCATCGATGACGGCGGCGATCAGTGGTCTGACAGTTATCGCTTCCGCCGCAGCGATGGCAGCTACGCCCACGTCATAGACCGTGGCTTTGTGATCCGTGATCCCGACGGTTTTCCGAAACGCATGCTCGGCGGCATGACCGACATCACCGATCGCAGGCAGGCCGAGGAAGAACTGCGTACCGTTGCCAGCCGGCTGCAGCACTACCTTGCCGTCAGCCCGGGTGTGACCTACGCACTGGCCGTACGGGAGGATCGTACGGTACCCGAATGGGTCAGCGACAATATCAAGTGGCTGTTCGGCTACCTGCCGGAACAGACCATGGCGCGCGACTGGTGGGTTTCGAATGTCCATCCGGACGACCTCGAAGGTACGCTCCCCCGGGTGCGCGAGGCACTCACGCAGGGTCATGTCATCCACGAATATCGTTTCCGCACGCTGAATGATCGCTGGATCTGGATCAATGACCACATGCGGGTCGAGCGCGATTCGAACGATGTGCCGATCCGCATCGTCGGCGTCTGGACCGACGTCACGCAGCGCCGCGAGGCCGAGCAGGAACTGACGCGTTACAAGACCCGCCTGGAAGAACTGGTGCTGTCGCGGACCGCCCTGCTTGAAGTTGCACAGCGGCAGGCGGAAGCAGCCAACCAGGCAAAAAGCGTTTTCCTGGCGAATATGAGCCACGAAATACGCACGCCGATGAATGGTGTGCTGGGCATGCTCGAAGTGCTGGCGCACGGCAAGCTCTCACCGAAGCAGGACGACATGGTGCGTATCGCGCGCGAATCAGGCCGCATCCTGCTGGGCCTGATCGACGATGTGCTGGATTTCTCCAAGATCGAAGCCGGACGCCTCGACATTGCGAACGAACCGGTGGCGGTATCGGAACTCGCCGAAAGCCTGTGCGACGCGCTGCTTCCGGTGGCTGAAGGCGTCATGGTCGACATCAGTGTATTCGTCGATCCGGACATGCCGTCGCAGGTGATGACCGATTCGGTACGCCTGCGCCAGATTCTGTACAACCTGGTCGGTAACGCGATCAAGTTCTCAGGCGGTCGCAAGCACGTACGCGGCCGGGTCAGCCTGAACGTGGAGGTGGTTTCCCGCAGCCCGCTCCGCCTCACCTTCAGCATCCGCGACAACGGTATCGGCATGACGGAAGAGACGATCGTCAGGCTGTTTACGCCATTCCTGCAGGGCGAAGGTTCAGCCACTCGCCGTTTCGGCGGTACCGGACTTGGCCTGAGCATCTGTCGACGACTGGTCGAACTGATGGGCGGCACCATCGAGGTATCGAGTGCGTTCGGCGAAGGGTCGCTGTTCACGGTCGAATTGCCGTTCGTGGCTGCGGACGAACAGATGCCGCCCACGCTCCCCGATCTGTCCGGCGTGTCCTGCATCGTGCTCGACGACGCGCTGTTTCCGGCTCTTCTGCAACGCTATCTGGCGCACGCCGGGGGTTCGGTTCATGCGGTCGTCACCGCTGACGAGGCGGCACTGCGCGCCGCTGCGAGCACGCCGCCCGTCGTGCTGATCCGCAGCGCCGACGCGCGTAACCGAACACCGGCGCTCGACAGCCAGGACGCGTTGCACCATGTGCTGATCACGCACGGCAGGCGCAGGCGGCCGCGAATGGCAGGCGGGGATGCAGTCAGCCTTGACGGAACGGTCCTGCGCCGCGCTGCGCTGCTGCGGGCAGTCGCGATCGCCGCCGGGCGCGCGTCGCCCGAAATCGTCAGCGAATGGACGACAAACGAAACTTTTGACGCGATTGCGCCCCTGTCCGTCGAGGACGCCCGGGCGAAGGGCGAGCTGATACTGGTGGCCGAAGACGATGCCATCAATCAGAAGGTCATCCTCGAGCAGCTGGAGCTGCTCGGTCGCACGGCCGAAGTCGCAAGCCACGGAAAAGAAGCATTCAGAATGTGGGCGACCGGCCGTTATGCGCTGCTGCTGACCGATCTGCACATGCCTGAAATGGACGGCTTTGCATTGTTGCGCGCCATCCGGGCCGAAGAAGCGGCGTGCGCGGGAGACCGGTCGTCACTGCGCAGGCCGCTGCCGATCATTGCGCTCACCGCCCACGCTCTGCGCAGTGCCTCCGCGCAGGCGCGTACTGAAGGATTTGACGACTACCTGACCAAACCGCTCGCGCTCGACATGCTGAAAGCGACGCTCGAACAGTGGATGCCCGGTTCGGGGCTTGAATGGGATCCGGGTGCCGACACGGGCGTACAGGGCGGCAGCGAAATTTTCGATCCGGTTGCAATGCGTCGTTACCTGGGCAACAAGGAAAAAACCATCCGTGACCTGCTGCAGCTTTTCGTGGAACGCGCCGCACAGCAGTGCGGGGAACTGCAACACCATTGCGCCAACGGTGACGCAAGCTCGGTGGCGAGCGTTGCGCACAAGCTCAAATCATCATCGCGTTCGGTCGGTGCCGTAAAGCTGGCCGAGTGCTGCACGGATATCGAGCAAGCAGCCCGGGCGGGCCGGAAATCGAATCTCGCGAAACAGTTGAAACGACTGGACAACATCTACCGCCGCACAGACGAAGCGATACGCCGCTATCTCGCGGAACCCGTCATCCATCAGGACGATCGCACGGAGCCGCCCAATTGAACGTATTGATCATCGATGACGACCCGTTCGCGCTGTCGCTGCTGTCACAGCAGCTCAACGAGCTCGGAATGCGCCGCGTGCAGACCTGCGACAGCGCAGATGCCGCGCTGAAACGTCTTGCCGATCGTACCGAGCGCTTCGATGCGCTGTTCTGCGATCTGAACATGCCGGGCATGGACGGCATCGAGTTCCTGAGGCATCTGGCGCAAAGCGATTATTGCGGCGGTCTCGTGCTGATCAGCGGCGAAGACCAGCGCATCCTCGATACGGTGGGCCGCCTGGCCAGCGCGCGATCCCTGAAACTGTGGGGTGCGTTGCACAAGCCGTTCGGCCTCGATGCCCTCAAGGCGGTGCTCGATTCGGCGCTGACCAGCACCGGCGAAATCCGGTCTAGCGCGCAGCGCGCGCCCTATCCGGCGGATGCCCTGCTGCACGCAATCGACGACGGACAGCTCGTCAATCACTACCAACCCAAGGTTGATTTCGCAAATGCCAACGTCGTCGGGGTCGAAACCCTGGTGCGCTGGAATCATCCAGTCGACGGTCTTGTCTTTCCGGACCAGTTCATCGGCACCGCCGAAGCACATGGCCTGATTGACCGGCTGACCCATGCCGTGCTGTCCCGGGCACTGTGCGATGCCGCGCACTGGAACGGTCTGGGCCAGACACTTCGCGTGGCGGTGAACGTGTCGATGGAAAATCTCGTCGCGCTGGACTTTCCGGACGAGGTGGCGCGCGCAGCGCACGCGGCAGGCGTGCCGATTTCGCAGCTGGTGCTCGAAGTCACCGAAAGCCAGCTGATGCGCGATCCGCTTGCGCTGCTCGACATCGTGGCGCGGCTGCGCCTCAAGCGCATCGGGCTGTCGATCGACGATTTCGGAACCGGATTTTCCTCGCTGGCTCAGTTGCGCGATATTCCATTCGACGAACTGAAACTGGACCGCAGCTTCGTGCATGGCGCCGGCACCAGCACATCAATGGTGGCCATCCTGCGCGCCAATCTGGGCATGGCCCGCCAACTGGGGCTGCGCACCGTCGCCGAAGGCGTCGAGACCCGCGAGGACTGGGACTGCCTGCGCCAGCTCGGCTGCGACATCGCACAGGGCTATTTCATCGCCCGCCCGATGCCCGCCGATCGTCTGCCCGAGTGGCTGGACGCCTGGCGCCTACGTCGCCCGGAACTGGTGTCGTGAAACAGCTGGCCGACACGGCGCGCATTCTGGTCGCCAGCGATGTCGTCAGCGATGCCGAACTGGTGCGCAAGCTGCTGCGTGACGAATTCGAAAAAATCTCGTTATCGACCGACGCCGATCAATTGGTCGAAGACTTCGAACGCTTCAAGCCCGATGTGCTGGTGCTGGCGTTCAACTCGCTGGAAAAGGCCGAGCGCTATTACCTTGGCCTCTACCGTCTCAGCACGGCCGTGCATGGGCTGCCGCACCGAACGGTCATCCTGTGCAACAAGGACGACCTGAAGCGCGTGTACGAACTGTGCAAGCGCGAGTACTTCGACGACTACATCCTGTTCTGGCCATTGACGCATGACGCACCGCGGCTGCCGATGGCGGTCTTTCACGCCCTGCGACAGATGAACATCGACCGATCGATGCCGGCCAGCGTGACGCAGCTTGCGGCACAGACGAGAAGAATTGCCGAGCTCGAAAGCGCGCTGGAGCAATACATGGCCAGCGGACACGAGCGGGTGGACACGGTCCAGCGCACCTTGCGCGACGCCGAACACCATATCGGCGCCGCACTCGCAGAGTTTTCCCGCAGTCTGGGCGAAAGCAGCAATGTCGAGGTGAAGGACAGGGCGCGCTTCGATCAGGAATTCCAGCAACTGCGCATCCGGCACATCGATCCGGAGCTGAAGAACGCCACCGATGCGGTGGAACCCGTGCGGGTGTGGGCGGGCGACTTCGCGCGAGCGCTGTCGCCCCAGATCGAATCGGCCCGCTCGCTGCAGAAGCTCGCCGAGCAGTTCAAACCCGTCGTGCTGATCGTCGACGACGACGAGTTCCAGCGCCGGCTGCTCGGCGAATTCCTGTCCGCGGAAAATCTGCAGCCCCTCTTTGCCGCATCCGGTGCCGAAGCCATCGGCATCCTGCGCAAGCACCGTCCCGACATCATCCTGATGGATTTCGACCTGCCCGGACTCAACGGCGTCGAGGCGACGCGGCAGATCAAGTCGGTGGAACACTTCGCGGACATCCCGGTGCTCATCATCACCGGCCACAGCGAACGCAATATCGTGATCGAGAGCCGGAACGCAGGCGCGTCCGATTTCGTCGTCAAGCCCGTCGACAAGGTCCGTCTGCTGGCCAAGATACAGCGCATATTGCAGATCGCCAGCGAGCTTCGCTCCGCACCACCGTGACCGTCCGGACAGCCACCCGGAATCGCCCGAACCACGCGCGCGATGCGGCCTGTCGAGTACCGGGTCGATGAATTGAGTCTAGGACTGAACGGCCATTTCCGGCTGATCCATCAATGCCTGCAGCGTGTGCCCGTCCTGCGTGCCGACAAAGCTGCATTCGGTGCTGTGCCCATCGCAGCGCCCGAGAATCGGGCAGCGACTGAACAGTTCCGCGGCCCAGTCCACGAAGGCGCGCACCTTGGGCGACAGATGCCGGTTCTGCAGATAGACGACTGAAATCGGCATCGGTGACGGCTGCCACTGCGGCAGCACCTCGCGCAGCGCACCGGACTGAAGGTGCGCATGCACCATGAAGCGCGGCGGCTGGATGACACCGAAACCCTGCAGACCGCAGGCGACGTAGGCGTCGGCGTCGTTCACCGACACCTTGCCCGGCACCTTCACCTCGACCACCTTGTCGTCGACGACGAAATCGAGATCGATGACGCGGCCGGTGCGACTGGAAAAGTAATGCACTGCGCGGTGGTCCTGCAGGTCGTCGAGCGTGCCAGGCGCCCCGTGGCGCTCGAGGTAGTCGGGCGCTGCACAGGTGACCGTTTCCATCGTGCCGATGCGTCGCGCAACCAGCGTCGAGTCCCGCAGTTCGCCCACCCGGATGACGCAATCGACGCTTTCACGCACCAGGTCGACCGGGCGGTCGCCCATGCCGATCACCAGTTCGATGTCCGGATAGCGGGTGTGGAACTCGCAGAGGCGCGGGATCAGGAACAGCCGGCCGACCGGCGCCGGCACGTCGATGCGCAGCCGGCCTTTCGGACCGCGCGACACTTCCCGGAACGACGCCTCGGTCTCTTCGATGTCGGCCAGGATGCGCGCACAGCGTTCGTAGTACGCCGCGCCGTCGGGCGTCAGGCTGATCCGGCGCGTGGTGCGGTTGAGCAGCCGCACCTGCAGCAGATTTTCCAGGTTCTGCACGGCCGTGGTGACGGTGGCGCGCGGCAGGCCGAGGCTGTCGGCGGCACGGGTGAAGCTGTTGGAATCCACAACGCGGGTGAATACCTGCATGGCCTGCAAGCGATCCATGGCGCAACTCCGTCGGAAAGGGTCGTCGCCGACGACCGATTGTTCGTGACCGGCGAATAGTGTTAACGAATTATCGCTATTTATCCAGATAGCGCCAACACAGACAATCCGGTCACGCCTCGCTTCCGGCCTCGCCGACAGGACTGACCGCATGCCCCCGCCGCATCACGACACCGCAAAGGATCGTTCGCCCACCCTGCCCTGGCGCAGCCTGGACATCGCCGGCCCGAATGGCCGCATCCCGCTGCGGCTCTACCGGCCCGCCTCCGACGTGCGGCTGCCGCTGGTGATCTACCTGCACGGCGGCGGCTTCGTCGCGGGTTCGCTCGACGACGCCGATGCCGCAGCCCGATTCATCGCCGCCGGACTGCCCGCTGCGGTGCTGTCGGTCGGCTATGCGCTGGCCCCGGCCCATCCCTTTCCGGCCGCGCCGGAGGACGCCTACGCCGCAACCCTCTGGGCGGTGGAACACGCGGCCACCCTCGGCGCCGACCCGGAGCGCCTCGTTGTCGCCGGCGATGACGCCGGCGGCAATCTGGCCGCCAGCCTGGCATTGATGGCGCGCGACCGGCAGGACTTCCGCATCGCGGTGCAGGTGCTGATCGGGCCCATGCTCGACCCGAGCATGACGCGCGCCGGCGACGCGCAGCGGCTGCAGTCCGACCTCAGCGTCGCGGACTGCACCGACTGCTACCGTCAATACCTGCCGCGGCTGTCGCAGCGCCTGCATCCCTACGCCGCACCGCTTGAATCGTGCCGCCAGGCCGGTCTGCCGCCCGCCTACATCGCCACGGCTGAACACGACCTGCTGCACTGCGAAGCCGAAAAGTATGGCGCGGCGCTGATTTCCGCAGGTGTGCACACCCAGGTCGAACGCTTTGCCGGCGTGACACACGCCGGCCTGCTCGCCCATCCACCGGTACTCGCCGGCGCGATCCAGTTCATGCGCTGCCGGCTCGGCCGGTGCACGAACGTCGCGCCCGGTTCGAATGATGACTGAATCCCCCTTGCATCCCGCTTCCATCCTTCCATGAGGTCAGCCATGTCCATCCTGAACCGCCGTCATACGCTCACCTTTCTCGCGGCCTCGCTGATCCTGATCGGCGGTGGCGCGGCCGTGCTGCACGCCCGGGCCGACACGCCGCAAGCCACGGCGACCGCAGCACCACCCGCCACTGTCGTCGAGGTGGCTGAAGTGACCCGCCAGACCATCATCGACTGGCAGGACTATTCCGGGCGCCTCGAAGCGGTCGATCGGGTCGACATCCGGCCGCTGGTATCGGGCACGCTGACCGCGGTGCATTTCCGCGACGGCGCGCGGGTGAACAAGGGTGACCTGCTGTTCACCATCGACCCGCGCCCGTATGCAGCCGAGTTCGAACGCGCGCAGGCCCAGCTTGCGGCGGCCGAAACGCGCGCAGCCTACACCGCCACCGACATGGCGCGCGGCCAGCGCCTGGCCGCCGACAACGCGATCGCGCAGCGCGACCTCGACGAAAAGCAGAACGCCGCGCGCGAAGCGGCCGCCCAGGTGCAGGCGGCGCAGGCCGCGCTGACCTCGGCCCGGCTCAACCTCGAATACACGCGCATCACGGCACCGGTGTCGGGCCGCATTTCGCGCGCCGAAGTGACGGTCGGCAACATCGTCGCCGCCGGCGCCGGCACCGTGCCGCTGACCACGCTGGTGTCGATGGACAAGGTTTATGCCGCGTTCGATGTCGACGAAAAGAGCTTTCTGAAATACGTCAATCCGGCGCGTGCCGCCGGCGGCGAGCCGGTCGCCGTGTTTCTCGGCCTGGCCGACGAAGACGGTCATTCGCGTCGCGGCCGCGTGTCGTCGGTGGATAACCGGCTCGACACCTCGTCCGGAACGATCCGCGTGCGCGCCGTGTTCGACAACGCCGACGGCCTGCTGCTGCCGGGGCTGTACGCGCGCATCCGGCTCGGTGGCGGCGCGCCGCGCGAAGCGCTGCTGATCGACGAGCGCGCCATCGGCACCGACCAGGACAAGCGCTTCGTGCTGGTACTCGACCAGACCGACCGCACCGCCTACCGCGAAGTGCGGCTGGGTGCGCGCCAGAGCGGCCTGCGCATCGTCGAGAGCGGCCTGAGTGCCGGCGAACGCATTGTCGTCAACGGCCTGCAGCGCACCCGGCCCGGCGACACGGTGAGCCCGAAGACCGTGCCGATGAACCGCGAAGTGCTGGTCGACGCGCCCGCGCAGCCGGCCCGGCGCACCCCGAACGTGAAGGTTTGAAACCATGAACATTTCCAGATTCTTCATCGACCGCCCGATCTTCGCCGGCGTGTTGTCGATGCTCATCCTGCTGGCCGGCGCGCTGTCGCTGTTCCAGCTGCCGATTTCCGAATACCCGGAAGTGGTGCCGCCGTCGGTCGTCGTGCGCGCGCAGTTCCCGGGCGCCAACCCCAAGGTGATCGCCGAGACCGTCGCCTCGCCGCTCGAAGAATCGATCAACGGCGTGGAACAGATGCTGTACATGCAGTCGCAGGCGAACAGCGACGGCAACCTGACGCTGACCGTGTACTTCCGTCTGGGCATGGATCCGGACAAGGCGCAGCAACTGGTGCAGAACCGCGTATCGCAGGCGCTGCCCCGGCTGCCGGAAGACGTGCAGCGACTGGGCGTGACGACGATCAAGAGCTCGCCGACCATGACCATGGTGGTGCACCTGACATCGCCGGACGACCGCTACGACATGACCTATCTGCGCAATTACGCGGTCATCAACGTGAAGGACCGGTTGGCGCGGCTGGAGGGTGTCGGCGAGGTCGGCCTGTTCGGCTCCGGCAACTACGCCATGCGCGTATGGCTCGATCCGCAGAAGGTCGCGCAGCGCGGCCTGACCGCCAGCGACGCGGTGCGCGCGATCCGCGAACAGAACGTGCAGGTCGCCGCCGGCGTCATCGGCGGCTCGCCCAGCGCACGCGACGTACCGCTGCAACTGTCGATCAACGCACAGGGCAGGCTGAAGACCGAAGCCGAATTCGCCGACATCATCCTGAAGTCGTCGCCGGACGGCGGCATCACGCGCCTGGGCGACGTGGCGCGCATCGAACTGGCGGCGTCCGAATACGGGCTGCGTTCGCTGCTCGACAACAAGCCGGCGGTCGCCATCCCGATCTTCCAGTCGCCGGGCGCCAATGCGCTCGACGTGTCGGACCGCGTGCGCCAGACCATGGAAGAACTGTCGACCGACTTCCCGGCGTCGGTCGAATACCGCATCGTGTATGACCCGACACAGTTCGTGCGCGCCTCGATCAACGCGGTCATCGTCACGCTGCTCGAAGCGGTGGCGCTGGTCGTGCTGGTGGTCATCCTGTTCCTGCAGACCTGGCGCGCGTCCATCATTCCGCTGCTCGCGGTGCCGGTGTCCATCGTCGGCACCTTTGCGCTGATGCTCGGCTTCGGCTACTCGATCAACGCGCTGTCGCTGTTCGGCATGGTGCTGGCCATCGGCATCGTGGTGGACGACGCCATCGTCGTGGTCGAGAACGTCGAGCGCAACATCAGCGAAGGTCTGAGCCCGCGCGACGCCACCTACCGCGCGATGCAGGAAGTCAGCGGGCCCATCATCGCCATCGCGCTGACGCTGGTCGCGGTATTCGTGCCACTCGCCTTCATGACCGGCCTGACCGGCCAGTTCTACAAGCAGTTCGCGATGACCATCGCCATTTCGACGGTGATTTCCGCCTTCAACTCGCTGACGCTGTCGCCGGCGCTGGCCGCGCTGCTGCTCAAGGGTCACGACGCGAAACCGGACGTGCTCACGCGCCTCATGAACCGCCTGTTCGGCCGCTTTTTCGCCGCCTTCAACCGCGTGTTCAGCCGCGCGTCGGACCGTTATTCGCGCGGCGTGTCGGGCGTCATCTCGCGCAAGGCGTCCGCCATGGGCGTGTATGGCGTGCTGCTCGCAGCCACGGTCGGCCTGTCGTATCTGGTACCCGGCGGCTTCGTGCCGGCGCAGGACAAGCAGTACCTGATCAGCTTCGCGCAGCTGCCGTCAGGCGCCTCGCTCGACCGCACCGAAGACGTGATCCGCCGCATGGGCGACATCGCACTGGCGCAGCCCGGCGTGGAAAACGCGGTCGCCTTCCCCGGCCTGTCGATCAACGGCTTCACCAACAGTTCGAGCGCCGGCATCGTGTTCGCCACGCTCAAACCGTTCGATGAACGGAAAAGTGACGACTTGTCGGCCGGCGCCATCGCCGCCTCGCTGAACCGGAAGTTCGCCGCGATCCAGGACGCCTACATCGCGGTATTCCCGCCGCCGCCGGTCATGGGGCTGGGCACGCTGGGCGGCTTCAAGCTGCAGCTGCAGGACCGCGGATCGCTCGGCTACGCCGAACTGGACGCTGCCGCGCAGGCCTTCGTCGCCGCGGCGGCGAAGGCTCCCGAACTGGGGCCGACCTTCTCCAGCTACCAGATCAACGTGCCCCAGCTCGACGTCGACCTGGACCGGGCGCGCGCCAAGCAGCTCGGTGTGCCGATCACCGACGTGTTCGACACCATGCAGATCTATCTCGGCTCGTTGTACGTGAATGACTTCAACCGATTCGGCCGCGTGTATCAGGTCAGGGCCCAGGCCGACGCGCCGTTCCGCGCCCAGGCCGAGGACATCCTGCAGCTGAAGACGCGCAACGCCAACGGCGACATGGTGCCGCTGTCATCGCTGGTCACCGTCAGGCCGTCGTTCGGCCCGGAAATGGTGGTGCGCTACAACGGCTACACCGCGGCCGACATCAACGGGGGCCCGGCGCCCGGCTATTCCTCCGATCAGGCGCAGGCGGCGGCGGAGCGCATCGCGGCCGAAACACTGCCGCGCGGCGTCAAGTTCGAATGGACCGACCTGACCTATCAGAAGATTCTGGCCGGCAACGCCGGCGTATGGATCTTCCCGATCAGCGTGCTGCTGGTGTTTCTGGTGCTCGCCGCGCAGTACGAAAGCCTGACGCTGCCGCTGGCCGTCATCCTGATCGTGCCGATGAGCATTCTCGCGGCGCTGACCGGCGTGTGGCTGACCGCGGGCGACAACAACATCTTCACGCAGATCGGACTGATGGTGCTGGTCGGGCTGTCGGCGAAGAACGCCATCCTGATCGTCGAGTTCGCGCGCGAACTGGAACTGCGCGGCCACGGCATCGTGCAGGCGGCGATCGACGCCAGCCGCATGCGCCTGCGCCCGATCCTGATGACGTCGATCGCCTTCATCATGGGTGTCGTGCCGCTGGTCACCTCGACCGGCGCCGGCTCGGAAATGCGGCATGCCATGGGCGTGGCGGTGTTCTCCGGCATGCTCGGCGTGACGCTGTTCGGCCTTTTCCTGACACCGGTGTTCTACGTGCTGCTGCGCTCGCTGAGCGGACGCCGGCTGACGCACGCCGGCCACCCCCCCGAAACCCCTGCCGCGCTCGCGCCGCAGGCTGCCCACTGATCAACGGGAGACCTCCGCATGACCTTCATTCTCCGAACCCGTGCGCCGGCGTTGCTGCTGGCCAGCCTGCTGCTGCTCGCCGGCTGCTCGGTGGTGCAGCCCTACGAGCGCCCGGCGGTCGACACACCGGCCGCCTTCAAGGAAGCACCGGTGGGCAATGCCGACTGGAAACCGGCGCAGCCGTCCGAACAGCGCGCCCGCGGCGAGTGGTGGACGGTGTTTGGCGACGACACGCTGAACACCCTCCAGGCGCAGGCGCTGGCCGCGAATCAGGACCTGAAGGCCGCCGCCGCCCGGCTGGCGCAGTCTCGGGCGCTGCTGAAGGACGCCCGCTCGCTGCGCGCGCCGCAGGTGAGCGCGGGCTTCGGCCCGACCCGGCAGCGCGCCTCCCCCGCCTCGCGTGGCCTGCCGGATGACGGCGACGCCAGTTCGCTGACGCTGTGGCGCGCCCAGGCCACGGTGGGCTACGAGGTCGATCTGTTCGGTCGCGTCGCCGCCGGTGTCGATGCCGCATCGGCCACGGCGCAGCAGCGCGAGGCGCTGTTCCGCTCGGTGCAGCTCGCGCTGCAGGCCGACGTCGCCCAGGGCTATTTCCTGCTGCGCGAACTGGATGCCGAACAGGCGCTGTACGCCGGCACCGTGCAGTTGCGCAGCGACGCGCTGCGTCTGGTGCAGCGACGCTTCGACGAGGGCGACATCAGCGAACTGGATCTGGCGCGCGCGAAGACCGAACTGGCGTCGGCGCAGTCGGAATCGTTCGGGGTCGCCCGCCGACGCGCCAATGCCGAACATGCGCTGGCGCTGCTGCTCGGTCGCGCACCGGCCGATTTCAGCCTGCCGCCGAGCCCGCTGCAGCAGGTCAGCATCCAGGTGCCCGCCGGCCTGCCGTCGGCGCTGCTGGAACGACGTCCCGACATCGCCGCCGCCGAGCGCGCGATGGCGGCGGCCAATGCGCGGGTCGGCGTGGCGCAGACGGCGTGGTTCCCGCGGCTGAACCTGACCGGCGCGCTGGGTTATGAATCGTCCGAACTGGGCAATCTGTTCCAGTGGTCGAGCCGCAGCTTCCTGCTCGGTCCGCTGGTCGGCACGATGCTGTCGCTGCCGGTGTTCGACGGCGGTGCGCGCGACGCCGGTCTGGAGCGCGCCCGCGCCGCCTGGGAGGAAGATGTCGCCACCTATCGGCAGACCGTGCTGAATGCCTTCCGTGAAGTCGAGGACAATCTGGCCGGACTGCGCATACTGGCGGACCAGACGCGCACCCAGGACGAAGCGGTGCGGTCGGCGACGCGCGCGGCGCAGCTGTCGCAGATCCAGTACCGCGAAGGGTCGGTCAGTTTTCTCGACGTGATCGACGCCGACCGCAGCGTGCTGCTGCAGCGGCGGATCGCGTCGCAGCTCGAAGGCGAACGCGCGCGCGCCGCCGTCGGTCTCATCCGTGCGCTCGGCGGCGGCTGGGACCACCCGGCCGAGGCCATCAACACATCCGACGCAGGGCCGGTTCAGCCCCTGCATGCCCGACATCATTGAGGAGATCCATCATGACCGTTACCCGCAAAGTTGCCTTCATCACCGGCGCAAACCGCGGCCTGGGCCTGGAAACCGCACGCGGCCTGGGCCAGCTCGGCATCGAAGTGGTGCTCGGCGTGCGCAATGCCGAACGCGCGGAGGAAGCCATCGCCGCGCTGCGCGCCGAAGGCATCACCGCCAGCGCGATCGCGTTCGACGCGAAGAAGCCGGCCACCTACCAGAATGTCTACGACCACCTTGCGCACCACTACGGCCAGCTCGACATCCTGGTGAACAACGCCGGCATCGCGCTGGAAGACCTGTTCGCGCCGAACGCCAGCAGCGTGACGCCGGCCGTGCTGCGCGAAACCTTCGACGTCAATTTCTTCGCCGTGGTCGAGCTGACCCAGCTGCTGCTGCCGCTGATCCGTCTGTCACCGGAAGGCCGCATCGTCAACCTGTCGAGCATTCTTGGCTCACTCACGCTGCAGAGCGACCCGAAGTCGCCGATCGCAGCCGCCAAGGCCTTCGCCTACAACGCCTCGAAAACCGCGCTCAACGCCTTCACCGTCCACCTGGCCGACGAACTGCGCGCAACGCCGATCAAGGTCAATTCGGCGCATCCGGGCTGGGTGAAGACCGACATGGGCGGCGAGAACGCGCCGATCGAAGTGTCGGAAGGCGGCCGCACCAGCGTGCTGCTGGCCACCCTGCCCGCCGACGGTCCGACCGGCACCTTCACGCACGTCGGCGAAACGGTGCCCTGGTGAAGCAGATGCAAGATGCAAGACACAAGATTCAAGGGCAAGACTCAACGCTCGATGGATCCGACTGCTTGCATCTTGAATCTTGCATCTTGAATCTGGATTGAAAGGAGCGATGATGACGATTTCCATGTATGAAACTTCGGTACCCGTGTTCGTGCGGGTGCTCCAGAACATGTCTGCCGTGCTCGACAAGGCCGCGGCGCATGCGGCCGCACGCAAGATCGACGAATCGGTGTTCATCCATGCGCGGCTTTCACCCGACATGTTCGCGCTGCCGCGCCAGGTGCAGATCGCGACCGACATCGCCAAGGGCGGCGCGGCGCGTCTGGCCGGTGCCGAGGTGCCACGCTGGGAGGACAATGAAGCGACCTTCGCCGAACTGCAGGCCCGCATCGCCAAGGCCATCGAGTTCGTGCAGGGCTTCGGCGCCGCGCAGATCGACGGCAGCGAGGAACGCGACATCACGTTCCGGCTGGCCGGGCGCGACGCGCATTTCAAGGGCCTGCGCTATCTGCTCGATTTCGTGCTGCCCAATCTGTATTTCCACGCCACGACCACCTACGCCATCCTGCGCCACAACGGCGTCGAGGTCGGCAAGATGGATTTTCTCGGCGCAGCAGCACTCGGCGACGCGCCGGGCGCCTGAGACCGCGGCGTTGAAATGACGGCGGCGCGACCCCAGCTTCTTCGAACCCCAACCGGCGAGATTGGCCAGACGTGCCGCTGCTCCTCTTCATCCTGCTGACGCTGATTCCGGCGGTCTGGCTGCTCGCCGAACCGCTGCGCATCGAATCGCGACGCCGCTGGCAGCGCAGCCGGCCGTTCCCGCCGGCCTGGCGGGCCATCCTGCGCCAGCGTGTGCCGCAGGTCCGGCTGCTGCCGGCCGACCTGCAGCTCCAGCTGAAGAAGCACATCCAGGTGTTCGTCGCCGAAAAGACCTTTGTCGGCTGCGACGGACTGGACGTGACCGACGACATGCGGGTGACCATCGCCGCCCAGGCCTGCCTGCTGCTGCTGAACCGGCGCAGCGGCTACTTTCCGGCGCTGCGTGAAATCCTCATCTATCCGTCGGCGTTCGCCGTTCGGCGCCTGTCCACCGACGCCGCCGGCGTCGTGCATGAAGGGCGCGCGGTCCATCTGGGCGAGTCATCGGCGCGCGGGCATGTCGTGCTGTCGTGGGACGATGTCGTGCGCGGCGCGGCCGATGCGTCCGATGGTCACAACGTCGTCATCCATGAATTCGCGCATCAGCTGGATCAGGAGAACGGCGACGCCAATGGCGCCCCGCCCATGGTCGGCCGCCACCGCGTCGAGCGCTGGACGCGCGTGTTCGACGCTGCCTACAGCCGGCTGCACCGTCAGCTGCAGGGCGAAGCCGCGCCTGCGCTCGATCCGTATGGTGCGAGCAGTCCGGCCGAATTCTTTGCCGTGGCGTCGGAATCGTTTTTCGAGCGGCCGCAGCACCTCGCCGAAGCCTTTCCGGAGCTGTTCGGCGAGCTGAGCCGCTACTACCGGGTCAATCCGCTCAGCTGGTGATGACCGCGTTGCGGCCTACAGAAGGCGCCCGTCATGCAGCGCGCTGGCCACCAGCACCGCCGTGACGCCGATGCCGTCGAGCGCGCGCAGGTCCTCGCGGTTGCGCACACCGCCGGCGGCGATGACGTCCACGTCCGTGCGCATCGACTGCAGCGTGCGGATCAGCTGCAACGCGGGACCGTCTTCGGCCCCGACGCGCCCCAGTTCCATCGCGAGCACCCGGGCCGGCCATTCGACCGGATCGTAGGACCAGTCCGGGCCGAGCGGAACGCCGCGCCGGTAATCGAGCGACAGCACGGTGTCGATGCGCGCGTTGCGGAACTTGCGCAGTGCGCCATAGCTGCGCATCGATTCGGTACCGAACACCGGCGTCACGCCGGCCGCGCGATGCAGCGCCAGCGCAGGCGTGGCATCGACATAACCGCCGTCCACCCACCACTCGACATCCGGGTGACGCGCGGCCAGTTCGGCGATCAGCGTCGTGTGGTCGGCCCTGGCAACGGTTTCGCCGCCGTCCTTGCCGCTGACCTTGCCGTGGGCCTTCCCTGCGACCGGTCCGCGAATGGCATCGATGTCGGCCACATAGACCTGACGCGCACCGGTCGCCTCGATCAGCGCCTGCGCCACGTCGTGCGGGTCGCAGCCATCGACCAGTGAAGACTGCAGCGGCTGGTAAGCTTGCCGGTCGCCGCGGCGCGCATGCACGACCTGGCCGTTCATCAGATCGATGACGGGAATGATTTGAGGCACCACGAATCCTTATATGAAGCGTCGAATTTTCGTGTTCGAGTTTATCACCGGCGGCGGACTGGCCGGCCAGCCCCGGCTGCCGTCTTCGCTGCTGCGCGAAGGCCGGCTGATGCGCGATGCGCTGTTGCGCGACGCGGCCGCGCTGCCCGATGTCGACATCACCCTGCTGCATGACGCGCGCCTGCCGCCGCCCGGCTTTCCGGCGCATCTCGTTGCGGTCACCCCTGACCCTGCCTTCGATGCCGCTTTCGAAGCGGCTTTCGACCATGCGCTCGCGACCGCCGATGCGGTGCTCATCGTCGCGCCGGAAAGCGGCGGCGTGCTCACTGCACTGACGTCCCGGGTCGCGGACGCCGGCAAGACGCTGCTCGGCTGCGACGCCGACGCCTGTCGCATCGGCACGTCCAAGTCGCTGACCGCCCGCTGTCTGGCCCGGGCCGGTATTCCGGTGCTGTCGCACTACACCGATGCCGCCGCGCTGCCGGCGCTGCCCGGTCGCTGGGTCGTCAAACCGGATGACGGCGCCGGCTGTGACGGCCTGCGGCTTGTCGACAGCGTGCATCGGGCCGCACAGGCACTGCGCCCGGGCTTCGTGGCACAGCCCTGGGTCGCCGGCGAGGCGCGCAGCCTGAATCTGATGTGCGCGCATGGCGAAGCGGTGCTGCTGTCGATCAACCGCCAGCACCTCGCCATCGACGGCGACGAGGTAGCGCTCGCCGCATTGGCCGTCGGTGCGGTGCCGATCGACGACACATACAAGGCGTTGGCACGGCGCATCGCTGCCGCCCTGCCCGGCCTGCTCGGTCATGTCGGCGTCGACGTGCTGCACACCGTCGACGGCCCGGTCGTGGTCGAACTGAACCCACGCCTGAGCACGTCGGCCTGCGCGCTGCACGACGCGCTGGGCTGCAATCTGCTCGCCGCCACACTGACCGTGGCCGACGGCGGCCCGTTGTGGCGTCCGAACCGCGCCGCGCAGCCGCAGCGCATCGAACTGACGGAGGCCGTCGATGTCGTCTGACGGCGCCATCACCGGCTGGGACATCGGCGGTGCGCACGTGAAGGCGGCGCGCGTCGAGCACGGCCGCGTCACCGGTGTCGTGCAGGTGGCCTGCCCGCTGTGGCAGGGACTGGACAAGCTGGATGCAGCCGTCGTGCAGGCACGTGCGGCACTCGGCGACACCGGCCACCACGCCGTCACGATGACCGGCGAAATGGTGGATCTGTTCGATTCGCGGGCCGCCGGTGTGGTGGCCATCGTCGAACGGCTCACCGCAGCGCTTCCGGGGGAACTGCGCCTGTATGCCGGACGCAGCGGCTGGGTCGCGCCGGCGAACGCCCGCTCGAACGCCGACGACATCGCCTCGGCCAACTGGCTGGCAACCGCCGCATGGGTCGCGAGCCGCTGCCCGCAGGCGCTGCTGGCCGACATCGGCAGCACCACGAGCGACCTCATCGTGATCGACCGCGGGGTGGCCAGCGTGAGCCGCAGCGACGCCGACCGGCTGATCAGCGGCGAGCTGGTGTATGCCGGCCTGGTCCGCACGCCGCTGATGGCGCTGGCCCCGGCGGTCGATTTCCGCGGCCGGCGGCACCGCGTGATGGCCGAACACTTCGCGACCACGGCCGACATCTGGCGACTGCTCGGCGAGTTGCCGGAACACGCCGACCAGTATCCGGCGGCCGACGGCGGCGCCAAGACGCCGCAAGCCAGCGCCCGACGCCTCGCCCGCATGATCGGTCGCGATGTCGACGAAGGATCGATGGACGACTGGCGCACCCTGGCCGCCACTTTCGCCGACGCCCAGCTCGCGACGCTGATCGACGCCAGCCGCGCACTGCCCGGCATTGCGGCCCTGTCCGCCGACGCACCGGTGGTGTGCGCCGGCGCCGGCTGCATGATCGCCGCCCGCCTTGCCGACGCGCTCGATCGCCGCGCCGTCACGCTCGCCAGCCTGCTGGCCGACTGCGCACCGACCTGTGCCGACGATGCGACCACCTGCGCCCCGGCCGTCGCTGTCGCGCTGCTGGCCGGGCCTGCGCGATGAAGTCGTCAGGCGATGGCGCGTTGGCGCGATTCGAGTCCGAGCCGCCCCTTTGGGTGTGGCCCCTTTGTGTGCGGCCTCTGTGGGAGCGGCGGCCCCGCCGCGATTGCACCGCGCTGGTCGCGTTGCAGCGTTCGAATCGCGGCGGGGCCGCCGCTCCCACAGGGGGCAGAGCCGGTCGCGGCAAGGGCAGGCCGTGGTGCGCCGCTTCCGGAGCAATCCGGACGGGTTCGGCATGAACACGCCGCTCGTCATCAAGCTCGGCGGCAGCCTGCTGAGTGACCCCACGGACGGACGGCTTCAGCGCTGGTGCGACTGGCTGTCGGGTGCGGGCGCCGGGCGCGGCATCGTCGTGGCCGGTGGCGGCCCCTTTGCCGATGCGGTCCGGGCGAGTCAGGCTCGCTGGGGCTTTCCGGATGATGTCGCACACCGCATGGCGCTGCGCGCGATGGACCAGTACGCGCTGATGCTCGCCGGCTCCCGTGCCGGTTTCGTCGCCACCGACGAGATCGCGCGGATGACCGGTCTGTGCGCGGCCGGCCAGACGCCGGTGTGGATGCCCGCGCGCGAACTCGACACCCGGCTCGACCTGCCGCGCGACTGGCGTGTCACCTCCGACAGCCTTGCCGCGTGGCTCACGCGCGCGCTTCGCCTGCCGCGCGTGCTGCTCGTGAAGTCGTGCGACATTCCGGAGGCGCCTCTGGCCGAACTGGCCCGGCGCGGCATCGTCGATACCTGGCTGCCGACTTTCGCGGCAGAACACGGTATCGAGGTCCACCTCGTTCAGGCGGACGGCCCGCTACCCGTGTAAGCCGCGTTCGGGGGGCGCTGTATCTGTGGGAGCGGCGATCCACGTCGGGGCCACACCCGCGTACGCTGAACTTCATGACCCGCGTCCATCGGTCGAGGCCTTGTCTGCCACCGCGCCACACAGCGCGGCGAATTCGCGTTCGATGTCCGGCAGCAGCTCGGCGAAACGCTCGCGTACCGGCTCGGGGCGCTGGCTCACGTGGCACACCGGGTCACCGTACAGCTCGGTCGCGCCGCCAGCCAGTACGTTGGCGAGAAACACGATGTCGGCGACGGTGCGCAGTGAAACAGGCGCGGTGCGCGGCTGTTCGTGGTCGCGCATCGCATCGATCAGCACCACCGGCAGGCCGAGCGATTGCAGCAATGCTTCACCGATCGTTTCGTGCCATTCCAGAATGAGTGCCTCCACGCCGCCCTGCTCGTCAGCGGCCTGAGGGTGACGGGCCAGCCGATCAAGCAGATAGAACGCGCCGATGTCGTGCAGCAGCGCCGCCGTCATCGCCTCGTCCGGGTCGATCGACGTCAGACGCTGCGCGATCACGTATGCCGCGGCGGCGGTGCGCAGCGTGTGCAGCCAGAGACGGCGCGACAGCGCATCGACGTGGGTCAGCTGGCGCGCGCAACCGATCTGGCAGCCGGACACCGTGCTCGCGATGTGCCGGCTGCGCTCGCCGCCCAGCTGCGCGATCGCGTCGCGCAGGCCGGTCACCGGCAATGCCGGACGCAGCCGATTGGCCCGACGCAGCAGGCGGGCACACAGCAGCGGATCAACCCGCACGGCGCCGGCCAGCTGCTGCAGCGTGACCTCCGGTGCGCGCAGCGTCTGGCGGACGCGCAGCAGCGCATCGAAGCAGATCGGAAAGATGACACCCGGCCGCAGTTCGCGTGCAATGTCGGCCAGCAGGTCGAACGTGCGTGTCGCCCCGGGCGGCGCATCCGTGCCACCCCCTTTGGCGGGTGACGCGGCCAGCGCAGCGGACAGGGCGGGCGTTGCGGCTCGGCTCACATCGGTCTCCAGGCAGTCGACGATCACGGGCCGGAAGGACCGCCCGAGCGGGCGAATCATCCGGACTGGACGGCTCAACGCTTGACTACACACAAACGACGTACATGGATGCAGCACGCGGCGTGGCGCGGCGCCAACCGGACGAGGCCGCCTGAAACGGTGACGTCCTCCACATGGGATCTTGCGCCGCGCAGCGGGCATGTGCGCGCGCGAAAAATCACGTCTGTCGGTCGGCAGACTGCATTGCAGGCCGGAAGGTCTGCGCCGGCACCGTGTCGGCCATCGTGCGATGCAACCGGACATCGATTCCCGCATCGGCCCGCCGGCCAGCGTTCCGGCCCTCGCACATGCCGGCCGCCAGATCAGAGCGCGGCGCCAACTATTCACGGTAACTTTTTGTCGCTGCGCGCGCCGCCGCCCTGTTGATCCGGCATTCTGGCGCGCCCATCCACCGTGAATCACCCGAACCCGACGTGCCGAACACTCTGGATGCACTGCGCAGCCGCCCTGACTGGCGGGTCTTTCTGCTGTTGCCGCTGCTGCACTTCGCCAGCGCCAAGCTGACGCTCTCGACCGCGCTGTCGCCCGAGAACGAGGTGGTCATGTGGCTGCCGAACGCGGTGCTGCTCGCTGCGCTGCTGCACTACCGCGGCGAGCGCGCGGTCGTGCTCGCGCTGCTTGCGCTGGGTTCCGATGTGCTGGCCAACCTGCCGGTATTCCCGCCGCTGCAGGCCGTGCTGCTGAGCCTGAGCAATCTGGCCGAGGTCACGGTCACCTATCTGCTGATGCGTCGGCTGGGTGCTTCGCCGGGGCTGGAGCGCATCGGCGACTTCGGCCGCTTTCTGCTCGCCGGGCCGCTGCTCGGTGCGCTCGGTTGTGCGCTGCTGGCCAGCGCAGTGCTGATATTCACGCGCGACAACGTGAGCGCGGGTTACTCGACACTGGTGCTGTTGTGGTGGTTCGGCGACGCGCTCGGTCTGCTGATCTGGACGCCGCTGCTGCTCGCGCTGCTGCAGCCCGAGCGCGACCCACCGGTACTGGGCTGGCGCGATACGGCGGTCTTCGTGTTCACCGGGCTGCTGGCCGGCACGATTTTCCTGCAGGAACACACTGCCGACCCGGACAGCCGGCTGGCACTGACGCCGCACCTGCTTCTGTTGCCGGTGCTCTACATTGCCGCGCGGTGCGGCCGCCGGCTCACCGCACTGACCGTGGCAATGATTGCGTTGGCCGCCGCGTGGTCGCAGACCACCGGATTCCGCCCTTTCGGCGACGCAACACCGCACGAAATGATCCTGCGGGCGCAGGAGTACATCCTGACGCTGAGCATCATCGGCATGGGGCTGGTCATCCTGCTGGGCGAACAGCGCGCGCTGGCGCACGAACTGGAAGACAAGGTGAACGAGCGCACCCGGGCACTGGAAGAGTCGAACCGCCGGCTGGCCGAACTGAGCGCCACCGACAGCCTGACCGGTGTGGCCAACCGACGCTCTTTCGATACCACGCTGGCGCTGGAATGGGCGCGGGCGCGGCGCAACGGAGAGCCACTGGCGCTGTGCATGCTCGATGTCGACCTGTTCAAGGACTACAACGACCACTACGGCCATCAGGCGGGCGACGATTGCCTGCGTCAGGTGGCCGAGGTGATCGGTCTGCATGTGCGACGCTCGACCGATCTGGTCGCCCGCTACGGTGGTGAGGAATTCGCCTTCATCAGTCCGGGTGTCGATGAGACACAGGCGCTCGCCACGGCGCAGTCGGTCTGTGCAGCGCTGCGTGCGTGCGCGCAGCCGCATGAACGCTCGCCCTTCGCCGTGCTGACCGCCAGCATCGGAGTCGCCGTCATCGTACCGGGTGAACACGACACACCGGACGCGCTGGTGCGCCGGGCCGATGCGGCGCTTTATGAGGCCAAGCGGCGCGGCCGCAACCAGGTCGTTCTGGCGGGCGCGCCGGAGCGATCGGTGGCGTGACCGGCTGCGGCCTGCGCAGTCCTAATACCAAAGTCGTAATTTTCCTTGTCGACCGGCCTTACATCGATGTCAAGGCGATCAACACAAGCAACGGAAAATCATGCACTTGGCCGCTGGGTATGCTTTTTGCGTTCCGTTGACGAAAAATGCTCCGCCCACAGGGAGGAGGTCAGACTTTCAGGAGATCCGTAATGTTTGTCCGCCGTACGCTCGTCGTGCTTGGCCTGCTGTCGCAGGCACTCATCGTTGCGCCATTGAGTGCTGCGCCGGTCACCTGGGTGGACTGGACCAGCGGAACGGCTGGCGCCAGCGGTTCGGCCACCGGCGTGCTGAACATCGGCGAATCGACGGTCGATGTCGATTATGTCGGTGAAATCGCCTTCATCCAGACCGCGGGCGGCGGCAACTACTGGAACCCCTCTTCGCCCTATGTCAGCGCACTGGTCGACAACGCACCGGGCACGACGGACATCATCGCGCTGTCGCGGGCCACATCCAAAACACTGACGTTTTCGTTACCGGTACAGGACCTGTTCTTCGCCGTGGTCAGCCTGAACGGCAACGGCTACCGGTTCGACCAGGATTTCGAAGTGGTCGGTTTCGGGGCGGGCTACTGGGGCAACGGCACACTGACCCGCGTCGATCTGGGCGGCGGCCAGTTCCAGCTGAACGGCAGCGGCGAACCGCATGGCGTCATCCGTTTCACCGGTGCCGTCAGCTCGATCACCTGGACCAGCCTGACCAACGAAAACTGGAACGGCTTCACGGTGGGCACCTATGGCATCGCACCGCCGATACCGGAACCTGAAACCTGGGTGTTGATGCTGGCAGGCCTGGGCATCGCCCTGTTGGCGGGCTTGCGCCGCCGCTGAACGGCGGGTGGCGCGGGCGTCGGCCCGCGTGCGGCTGAGTGCCGCGCAACAGCGGTTGCGACACAATCGGTCGCGACGGCCCCGCCTTTCACGTTCCAGCCATCCCTCACCGCCTCCCCTGCTTCGGCCGCTGCAGCGCGCGTGATCCGCTATGCTGTCGCGCGAACCGGACCGGGCTGCGATGCAGAGCGCGGGCCGGCCCCCTTCCGTATCCGAAGCAGCCGAGGCCTTTCCGTGATCGAAGAGTTCCAGAGTTATCTGCTGTTCTTCCTCGGCGCCTGGTGGATCGCGCTGATTGCGCTGGTCGCCGGCGCGTTCGGTGGCCGTCATTCGCAGCGTCTGGTGGCCAGCCCGCTGGTCATGCTCATCATCTTCATCCAGGTCTGGATCGTCGTCGCGCTGGCCAAACTGGCGTTCGGCTATGTCGGCTATCTGATGGAGCTGAGCAAGAACGTGCAGGCCATCTATCCGGAATTCGTCTTGCCGCTGGCCGCCGGCATCTATGTGGCGCGCCAGCTGCTGCGGCTGGACGCCCAGAAGCACGGACGACTGCGTGCCGACACCGGTCTGCCGCCGCCGCGACGGCGCGCGCGACGTCCCTACTGAGCGGTCCGCCAGCGCCGATTCAGCGCAGGCGCACGACGTGGTCCAGTTCGCCCTTCTTCACCTCCACGACCGCGTCGAGCGACTTCAGCATGTCGCTGAAATCGCTGTAGCCATGGTCCTTGACGTCGAACGTGGCGTCGAGCCGCTTGATCATCGGCCAGATCGACGCCTTGTTCACCCACGGTTCGCCCTGGGCACCGGACAGCAGACGCACGGCGCGTCGCAGGATGTCGGCCGCCGGATCCGAGGGCTGCACGGCGCTCGCTTCGGCCGGCGAAGCCTCGTCGGACGGGCTCTTGCCGATCAGGTTCTCGTAAAAGCGGAACTCGTGACAGCTTTTCGCCCAGTGACGATTGGTGGCCTTGCGCGTTCCGACGCCGATCAACGTGCGCCCGGCCGCCTTGATCTTCTGCGCGACCGGCATGAAATCGCTGTCGCCGCCGACGATGATGACGGTTCCGATGTGACCGAAGCGGCTGATGTCTTCGGTCGCGTCCAGACACAGCTTGATGTCCGCACCGTTCTTGGCTGACGCACCCGGCGGAAACAGCTGGATCAGTTCCACCGCGCTCTGCAGCAGCATGTCGCGGTAGCGGCCGAAGTACTGCCAGTTGCAATAGGCGCGATTGATCGCGATCGGTCCGAACGAGGCGCCGAGGCCGACGATGGCATCGATGTCGACCAGCGGTTCCTGCACCTTGAAGCGGGAATCCGGCTTGGCGTAATGACCTTCGCCATAACGGTCCTCGACCAGACTGGCGTGCAGGTTCTCGAAATCCCAATATAGGGCGACCGACCGGTTCGGTTCGCTGTCACTGCGGCTCAATGTGTGCTCCCTGCGTGCTCGGATGGGGCCGACATGATGCCTGCCGCCGCGCGTACGCGCCTGAAAAAGGTGGGCGGGCTGGCCCAGACGCCTCATTTGCAGTAAACTTTTCAGATACTTGGCAATTCCCCGAGGCAGCGCTTTCAGCAGGCGCTGCCTTTTTGTTTTGGGGAACCCTCATCGAACGCCAGACCGTGCGTTCGTTCATCCGAACGTCCATCCATCATGAGGTGACCCGCATGCAACCTTCGCCCCCCATCACCGTATCCAGCCTCGATACCGCGCGCCTTCACCGGCTGCTCGACCGCGAGGCCTACCGGCACCAGCCGGGCGCCGACGCCTTGCGCGATGAACTCGATCGCGCCACAACGGTGGCGCCGGCCGACATGCCGCCGGGCGTCGTGACGATGAATTCCACGGTGCGCTTCATCGACGACGCGAACGGAGCCACCTTCGAACTCAAGCTGGTGTATCCGGAAGCCAGCGGCGTCGCCGGCACCGTGTCCGTGCTGGCGCCGATCGGCAGCGCACTGCTCGGGCTGTCGGTCGGCCAGGCCATCCCGTGGCAGGTGCCGGGTGGACGGCAGATCACGGTGCGCGTGCTCGATGTGCTGATGCAGCCCGAAGCGATGGGCGATTACGTCAGCTGAACGCAGGTGCGCTGCAATGAAAAAGGCCGGCACACGTGCCGGCCTTTTTTGTCAGCGTCGCCGACTCAGCTGCGACGATAGGCAATCGCGCCGATCAGGCCGAGACCGGCGATCAGCAGCGCCCAGGTTTCCGGTTCCGGCACCACGGCCACGCCGCTGAAGCTCACTTCCGACACCGAAAACGCGTTGTCGCCGCCGACGGCGTAGAGGCGGGCGTAGCGCGCAACCGTCGTCGGGAAGTCGATGGTCGCCTGGTACTCCGGATCGCCCGCCACGCTGGATATGATTTCGCTGCCGAAATTCGACTGGCCTTCGAACGCGAGGTTGGTGAACAGCGTGTTCCACACCGACCCATCGAGCGACACCTGAACCTGATAGAAGTCGTTGTGATCGACGCCGATGAGCACGTCGCTCAGCGTGTAGAGCTGACCGAAGTCGAAATCCAGCGAGACGCCGCTGCTGCCCACCTGGTTGAACCAGGACACCGAATCCGTCTGGAAAGACGTGCCTTCCGGCGCGATGTAGCCATCGAACAGGATGGACAGATCAACACCGTCGATCGCGACGAGACCGTTGTTCGATACCGACACCGGCGTGACCGGCGATGCCGCGAAAACGGCCGGGGCGCTGATCAGCGAAGCAGCGATCAACAGGGACTTCAGCGTGGAACTCATGAGTGGGGTGTCCTTCGTGTAGGGGGGGCGCTGCGACGCTATAAGCAAAACCCAAACCAGTCCTGCAAACCATTGATTCCGTTGAACCGGATTACGCCGCGGCAGCGGGCTGTCAATTTTTCCGACGTTCGGGGATCCGTGCGCACCGGATCGGCCCGGGTCAGAACGCGCGCGCCAGATCCATGCCGGTGTACAGGCCCGACACCTCGTCGGCGTAGCCGTTGAACATCAGCGTGTCGCGCTTGACCAGTTCGCCCAGACGACGCTCGCGGCGCTGGTCATAGCGCTCGCGGCTGACCCGCGGATTCACGTTGGAATAGAAACCGAAATCGTGCGGGGCCGAGCGATTCCACGACGTCAGTGGTTGCTCGTCGGTGAACCGGATGCGCACGATGGACTTCGCACTCTTGAAGCCGTATTTCCACGGCACGGCCAGCCTCAGCGGCGCGCCGTTCTGCTTCGGCAGCAGGTCGCCGTACAGGCCGACCGCCAGCAGTGTCAGCGGATGCATCGCCTCGTCCAGGCGCAGGCCTTCGATGTACGGAAACACCAGCGGATTGAAGATGGGCGACGACATGAGCTTTGCGTCGTGAAAGGATTCGAATTCGACGTACTTCGCGCCGCCCAGTGGCTCGACCTGCTTCAGCAGGGCCGACAGCGGAAAGCCGACCCAGGGCACGACCATCGACCAGCCTTCGACGCAGCGCAGGCGGTAGATGCGCTCTTCCAGTGGCGCGAGCTTCATGATCCGGTCGATGTCCAGCGTGCGCGGCGTGTGCACCAGGCCTTCGATGCTCACCGTCCAGGGGCGCACCGGCAGCTTGTGCGCATAGACCGCCGGATCCTGCTTGCTGGTCCCGAATTCGTAGAAATTGTTGTAGCCGGTGACGTGTTCAAGCGGCGTCAGCCGATCGCTGATCGAATGAGGACTGCGCTGCAGCGGGCCCAGTCCGGCGGCCGCATACAGCGCACCCGGGGCCGCCCACGCGCCGAGCAAGGCGCCGCCGACGCGCAGCGCGTCGCGGCGCGCCTCGAACACGGTGCGCGGGGTGATGTCCGAGGGCAGGATGCGGATGTGCGCTTGTTTCTGCATGCGATGACGCCGGGCGGGTGATGCTGCGACAGACCGGCGTGGCGTCCCCATCCTTACGGATCAGTCATCTGCCACTGCAGCGGCAGACCGCCCGGCACGCGCAGTGCGCCGGTCACTGCGATCGTGAGCAGGCGCTGCGCGCCCGGATGGGCGGCCAGTGCTTCATCTTCCCACACGATCTGCGCATGTCCGCTCACCTGCAGCAGATCGCCGCTGTCGAAATCGATGAACAGCAGACCGGCACGCGGTTCGAGCAGCAGATTGCCCAACGTGTTGAAGAAGAAGTTGCCGACATAGTCGGGCAAGGTCAGCACATCATCCGGACCGACCGTGACGAAGCCTGGTTCGCCCCCGCGGTGCGACACGTCAACGCCGGCTGCGTGTGCGCTCGCGATGAACAGCGTGTCGGCACGCGCGATCAGCGCGCGCGCCGCGTCATCGAGCGCCGCCAGCGGCTGTGCCGGTGCAACCGGTTCATCGTCGCCAAAGTAGAAAGCTTCGCGCGTGCGGATGTATTTCGGGCAGTTGCCGAAGCTCTGCTCCACCTCGACATCGAAGCCGGCCTCGCCTGCCCGCACGACGGTGCCATTCATCCGGTTGCGCCGCCGTGTGTGCGGCTGGATGCCGAGCAGACCGAGCGGCGCCCCGACCCGCAGGTGGGCCGCGAGCGGGCTGTCGGGATGCGCCCGGGCGGCGACCTGGAGGGTGCGTGGATCGGGCGACTGCACGAAGCCCGGCGGGCCGGACAGCACCGACGCCCAGGGCTGGCCGTCAGCGTCGACGCTGCCGATGACGAGAAAGGGCAGCAGCGCGAAGAAGTCGCGATGCTGGTCCGGCATGTGGTCGCGGATGGCGCGCGGGCCGACTTCGGCCATGCGCGCCTGCATGCCGGCCTGCGCCTGCACCGCGCGCTCGCCGTCGTGGAAGGGATCGCGTGGGGTGTCCATGGCGATCAGGCACGCAGGCCGACAGGGCTCACCGACATCGCGACGAAGCCGGGCAGCGCCTCGACGCGCGCCAGCCAGGCGCGCACGTTCGGGTAGTCGTCGAGCGACACATTGCCTTCCGGCGCATGGGCGACGTAGGTGTACACCGCCACATCCGCCAGCGTCGGCGCCGTGCCCGCCAGCCAATCCTGCACACCCAGTTCGAGGTCCATCACGGCGAGCAGGCGGTGCGAACGGGCGATCACCTCCTGCGTGTCGAACTGGGCGCGGAACAGCGTCACCAGCCGCGCCGCCGCCGGACCGAAGGCGACCAGACCCGCCGCGACCGTGAGCCAGCGCTGCACCTTCGCCTGACCGACCGGGTCCAGCGGTAGCCAGCGGCCGGGCGCGTAGCGCTGCGCCAGATAGACGAGGATGGCATTCGAATCGGCGATCACCGTGGCGCCATCCTCGATCACCGGTATCTGGCCGAAACTGTTCTTCTGCAGAAAGCCCGGCGTCTTCTGTTCGCCGCCCGCCAGATCGACCTGGCGGAATTCGAACGGCAGGCCCAGCAGTCCGAGCAACAACTCGGCGCGATGGCTGTGGCCGGACAGCTTGAAGCCATGCAGCACGATGGGGACATCAGGACGGTGGATGGCGGTCAGGGACATGGCGGACTCCTCGGTTGGGTTTCGTGACGCCGACGGGCGACGCAACACACTATCCACGATCCAGTTCAGGCAATAAATGAGCAATATCGGATAACACTGCTCCACTTATCGCAGTAATATCCGGCATGGACACACTCAGGGCGATGCGTGCCTTCGTCAACATTGCCGAGCAGGGCAGCCTGACTGCCGCCGCGCGTGCCCTCGACAGTTCGCTGCCGGCCGTCGTGCGCACGCTGGCCGCACTCGAGGCGCATCTGGGTGTGCGACTGATGAACCGCACGACGCGCCGCATCGCACTGACCGACGAAGGCCGCAGCTATCTTGAAAGCTGTCGTCAGGTGCTGTCGGCCGTGCAGGACGCGGAGGAGTCGCTGAAGGAAGGGGCGGCCGAGCCGTCCGGACCGATCACGCTGACCGCGCCGGTGCAGTTCGGCCTGATGCACGTGGCACCTGTCGTCACCCGCTTCGCGCTCCAGTATCCGCAGGTGAAGCTGCGCGTGCTGCTGCACGACCGCGTGGTCAATATGCTGGAGGAAGGCATCGACGTCGGCGTGCGCATCGGCGCGCTCGACGACTCCGGCCTGATCGCACGACCGCTCGGCGCCATCCGCCGCGTCGTGGTCGCCAGCCCTGACCTGATCGCCGCCCACGGCGAGCCCGCACATCCGGACGCCCTGCGCGGCGTACCCTGCGTGCGCTTCACCGGCGCGTCGAGCCTGGCCTGGAGCTTTCACATCAACGGTCGCGCCGTCACGGTGCCGGTCGCCGGCAACCTCGAGTTCAACCACATCGCACCGGCGGTCGACGCCTGTGCCGCCGGCGCCGGTTTCGGCCTCTTCCTGTGCTACCAGGTCAGGCCCTACCTCGCACGGGGTACACTGCGCATTGTGCTGCGCGAATTCGAGCCGCCACCGCGACCGGTTCACATCGTGTACCCGCACGCACGCCTGCTGCCAGGCCGCACCCGGCTGCTGGTGGACTGGCTGGCGCGCGAACTGGGTGACGACAGCGGCGCATTCGCGCCGGATCAGGCGTGAAATACGCATGACCCGGTGCGCGCTGCACAATGTCTGAACTTGTCGGCCCGGCACCGCGTCACAGACGCGGTCATAGCCGGGGCAAGCGGATGAAGCTGCCATCACCCCCGGACAACCGGCAGCTCTTACAACACCCGCATCCGCCGGAGTAAAAACGAAAAACATGCAAGCCCATCAGGACACCCTTTTCCTGCGCACGCCCCGCCTCGATGCGACCGACCCGGATGCGCTGCGCAGCACGTTGCGCGATTACTTTCACGCCACCTTCAGCCGCTACGAACAGCTGTTCGAGGTACTGACCTGTGACGAGGCCTACTACCGGAAACCGATTTCGCTGCGCCATCCGCTCATCTTCTATCTCGGCCATACCGCGACCTTCTTCATCAACAAGCTGCTGCTCGCAGGTCTGATCGACGCGCGCATCAACCCGCGCTTCGAATCGATGTTCGCGGTCGGCGTCGATGAAATGAGCTGGGACGATCTGAACGAGTCGAATTACGACTGGCCGAGCGTGCAGGCGGTGCGCGACTACCGCAACACGGTGCGCAGCGTGGTCGACCGCGTCATCCACACCGCGCCGCTCACCACGCCGATCGGCTGGACCCACCCGTGGTGGGTCGTCATCATGGGCATCGAGCACGAGCGCATCCACCTGGAAACCTCATCGGTGCTGATCCGGCAGAGCCGGCTCGACTACGTGCGCCCGCATCCGGCATGGGAGCCCTGTCGCGACGCCGGCGATGCGCCGGACAACGCGCTGCACCCGGTCTCTGCCGGCGTCACGCAACTGGGCCGGCGACGCGATGATCCGATCTATGGCTGGGACAACGAATACGCGCAGCGTGACGTCGCGGTCGATGCCTTCCAGGCCAGTCGTTACGTCGTCAGCAACCGCGAATTCCTCGAGTTCGTGGATGACGGTGGCTACGCGAACGAAGCCTGGTGGGAAGACGAAGGTCGTGCCTGGCGCGCCTGGCGCACCGGCGATGGTCACCAGACTGCACACCCGGAGTTCTGGGTGCGCACGGCCGATGGCTGGCATCTGCGGCTGATGCTCGAACAGGTGCCGATGCCATGGAACTGGCCGGTGGAAACGAATTACCACGAAGCCAAGGCCTTCTGTAACTGGAAGGCCGCGCGCAGCGGCGCATCGGTGCGGCTGCCGACGGAGGACGAGTGGTACCGCCTGCATGACGTGGCCGGCGTGACCGAAGTACCGGCGAACGGCGCAGCCGGAGCCAACATCCACCTCGATCACTGGGCGTCGTCCTGCCCCGTGGATGTCCACGCGCACGGCGACTTCTTCGACGTGGTCGGCAATGTGTGGCAATGGACGGAAACGCCGATCTACCCGTTCGCCGGCTTCGATGTGCACCCGACGTATGACGATTTCTCGACACCGACCTTCGACGCGCGCCACAACCTGATCAAGGGTGGCTCGTGGATTTCCTGCGGCAACGAGGCGACGCGTGCATCGCGCTATGCCTTCCGCCGCCACTTCTTCCAGCATGCGGGGTTCCGATACGTGGTGAGCGATACACCGGCCACAGCGCCAAACGTCTATTACGAAAGCGACCGGCAGTTGTCCGAGTACGCCGAATTCCATTACGGCGACGAGTACTTCGGCGTGCCCAACTTCCCGAAGGCACTGGCGCAGATCGCCATCGAAGCCATGGCCGATCGCCCGGCCCGCCGCGCGCTCGATCTGGGCTGCGCCACCGGCCGTTCCACCTTCGAACTGGCACGTCACTTCGAACACGTCACCGGCGTCGATTTCTCGGCCCGCTTCATCAACGCCGGCGTCCATCTGGCCGAACAGGGCGAACTGCGCTACACGCTTCCGGACGAAGGCGAACTCGTGTCGTACAAGACGCGCCGGCTCGCTGACATGGATCTGGACGCGGTGCGCGGCAAGGTGGACTTCCAGCAGGGCGACGCCTGCAACCTCAAATCCGTGCTGACCGGTTATGACTTCATGCTGGCCGCCAACCTGATCGACCGGCTGTACGATCCGGCCGCCTTCCTGAAGTCGGTGCATGAACGCCTGAATGTCGGCGGCGTGCTGATGATCAGTTCGCCCTACACCTGGCTCGAAGAGCACACGAAACGCGACGACTGGCTGGGCGGCTTCAAGAAGGACGGCGAAAGCTGGACCACGCTCGACGGCATGAAGGCCCTCCTGGGCGAGCACTTCCGTCCGCTCGGTGCGCCGCGCGACGTGCCTTTCGTCATCCGCGAGACGCGTCGCAAGCACCAGCACACGGTGGCCGAGGTCACGCTGTGGGAACGCGTGCGCTGAACGGGACGACGGATGTGAGCGTCGATTTCGACCGCCTCATTGCGCGCGACGGGACGGCCAGCGTCAAGCACGACGGGCGCGGCAGCTACTTCGGTACGACGGCCGTGACCCCGCTCTGGGTGGCCGACATGGACTTCGCAGCGCCGCCCGCCGTGCTCGACGCGCTGGCCGCGCGCGCGGCGCACCCGGTATTCGGCTACTCGCTCTACCCGGACGGTGCCTTCGATGCGCTGACCGGCTGGCTCGCATCGCGGCACCGCTGGACGGTGGCGCGGGAATCGGTGCTGATGTGCCCGGGGGTCGTACCCACACTGTATGCCGCGGTTCAGGCGTTCGCCGCCGAGGGTGAAGGCGTCATCGTGCAGCCGCCGGTGTACCCGCCCTTCTTCTCGGCCATCCGCGACACCGGCCGGCGCGTGATCGAAAACCCGCTGATCGAACGCGATGGCCGCTGGACAGTCGATCTCGATCATCTCGACGCCTGCGCCGCCGACGGCGCGAAGCTGCTGCTGCTGTGCTCGCCGCACAATCCGGTCGGCCGCGTATGGTCGCGCGAGGAACTGGAGGGCATGCTGGGCGTGGCGCGCCGCCACGGGCTGGTCGTGCTGGCCGACGAAATCCACCACGACCTGATCTACCCGGGCCACACACATATACCGCTGGCCACGCTGGCGCAGCCGGGCGACCGCATCGTCACCACGGTGGCGCCGAGCAAGACCTTCAACATTCCGGGGCTGGGCCTGTCGGCGCTGATCGCGGACGACGCCGAGCGGCGCGCGATCGAAAAGGTGTTCGGGCGCCTGCACGTCAGCGCGTCCAACCCGTTCAGCGTCGCCGCATTCGAAGCGGCCTACCGTGACGGCGGCCCGTGGCTCGATGCGCTGATGACCTATCTGGCCGGCACGCGCGACGCCGTCGTGCAGTTCGCCGCACAGCGCCTGCCCGGCATCCGCGCCGTGCAGCCGGAAGGCACCTACCTGATGTGGCTGGACTGTCGCGCACTCGGGCTGAACGACCGCGCACTGCGCGATTTCTTCGTCGGCGGCGCACAGGTCGGCATGAACCCCGGCATCACCTTCGGCACCGGCGGCAGCGGCTTCATGCGCCTCAACCTCGGCTCGCCCCGTGCAGTCGTTCTCGACGCGCTGGGGCGGATCGAGCAGGCGCTGTCAAAGCGCTGAGGCGTCCGCGCGAACATCAGTTCGGGCGGTCGTGTGTGGGCGGCGGTCGTGGGAGCGGCGACGTTCTTGTGGGAGCGGCGACGTTCTTGTGGGAGCGGCGGCGTTCTTGTGGGAGCGGCGGCGTTCTTGTGGGAGCGGCGGCGTTCTTGTGGGAGCGGCGTCCCCGCCGCGATCTGCACGCTGCAAGGTGACCATCGCGGCACTGATCGCGGCGGGGACGCCGCTCCCACAGGGAAGCTCCCATTGGGCATCTCCCACATGGCGGTTCCCATACGCCCGCATCCACTTCAGCCCTGTGCCGCGATGCTGCGCCGGAACATCAGCAGCGATGCAACGAAGAAGGCCAGCGCGATCGCGGCCATGGCCAGCAGGCTGGGCCACACCACGTCCAGACCGGCGCCGCGGTAGAGCACCGCCTGGGCCAGACTGACGAAATGCGTCGTCGGTGCGAACAGCATGATGTTTTGCACCACCTCCGGCATGCTTTCGCGCGGCGTCATGCCGCCGGACAGCAGTTGCAGCGGCAGCACCACGAGAATCATCATCAGGCCGAGCTGGGGCATGTTGCGCGACAGCGTGCCGATGAAGATGCCGAGCGAGGTGGTGGCCAGCAGCTGCACCAGCGTGCCGGCCATGAACAGCGGGATCGAGCCGGCGATCGGCACGTCGAGCACGCGGCCGACCACGAAATACAGCGACAGTCCGACCGCGATCCACACCACCAGCGCCATCGACCACACCTTGGCCAGCATGATTTCGAAGGCGCCGAGCGGCATCACCAGCAGATGTTCGAGCGTGCCGTGCTCGCGCTCGCGGATCAGCGCCGCACCGGTCAGGATGACCGACAGCATGGTCACGTTGTTGATGATTTCCATCACGCTGCCGAACCACGAACTGGTCATGTTCGGATTGAACATGACGGTCGGCGCCAGCGTGATCGGCGATGCCGCCTCGCTGCGCCGGTGCGGCACGAACTCGCCCACTTCGCCGAGCACGATGTTCTGGATGTAGCCGGCGCCGATGAAGGCCTGGCTGACGCGCATCGCATCGATGTTCACCTGGATGACCGGCTGTTGCCCGGCGAGCACGTCGCGTTCGAAATCGGGCGGGATGTTGAGCACGAAGGTGTAGATGCCGGCATCCAGCCCGGCGTCGACCTGTGATTCCGTGATCATGTCCGGCGGCTTGAAGTACGGCCCGTAGAACGACCCCGCGATGCGCGACGACAGCACCGACTGGTCCTCGTCGACGATGGCGATCGGCGCGTTGTGCAGTTCCTGCGAGGTCGCCGTCGACGCCGTGTAGATGCCGCCGCTGAACGCCCAGACGATCATGATCAGCAGCACCTTGTCGTTCCACAGGCTGAGCAGTTCCTTCATGCCGAGCCGCCAGGCATTGAGCAGGCGCACCTTCATCACCGCTCCTGCTTCTTCAGCAACAGCACGCTGAGTATCGTCAGCACCGGCACGAAGGCGAGCATCGCGAAAAAGTCCGTGTAGACGTCCTGCAGGCCGAGCGCCTTGGTGAACAGGCCGCGGCTGATGTTCAGGAAATAGGTCGCCGGAAAGAAGGTGCCTATCAGGCGCCCCGCCCCTTCGAGCGACGACACCGGGTGGGTGAGGCCGGAGAAGGTGACGGTGGCGAGCATGGTGACCACGGCCGTCGCGGCCAGCGCGGCGATCTGCGTGCGCGCGAAGGACGACATCAGCAGGCCGAGGCCGGTGGTCGTCGTCACGAAAATGAGCGCCGCCACGCTCAGCGTGAACAGGCTGCCCTTGAGCGGCACCCCGAACACGAACACGGCCAGCGCGACCAGCCCGTAGAAGCTGATCATGCTGACGCCGATGTAGGGCAGTTGCTTGCCGAGCAGGAATTCGAGCCGGGTCACCGGCGTGGCGTACAGATTGGTGATCGACCCCAGCTCCTTCTCGCGCACCACGCCGACCGCCATCAGGATGGCCGGAATGAAGGTGAGCAGCAGCGGAATCACCGCCGGCACCATGGCATAGACGCTCTTGAAGTCCTGGTTGTAGCGGTAGCGCATGTCGAGCCGCGCCGGCGCCTCCTGCACCGCGCCGACCTGCCGGCGGGCCGCCTGCTGCAGGAAGTCGGCATGCAGGCCCTGCACGTAGCCCAGCGTCGTTTCGGCACGGAACGGCATGGCGCCATCGACCCAGACGCCGATGTCCACCGCCTGTCCGCGGCGCAGGTCGCGTCCGAAATCGGGCGGGATTTCGAGCGCCACGCTCAGTTCGCCGGCCTTCATGCGCTGGTCGAGTTCGGCGCTGCCGGCCAGAGGCGGCTGTTCGAGGAAGTAGCGCGAGCCGGCCATGTTTTCCACATAGGCACGGCTTTCCGGCGACTGGTCGCGGTCGAGCACGGCGAATTTCAGGTCCTCGACATCCATCGAAATGCCGTAGCCGAGTATCAGCACGAGAATGACCGAACCGAGCAGCGCGAACGTGAGCCGCACCGGATCGCGCACCACTTCCAGCCACTCGCGGCGCGCGTAGGCGAACAGGCGAAGCAGGCTGAAGGCGCGGCGTTCGGTGCTCACCGCGCGGGCGGCGACGGCCGCGACGGCCGGCGCGGCAGGCCGGTCCGCCTCGCCGGTGGCTTCTTCGAGACAGGCGATGAAGGCGTCTTCGAGCGACGCCGCATTGCGTTCGGCGACCAGCGCCGCCGGGCTGCCGCTGGCCAGCACGCGGCCGGCATGCATCAGCGATATCCGGTCGCAGCGTTCGCCTTCGTTCATGAAGTGGGTCGACACGAAGATGGTCACGCCGTCCTTGCGCGACAGATCGATCAGCAAGCGCCAGAAACCGTCGCGGGCGACCGGATCGACACCCGAGGTCGGTTCGTCGAGGATGAGCATTTCCGGCTTGTGGATGACCGCGACGGCCAGCGACAGGCGCTGGCGGATGCCCAGCGGCAGGCCGGCGGCCTGCGCGTCGACGTAGCCCGCCAGTCCGAAGCGATCGACCATTTCCTGCACGCGCGGCGCCACGTCCGCCGCCGGCAGGTGGAACAGCTGGGCGTGCAGCACCAGGTTCTGGCGCACGCTCAATTCGCCGTACAGCGAAAAGCCCTGGGTCATGAAGCCGACGCGGCGGCGCGTGTCGAGATCGCTGGCATCGACTTCATGGCCGAACAGCAGCGCCCTGCCCGAGGTCGGCGGCAACAGGCCGGTGAGCATTTTCATGGTCGTCGTCTTGCCGCAGCCGTTCGACCCGAGGAAGCCGAAGATTTCCCCGCGACCGATCTCGAAATCGACGTGATCGACCGCGGTGAAATCGCCGAACTGCATGGTCAGCCCTTCGGCGACGATGGCCGGGCCGTCGCCCTGCACGACGCGCGGCGGCACGACCAGCGCGGCGTGGCCGCGGCGCTTGTCCGGCGGCAGCAGTTCGATGAAGGCAGCGTCGAGATCCGTCGTGCCGGTGCGCGCCAGCAGGTCGGCCGGACTGCCGGTGGCCAGCACGCGGCCGTCGTCCATCGCCACCAGCCAGTCGAAGCGCTCCGCCTCGGCCATGTAGGCGCTGGACACCAGCACGCTCATGCCGGGACGTCGCGCGCGCATGCGGTCGATCAGCTGCCAGAACTGGCGGCGCGACAGCGGATCGACGCCGGTGGTCGGCTCGTCGAGTATCAGCAGGTCGGGGTCGTGGATCAGCGCGCAGCACAGGCCGAGCTTCTGTTTCATGCCGCCGGACAGCTTGCCCGCCGGCCGGTCGCGGAAGGGCGTGAGCCCGGTGCTGTCGAGCAGCTCGGCGATGCGCGTCCCGCGTTCGGCCGACGACTGGCCGAACAGGCGGCCGAAGAAGTCGACGTTTTCGAACACCGACAGCGTCATGTAGAGGTTCTTGCCCAGCCCCTGCGGCATGTAGGCGATGCGCGGGCACACGGCTTCCCGATGAGGGCGGCTGCCCATGTCGCCGCCCAGCGTTTCGACGCTGCCCTGCTGGATGACGCGCACGCCGGCCACCAGCGCCATCAGGCTGGACTTGCCGACGCCGTCCGGTCCGATCAGGCCGACCATGCAGGCCGACGGAATGTCCAGATCGATCGCGTCGAGCGCCACCGTATCGCCATAGCGCAGGCCCACGCCGGCCAGCCGGGCGACGCCGGTTCCGGTCATGGCTGCGCGGGCATGGCCACCGGCGGCGGCACGGTCGCCGGCCACGGCGCGCCGGCGTCCAGCCTCACCCAGGCCACGCCGGGCAGACCGGTCTTGACCTGCTTGGCGTACGCCCGAAGCAGTTCGGGCGGAATCTTCACGCGCACGCGGAACATCAGCTTCTCGCGCTCGGTGCGCGTCTCCACCGACTTCGGCGTGAATTGCGCCTGCGGCGACACGAAGCTCACGCTGGCCGGAATCGAAATGTCGGGCCGCACGTCGAGCACGATGCGCGCTTCGCTGCCGATCGCCACGCGCCCGGCCTGCGAGGTCGGCAGGAACAGCGTCAGGTAGACGTCGGTGATGTCGAGCAGCGTCAGCACCTTGCCGCCAGCGGGCAGCACCTCGCCCGGCTCGGCGAGCCGGTACAGCACGCGGCCATCGGCCGGCGCGACCAGCACCGCGTCCTGCAGGTCCACCCGCATGCGCTCGACCCGCGCCTGCGCCGCCTCGACCGCTGCCGCCGCCTGCACCACCGCCGCACGGGCCACCTCGATCGACGACTGCGCGCCACCCAACTGCGACACGGCGGCTCGGGTCACCTCTTGCGCCGTCTGTTTCGCGGTGCGGTCGACGTCGAGCTTCTGGGCCGAAATGAAGCCCTTGTCGACCAGCTGCTGCGTGCGCTCGATGTCCTTTTCGGCCAGCGCCAACTGACCCTGCCGCTGTGCCACCACCGCGCCGGCGGTGGCGACATCGCTGCGCCGCTGGCCGACCGCCGCGATCGCCGCCACATGCGCCGCCTTCGCCTGGGCGACCTGGGCTTCGGCCATGTGCAGTTCGGCCTCGAGTGCGCGCACATCCATGCCGGCAAGGGTTTGCCCGGCGCTCACATCATCGCCTTCGCGCACCGTCACGCTGGCCAAGCGCCCGCCGGTCTTGCTGGCGACATCGATTTCGGTCGCTTCGATGCGACCGTTGCCCGAAGCGAAGGCGTCGATCGGTGGTGGCGTCTGGAAGTGCTTCCACGCGAAGAAGGCTGCGATGGCCAGCAGCGCGATGGCGATCGGCACAAGCCAGGGGCGTGAACGGGGTTCTGACATTCGGGCGGTCCGGAAACAAGCGAGGGATCACTGCAGGCGGCCGGCATACGGCCACTCCCCCATAGTGCGCGTCTCCGGCGCGCGTGTATTGACCTTCGGCAAGCCGGCGCGACGAATCGGGCGTCAGCCCGGCAGCGACAGCACGAACGACAGGATGAGGAGCAGCGGATAAGGGAAGGCCACCGTCGGCTTCAGCGCACTCTTCGCGTACTCCATCAACAGCCCGGCCGCACCCGGGCGCGTCGCCTGCCACTCGGTGTGCAACTGGAACGCCGCGTACTCCGAAGCCCCGTCGGCGATCAGCGTTTCCACCTTCAGCAATCGCTGACCCAGACGCCCCTGCACCGTGCGCAGCATCGCCTCGATCACCCAGACGATGGCGATCAGCGGTGCCGCCAGTTCGAACGGAAAACCGAACAGCGCGGCACCGGCGGTCAGCACCACCGCCGCGACCTTGATCCCGACCGCGTAACGCTCATGGCGCTCGTGGTCCTGCTGCAGCGTGGACCATTCGGTCTGGAGGGGTGACAAGGTGGAAGCGTTCATATGTGCGGCAGCGAGACCGGAAAGAAGCAGGAAAGGCCGCAATCTATCCGCTGACAGCGCGGCATGCCCGGGCATGCGTCAAGCTTCTGCTTCGAAAAGCAGCGAAGCATGTGACTACCATGGCCACGGCCCCAACCCTGGCCGCACAGGTGCGAATGGGAGAAGTCGCCCGAACGACCCTGTGCAATGGGGCGCGCCCCATCGCGTCACCACTCGGATAAATGACTGATGGAACAGACACCGTTGATATGCTCCACTTGCGTGACATACGAGGGGTGAGGTTTTTTGTGTTCGTTCAACAGATAGTTGTCCAGCACACGGCGCGCCAATCAACTGAGAACAAAAGAAGCCCCCCAATGAAAATTCTTTGTGTTTATCCGGCACCGTCCATAGTTATGGCGCAAAACTGCGCCAGAAAACAAAGTTAGGCGTCACGAACAAACAATGCTGCGGTCCAAGAAAAATCGCGCAAGCCTTGCACGGCAGCTGTCGCGGCAAAAGCAGGCGTCACACCCGAGCCTGAGCAAGTGGGATGTATGGCTTCCTCGTCTGAGCCACTTCGCGCAGTTCTGCCTTGTGTTGATCACGGTCGGAAGCCTTTACTTCACGGTGATCCCGCTCTACCAGAAAGCAGTCCTGGAAGAAGGGATCGCGAAGCGGGAGGTCGAACTGAAGCTTCTGAACGACCGACTTGCGATTGCCTATAAGCGACTGCGCACGAACGCAGTTCTGGACTATCAAATGCTCGCGACTCCGGAATGCGCGGGCCTTTATAGTCCGCCGAGAACGGCAAAAATGTCGGATGTAGCCTCAGCGCCCAAGCCGTCCCGAGCGGAACTGGTATTCTCAGTCGACATACGACAATGCCTACTTAAGGTTGCGGATGAAGCAACGCCACTGGCCGACCTTAGCCCTAGTGACCGACAGCAGTTCAATGCCGAACTAGCGGAAGTAATCGATCGTCTTGAGCATAAGAAGCAAACCGCAATGGCGGCATATCGTAGCGTTCCGACTGAGCTTAGTGACATCGGAGCCCAGGCGTTGCCAGCGGACTCATATCGTGTCCAACATCTAGAACTCATTGCTCGGATTAGGGGCGCTCAAGCTGTGGAGATTGAACGACGACGACTTGCCGCTGCCATCGAAAAAGAGCGAATTGGGTCTGAGTATGAAAATGCAATCACTGGCGAGCTAACGAATCTGCGCAAGACAAACTGGCGAAGCGACTTGCAGTGACGCCTAACCATTCGTATATGGACTCCCCCCAGAATCAAGGCTGATCAATAGTCTGGCGTAGTCGGGTGAATCACTTGCAGTCGTATATCCGGCATCTGAAGCGGGTTCTGTGTGACCCGTGCCGACATGGAATCTGCGCGGGGATCGCCAATCGCTACAAGCGGCACGCAAGCTGCCGGAAGGGTTATCGGCGTAAGTCCCCGTGGGTGTGACCCGTTTTGCCATGATGGATGATCAGTCTCGTTGCAAGGGTTGGTGGGATATCGGTTGAAGGGTTGTTCAGGCGGCGACCGGCCAGCTGGTGCGCTCGATCTTGCGCGCCAGTCGGGGTTGCGGGTCACCGTAGCGGGTTGCGTCACGCAGCACGCCGTAGCAGATGCGTGCGAGCTTGTTGGCCAGTGCGCAGGCGGCCTTGTTGTGGTGGGTGCGCGCCGAAAGCGTCACGGCCCACTGCCTGAGCGGGTCCAGGGCGCGATCTGCTTTGGCCGCGAGTGCGGCGGCCCTCAGGCAGGCGCGGGCGCCGTGCGTGAGCAGCATGCGCAGGTAACGATCGCCCCGTTTGGAGATGTGCCCGAGCGTTCGGGTCGAGCCGGACGAGAACTCCTTGGGTGTGAGCCCGAACCAGCTGGCGAAGTGACGCGCGTCCTTGAAGTGGGCAACGCTGCCGCCGGTGGCGGCGACCATGGCGGTGGCGGTGATCAGCCCGATACCTGGAATGGTGAGCAGCCGGGTGCAGGCGTCACTGTGGCGCGCCAGAGACGACAGTTCCTTCTCAAGCCGAGCGATGCGGGCTTCAAGAAGACGGATTTCCTCTACCAGCAGCTTCATCGATTCTCGGATGAGAGTCGGAACAGCGCTGGCAGGATCGGCCAGCACACGGCTGATCGCCTCAATGCCGGTGCGCGCGCCGACCGGAATGACGAGGCCGAATTCGCGGCAGAAGCCGCGCAGCGCGTTGATGCGTGCTGTCCGCGTAGCCATCCACAGGGCGCGGATGCGATGCAGGCCCTGCAACGCCTGCTGTTCGACTGATTTCACGCGCACGGGCTCGATGTCGGATGCGCGGGCAGCTTCGAGCAGTGCGCGCGCGTCGGCGGCGTCGGTCTTGTTGCGGCGCACGTAGGCGCGCACATAGGCGGCGGGCAGCAGCCGCACTTCGATGCCGAGTGAAGTGAGCCAGCGAGCCCAGTGATGAGCCGAACCACAGGCCTCCATGATCACGAGAGAGACGTTGCGGTTGGCGAACCAGGCTTCGAACTGCTTGCGGGTGAGGCGATGAGACTCGGTGAGCCGCCATTGATCATCGGCGACGGCGAGTTGAAAGATGCTCTTGGCAAGATCGACAGCGACGGTAGTAGCATTCATGGCGGACTCCTCCGGTTGAAGGCCGATCCCCACACCCATGACGACCGGCAGGTGCCTGATTGGGCGCCAAAAGGTCGGGGGAGTCCATTCCATCATTCAACCGGAAGCAGTGGGGTATGCCGCCGTTTGGGCCTCCATTTCATTCTGGCCCAAACGTCGTCATACCCCACTGCTCCGGTTAACTCAAACGTTGAGGCTGTAGAAAAACCCGCTTCATCGTCCGTTTACATGCCGTGGTTATGATCGGTCATCGCTTCGAC
>NZ_JBHYCQ010000003.1:349971-376469 GCF_051861465.1 Methyloversatilis sp. | reverse complement strand
GAACTGCAGCCGATCACAGCGCACAGCGCGGCTTTGTGCAGAGGTTGGTGATCAGGCGCGTGTCCAGTGCCGTGATCCTGCCGTCGCCATTGATGTCGGCCTTGTCGTACGGGCCGCTTGCCGTCTGGTTCAGCCGGCGCGCGACGAGCGACACATCGGTCCCGTTGACCTTGCCATCGCCGTTGATGTCGCCGCGCAGCACCACGTCGGTTGGCAGCGCGGGGGTGCTGAACGGTGGCTCGCGTCCCATTGACGCCTGTTCGAGCGAGTAGGCCAGTTCGATCAGTCGGGGCTCGCCGAAGCGCCGGCCGGCAAATGACACACCCGACGGAATCTGGGCGCCATCCTGGGTGACGAATCCGTAGGGGATGATGACCGTCGGGTAGCCGGCGCGCGCCCACAGGCCCGAACCTCCGGTGCCCGAGAACACCACGGCATCGAAATCGTCTTCGGTGCCGCGCTCGCCGTCGGGTCCGTTCAGCGCATCGTTGATGATGCCCCGCGACTGCGTGAATCCGAGTGCGCGATCTGCCAGGTATTTCGCCGTGTCGGCACTGCCGGGGCTGAGGTCCTGCAGCTCGGACGAGAGGAAGTTCGTCTGACCGTACTTGAGCGTATTCAGATCGGTGTTGGCCGAGTTGTACGCAATCAGGTCGGTGAGCGACTGGATCGGGAAGGAGGACGGCAGGCGGTCGAGATAGGCATTGATGTCCCGCTTCTGACCGTAGCGCGAGATGCCGGGCGCCGTCACTGCGCCCAGCGCCGGAATCCGCACGACGGTCGCGCCGAGCGCCTCCATCTTGGCGATCGCGTCATTCATGATGTCGGCGCGGTTGTTCGGGAATGGCGGCACCGCAACGCGTGCACCGGCCAGACCGTCCGCCTTCAGGAAGGGCGTGTAGTCGTTGAAGCAGTTGCCCGGTTCGAGGCAGGCTTCGGTCGAGGAATCTTCCGGGTCATAGCCGGTGATCACGCCCAGCATGATGGCGGCGTCGGTGACGGTGCGGGTCATCGGGCCGGCGATGTCCTGGTCGGCCGTGATCGGAATGATGCCGATGCGGCTGACCAGACCGACGGTCGGCTTGATGCCGACGATGCCATTCGCTTCCGACGGACCGAGGATGGACCCCGACGTTTCGGTACCGATGGTGAGTGCCGACAGGTTGGCCGCAGCGGCGATGCCGGAGCCGGAGCTGGAGCCGCGCGGGCTCAGCAACGGGCGGCCGTCGCCCCCGGGCAGCGGCACCGGGTTGTACGGATTGAAACAGTAGCCGCCCAGCCCGCTGTAGCCGCCCGGCATGCCGCTCGTCATGCCATTCGCGAACTCGGTCAGCGATGCCTTGCCGATGATGATGGCGCCGGCTTCGCGCAGCTTCCGGGTCAGGAAGGCATCGACCGGCGGAATCGAATCCTTCAGCGCCACCGCACCGCCGGTGGTCGGCATGTCATACGTGTCGATCAGGTCTTTCAGGATGACCGGAACCCCGTACAGCGGACCAACGGTCGTGTTGGGCGAGAAGCGCGCTTCGTCCATGGCCTTCGCCGTGGCGGCGGCCTGCGGATTGACATAAATATAGGAGTTGAGCTTCGGACCGGCATCGTCGTATGCAGCGACGCGCGCCAGATACATGTTGATCAGCTGCTCTGCGGACAGAAGCCTCGACTGGAAGGCTTCCTGGATTTGCGGCACCGTTGCCTCGATCAGACTGAACTGCTTAGGCGCGGTTTGCGCCAGGGCGTTGAATGCGGCCACATTGCCGACCAGCGCCATCGCAGTTGCCAATATCTTTCTCTTCATCGCGGACGTCTCCAGTTTGGTTGGTTGAAGATGAACGACTCCGGTTGTCGCCCCGGATGCGGGGGCGAGTGCTGTATGCACGAACCAGTCCACGATGAAAGTTCACTTATTTCAATAATTTATGAGTTCTTTTTGACTCCATCCAGCTGATAAAGATGGGGTTTTGTATGCAGGGCAGCGTCTGCACCGAAGGGGTGCGCACCGGGAATAAATCACAGGTGGTGCGCACGCACGGTCGGTGACCCAAGCGGGTGCGCCTGTCGTTGGCGCAGGAGACGACGCAGTGGGCTGCGAGCCGTGAAGGTTTTGCGGGAGCCGCGGCCTGTGGGAGCGGCGGCCTCGCGGCGATAGTGCCGTGACCATCAATGTGAAGAGTGCGTATCGCGGCGGGGCCGCCGCTCCCACAAAACCGCCGCCGCTCCCACAGGGCCGCGCCCGTCAGGGCTGCAGCGAGCGGTAGCGCAACCAGGCCAGCCAGCCGACGAGGATGAAGCCGGCCATGCCGACCGCCAGATGCAGCGGCTCACCCCACAGCAACGGCACGACCAGCCCGGCCGCCAGCGCATTGGTCAGTGACTGGGCAAAGCCCTGACAGCTCGACACCATGCCGCGCGACTTCGGAAACAGGTCGAGCGCCAGCAGCGACAGTGTGGGCATCGCGATCGCCTGACCGATGTTGTACAGCGCAATGGGCAGCACCGCCCAGGGCAGACTGGCCGTGGTCGCCAGATTGAGCGCGACGTTGGCGAAGGCGGCCGCGATCATGATGGTATAGGCCAGCTTGAGCTGCACCATGGGCGCCATGCGTCCCGCCAGCCGACGGGAGATCCACGAGCCGGTCATCATGCCGGCCACGGTCGGGCCGAACAGCCAGGCAAAGCCCTGCGGCGATACGCCGAGGTGGTCCATCAGGAAGGCGGGCGCCGACAGCACGTACAGGAAGAAGCCGGCGAAATTCATCGATACCGCAAGCACCAGCGCGATCAACGCCGGGTGGGCGAACATGTGTGCATAGTCGCGACCGAGCTTGACCGGATGCAGGCTGCGCCGGTGGGCCGGATCCAGCGTTTCCGGCAGCCAGATGAAGCAGGCCACCCACAGCACCCCCGCGTAGGCGGCGAGGAACCAGAAGGTGGCGCGCCAGCCGAACAGGCCGAACACCCAGCCGCCGATGATGGGCGCTGCAGCCGGTGCCAGCGCGAACAGCAGCTGGATGGTGCTCATCAGCCGCTGCGCCTGCGCGCCATCGAACAGGTCGCGCACGATGGCGCGGCCGATCACCATGCCGGCGCCAGCGCACATGCCGGCCAGTGCGCGCGCCAGCCACAGCTGTTCGATGCTGGTCGCCATGGCACAACCGACCGAGGTGGCGAAGAACATCGCCATCATCCACAGCACCACGCGGCGCCGGCCCAGCGCATCGGCCAGAGCGCCGTGCCACAGGGTCATCAGCGCGAAGAAGCCGAGATAGACGGTCAGCGTCTGCTGGACCTGGACCGGCGTCGCGCCCAGATCGGCGGCGATCGCCGGGAAGGCCGGCAGATAGGTGTCGATCGCGAACGGCCCGATGGCGGACAGGCCCGCCAGCAGGAAGGCCAGCCCGCGTGGCGAACGCGTCACTGCGCCGGCGCAGCCGGGGCGGCTGCCGGGGCAGGCGCAGGCGTGACGATCGGCGCCTGCTGCATCAGCCGGCGTTCCACCTCGGTCGGTTCGACCACGCGCACCGCACTGACGTAGTACTGGGTTTCACCGAAGCAGTTGGTCGGCACGCCGATGTGCTGTTCATAGTGCAGCGACACGCGCTGGCCCATGCTTTCGTTCAGCTGCTTCGCGACCTGGGCGTCGCGCACGCTGAATTCGAACTTTTCGGTCAGTGTGCCGGGCATGGTCACCATGGCCAGTTCGCCTTCCCAGGTCTTGCAGAACCAGCCCTTGTTGGAAAACTTCTGCACATACCCGGCACGCTCGCCGGTGGAATAGCTCCAGCTCAGCACGATCCAGGTGTAGCCACCGAGCAGCGCGATGATCAGGGCAAGGACGGAAAAGATGCGCATGATGTCGTGACGAACCTCAGAGACCGAGCCGCTGCCAGATGGTCGAGGTGAGCCCGGCCTGGTTCAGCGTGTAGAAATGCAGCCCCGGTGCGCCGCCGGCCAGCAGGCGTTCGCACAGCGTGGTGATGACGTCCAGCCCGTAGGCCCGGACAGAGGCCGCGTCGTCGCCGAAACCTTCGAACTTGCGCCGCATCCAGCGCGGGATTTCCGCGCCGCAGGCTTCGGAAAAGCGCGAAATCTTCGAAAAGTTGGCGATCGGCATGATACCGGGGTAGATCGGCGCATCGACGCCCATCGCACGCGCATCGTCGACGAACGCGAAGTAGGCGTCGGTGTTGTAGAAGTACTGCGTGATCGCCGAATCGGCGCCCGCCTTCATCTTGCCTACAAAGGCCTGCAGATCCTTCTCGGCGCTGCGCGCCTGCGGATGCACCTCCGGATAGGCTGCCACCTCAATGTGAAACCAGTCGCCGGTTTCGGCGCGCACGAATTCGACCAGTTCGTTGGCGTAGCGCAGATCGCCCGGATCGACCACGCCCGATGGCAGGTCGCCGCGCAGTGCCACCATGTGGTGGATGCCCTCGGCCTGATAGCGCTGCAGCAGCTGGCGGATGTTGTCGCGCGTCGAACCGATGCACGACAGATGGGGGGCCGCATTCAGGCCTTCGGCCTGCATTTCGAGCACGGTTTCCAGCGTGCGGTCGCGCGTGGTGCCGCCGGCGCCGTAGGTGACCGAAAAGAAGGCCGGGTTGAGCTGGCGCAGCTGGCGCCGCGTGGCGCGCAGCTTTTCCGCGCCCTCGTCGGTCGCGGGCGGAAAGAATTCAACGCTGCACACGCGCGGGGTCGAGTCATTCATCGTGGTCTGTTCCGGGCGGCTTCATGGCGAACATGAAAAACTCGCGGTTGCCGTCGCCGCCGGTGATCGGGCTGTCGAAATAATCCAGTGCGTTGAGACCGTTCGCCTCGGCGAACGTGCGCAGACGCACCTCCAGGGCCGCGTATTGTGCCGCATCGCGAACGATGCCGCCCTTTCCGAGCGCCTCCGGCCCGAGTTCGAACTGCGGCTTGACCAGCGCAAGCACCTGTCCGGCCGGTTTCAGCAGGGCCGGCCACTGCGGCAACAGCAGGGTCAGCGAAATGAAGCTGGCGTCGCACACCACCAGATCGAAGCCAGCGTCGGGCAGGTGACGACCGAGCGCGGCAGCATCGAGCGTGCGGGCGTTGACATGCTCGATGCAGGTCATGCGCGCATCGCCGCGCAAGCGCGCGTCGAGCTGACCGTGGCCGACATCGACGCCGACCACGCGTGCTGCACCCGCCTGCAGCAGGCAGTCGGTGAAGCCGCCGGTGGATTGACCGACATCCAGACAGACCGCGTCAGCCACCGCCAGCCGGGTGTGCGCCAGCGCGCCGGCCAGCTTCAGGCCGCCGCGCGACACGAAGCGATCGTCTTCGCTGGCTTCGACCACCAGTTCGATGTGCGCCGCAATGTCCTGTGACGGCCGGGTGACGATCACGCGACCGGCCGCCGACCGCCACGCGACACGGCCGGCCGCGATCATCGCCTGCGCAACGGTCCGCGAGCGCGCGAGGCCGCGCGCCACCAGCGTCTGGTCCGCCCGCATCAGTCGAAGCGCGCGGCTGCGGCTGCGCTCACTCGCCGTCCTGCGGCGTCGCAGCAGACGCCGGCTTGCGTGCCCGGCTGCGGCGCGGCGCCCGCGGCTTTGCGGCCTTGGGGTCGACGGCGGCCGGCGCGTCAGGCGCCGGGTCGGCGGGCACCGGCGCCGGGGCGACCGCCACACTGTCCGCGGCCCCCGAATCGGCGGGCGCCTTGCGCGGCTGACGGCTGCGCCGCGGTCGCGCTGCGGCCTTCGGGGTGTCGTCCGCTGCGGGTTCGACCACACGCTCGACCGGCTTTTCGATCAGCTGTACCTGGGCCTGGCCGTTGTCGCCCTTGCGCAGGCGGAACAGCTCCGGATGGCTTTCCAGCAGGCCGGACAGGCTGGCGTGGCCGTAGTCCTTGTTGCTGAAGCCCGGTTCGTACTGGCGCACGATCTGGCCGACCCGCCCGATACCCGCCCAGCCGGTGTCTTCGTCGGTGGCGGAACGGATGCCCTGCGACAGCAGATCGAGCACCTGCGCATCCGGCTGCGTGCTGCGTGCCTTGCGTGGTGCCTCGACGCGTGCCGGCGCTGCGCCGGCCGGGCTCGCCGACGCGGTCCGTTCGGCCGGACGCCGCTTCGATGTCGATGATGCGGCGGAAGGTGCGGCGCGCATGTCGTCGGTGAACACGAATTCTTCGCAGGCGCGCTGGAAGGCAACCGGCGTGGTGCGCCGGCCGACCCCCATGACGAACAGGCCGCTTTCCTGGATGCGACGCGCCAGCGACGTGAAGTCCGAGTCGCTGGACACGATGCAGAAGCCGTCGACGAGGCCCGAGTGCAGCAGGTCCATCGCGTCGATGATCATCGCGCTGTCGGTCGCATTCTTGCCACCGACGATGCGGAACTGCTGGATCGGCCGGATCGAATGGTCGAGCAGGTGCGCCTTCCAGCTCGTCATGTTGGGCGAGGTCCAGTCGCCGTAGATGCGGCGCACCGTGACGCGGCCGCGCGATGCGGCAGCCAGCAGCACCGGCTGGATCAGCGACGGCTGCGCGTTGTCGGCGTCGATCACCAGCGCCAGACGGCGCTGCGAGGTAGAGGTATCGTTCATGCGGAGCAGTTGAAGGAACAAACCGGCATGCTACCCCTGTCGGCGCGGCCGCGCGGTTCCTGTGGGAGCTGTTCCTGTGGGAGCTGTTCCTGTGGGAGCGTCGCTCGCTAGCGGGTCGTGCCCTTCAGAGGCCCCGGCTCAGCCTTCGATCGTCAGATAGACCAGCGTCTGGTTCAGCAGCTGATAGGCCACTTCGCCGTAGGTCATCGGGCCGAGCAGCGAAGGCACGCGCTTGCCTTCGAGTTCGCTGTACAGGTAGTTCAGCACGCAGTTGCAGCTGAAGCCGACCGGACCGGCCTGGCCGCCGTCGCGCGCGCGCAGCGCCTGCTGGAAGGCGCTGACGTAGTCGGGCACCGGCGCGGCAAAGCGGTATTCGACATCGTCGAACACCGGCGCGTAGAAATCGACCACGCCCTTGCCCAGATCGACTGCCTTGATGCTCACGTTGATCATCGCGCCGCTGTAATCGGCGACCAGCGGCAGGCGGGTGTCGATCGCGTTCGTGGTGACATAGCGCGCGAAATTGGCCGGCTCGCCATTGATGCGGCACTCGCCGACCGAAAAGCCCTTGGCCGGGAAGCGGATGCTGTCACCCTCACCCGGCGTGAACAGATTGATGATGTCGATGTGCGCGTACTTGTCGGCCGGCAGCGGTACATGCATCACCAGCGCGCGGTCGGGTTCGAATTCCAGCGTTTCGCCATTGACCGCAAGCGGACTTGCGCGGCCGAGATCGTCGAGGTGAATGCCCGAGATCCAGCCGATCAACGGCTTGAGGTACATGTCCTCGTAGCCCGGCGCGTTGCGCGCGAACAAGGAGTGCACGGCCGAGAAGGCGGGGATCACGATGATCGAAAAGCCGTTTTCCGGTGCGTCGGCGCATACCCGCTCCAGACTGATCTGGTCATAAAAGCGCATCAGCGGCACGCCACTGCTGACCGGTACCTGCGCGACATAGAGCTGGTCACGCGTGGTGACACCGCCGTCCTGTCCCATGAAATACGGAATGGTGCCGCCGATCCAGTGCCCGCGCGGCAACTCGCGCAGCAGCAGTTCGTCGCCGGCGATGCTGTAATAGCCACCGCCGCGAATCAAGGCCGTCGCCTCCGACAGCCCCATCATGCGCCCGCTCAGTTCCGGCTTGGTCTGACTGTTCATGAAGACGGTGCGTGCGTCAGCTGGCGCGCAGCTGGGACAGTTCGTGCCCGAGCATGCGCGAGTTCTTGACGAAATATCGATGCAGCTCGCGCAGCTTGAGCATGCGCACTTCTTCGTCGGTGATCACTTCCAGCTGGCTGCGCAGGCGGGTCATCAGCAGCTTCAGGCTCAGCGCACGGATATCCAGATCGACCTGTCCTTCGATCAGCTTGAGCCAGACTGGATCGGTCAGATCGGGAATGTCGTCCGCCAGCGCCGCCGGCGCGACCGATCCGGCGGGCGCCAGATCAACCGGCTGCGAAGACGGCGCGGCGATGGCGGTCTTGCCCTGATCGAGCGAATACTTGAACTTCCACAGTTCCTGCAGCGGAATGCCGGTGATCGAGCAGATGCCGTTCAGCGGCACGCCTTCGTTGAACAGTGCAAAGACGTGCTTGGAGAGCGCCTGGGAAAACGGCATGTCGACCGTACCGGCCCACGGCAGCGCGCTCAGATCGGCGCCGACCGGCGCCTGCACATGCACATGGCAGCGCCAGCCCGCGAGGTCGATGTGGCGCCATACGCGCTCGGGCCCTTCGGCCGGCTGACGCCGCACGCGGGCGAACCAGCCGCGCGGCGGCTCGACGCCAACCCAGGCGTCCAGCTTGCGGGCATCCGGATCGAAGCGAAAATCGCGTACCGTCCACGGCTCGTTCAACTGCAACAAGCGGCCCAGAAGTACCTTGTCCAACGCCATCAGTTTCTCCTCCTCCGACCGAATTCTGTCCCGGTTACGTGACCGGAATTTTTTTCTGTATTGAGACGGGCCCGGAATTGCGAGACGGATGGTAGCAAAGCGATGCCGTGACACGGTTTGCGCTGCAACATCGCAACCGGTGCCCGGCATGCCTGACCAAGACGTGGATTTTCCGGCCGGGCCGACCGGAAGGTGAAACAGAAGCGCAATGAAGCGCTTGAGATACTGAATGTGTGGTGCGCGGAAAGAGACTCGAACTCTTACGCCTTGCGGCACTGCCCCCTCAAGACAGCGCGTCTACCAATTTCGCCACCCGCGCACTTCGGATAGGGGCCGGAATATACAACAAAACAGCCACAACAAGGAGTCAGCAGTGTGACGGATGTACAGCGTGCGCGGCAGGTGATGTTCGAAATGGTGAAGCCGCATCGGGGTCGGCTGCTGCTGGCCACCATCGGTCTAGTACTGGCGGCGAGCGCCGCGCTGGCGCTCGGTCAGGGTCTGCGCAGCGTGATCGACCAGGGCTTTGCAGCCGGTGACGCCGCCTGGCTGGATCGGGCGCTCGGAGGTTCGCTGCTGCTGGTCGTGCTGCTGGCGGGCGCGACCTGGCTGCGCTTCTACAACGTGTCCTGGCTCGGCGAGCGGGTATCGGCCGATCTTCGCACCCGGGTCTATGCGCATCTGCTGACGCTGCCGCCGTCATTCTTCGAAGCCGGGCGCACCGGCGAGGTGATTTCGCGGCTGACCAACGACACGGCGCAGATCGAGAATGTGGTCGGATCGACGCTGTCGATCGCGCTGCGCAATCTGCTGCTGCTGACCGGCGGCCTCGTGATGCTGGCGCTGACCAGCGGCCGGCTCACGCTGCTGGTGCTGGCGGGCGTGCCGCTGGTGGTCGCGCCCATCGTCATCTTCGGCCGGCGCGTGCGTGCGCTGTCGCGCGAGCGCCAGGCCCGGGTGGCCGACCTGGGTACCCATGTCGATGAAAGCGTGCACGCCATCCGCATCGTGCAGGCGTGCGGCCACGAAGACGCGGACCGCGAACACTTCACGTCGCTGGTCGAGCGCAGTTTCGACACCGGCGTGAAACGCTATCGTCATTCGGCGCTGATGGTCGTGATGGTGATCCTGCTCGTGTTCGGCTCGGTGGCCGTCATCCTGTGGGTCGGCGGACACGATGTGCTGGAAGGCCGGCTGAGCGCCGGCGAACTGTCGGCCTTCGTGTTCTACGCCGCCATGGTGGCCAGTTCGGTCGGCGCGCTGTCGGAAGTGTGGGGCGAACTGCAGCGGGCCGCGGGCGCCACCGAGCGGCTGATCGAACTGCTGGATACGCAGCCCGACATCACCGCGCCGTCCTCACCGCGCGCGCTGCCGACGCCGGCACGCGGCGACATCACGTTCCGCGACGTGCGCTTCTGCTACCCGAGCCGGCCCGACACGCCGGCGCTTGACGGCTTCAGCCTCGACGTGCGGGCCGGCGAAACCGTCGCGCTGGTCGGGCCGTCGGGGGCCGGCAAGTCCACATTGTTCCAGCTCCTGCTGCGCTTCTACGATCCGCAGTCCGGCACGGTGAGCATCGACGGTGTACCGCTCGCCGAAGCGGATCCGGCCGCGGTGCGCGCGCGCATCGCACTGGTCCCCCAGGAAGCGGTCATCTTCGCCGCCAGCGTCGCCGACAACGTGCGCTATGCACGCCCTGACGCAAGCGATGACGAAGTGCGGGCCGCCTGCGAAGCCGCCTTCGCCGACGCCTTCATCCGCGCCATGCCGGGCGGCTATGACAGTCCGCTCGGCGAGCGCGGCGTGCGCCTGTCCGGCGGCCAGCGCCAGCGCATTGCCATCGCGCGCGCCATCCTGGCCGACCGGCCCATCCTGCTGCTGGACGAAGCCACGTCGGCGCTCGACGCCGAAAGCGAGCGCATGGTCCAGGCCGCCCTGGCACCGCTGATGGCCAGCCGCACCACGCTGGTCGTCGCGCACCGCCTCGCCACCGTGCAGCGGGCCGACCGCATCGTCGTGCTTGAGCACGGCCACGCCGTCGAAACCGGTACGCACGCCGAGCTGCTGGCGCAGGATGGACTCTACGCGAAGCTGGCGCGGCTGCAGTTCATCGACGCCTAGGCCACGGCGGCACCGCGCCGGGGTCGCGTTGCCGCTTGAGCCTCACTGCTTGCGCAGCGTCAGTTCATCGTGCAGCGCATGCACGCCGTCTACGCCGCGCGCCACCTCGAGCACCCGCTCGCGCTGCGCCTGGGTGTCGACCACACCGACCAGGCGCACATCGCCCTTGAGCGAAATGACCTCGATCGGGAAAGCCTTGACGCTCGGATCGGCCAGCAGGGCAGTCGTCACGCGGGTCGTCACGCCGGCATCGTCGAGATTCGCTTCGGATTCCGGCATCGACTGGGTCGTCGCGTTCGACGGCATCGCAGCCGGCGCAGTCGAGGGCGATTGCGTGACAGGCAAGGGACCCTGCCCGTCGCAGCCGGCGAGCAGCAGCACGCCCAGACAGGCAAGCGTCGCGGCCGTGCGCAGTGATGGTTGGTGGGTTTTCATGAGGGTGTCTCCGCAGACGGTCAAGTCGACCGTGACCCCGATCATCGGCGCCCGTATCCGGCGCGTCCGTACCGGAACGAACACAAGGAGCGGTCCGCCGGGCATGTGCGCGGAGCGCGCGCTACGCGGGGGGGGGGGCGATCCGTCCGCCGGCGCACAGACCGCCGCGCCTGCCCGCGGGCAACGTTGCGTTTCAGGCGTCGGCAAAACGGAAGGGCCACCCGGTCCGCGCGCCTGAATCCACGATGACGATGCGAGGAGAGATCAATGACCACGACGCTCGAGATCACGCCGAATGAACCGACGGACGTGCCGGTATGGAAGACGGAGTCCTATCACGACCACGACATGCACGTCTGCACCGAACGCCTCATCAACCACAACCCGTCGCTGTCCGGCCACGGCAACGAATGGACCTTCACGGTCACGGTCAGCACGCGCGGTCCAGACGCGCAGCGAGTCGAACTGGTCGGCGCGAAAGCCGACCTCGGGCTGTTCTACGCATCGCAGGCGATTGCCGAAGGAATGGGCTTTCTGCGTGGACGCGAACTGATCGAAGGACGCTGACGCCATCTGGCACCCGGCTTGCCCGTTGCTGTGCCCGACGGCGCAGCAACGATGACGCCGGGACGCGGATCGCCTTCACCCTGCGGTCAGAGCCGGCAGCGGACACGAAATGGACGGCGGGTCTGCGCGGGCACGCGGGCGCCGGACGGAAACTCCGGCGCCATCCCGTCACTTCCGGGCGGAACGCCGCTGATCCGGATCATTCCGGGCACGCGGTGCGCCCGCGTTCGATTTGACGGCGACCTGCGCGGGCGAAGATACTTCGGGCTGCAGCGACCATCCGGTCACGACTTTCGGTCGCCTGCCCCGTCTTTTCCGCCCCGCCACCCCTTCCCTGGTCTTGCCGCCTGTCGTTGCGGGACGTCCGCTGGAGCTTCACCCGCATGATCACACTCAGGAACGTCACCCTGCGCCGCAGCGCCAAGGTGCTGCTCGACGGCGCCACCGCCACCATCAACCCGGGCGAAAAGGTCGGTCTGGTCGGTCGCAACGGCGCCGGCAAGTCCACGCTGTTCGCGTTGCTCAACGGCACGCTGCACGAAGATTCCGGCGAATTCAACGTACCGGTGCAGTGGCGCATGGCGCAGGTCGCGCAGGACATGCCCGAAACCGACCAGCCGGCGACCGACTTCGTCATCGAGGGCGACACCGCGCTGCTCGCGGCCCAGCAGGAAGTGCATGCCGCCGAGGCGGGCGACGACGGCGAGCGCATGGCCTATGCCTACATGGCGCTGCATGATGCCGGCGCGCACGACGCCCAGGCGCGGGCCCAGTCGCTGATCCTCGGTCTGGGTTTCAAGACGACCGAACTGAACAATCCGGTGAACAGCTTTTCCGGCGGCTGGCGCATGCGCCTGCAGCTGGCACGTGCGCTGATGTGTCCGTCCGACCTGCTGCTGCTCGACGAACCGACCAATCACCTGGATCTGGACGCGCTGGTCTGGCTGGAAAGCTGGCTGACGCGCTACGAAGGCACGCTGGTCGTCATCAGCCACGACCGCGAGTTTCTGGACGCCATCACCAATGTCACGCTGCACATCGACGCGGCGAAGCTGACCCGTTACGGCGGCAACTACAGCACCTTCGAAGACATGCGGGCACAGCAGATGGAACTGCAGCAGAACGCCTACGCCAAGCAGCAGGACAAGATCGCCCATCTGCAGAAGTTCATCGCCCGCTTCAAGGCCAAGGCGAGCAAGGCCAAGCAGGCGCAGAGCCGCGTCAAGGCGCTCGACCGCATGGAACGGCTGGCGCCGATGCTGGCCAGCGCCGACTTCACCTTCGAATTCAAGGAACCGGCCAATCTGCCCAACCCGATGCTGGTGATGGAGAACGCGAGCTTCGGCTATCCGCCACCGGAAGAGGCGCCGCCGGGCACGCCGCCGACCACCATCGTGCGCAATGTCAATCGCACCGTGATGGCCGGCCAGCGCATCGGCATTCTGGGCGCCAACGGCCAGGGCAAATCGACCGTGGTGAAGACGATAGCGCGCGCGCTCAAGGCCACCACCGGCACGGTGAGCGAGGGCAAAGGCCTGTCCGTCGGCTATTTCGCGCAGCAGGAACTGGATGTGCTTCGGCCGCAGGACAATCCGCTCGAACACATGACACGCATGGCGCGCGAGGGCCTGCCCGCTGGGCAGAGCGGTCGCGAACAGGATCTGCGCAACTTCCTGGGCACCTTCAATTTCAGCGGCGACATGGTGAAGCAGGCCGTCGGCACGATGAGCGGCGGCGAGAAGGCCCGTCTCGTGCTGTGCATGCTGGTGTGGCAACGCCCCAACCTGCTGCTGATGGACGAGCCGACCAATCACCTTGATCTCGCCACCCGTGAAGCGCTGGCGATGGCGCTCAACGAATTCGAAGGCACGGTGATGCTGGTCAGCCACGACCGGTCGCTGCTGCGCTCGGTCTGCGACGAATTCTGGCTGGTGTCGCGCGGCGGCATCGAACCATTCGAGGGCGACCTCGACGATTACCAGCGCTACCTGCTCAATGAAGCGAAACGCGCACGCGAAGACCTGAAGGAATCACTGAAGACGCCGGCAGCCTCGGCAGCGCCACCCGCCACAGCCGCCCCCGTACCCGCCCCGGCGATGAAGAAGACGCCGGTGAACCTCAAGGCGCTGAAGCTCGAACTGGGCAAGCTGGAACAGTCCATCCTCGACTTGCAGAAGCAGAAGCACGGCATCGAAGCGCGTCTCACCACGTCGCTGCCGCCGCAGGAAATCGGCGAACTGGGCGTGACGCTGCAGAAGATCGACGCCGAACTCGACGCCCACGAAGAGCGCTGGCTGGTGGTGTCGGAACAGATCGAATCGGCGACGTGACGCGTCAGGCGGGCGCCGCCTGACGCGCTGCATTACACGACCGTGACGCGACGTCTGGCGATCGCGCCGATCAGACCCAGCCCGGCGAGCAGCATCGCCCAGGTTTCGGGCTCCGGCACCGGCGCCAGCACGAAGCCGCGGCGGGCGTCGGTCAGCGTGTTGTACGCACTGCCGACAATCCAGCCCTGATCGTTGATGTCATTCGCCGATTCAAGCACCCAGCCAGCGCTCAGCGTTTCGCTGTCGAGCAGACTGGTGAGATCGATGATCGAAGGGCCATCCCACAGGAACGCCCTCTGCTCGAAGGTCGACGCCGGATCGAAGATGCTTGCCTTCAGGCCGGACCCCACGATCTGACCGACATTGTTGATGCCGAACGCCGCGGCAAACTCACCTGCCAGCGTGCCCAGATCCGTCGCGACCGTGCCATCCCAGCGCACCGGGCGGATATACCCTTCGCTGCTGAACATCTCTCCCACGACCACGCCGGCGTCGTTGATGTCGTAGGCCTGGCTGTTCGGGCCGCCCAGCGAGCTGAGCACGTAGTTGTCCCAGCGGGCGGCCTGGTACGTGACGACCGTCGGTCCGTTCGAACCCGCTTCGGTGACAGCGTAGATGCCTGCAATCTGGCCTGCGTTGTTGATGGCACGGGCTTGGCCGCCGATGCCGGGCAGTACGATGACCGCGCCATTTCGCCACAGCGTGGCGTTCGACAGGCCACCCCCGAACGTTGAATCACCGACGATGTCACCCGCATCGTTGATCGCACGAGCGATGCTTGAACTCATCTGCGGCAGCGCGAGGTTCGTCGCGTTCGCCCCGATCCACAACGTGGCCTGGCTGTTTGACCCGGGTCCGGTGAGCGCGCCGACGATCTGTCCCGCGTTGTTGATTCCCTGCGCATTGGCGGTGCTTGCGGGCGGCAACGCGAGCGTCGAGGTGACGCCGCCCAACCACAGCCGTGGATGCTGTGCTGACCCATCCGGGCCGCCGGAACCGATGACCTGCCCGGCCGCATTGATCGTGGTTGCCATCGTGTATCCGTCGCCCGGCAATTCAATCAGGGAGAACGTGTATCCGGCCGCCTGCGCGGCCACTGCATGACCGGCGAGTGCCAGCGCGGCCAGCAATCTGTGAGGGGTGTTGCGCATTGTTGTTGTCTTTCTCTCCGCGAGGAGGGCAGTGATGAGCGACTTGTAGACGCGAGACGTGTCGTTCCCGCCGCTTGGTGCGTCAGGCCCCGGTCGTGGCGAGTGGATTATGCAGATGCACCGCTCATCCGATCATCGTGAATCGATAACTTTTGATTCGCCGATTTCACTTTCGAATGACATTCACCGGCCGATCTATAACTTTCGATATAGACGCAAAGTGTTCATTCATTTGCCATACATTCGATCGTTGCCCGGCTGCGCCAGCAGCTCCAGCACCGCCGCCCAATCGTGCGGCACGTCCTTGCGGGCCATGTTCAGCCGCTTCAGCCGGACGGTCATCATCGCCGACTCACTTTTCGCGATGGCCTCCTGATGCACGGCGGAACGGACGAAGCGGGCGCGCGCAGCGTCGCTGTCCCACACGCTCATCGTCCACGCCTCGTTGCCGAACAGTTCGCGCCGCGCGGAATAGCCGATCAGGCCGGGCTGTGTCGCCATGCTGTCGATGACGCGGCGCGTCTGGCGGTCGAATTCCTCGCGCCGGGCGCCATCGACGACGATGTGCGTCAGCACCAGCACGACAGCGTCGTCCGCCTCGCCGGCGACGGCCCTGTCGATGCGCGGAAACGGCGTCGACAGCGCGCACGCGCCCGCCAGTGCGGACAGGCCGGCCGCCATCAGCAGGGTGCGCAGCGACAGCATGAAAGGGCGGCTTCCCGGCGGCAGGGCAGGTGACATGGCGAAACCTCGCATCAGGGTCAGGGTGACGTGATCGACGGCTTGAGGTTGACGCCGTCTACTTCAATCGTCATTATCGGCACCGTGTGTTGACAGTGTCAACCCGTACTCACAGGCAGCCATCGGACGCACCCAGCGACGCCGAGCGCCCGATCCGCTGCCGTGCCGTCACGATTCCGCTACCGGAGGTGCCCGATGTCTGTCCAGATCACTCCATTCGCCCGCCTTGCATGGCGGCTGGCCCTGTGCGCGCTGCCGCTGAACGGAGCGGCTGCCGAAATCGTGGTGCGCGTGAGCGGCGTGACCGCAGCGAACGGCGAGATCGGCTGCGCGCTGTTCGAACGGGACACCGGTTTTCCGATGGACAACACGTCGGCACGCGCGCGCTGGCAAGCCGCGGCCGCTGAAGGCGTCACCTGCCGCTTCGCCGACGTCGCACCCGGGCGCTACGCGGTGTCGGTTGTGCACGACCTGAACGGCAACCGACGGGTCGACACCAACCTCATCGGCCTGCCGACTGAAGCGTGGGGGGTATCGAAGGGGGTGCGTCCAGCGCTGCGCGCCCCCCGCTTCGATGAGGCGGCATTCGTGGTGAAGAAGGGGGACGTCGAGACCGTGCTCGATATCGTCGTGGGAAAGTAGCTCAACGCATCACGCAGTTCGCCGGGGCATGACCGGCACGGCCGTCGTGTTAACGTTGTCGCCGGATCATTTTGCTTCCCGGACCGGATGCCCCAGACGAAGGACGCTGCACACGCACCGATCGCCCTGCGCGATGCCTGCATCGTGGCGGCGCGCGAAGCCATTGCCGAGCACGGCATCGAGCAGCTGAGCCTGCGCGACGTCGCGCGCCGACTCGGCGTGTCGCACCAGGCGCCGTACAAGCACTACCCCAGCCGCGATCACCTGCTGGCCGAGGTCATGCGGCGCTGCTTCGAAGGCTTCGCCGCCCATCTTGATGCGCGCGGGCAGTTCGACGATCCCGGGGACGATCTTGGCGCGCTGGGTCGGCAATACCTCGATTACGCACATCGCCATCCGCTGGAGTACCGGCTGATGTTCAGCACGCCGTGGCCGGCGTCCGCCGCGCATCCCGACCTGGTGCGCGACGCCGCGCACGCCTTCGACATCCTGCGCCAGGTGCTGCGACGCATGCATGGCGACACGCCGCAACAGCAGGCGCTGGTCGATCTCGATGCGCTGTACATCTGGTCGTCGATGCATGGGCTCGCCGGTGTCATGACCGGCAATTGCATCGGCCAGCTCGACCTCGCCCCCGGCGTGCTGGAGCAGGCCACGCGGCATGTCATGACCCGCGTCGGCAAAGGTCTGGCGGCTGGCTGAAGGTCTGACGGCAACCCGCACAGCCTGCCACCCGGTGCGTCAGCGCAGGTTCAACTCGCTCGCGTCGATGTGTTCCAGCAGTGCGCCGAGCGCGGCCACGTTCTTCGGGTCTTCGGCGTCATCGAGCGCATCGAGCAGCACTTCGCGGATGTCGGTGCTTTCGACGAACTCCATGTCCCACTCGGGAAACAGCCGCTCGCGCACTTCTTCGTTGGCGCTCAGTTCGACGATGGTGTCGTGCCGGGCATCGGCCTTCAGCGTCGCCATCAGCGCCGTCACGCTGTCGCGCGGACCTTCCAGCCACTGGAAGAACACGCCGCTGCCGAACACCAGCAGGCCGGTGATGCCGACCGCCGGATTGCGCCGCCGCGACGAAGCGATGATGCGCTCGACATCGGCTGCATCGACACCTTCCGCCGCACGACTGCAATAGACCACGTTGTAGAGCCGCGGCAGCAGCGGATCCAGCGTCGGCTCATCGCCACGCGAAGATTGGAAAGCGTTCATGAGGCAGGTCTTTCCGTTATTGGCCCGGCAGGCGCAAATCGCACTGCACAAAACGAAGGATAAGCTGCCCTTGGGATCAGATGCAAAAAACGAAGTTCCGACATCCGCAGTGACGGGGAATTGACCCCGGGCACCGCCCTCGGGATTGTGCCCGTAACCTCTGGCAAGCGCCTGCATGTCGGCCCGGCAAGGGTTGCAGCGCGTCATCGGCACCGCACGCTGGCCCGCCGGATCACAACGCCTTCAGGGCTTCGAGCGACCGGGCGGCGACGCCCATGTCGCGCCAGTTCTCCGGGTGGCAGGTAAACAGCAGGATCTGGTGCCGGGTGGCGGCGTCGAACAGCACGCGCTTCATGCGCGCCAGCCGTTCATCGTCGCTGTGCACCAGCGCATCGTCGAGGATGATCAGCGTCGGGCGACCGGCTTCACGCAGCAGGTCGGCATAGGCAAGCCGGCTGATGACGCCCATCTGTTCGCGCGCGCCGAAGCTGAATTCCTCGAAGCGGCCGCTTTCCGCACCGGTGGCACCGGAGCGCATCAGCGCACCGGGCACCAGCTGGTCGTCGATGCCGAGATTCGCGTGCGGAAACAACAGTTGCAGATAGCGATCGAGGTGCTTCTGCAGCGGCGCCTGCAGGCGGCGGGTCAGCGCGCTGCGATGTCTTTTCAGCGAAGTCAGCAGATGGTCGAGCGCGGCGGCGCGGCGGCGCAGTTCGGTGGTGCGGCGCACGGCCCGTGCATGGTCGCGCGCGCGCTCGGCAAGCCGCTCGTCAAGACCCTGTGCGCCGGCGGCCTGCAGTTCCACTTCGAGCCGGGTCAGTTCGTCGCGGCGCAGGCTGGCTGTGCGCTCCAGCTGTTCGGCGCTGCCACCGAAGCGCCTGATGTCCTGCTCGAGGATGTCCGGACGCGCGTCGCGGCACTGCGCGGTCAGCGCATCGATGTCGGCAGCCGCTGCAGCACGGCCGGCGAGCGCTTCGTTCAGCGCACGCTGCGCGGCGGCCAGCCGTGCGGCACGCTCGGGCGCATCGAGAATGGCCTGCGCGTTGCGCAATTCGCGCAGCGCGGCGTCGACCGCGCTTTGCGCGTTGGCAGCGGCAATATCCGCGGCAGCCCGCTGTTTTGCTGCATCGGCGGCAGAGACGCGCGCGGCCTCTTCCTGCGACTCCGCTTCGTTGACCGACGGCAGGGCCAAACCGTCGTCGGGCTCTCCGGCGAGCCGCGCCAGCGATTGCGTGGCTTCGGCCAGGCGGCCTTCGAGCATCGCCAGGTCGCCGCGCAACGCTTCCAGACCCTGCGGTGCGCGCGCCTTGAGCGCCGCCTCGGCGGTCTGCGCATTGGCCTGATGCTGCGAATATATATGCAGACGTGTTTCGGCTGCATCGAGCGACTCGACGCCGAGGCGGGCCAGCAGCGCTGCGTGACGATCGAGCAACGCGGCTTCCTGGCGGCCCAGATCGGCCAGATCGGCGCCGCCCGGGGTGATGTCGAGCCTGCCGAGGCCAGGCAGCGTCACCGCGGTCGCTTCGGTCAGCAGACGCTCGCCCTGACCGGTCAGGCTTTCTTCATCGATCCGGATGACCCGGCCCTCGTCGAGCGTGAAACGCACGCGGGTGGCGGCCGCCTCCTGTCGCAGGCGCAGCGTGCGGATGTCCTGCTGCTGGGCGCGCAGGGTGGCCAGATCGGCGCTGCGCAGTTCGGTGGCCGCCATCTGCTGGCGCGCGCTGCGCAGCCGACCGGCTTCGGTCTCGGCCTGCAACAGGGAAGTCCGGGCAGCGTCGCGCCGGCGCGTCAGTTCGTCTAGCTGGCGCGCCAGCGTGGCCCGGGTATCGCGCTGGCGGGCGCGGTTCAGTGCCTGTCGCGCGGCATCGTGGCGCGCCGCCGCCTCGCTGCTGCGGCGCTGCCACTGCTGCGCCGTGGCCTGTGCCGCGGCCAGCCTGTCTTCTGCGGCGGTCAGTGCCGCACGGCGCTGTTCGACCTCGCTCTGCTCGGCGCCATGGCGTTCGAGCTGGCTGTGCAGCAGCGCCAGCGTGTCGTCGACGCGCCTTGCACGCAGCTGTGCTTCGCCCAGTCGCGCGCCCAGCGCCCGGGCCTCATCGAACTTGCGGCGCGCCGCCTGTTCCTGTGCGCGCAGCGCGAGCCAGGGCTTTTCCGCGTCGTCGGCCTCGTGTTCGCGGCGCAGCGCGGCGAGCCGGTCGACCTTGTTGCGGTAGGCGGCGATATCGACGTCCAGCGCAGCGATGTCATGGGCCAGAGCGGCTTCGGTTTCGATCGCCTCCTTGTAGGGACCGCGCGGCGTGGCGTTCGCCGGCGTCAGCAGTTCATTGCGCAGCGCCTCGACCTCGTCGGTCACCGCGTCGCCGCCGCTGCTGGCCACTTCGCCCAGCGAAGTATTCAGCGCGGTGCGCAGGTGATCGGTGGCGTGTGCGACCGGCTCGCGGATGTCGTGCGCCGTGCCCTGCTGTATCCACAACAGGCCTGGAATGCCCCAGTGCTCGGCCGCACTGGCGCCGCGACCGGCATGGCGGAAGCCGAGCAGGTCGGCCAGCCGGTCTTCGGCGTCGGCGCCGTCGAACTGCTGCGCGCCGCTGATCAGCGTGCAGCGCTTGCGGACGAGGAAGCTCTTGCTCAGACGGTAGGCGACGCCGCCGGTTTCGAAGTCGAGTTCGACCGTCGGCGATGCGGAGGCATCGCCCCACGGACGCAGGTCATCGACGCTGCCCGAGCGGTGACGCTCGAAGAAGGCAGCGCGGATGGCTGCGACGACGGTGCTCTTGCCGGCTTCATTCGGGCCGGTGAACAGGTTGAGGCCGGGGTCCAGCTCGGCGATCTGCAGCGGCTGGCGGAACTGCCGGAACTGCTCGATGCGGATGCGCGTGAGCTTCACGAAGCAGCCCCGTTGGTGCCGCGCCGGTCACGCAACAGGCCGGCCAGCAGCACCAGCGCATCGCGCGCCGTCTCGGCCTCGTCACCGCTATCGCCCTGAAAAGTGCGCAGTTCGTCGATCACTTCGCCGAGATAGCCGTCGGCCGCCAGCGCGTCGATGTCATCTTCGGTCGGCGCAATGCGCAGCGCCGACAGATCGGCCGTGAAGCTGCGCACCCGCCCCTGCGTCTGCGCGAGGGCATTGCGCAGACGGGCGTGTCCGGCCAGATCGGTTTCGCCATCGAGCATGAGCTGAACGACATCCGCATGACCGAAAGTGGCCAGCCGGGCGAGCAGCACATCGATGTCGCTGGCCACCTGCAGCGTCGCGCTCTCGTCGAACCAGCGGTACTGCCCGGTCACCACCGGTGTCACGACCGGTTCGACACCGGGCGAAGCAATCTCGACGATCAGGGCCCGACCGGAGTCGTTGGCGCGGAAGCGGTCCGTTTCCGGCGTGCCGCTGTACCAGGTGCGTGCGTCGACCTGCCGGCAGCCGTGCCAGTCACCGAGTGCGAGGTAGTCGAGCCGCGCCTCGGCGGCGCGCCCGGCGGCGATCGGATTCGACGAATCGATGCCTTCGGCAAGGATGCCCTGCACGCTGCCGTGCGCCAGCCCGATTCGATGAAGACCGGTCGGGGTGTCGATGGCCGCGAAGGTGGCGGTCAGGTCGCTGTAGGTGATGCGCTGGGTCAGCGGTGCGGCCAGCACGGCCACGCGCAGGGCGTCGAACTGCACCGCGCCTGGTGCGAGGCACACCGTGACATTGGGCGGGATCGCGCCCAGTCGCGCGGCGCGCGTCCACACCGATTCGCTCAGCGCGGCGTCGTGGTTGCCCGGAATCATCACCCAGGGCCCGGCGTAGCCGCGCAGGCAGTTGAACAGCCGGTGGATCGTCCTCTCGGCCACGCCCTGCGCGTCGAATACGTCGCCCGCCACCAGCACCATGTGCACGCCCTGCACGCTGGCCAGCTGCGCCAGTCGTTCCACCGCGGCGAAGCGCGCCTCGGCGAGCAGCGCGGCGTCGTCAGGCTCGAACTGGCCGTACAGCTTGCCGATCTGCCAGTCGGCGGTGTGGAGAAGTTTCAGCAAGGTGCGGGTTCTGAAGCGATGGTGGCCGGACTATACAGAATGGGTGTGCGTGACGCGGCAGCGGGGTTGTAGGAGCGGCGGCCTCCACAAACCGCCGCTCCCGCAAAGACCTCTCCTGCAGCCGCTCTGCCCGCAGCCGCTTCAACCCGGTCTGCGGAACACGACAACATGCTGCCAGGGCAGATGGTCGATCGTGCGCTCCCATTTCAGCCGGTGCACCGCGGCCTCTCGCCGCACGCGCGCTTCGCTCATCTTGTGCAGCGGCTTGATCGGAATGTCCGGATCTTCTTCCTTGAACTCGACGAACACGATCCTACCGCCCGGCTTCGTGGCGCGCACGATGCTGGCCAGCATTTCGAACGGGAAGGACAGCTCGTGATAGACGTCGAGCATGACCGCCATGTCGACCACTGCCGGCGGCAACTGTGCGTCATGCTCCCGGCAGCGCACGGCCTCGATGTTGTCGAAACCGTTCTCGCGCGCCAGCCGCCCTATCCTGTTCACCATCATGCCCTGCACGTCGACGGCGATGATCTTCCCGTGCGGCTTCACGGCGGGCGACATCAGCCGCGACAGATAGCCGGTGCCGGCGCCGATGTCGGCAATCACCATGCCGGGCTGCAGGTCGAGCGCTTCGACCAGCAGGTCGGTGCGCTCCTCCTCCAGCCGCTCCGGGCGCTCCAGCCAGTCGGCGGCCCGCCAGCCCATCACGTCGGAAATTTCGCGTCCCATGTAGAACTTGCCGGTACGGTCGAAATCCAGCGGCGGCGCGATCAGATAGCCAGGCGCACGCTGCGGGCGGGGGCGGTAGTCGGGGCGCTGCGGCGCTGCGTCGGCGCGCGCACGGGGCAGGTATCGGGACATGGCGGCGAACATACCATCACGTGCCAGATACGTAGCGCACAAGCTTCGCCTTTGGCGTGTATCGTGACGGTCGCCCTGTGCGCTTCGCCGCGGCGCTGCCGGAACCGGCGTGCCGCACCTTTCATGCTGACCCCACAACGAGGAGGCAGACCATGTCGATTGCCCCCACCCTTCCTCTCTCCCCGGACGAGTTGTCCGAAGCGGAGGCGGCACTGCTGGCTGCGCCCGACAGCGAATACATGTCGGCCAGCCAGCTCGACTTCTTCCGCCAGCGGCTGCGCGCCGAGCGTGACGCGCTGCTGCAGTCGGCGCACGACACGACGCAGCACCTGCACGAATTCGAGCGCACGCCGGATCCGTCGGACCGCGCGTCGCTGGAAGAGGACCATTCACTGGAATTGCGCGTGCGCGACCGCGAACGCAAGCATCTGCACACGATAGACGAGGCGCTGGTGCGTATCGACGACGGCACCTACGGCTGGTGCGAGTTCACCGGCGACCCGATAGGCATCGCCCGCCTGCTCGCCCGCCCGACCGCCACGCTGTCGCTGGAGGCGCAGGAACTGCACGAGCGCAAGCGCAAGATGCGCGGTCGCTGAGCGATATCGCACTGTCGATGCTGCGGAGCGCACCGCTACCGCACGGACATTTTCCGGTGGGAGCTGTGGCCTGTGGGAGCGGAGGCTTGTGGGAGCGGCGGCCTCGCCGCGATAGAGCAGCGATGGTCGCTGCTCAGCGTGAAGACAGCGGCGAGGGCGAGCAAGGTTTTCGGCGAGCACCGCTGGCTGCACGCAGGGCCGGCAGTGGATCGCCGCTCCCACGTGGGGCGACGCCCCGGGATCCGTTTTCCGGAAGCCGGACCCCGCCGCGTGCTAACCCGTCACCGACCGATCAATGCACCCGGCGGCGCGGCGCGGCGGCGGGACCGCCACGACCTTCGATTTCGCGGAAAGTGATGCGGCCCTTGCTGAAGTCGTAGGGCGACAGTTCAAGCGACACCTTGTCGCCGGCGAGGATGCGGATGTGGTGCTTGCGCATCTTGCCCGAGGTGTAGGCGATGATCTGGTGACCGTTTTCCAGCGTCACGCGAAAGCGCGAATCCGGCAGCACTTCGGTCACGACGCCATTCATGTCTATCAGTTCTTCTTTGGCCATGGGTGAGTCTCCAGGTTGAATTGGGTGCAGGCACGCCGACCGCGCGCCGGTGCCGGGGTCTGCCGGATCGATGGCGCGCTGATCAGCGGTGGTCTGCAGGCACACGTGCCCGACAGACAGGTTGAGGCGGATCGTCCGCGCTTTGCCGCATCGAAAGGATGCAGCGCCTGCACGGTGACCGGCGGGTGAGCTCTGCGGACTGGAGCCCGGGGCAATCCCGGAGCGCTGGCGTCCTGCGGCGTCCCTGCCGCGAGTGCCGAAGCAACACACGGCCCTTGCGGGGACGCCGGTTTCAGAGGGTGAAAATCCGGTGGGAACGGAATGCGGATGCAACGGGCGGTGTCATGGCCGCGCGACATTCGCCGCCGGCCGATCTACACCGCCCTGTACTATGCCCTGAATCGATGCCTTCTGCAGCGCTTTCTCGCGGATCGCCGACACGCCACACCCGCAATGAGGGGCACAATGATGTTTCACGGCAGCGCAACAGCAATGACGATGTCGCGCCGTCCCTCAGGTTTCCTGCGTCTCATCGCACCCTGCCCGCGCCCTGCAACCCCTGGCGCCCGGCCCACTGAATGGACCTTGCCTTGATGATCGAACCCATATTGCTGACTGCCGCGCGCGTGTGCACGCTCGAAGGCGCGCGCGTGCTGACCAACGCGAGCGGCTTTTTCTTCGAACGCGACGAACGCCTTTTCCTGGTCACCAGCCGCCACGTGGTGGTCGATGAACCGAGTAAGCATTTCCCGGACAGCCTCGAAATCGAGCTGCACACCGACTCGGCCAACCTGGCCGAATCCACCGGCTTTTCGATCCCGCTGTACCGCGGCGGCAAGAGCATCTGGCGTCAGGGCCAGGACACGGCGGGCGAAATCGACGTCGCGGTAATCGAGATCGAACGCGAGGCGCTGCCCGCCAAGACGGTCTATCGTGCCTTCACGCCGGCCCATCTGGAGGTCGATGCGCGACAGATCGAGGTCGGCAGCCTGCTGCTGGTGGTCGGTTTCCCGCTCGGCTTTCACGACACGCTGCACCACATGCCGGTGGTGCGCCACGCGGTCATCGCGTCGTCCTTCGGCCTGCGCTTTCAGGGCGAAGGCTATTTTCTGACCGACGCACGCACCCATCGCGGCACCAGCGGCGCTCCGGTGGTGATGCGCGCTCCGGCAGGCAGCGTCGCCAAGGGCGATCTGCCCTGGCAGCTGCTCGGCGTGCATTCGGCCCGGCTCGACGTCGGCACACGCGACCGTAAGCTCGACGAGGCGCTCGGCCTGAACTGCGCCTGGTACGCCGACATCCTGATGACGCTGACTGAAAGCTGACCGCGCCGCCCGGGAACGCGATACGCGGCCAGGGCTCTCACCGGTGTCCGCCGCACCTCGCGGCGGGCTGATCAGGACTTCCCGGTGCCCGGCATGACCTTGAATACCTTCTTTCGCATGGCCCGCCGCCTGCTGCTGCCGCTGCTGGTATGTGCGGGCGCACCGGCATGGGCGACCGCGCCGGCCTGGCAGGGCGCCGCCTTCGAAGGCGACCGCGCGACGCTGGAAAAGCTCGCGCAGGCGGGCGCCAAGGTGGTGCGGGTGTATCGCGAATCCGACGTCTGGGTGCTCGACGCGGCACACCGGCTGGGCATGAAGGTGGTCATGGGACTGTGGCTTGGCCACCCGCGCCACGGCTTCCGGCTGGATGACCCGGCGGCGGTGCGCGCGCAGGAACAGTCGGTGCGCCGCTTCGTCACCCGGTATCGCGCCCATCCGGCACTGCTGGCCTGGGGCGTCGGCAACGAGGTGGAAACCGGGGTCGCCGATCCGAAGCCGATCTGGCAAGAGGTGAACCGGCTGGCCGGCATCGTGAAGTCGCTCGACCCCGACCACCCGACGCTGATGGTGGTCGCGGACAACAGCGACGACTGGCTCGCACCGCTCGCCCGCTGTTGCGCCGCGGTCGATCTGCTCGGACTCAACCTGTACGGCGGCTCGGTGTTCCAACTGCCCGAACGGCTGCGCCGGCTGGGCATCACGAAGCCGGTCGTGGTGACCGAATTGGGGCCGCTCGGCCAGTGGCAGGCGGGGCGCAAACCCTGGGGCGCGCCGGTCGAGCTGACCAGCAGCCAGAAGGCCGATTTCTTCCGCGAAGCGCTGGCCTTTCTGGCTGACCAGCCGCAGGTGGCAGGCGCCTTCCCCTTCCTGTGGGGGGCGAAGCAGGAACAGACGGGCACCTGGCACGGCCTGCTGCTGGCCGACGGCAGCCCGACCGCGATGACCGACGCACTGTCCGCCGCCTGGGGCCGGCCGGTGACGCAGGCCGCTCCACGGATCCGCGGCATCGGCATCGCGGCCGACCAGTTCTCGCCCGGGCAGACGATGTCGGCCGGCGTGGACGCCGCATCCTTCGACGGCTCACCGCTGACCACGTTGTGGGAGGTGAGTGCCGAAGCGACCGACCTGCGCGCCGGCGGCGACCTCGAAACCGTGCCGCCGCGCATCGACGTCGCGGTGTTGCAGGCCGATGCGCAGAGCGTCCGCTTCACCGCTCCCGCTGCACCCGGCGCCTACCGGCTGTTCATCACCGTGCGCGACCGTCTGGGCAAGGCAGCGACCGCGAATCTGCCGTTCCGGGTGCGCTGACGCGAACGGGTGCGGGCGTAGCGGGTGTGGGTGAGTAGTGGCTGTGGGTGAGTAGCGGCTGTGGGTGAGTAGTGGCTGTGGGTGAGTAGTGGCTGTGGGAGCGGGGGGGCCCGCCCCCCCGGGCGGGGGTTAAAACCTACAAAGACCGCAAAAAAACGGCCCCGCCCCCCCCCCC